>NZ_JBLXXX010000004.1:0-322995 GCF_048512825.1 Rothia sp. CCM 9418
TACTCCTCAAAGTGTCTCCAACTAATACTCGACAATCAACCTCGACTCTAGCTGTAACCAACAGCCGATAATGAAATAATAGCGCTATCGTTGACAGTGTTAGCATTAAAATCGTTCTATATTCTATAACGTATCTAAAATATCTCATTAAAATATCAGAGTCCGCTGATATTCGTTCAATAAATAGTAATAGTATTAGAAAAGAGAATAAAGAAAAGTATGATAAAAATAATTCAATGCGATTATTTGTTCTTAAAAATGATTTTGACAAAAAATCTGACACTGCTTACTCCAAATAGGCTTATGGCAATAGCTGAAGCTATTCATAGTGTTTACTCCTTCGTAACCAGCTAGAACCAGCCACCCTAATTACAGCCAACTAACCATCACCATTGTCACGATTAGTTGGTCAATTTTAAAGATATTTTTACTATCCTATCCGAATTCTTAGATAAGTAAAGAGTATAGAAGCTATATCGCTATACACCCGCCACCCAAAGCAAAAGACCTTGTTGCCTCAGCGATAGAAGGAGAATACTAGATGGTTAAATATCATGACGAAGATTTAATTTAAGCATTATCTTCTGACAAACAGTCGCAGTCTCTCCTCAACATCTCCGTTATCAGGGCACTGATGTTCTGAAAAACTATAGTTTGTAATCACCATAATCTTTCTTGGCTCAATAGAATCTTGAGGACATGGCTTACTAACTTAACTATCAAGCTTAGCGTCCTGACTAAAATATGGTTCGCCTATACCCGCACGGTGTCTACCATGAAGCATAGACAGGACGGAGGAACAGATAAACCTTCTAATCTAGCTTGCTCAACTTTTAGACAGTGCTAGATGAGCGTGTATCTGACTTGTTAGCAAGAGTATTGCAGAATTAGCCGCGATTGTTAGCACAATAAATGCAACGAGTCTCGGATACACAACCTGCTTCCCTCGTGAAGCAAAAATCGCAAAAACAATCGCTGTTATCACTCCCGATAGCTGTTGAACATACGGCCCATAAGCCATTGGTAGAGCGTCAGTTTTGCCTAGAACAAATAGTGTGAATACTGCGAGTGAAAATGGCATCTGCGCTACTAAAATATATCCCCAACTTTCGCCAATTCTTGGGCGGGGAAGGCCCGTTGATACTGCAAAAAGAATACCCAACGCTATACCTTGGAAAAGAGTCAGTAAAAGAGCCCATCCAGCAGTGATAACACGCAAGAAAACCATAGTCGCACTCAGCGATAAAACTTGTGACCCGCCAAAAGAATTAAGTTGCGTAACGAGCAAATTTTCTACAGTAATAAGGATAGATGCGGTATACACCAGCCCTAAGATAATACGGAGACTTACAGGGATGAGCGTTCGTTGTGATGCATCGGTTTGTTGAGTATGTGACGGTGTCGTTAACATTTTATGGGTCCTTTATCGGTGAAGAAAATAATGATTTCATCTCATCCGGTAACCGTTGCTCTATACAAGTAGAACAACGCTTAATACATTACGAGTAATTTTGCCCAATCATTTTGGAGTGTTTTTCTCTAAGGAAATCAGATGCGGTCCATCAATGTGCAAAATGTGTGTTGCTAGCTCATTCATATCCTGTAAATTATGCGTCGCAAAAAGAATCGACTTTTCTTGACTAATATTCACTAACTGATCTTGAGCGCTCGTACAGGATTCAACGTCCAGCCCATTAAAAGGCTCGTCAAGCAATAGCATCGAAGAGGTAGGTAACGAACAAGCTATTGCAAGTACCAGCCTTTGACGTTGCCCCAAAGATAATGCCCCTAGCTGGGTACTCAACATCTGCTGAGTGATTAGAGGATTTTTTGACAACATCTCACTTTTGAGATGCTTACCCTGCCGAGAAAGCACATCAACTACCTCAGCAACCGTTAACGTGTCGAGAGTTAAATATTCTGTGTCTATATAAGTAGCCGTAAATTGAGGCGAACCAATGAAATGAGCCTGATATACCCTGCCAAGAATTCGTAATAAGGTTGTTTTGCCAACCCCATTACGTCCGGTGACTGCTACGAGACCTCGTTCTGGTAATTGAAACGTAACATCGTCAAATACAACATGATTCCCATACGAAAAAAATAGTTCCTCAATTTTAATCATCTATATCTTGATCCTTTGGTGTGCAAAAAATTGAAAGCAACCACTTATCTGAGTCGAGGTAACGAAGCCACATGAGAACACCAGCCGATACAAGAAATAACAAACTTGCAATAACGACGCTTAAAGAATTCTCGTCTAAGTGAATAGAAGGCGTTACTCCAACAGCGCCCGAAACGGAACACACTATGGCTAGGGCAATACCAGCGCCTAATCCAGAACGAGAAATTATCCCTAATGAATTAAGTGATGACGAAGGTAGAACTACTGTTCGACGCTGAATGGCTATTTCCTCGACAGCTAACTCCAAAAATACAAGAGAAAAAAGCAGAATGATTCCAGAATAGGTACCTTGTAACGCTAAAAAGAGAACCCCTCCAACAAACAGAGGTAATGACAAAAGCACCCAATTAAAACGATAGAATCTCACAATTTTCTCACCAGAAAATTGCAAATCTCGACCAAGTAATAGACCCATGCCTAGTGATTCGGGGTTGGTAAACCGTGCCGCATGTACTCGTAGCAAGAGGCAACCCAACATGATGCCAGTAACAAGAATAAGACCTGTTAAATGTGAAAAGCGGTCACTCATCTGTAAAACAATAGTCACTACCCACGACAGTGCAAGGGATAGACCAACAAGTATTCCAATCTTTTGATGGGTCTTGGTATCTTTCGGTCCCAAACGGTGCTTCCCAAGCCAACTAGCCATAATAGAAGTCGTGATTGCGGCTAATACAGTTAGTAGTCCGGCAAAAAGTGATTGCACTATTGTGAGGGCAAATAACTTGATACCCCACTGGCTCACATCAAAATAATACGTTACTAGCCCAAGAGCAACCGCAACGGTTGTCAGGTTGATGACGCGAACCAATAATGTGCTCATTTTTCGCTCAAAGGCTAGAAGCAGCATTAGCAGTATTACATAAATTGAGACTACCTCGAATAAAATTTCAGTTTGTAGATGTATCGCCTGTTTAATCGTGAATACCACGATAGGAAGAGCCACTAACAGAGACCCCGAACAAAACCCGTATCGGCTAGCTGGAGATAATAAGCTGAGGAAAAGATGATGACGACGCCTATTCTTTGCCTCAACGTTCAGTACAAACAGTACGCACCCCATACAGATTAGTAAGATCATTCCGTTTGCATCGGACGTTTGAAGGTCAAAAATTCGCTGAAGGGGAGGGGCGATAAATGAGCATACTAGACTCGTAGCGATATTTATCCACGAAAAATAAGCAAGCACACGAGAAATTGTGCGTGCATTACGGGTCTCAATCCCAAAAGATTCTAAACGGCTTTGGGTAGCATGCATTACTTTACGCGTCTCGAATAAAAGTGCTACCCGAACGCCGATGAGCAGTGAGCCAGCCCATGACTTCAACGAATACACTCGAACCGCCTATACATTCAGAACAACGCTCACATTGAAGATAAAAACCATAAAAATACCGTCAAATACCCTGTATAAGGATATACACCTACTATCTTAAAAAATTAATGACAGTACCAATAGTAGCTTTAACCCTTGTCTTGGCAATAGTGCTGACCATCAGGAGGAATAGAGAACATGAAACTCAGCTTCTCCAAATTGCTAAATAAAGTGTTTGGGCGTTAACCCCTAAAGGGGTTAACGCCCAAACAGTGCTGACTTATCCAACCTCATGCCAAACCGCTTGAGGCAGTGTCACAAAGCAACAGCATAAAAACCCTGCGCTACTGACGTATGCAGGCAAGTGTAATCAATGCTTGTTCTTATTCCGGTGCTGCATGAAAGCATTCCACCATAACAGCATGGCCAGGCCAACGTATCCTGCAGCAATTTCACCAGCAACGATGAGTAACTTCAGCCATGTTGCCTCGATACTCGCTAATTCGTCCCAGGTGAAAAAGTATGCGACCAGAGCTAGCACTGGGATGCCAAACAGCGCCCAACGCCAGAACTGAGAATCCAAAAGATGTGGCTTCATCTTCTCCATATGCCATCCTCCTGACTAGGCGTGGCAAGAACCGGTAAATTGGTCAGGTGAAACAATAGCCGTGACCGCCACCTTAAACCTTGTAGTCATGAATTACTCCTTAGGTTTTGTGTAGTGCACCATTGCACTATGAAAGAATATTAGCACTCAGTATGTGTCTTTCAGCACATGTAACATTGTTAGTATGAAATGCTCTATAATACCAAAAGCCTGCACTCGTCATACACGCTCCCACTCGCTTCGCCTTCACCTCTGATAGCGCGGTCGAATCCGCCGTAACATGCCCTGCCTTCCATATCTGATAGGTTTGATGGGGATAGAGGCTCGT
Source organism: Rothia sp. CCM 9418 (assembly GCF_048512825.1). NCBI lineage: Bacteria > Bacillati > Actinomycetota > Actinomycetes > Micrococcales > Micrococcaceae > Rothia > Rothia sp. CCM 9418. Next base: position 4,436 of record NZ_JBLXXX010000004.1, read on the forward strand.
GCCCAAACATGCATGGGGGTATCCACCACATGGACTGTTTGACTCGCTGACTGAGGCGTACTTGTCTGGAAGGTGTTTTTCTTCGGTTGGGTTGTGCTGGGTCTTGCTTACACTCGACCCTGACCTTTCTCGATTGTTACTATCATCACCTAGAAGACCGCGATAACAAGCAAGAACACCCACTCGGATATTTTGTATCCAAATGGGCGTCTAGATGGATACTTAGACGTCGGATTTGATAAGGGCTCAACTTGCCTTAGATTTTTGGTGATAAGGGGTTTTGTTACTTCCGGGGGCGACCTCTAGAGCTCTGTCCTAAGCGTCCGGTGACCGCCATGGGACTGACTCATACTGAAGGGCTGCGCAGCGGACTGTCTAGGGGGTGCGGATCGCGGTTTGCGTTGGCGTGTATCTCGTGAGGGGGAGCAGCCTCGCTGGGTACCATCTTTAGTAAATAACTTTATGGATTGCATAGTGCATTAGCTTATGACTGCGGAGCTGCGCTGAGAAGGATCGATGTGGGTGGCAAAACGGAGAAGACAACAATTGGCTTCTACAATATGTAGACTTCCTGCATGGTCAGCCCTCGAAGGTCATCACGAAGCTATCCGAAGAAGATGAGGCTGCTTTCATGCTCAAGAACGGCAGACCGATGGCGGTGCTCATCTCGATCGACAGGTGCGAGCGACTAATGAAGGCCGGGATCGGCGTCACCGAGTACTAGAAGGCTTCTACGAGGGATATTTGATGGCAGTGAAAAGACATACTGGATCTACTGGTGGAACACCACACGCCTTAACGAGTCCTTGGATTACGCCGTACCAGGCAGGGGCCTCGCCAGCTAGAATCAAACCCGGATCAACGAGCTGGTCCCATATAAGAAGCGGAACAAAATCCAGTACTCTTCAACCGCTACTGACTAACCCAAAACGACAGTCTATATGACTGTTCAAACTGCTAAATCGATCCGGGAATTGTGTAATCTTGTCAAGCTAATACATAGCTTGACTATCATCTTGTTCATAGGTATAGGTATGATTCTATACAGTTCTCAAATGCAACGATGGAGTTGAATTTTGATACGTAGGAATACTGTTAAATGGGGCTTTGCTAGCTGGGCTAGCGGTTGTCCTCAGGCTCTTGGAATTTCGCGAGTTGTTGTACTTGCCGACGTACATCATCTGCCCATACTGCTCGAAAATAACTACATCAACGACAAGACACTCGTTTTTGCTCCATCCGAGGCACCAAGGGTTGATGTGACGTTTGATGGAGATTTGGAAGCTCCGACCAGTGAGGTGCGCCTCGCGAATAGTTTTACCATCCAATCAACCTCACTCGCACTGGCTGACTTCATGCCAACCATTGGACCCCGGTTGTTGCGAATCGCAACAGAATCAGACCTTGACGTACTGTTAGTTGCTGCTGACGAAGCTTTCCATAACGGTTACTTCAAACCAATACTAGTAGACCCATCTACGATCATTGCGAACGAAACAGCCTTCGGGCTTTGGCGGGGTCAGGGAACACCCAATGAGCGTCTATGGATTGCTTCTGACGGGACTGTGCGGGTGAGTGCTGATGGCACTCCGCTCGGGAGTGTACGTCAACAATTTAGCCATATTAAGAAGTCATATGCCGAATTGCATAGCCCAATATCAGGTTGCCCAGCAGCTCTCGAAATCGTATCGGCTAACAAGGGTTGCCAAGAAGCTATCGAGAGTAGACCTTGGTTGAAAACTTCCTGAATGTGGCAGGCATGTGGCGTTCACTCCTAGCTAGAGGAATTGAACCCGTGAGAGCTTCAGGATTTGGTGGCGTTCACGACCTGGAATCCTCGATGCAGTGGGGACGCACTGACTACGGCATCTTGTGGAGTGCTGAAAACGCGTACATAGGTACAGGATCACTTGGCTCGATTATCAAAATCTCACGTGAGGCTGCCCGTGTATTAGAAACAGTGCGGATGCTAAACGGAGATTCCCTGAATGATCTGGACCCAACCATCCGCAGCCACGTAGAAAAATTGGAACGAAAGTTAGGTGTTCACATCCTACCAAGTAGCTCATTAGTGAGAGGGGAGTAGGAAATGACGGCAAATCCAAGTAGCGCGCTCTTGGCAAACCTTCTAGCTCCCGTAGATCGTAATCGCCCAGAACACATCGCCATGAGTGCTCAAGGTCATCACGTGACATATGAGGATGGAAGTGTCAAGCTTTGCGCAACAAGTGGGTTATGGAATGTACCACTGGGATACGGTAACCGCAACATCGCAGATGCGATACATCGGGCGGCTATTGATGCTTCATACCTCAGCACGTTTCGTGCCGAACATACGTATGCTCGACAAGCCGCTGACGCACTGGTTACGTTCAGTGGACTGGATAATGCGTATACGAGGGTGTACTTCTCCACAAGTGGTGCTTCTGCGAACGATCTCGCGATGAAGATCATTCGTATATATCAACTTGTAAATGGCAACACGAACAAGGCGAATATCGTTTCCCTTCACGATAGTTATCATGGATTGTCTTTCGGTGCTTTCGCATTGACAGGTCAAGATCTCGGTCAAGCCATGTATGGAGTAGATCAAAGGAATATTCGGCATGTTCGCGTAAACGACGTGAATCAGCTGCGACAGTTATTCGACATCGAAGGAGAACGTATCGGTGGCATCATTCTTGAGCCGGTCCTTGGAAACGGATGCCAGGTTATTGAACCAGATTTCTTGCGTGCAGTCTTCACCTTACGTTCCCGCTACGGCTTCTTAATTATTGCCGATGAGGTCGCCACTGGCTTTTGGCGCACAGGAGTAGATTTTGCGAGTAATCAGTGGGAGGAGAAGCCCGATGTGCTTTTACTTTCGAAGGCGCTGACAAACGGGACACTTGCAGCTTCTGCGATTTTGTTGAGCAAGAATACTTCGGAAGTGCTCGATACGGTGACAATCGCCCATGGGGAAACTCAGGCCGGTTCACCAATTGTAAGTGCAGCAATCCTAGCGACATTGCAGGAACTCTCTGCGTTTGAAACGGATACACGTGTTAAACAATTAGAAATTAGACTGACAAGTGCACTCGAAACTCTCCGGGAAAGCAATGAGCTGATCACCGAAATAGGTGGCGTAGGCGCAATGCGGTCAATTAGCTGTGTAACTCCGAATGGTCATCCGCTGAATGGCGAACAGGTTCAACGTCTAGTCAGGTTAATCAAGACCGAGGGAGTCATAGTATATCCAGGAGTTTCCGGTATTCAAGTATTTCCGGCTTATACCTACACGACAACAGATCTCGAGTTTATGACGGAACAAATCGACGCAGGGCTCGAAGCGTTTTCGCAGACATTTCAAGATGAATCAAAGCTAAAGGGGGTGTCTAATGCTTCCCATTAACACTCAAACTGTGCTTGTCGCTGGGATGTCAGATCTCCGTAGGTGGATCCATGGCTATAACAGTGACTTTTTAGATATCGTCCTTGATTCATCCATCTTGGAAGGCTCAGTGACGGAAAGATTCATTAATTCTTTGGGACATTCTGTTGGTGACACTCGTGTGATCACGTATCGCAGTGGAAGACTCGACGGTCATCTCCGAACTGGTTCTTTTGTAATCGTTGTTGGAGGAGGCTCCTGCCTCGATGACGTGAAGCTCCGTGTCTATTTGAACTCCCTTGGACTTACGGAGTTGCCTAATCTAAATGCGCGGTGTGGGTTTCTCCTTCTTCCTGAGCTACAACACCGTGCCCACCTTCTAGCGGCAATCCCGACGACTCTCGGGACTGGAAGCGAAGTAAGCCAAGTTGCGGTGGCGAAGAAGCCGGGAGATCGAAAGCTTGTCTTGGGGGCAGGGCTTGCACCTACGGTCGCGTGGCATAATACGGATTTCTTGCAATCGCTCCCTTTGAATATCCTCCATGAAGGTGTTCTGGAAATCTTTGCTCGTCTCCTTGGAACATTTATCGCACCGCAAGACGATACGCATCAGCCTGAAGATGCAGTGGTTCGGGGATACGTGCACTGCATGGCTCCAGCACTAATGGACGGTGACCGACTCAAAGACTCTCGTTGGCAAGAGAACTTACTCAGAATTGGCGCACGTTCTCATCAATCAGGTGTGACGTACAAACGCCCACCTTTTGGAGTTAAGTGGTGGCCAATCGTCAACGAGATTTGCGCACTGACAGGGGAGCGTAAAATCCCTGTTCTGTCGTTGATCCTTCCCCAAATACTTCTTCGGATCCTAGAAGGTGATGATCGTTGGGGAAGTGCGGTACGCCTGAGATCCATTTGGAGCTCGTTTGCAGAGAACGCCGGGCGGGATGTACCTGAAGACCCAGTGGCAGGTGTTGCTTCCCTACTTGCTGACAACGTTCAGCACTCAGATCATCAATCTTTATGCATTCCCATGCTTGTGCAGAGAATAATGCGAGCATGGGGTGAAAGGCTACCGATGTTTCGTGGATTCGAGGGCAATGAGCTTGAGAACCTTCTTGAAGCTGCATTAGTACCGTCCCATGCTGTATCGGTAGCTAGTCAAGGTAATAATTGAAAGGAGGGGAAATGAAAAACCAGCTAGAACTTCTGGAACTCGATATGCAGGAGCTTGAGCCTATGGACGCTCCGTTCTGGGCAACTGCAGCAAGTGTTGTATCGGGAATCTCTGCAGTGTCTGGCACGGCATACACCGTGTTTAAGTCACTCGTTGCGGTGCCGATCATTGCGACCTAAATTCTTCCAAATTACCGAAAGGAGTACATACCATGGAACCTTTTGAAATCCGAGCACTACCAGAATTGGAAATGCAGGAACTTGAGGCCATGGACGCACCCGGTTGGTGGACTGGTTTCCAAAAGGGCGTCGAAATTACCGTCGCGACACTGGTCTTCTCGGCTGCGACAGCTGCCTCCGCAGCAACCTAATCCCAAACGATCCATTACTGACTAGTAATGCTAATTGGCTATGTGAACCTGAGCATTCAGGTTCACATAGCCACCCAGAGGACGTGATACACGTGAATAAGAAGAACAATGGTAGTGCCAAGGTGACGTGGGTCCTCATTGCCCTGCTCGCCGCAATCTTTGTCATCGTTACATTTGTCGATGAGAGGTTTAAGTCGGGCTCCCTCTACGTCGCACTCATAGCCACTCTAGCTGCCTTGGCTTTTATTGGCTTTCAAAATCGCCGGGATCGATAGTTATGGCAGAGGCGGCAATCGAGTTTCGAGGATTTTCAAAGTCTTTTGGATCAGTAACAGCTGTTGAGGATGTATCGTTCTCTGTCGAACCAGGTCGGGTCGTAGGGCTCTTAGGAGAAAATGGGGCTGGTAAAACGACATGCATACGTGGACTCCTTGGCCTTCTTGAATCGGACGCAGGCGACGCACTTATTTTCGGTAAACCGTTCAGCACCCGTCGCGAGAGAAATATTGTAGGAACTTCAATCGACGGCATAGGGTTCACTCCTGGTGCGACTGTCAGACGTGAACTTATGATATGGGCTCATGCACATAATGTCAGTCGCGAGAGAGTCGATACTGTGTTGGAACAAGTGAGCCTTACCGATGCCGAAAACCGTAGCGTCCAGAAGCTCTCCCAAGGTATGAAACAAAGGCTCGCCCTCGCGACGGCCCTGTTGCCCGATCCTGATATTTTGCTTCTTGACGAACCAACAAATGGTCTTGATCCAACTGGAATTCGTTGGCTGAGAACGCTTTTGCGCAATTTTGTTGCAGCGGGGAAAACAGTTCTGCTTTCTAGTCATTTGCTCAACGAAGTTGAGCAAACTGTTGATGATGTAGTCATCTTAAAACGAACTGTGAAGTTCACTGGTTCCCTGAGTAATTTTACAGAGAACGGACATTTTAGATTAGAGGATAAGTTCTTTGAACTGATGGGAACCGAGGGACTGAATGATGCTAGGTAACCGATTTCGCTCAGACCTCCTGAAAGCATTTACCGGGAAGCCGTTCTGGGTCCTTATAGCAATTGGTCTCGGTCTAACCGTACTTTTTGCCTTTGGATTCGCAGAATCGTTGGTGGATCCTGCCTTACCTCAAGTTTCATCGGAGGAAGGGAGTGCCACGATCCTTCGCTCATTCTTCGCGATGACTATCTGTGCTGCCTGGATGGGCGCTTTGATTATCACCCGCGAATATGGAACTGGGACTATTGCTCGGACGGCTATAATCTCTCCCACTAGAACAAGTGTTGTGGGAATGAAGACACTTACTGCAACAATTGTCGGCGCAATCTTGGGCGCCGTAGCGGTGATTGTCGCAATCCCAGTATCAATGCTCCTTGTCGAATCAAAAGGATTTGAGTTTGTGTGGACGAGTGACGTCGTTACTATCGCGATCGGTGTTTTTGTGTCGACACTACTTTCTTCTTTGTGGGGGCTGTACATAGGTTTCATAACCCGTAATTCCGTTACCGCTATCTCCGTCATTGCACTCGTTACGTGGATGATCGAACCCGCAATTCAACGATTTGCACCAGAAATATCTGGGTATCTGTTCACTCTTGCCACAACGGGGGTAGTGCTGGACCCTCACGATGAATTACTCAGTGTCGGCGCATCATATCTTGTTCTCATTGTTTGGCTGGTAGCACTTGGGCTGGTCTCGACTGTGCTGTTCCGTCGGAAAGACATTGCGTAAGGACTGCATGCGTATGAAGAACACGGGATTTAACGACAGCTGGCCCACAAAAATCCTCCTAGGATTTCAGACGCGGTTGTTCTCCACGAGCCCCATCAAGATGACGAATCGTGGATCCTTCAAGCTGGTAGTCGGCGTTATATCCGGATCCAACCTGAACTTGCGCGACTCATTCAGTCGCTCACTGGAGAGCGCAGCGTTGAAGAGCTTTCTAGAACTCTAGGCGGGGTGTGGACTCCAGCAAATATCGAAGCTGCACTCGAGAAGCTTCACGGAATGAATCTGTTGTACACAGGGGAATCAAAAAGGAATAGCCGGCGCTTTCGATTCGAGGGACTCCACCGAATTCAGTTTACTCTTCTAGAAACTCCCCAGTTGTTTGAGAAGTTGAGGCCCTTTGCGAGATCGGTGGTATCCAAGCCAAGTCAAATTATCTGGGCAACCATTTGCGCGGTTGGTGTTCTCGCATTGCTCGGAAACTTCCAAACATTAATTGATGCAGTCGCGACTCCTGTTGATTTTCGAACTTACCTTATTGTTGGACTCGCATCCTTGTCCATTATGTTCTTACATGAGTTTGCGCATGGACTAGTTCTTACTGGATTCGGAGGATACCCCCAACAGCGTCGGAGTCATGCTTTTCTACTTTACTCCAGCTTTTTATTGCGACATCAGTGATGATTGGCGGCTTAGGAATAATAATCGACGCGTCGCTGTCGCATTGGCAGGGATTATCTTTCAGCTCGGTGTTGCTGGTATATCGTGCATCATAGCGCTCTTTCCCATTAGCTATGAAGTGTCTAAGGGTCTCCTCTTATTTGCAACGCTGAACTACGTTTCGTGCATAGTTAATGCGCTCCCGTTTATCAAGCTTGACGGCTATCTAGCTCTGATGACTTATCTAGACCGCCCATTCTTGCGAGAGAACTCTATGAAGCTCGCACGTACCTGGCTCTCTCGAGTATTCTTTGGTATTAGAAGACCTCAAACCGACTTCGAACCAAAGGTTATACTGTTCGGATTGCTCTCCATGATGACGCCGATAGTTATTGTAGCTACTCTCATAAAGATCGATCGAGACAATCCGACTCGAGCATTGGAAGGATTGAGCTTCACTCACGTATTTGACCCATTTGTCGATATGAATCTTCCACTGGGGGCCGAGATTCTAGAGTTGGGTGGCACCTACACGACGTGCGGATTCTTGAACCAACATCCAGAATTGTATGGCGAGTCGACCAAGAAGCTAGGACTCGGTGTTCAGGTCGGGTTGCAGAACGTCATCATCAAGAATTTACGAATTCAGGGAAATTGTCTCGGCTTTCGCTCAGACCTTGAACGAGCTCTCAATATAGCGACAATTCATGGAGCTCCATTCCCTGTTGAACGCGAGTTTTCTTTTGCCGATATTGAAGGATTCATCAATGAGAGTTTCTTCGACAGATCGAAGCTTGGAAAAGTCGTCATGCGAATGCGTCAGCCTGAGCCAGCTGAGTAGTATCTTGAGGTACTGAGTGAGGTCTGTACAGATGATCACTCGTCGCAGGTAGTAGTCTCATCATGAGTGCGCTAGGAGCGAGTAGTTGGTACTGTGATTATGGAACTGTGGTATTGCTAGCTTCCGGGTATTCCGTACCGCAGCGGGGATCTTAACTATTGGTGACTGGCTGAGCTTGTGTGGGGTGTTGCCGTATATCGTAGTCACCGAGTTCGACGCATTGGCCAGTGCTGGATTTGCTAACGAGTGACGTCCTATCCATTAGCCGACCCATGTCATCTAGGTTAAAATGCGGTTGACCTTTAAGGGCGCTATAACTAGTCTGAAGGATACCAATCTGCGTCTCGATGTTTGATCTGGGGTTCCTGAATCTCCGCTCTTCACTTTTGAGCGGTGCAACTACTCGTTGACGCTCTCAAATAGTTCCTCTACTTTGCATTCCAAGACGGTTGCGATTTTCATCAGGACGTCCATGCGCACGGGTTCGTTTTTTGCCGAGTTTGGCGAGTGAGTTACTGCTGATTCCTGCTGCTTCGCGGAGTTGGACTTTGTTCATGTTCTTGTCAATGAGGATCTTCCAGAGTTTGTTGTATCGGATTTTCATGGGCGTTCCTTTCGACTCCACTTTTCACCGAAGAGAGCTTGTTCATTATTGTCGAGCTTGAGTACCATCGTGGCCGTGAGAATAGCTTGAGCCTCGGGTGTGCATTCGCTGGTTTTGTCTACGGAGATGAAGATCTGTTTCTCGATTTGACCGTTGTAGACGCGCACAAGGTTGGACAGGTCGGGTCTGGGCATTGAATCGAACACAATCGAGTCGTGAGCGACTGCGGGTAGCACTGTGTTTTGCATGACCGCGAGGTCGTAGATGACCATGCTGCGATGGTTTGTTCCCGTGCCTTTATCCTTCGGTGTCTCAAAGGTATAGCTGTTGTAGGCGTTGAGTGTGAGTTTGGGAGCGTTGTATTCACCGCCGGTAATTTCATCGTTGATTAGCTCCATCTGGGTATTGATGGCAATCTCAATATCGGTGAGGACGTTCTCGATTTGTTCGTGGTAGCGATTGCTGGCTTGCTTTTTCTCGTTCTGGAGGCGGTTGCGGGTGTCAAATGCCTCATTCTCGTCTTTGAGCTTATTGATCCTGCGATCCAGAGACGTGTAGGCATCGAGGAACTCGTCTGTGAAAGCTTTCGATGTCGGGATCGAGTCCATGTATGAAAAGAGGTCGCGTTCGGCTACTTCAAATTCCTCGATTTGTCGCTCGACCTCGATTTTGGCTTCCTCGAGCTCTTCGCTGAGGATGGTCTGGATCTTGGTGTGGAATTTTTCAATGTCGACGAGTTTTTCGAGGTAGGCGTTAGGAAAGAACTCGTGGAGTGCGGCTAGGTCGGCTTCTGTGGGGTATGCGCCATGGCGGAGGTTGAGATCCAATAGGTGGAGCTCGTCCTTCTTAGCCTTGATTGCGCGTCGTATGTCAGTCAGCTGGAGTTTGAGGGTATTGCGTTCATTAGCGTTTTCAACTTCGGCAGGATCAACTGAGGTTTCAGTGGATTGGGCGAGTTTGTTCCGTTCGTGTTCGAGCTTGGCAATCTCGACGATGTTTGCCTTGTATTTAGTGAGCCCGTCGACAGCAGAGGGGATGAACTCGTAGCGGCGAGCCGCACGGAAAGCACTTATCCGTTCATCGGCGTTTTGGAGTTGGTTCTTAAACTCTTCGATGGATTTATAGTACTTGAACAAAGCGATTAGGATGTTGATCGCGTCGCGTTGGGATTCTTCACCGCTCCGTGTTTGGAGGGGTTTGAGTTCGTTGTGGTTGGTCTTGCCGTAGATGCGGAAGAAGCGACTGAGTGTGTTACGGAAGGACACTCCTGGCAGATCCATCCCGTATTGCTGGGCGAGCCAGGTGGTGAACTGCCTAATCTCCCATGGCTGCGCGATGATGTTTCGGTTTTCGTTAACGACAAGCACTGTCTTTGCATCATCAGAACGCCGGGCGAAGCGATATTCGATGCCGCCGAATTGGAATGTGAAGTAGATGGTGTGGGGGTCGAGTTCTTTAACAGCGTCACTGTCAACGTAGGAGTTGCCGCCAAAGACAAAGTCGATGATGAGCATCATAGTGGATTTGCCGATGGATCCTGCTTCTCCTTTGATCGAGCCAAGGATTGTATTGAGCCCCATGTGAAACGTGATGGGTGGGCGTGGCTGGCCATCAACCTTAAACAGGTCACAACTGATTTCTTTCAGCATCGGTATAGAATCCCTTCATCGCTGAGGTCGATGCGTCCGAGAGCGTACAGGCAGTCCAGTGCATCGATCAGCTTGATCGGATCGGTCCGGGGCTGGAACCAGGTGGAGCGCTACTTGCTTGGGTGTCATCGGCTCATCGAGAAGCCTCAAGATCTCAGGCAGTAGCGGCACTGCTGTGGCTTGGTAGGAGAACAATTTGTTAGGAAGCAGCATCGAACACCTCGCATGACTGGACAAAGTAGGACACCACGTAGGCGCAGTAACGCTGGTCTTGTTTCGTGATCTGGATCAGTCGATCAGTGAGGTCGCTGTGGATGCGCATTTTGGGGTAACCCTTGTCGATGAGTTTGCGCGCCAAGGCTTTGATTTGTGCACGCAACAGCGTGTCGTCGAAGGTTTTCAAACGGACTTCTTCTTGCATCTGCTGTTCGATAAACCTGTAGAAGCGGGTAACATGCGTCACGACTTCGTCGTAGATGAAGAAGTCCGTGTGTTCGTCAATCTTGTCCTTGACCGCGACTGGTTCGAACTCCAGCGGCTCGAAGTCGGTGTACTTGGCATTGCCGAGCTTTTCTATGACTTTGGTGATGCCGCGTTCAATATCGACGGTAGAGAGCAGTTGCCGGGCGTTTCGCCGGAAGACTTATCCAGGTTCAAAACCTGCCCCGCAACTACCTGCCTGACCTCACCCAAGCACGCAACCTCATACGCTCCGGTGATTTTGAGGCGCTCGAGCTGCTCTACGAGTCAGTGCCAGATACCTTGTCCCAGTTGATCCGCACCGCATTCATACCCGACAGCGGCTACCGGTTTGTGGTAGCGGACTTTAGTGCGATCGAGGCCAGGGTGATTGCCTGGCTCGCCGGCGAAGAGACCACCCTCGAGGCCTTCCGTGACGGTAAGGACCTGTATTGCGAGACCGCATCACGCATGTTCGGCGTGCCAGTCGAAAAACACGGGGCGAATAGTGAACTGCGGCAGAAAGGCAAAATTGCGGTGCTCGCCTGCGGATACCAAGGCGGTATCGGCGCGCTCAAAGCCATGGGAGCACTACGCATGGGATTAACCGAATCCGAACTACAACCCCTGGTGGATGCTTGGCGGGCTGCCAACCCTAATATCGTCCAGCTGTGGGCAGACATCAACACCGCCACCATCGAAACAGTATCAATTCGCCAGCCCACCCAGGTAGGGCCACTAACCTTCAGCCTCGAGTCAGGAATCCTCTTCATCCAACTCCCACCTGGCAGGCGGCTAGCCTGCGTGAAGCCTCGCCTGGGCGAGAACCGGTTCGGAGGAACCAGCATTATTTACGACGGCATCACCACCAGTAGAAAATGGGGCACCCTAGAAACCTACGGTGGGAAACTCACCGAGAACATTGTCCAAGCTATCGCCCGTGACCTCCTCGTCTACGCCATGGCCAAGGTTGCTGATGCTGGGAATCGGATCGTGATGCACGTCCACGACGAAATCATTGTTGAAACCACCACTGGCACCGTGGACGAGATCTGTGCCCTCATGAGTCAAACCCCACCCTGGGCCAAGAACCTACCCCTGGATGCCGACGGATATGAATGCGACTTCTATATGAAGGACTAGCTGCGCCAGAGTGGGAGCTCTTGCCAGTTCGATGGGAATCCCATCTCCTCGAGGGTGTGGCCCTGTAACGGCAGGTACTCGGTTTCGATGAGGTGACATACCTTGTGGGGCCAGGATGTGCCTGGGGAGATGGTTGTGAGCATGAATGCCATCACGAGCAGCGCCCCGTAGAGCCGATCGCTTTGCCCGCGAGGGAGAGACGAGAGTTTTTCAATAGTGAGGAAGGCATTGGATGAGGCGGGTGTCAGGTATCTGTTCCATACGCGTCCGTGGTGTGCGCAGGTGTTTCGAAGAACAGTGAACTGTTCCAGCCAGCGCGCCAGTGGGTCTTGACGGTAGTAGGCCCGCTTCTGTTTCGCGTTCAAACGCTCTGCATCGACGGTGAATCCATAGCTTTCAGAAATGGCTCGCTGGTCATCAAGCAGCAAGCCGTCGTACAACTGGGAGATGTCCGAGAAGTCGAGGACATCCGCGAGCACCCAAAATGGATAGTCGTCATAGTTGGCCGCATAGTGGGCAATGGCATGGTTACGTTTACGCGCACGCTCAACTCGGCCCTGAGCTGTGCGAAGCCACGACTCGTGGTCGAAGTCATCACGGAAAAGTGAGGCGTCTTTGTAGGACAGCGCCCCTTTGGCGACTAGGAGTTCGCCGATACGAGCTCGCATAGCGACCTCGATCCGTTCCATTCCGTCGTGGATAAGGGTTCTCAACTTTCGATCAAACTCATAGAGAGCAGTCACCTGAATGAAAGTTGTCCCCGGAATAAATATGTCTAGCCGTTTCGGCTGCCTTGGATCGGAAGAATTCGATACGTGTACCAGTAGCCGGAGAGACGGTAGTAAGAAACACTGGTGAGCCACTGTCTAGCAAGGGACTCATCTACGTCCATGCCTCGGGATCTCAGGATCTCCAGCTGCTGATCGAGCGTCGTCGGCTGTTTGACTGTACCCACGCGCTCACTTCCCCTGGTGTAGATAGAAATCCAGCCCGTCTGCGACCCGATGGGTCGTAGCGGGCTGAACGATTACCTCAAGACTACCACAGTGAGAGCGAAAAATCACTAGTCACGCACAAAGGACAAGACGACCCCTAGTTGGCAACAGCAAGTACCACAGCCCCCGCTCCGAGAACGGCAGTGGGAAACGCCACACGGCTCTTTGCTGTCAGATGGCTTAACACTTTCACGTTGGTCGGCAGTGGGGTGAGGGCAATAGGTTCCATCACGGTGGTGGGCATTGAACGGCTCTCAGAAAGGAGCCTGTTATGGCTACTAGCACTGTCCAGGCATTCACTAACGATATGTTCGGCACTATTCGCACCGTTGAGGAAACGGGAAGGGTTTTGTTTTGTGGTCGTGATGTGGCCACGGCACTAGGGTATGCCAACACGAAAGATGCACTGGCGCGTCATTGTAAGGGGGTCGCAAAACACTACCCCCCTTCAAACCCCTGGCGGCACACAACATGCCCGTTTTATCACCGAGGGCGACCTTTACCGGCTGATCGCAGCGTCGAAACTCCCCGCCGCAGCGCGGTTTGAGTCATGGGTGTTCGACGAAGTCTTACCATCGATCCGCCGACACGGCATGTACGCGATCGATGAACTACTGGCTAACGATGAATTCCTCGAACGAGCCATCGTCCAGCTACGCACAGAACGCACCAAGCGTCTGGCCGCCGAGCAGGCGCTAGCAGAGGCTAAACCCAAGCTGACCTATTACGACCAAGTCCTTAAAGCTACTCGAGCGGTTGCGATTAGCTGTATCGCTAAGGATTACGGGATGAGCGCGCAGGAGTTCAATCAGCTCCTGGCTGATCTACACGTTCAATACAAGCGAGATGGCCAATGGTTGCTCTACGCCGAACACGCCGGTCATGGTTACACCAAATCAGAAACAGGCACTGCCAAGAACGGCTACTTGTGGATGCATACCAAATGGACCCAGAAAGGTCGCTTGTTCATTTACGACCTGCTCAAAAACTCTCGCGGCCTGCTACCCGTGATCGAACGCGAGGAACACGAGTATGAAGGGCAGGCAGAGTAATGGATTCGAGTGTGATTGATGTGGGGGTGCCGCGTAAGAACCGTGAGGGCTATGCGGACCCGACCATGTACCAAGCATTGAAGCAAGTCCAGCGCGCCGAGTACGGATACCGGCCCCTGGTCTACATTTGCTCACCCTACGCCGGCGATACCGAAACCAATATCGAGATTGCTCGAGAGTTTTGCGCTGTGGCAGTCAAGCAGCGTGTCATCCCGTTGGCTCCGCACCTGTTGTTCCCACAGTTCATGAACGACCAGGACCCGGATGCGCGCGAGCTTGCGATGTTTTTAACCGGGTTTTGCTATCCAAATGCGAACAAATCTGGGTCTACAGCCCCCAGGTCAGTCCCGGCATGCGAGTCGAGATCGCATGGGCGCAGCATTTGGAGATTCCGATCAGGTTCTTCAATGAAGGATTTGAGGAGGTTATGGCGTGAAACCAATGACCATGTACACCGCGGGCGTTGCCGGCCAGCAAACCAACGCCTACTACCCACACCAGCACACCGTCACCACGGCTGCTGATTTAGAGGATGTCGCCAGGTTTGATCATGTGGTTGGTGAGTATGCCGGCGGGAAACGCTCCTACAACGCCGGGTGAATCAGAAACTCGGCTACTAACCACCACGCCTCGCAACAACCCCTGTTCTGGCCCCGCCATCACCTGCCCATCGGGTGACGGCGGGGCCATTTTTTCGTATTTCTTGGGGGATTTAACAGTAGTGGTCTGGTCGGCAGTGGAGTGAAAGGAAGGTGCTTCACTTGACGAACCTAGACTTAATGACGATTAGGCGTATCGAGAATCTTCGCGCAGCAGGATGGGGATATAAGGCTATCGCCTCGTTTTGCGATATTAGCCGTGACTGGGTGCGTACTTTTTGCAAGGCGCATCAGCTCGAAGCCGGCTCGTTGATATGCGAAGTTGTTTGCTTATGGTGCGGGAGGGCTCTTCAGGGAAGAACTGATCGAGCCACGTACTGTGGCGCTAGTTGCAGGTGGTCTGCTTGGCAATACCGGCAACGCGAACAGGGACAGCATTCCTCCACGTGTCTGGGGTGTGGCCATAGTTTTTCCAGGATCAAAAGGTCTCAGAAGTATTGTGCTCACGCCTGCTACATAAGAGATCGGTTTGGGACCCGTGGGGGTCGTAAATGACCACCCGCCAAAAAACAGACATTTGCTGACGCGATGAGGACGCCCGAGCTTTTTAACCGGGAGCTACGTCTGATCCAAATCAGTGACATCCTCATCCAGCTAGTAGTTGCTGGCCTGTTGCCTCAATCGGAAGCGGTCACAATATACGCCCAGCATTTCAACAAGATTAAACCGCTGTACCAGCCACCACATTTACCGGCCTGTACGACTGGATAATTCCTTGGTTTAGAGCGTGTATAGAAGTAAACGGATCGAGGTGAAAACACATGGCAAAACCAGACACTCGCCAGCGGACAATCGAACGCATCCCCACTCGCCCTATAACACCTAAGCGTCTACGCGTAGCTGCCTACGCCAGGGTTAGTGAGACCACCGGCCGTCTACCAGCATCGCTGTCTGCACAAGTGTCACATTACTCCAGGCTGATCCAGTCCACACCCGGCTGGGAATATGCAGGAGTATTTTCCGATCTTGGTACCAGCGGAACATCCACCAACCGAGCCGGATTCAACCAACTTATGAACAGCGCTAAATCCGGCCACATCGATGTCATTTTGTGTAAGTCGATCTCGCGTCTGGCGCGTAACACCGTGGACCTGTTAGAGACCATCCGCCAACTTAGGGCTCTGGGCGTGGGGGGGTGCGTTTTGAACGTGAGGGCATTGACACCCTCACTGCTGATGGGGAACTATTACTGACCCTGTTGGCTTCGTTTGCCCAAGAAGAATCCCATTCCCTGTCTCAAAACGTTACCTGGGCGATCCGCAGACGCTTCGCTAAGGGTGGGACGAACTCGTTTTGGATCTACGGCTACACCTGGACCGGATGCGGCTTCACGGTTAACGAGGACGAAGCAGACATCGTGCGACTACTTTTTTCCAACTACCTCGAGGGTATCTCCCCAGAAAAAACCGCCACCTGGTTGAATGCCAACGGTTACCACTCCAGGAGTGGGGGCAAGTTTTACGGATCGGGGTCATGCGACGCATGCTAGAAAACGAGCGCTACAAGGGATGCCAGCTACTACAGAAAACCTACCGGCCACACATCTCGACTACCACCCGCACTCCCAACACGGGACAGGTCAACCAGTACTGGGTCGAGGGCGCCTTACCAGCGATCATCGACCCCGACACTTTCGATGCGGTGCAAACAGAGATAGCACATCGCCGTGATATCGGCCCAGCAGCCACCCCATCGAAAAACACCGGCTGCTTCACCAGCCTGATCCAGTGTGCGACCTGTGGGTGCTGCTATCAACGTAAAACCCGCACCTACCCCTCTGGCACCAGCTACAAATACTGGCGCTGTTGGAGTGCATGCAAGGGTAAAGGAAACCCGTGTGGTGGTCATAACCTGCGCGAGACCATGCTCCAGACCCTCATGATTGACCTTCTCGATCTAGAGGTTTTCGACCCGCAGGCGGTCATGGACCGAATCGAAGTGATTGAAGCGTTTCGGGACCGGCTCGATATCCACCTTACAGACGGGAGCGTTCACACGGCCTGGTTGGATGCGGAAGGACACGCGCGATCATGAGTCCGAAAGTCACCACGATCCCCGCCACCAAACCCCTCACCAACAGCAATCTAGGTGCCAGCGCCCGGCAGACACTGAAACGGGTGGCGGCCTACGCGCGCGTGTCTACCGACATGGAAGAACAACAATCCTCCTACACTGCCCAGGTGGACTACTACACCCGCCACATCACCACCCACAATGGGTGGCAACTAGCCGGCATCTACACTGACGAGGGCATCTCGGGTACCTCCACGAAACACCGGGCAGGGTTCCAACAAATGATCACCGACGCCCTATCAGGCAAGATCGACCTAATCCTCACCAAGTCCGTCTCCCGGTTCGCTCGTAATACTGTCGATACCCTCACGCATGTGCGCCGGCTCAAAGAAGCAGGCGTCGAGGTGTTCTTCGAGAAAGAAAACATTTGGACCCTCGACTCTAAAGGCGAACTCCTCATCACCATCATGTCCAGCCTCGCCCAAGAAGAATCCCGCTCCATCAGCGAGAACGTCACGTGGGGGCATAGAAAAAGATTCGCTGATGGGAAGGTTATGGTACCCTACGCCTCCCTGCTCGGATACAAGAAAGGCAAAGACGGAAACCTCGCCATCGACGAAACCCAAGCCCCGATCGTGCGAGAAATCTACGGCCTGTTCCTGGCCGGTAAATCCATCCGTGAAATCGCCACCTGCCTACAAGACAAAGGACATTTGACCCCGCGAGGCAAGACCCGCTGGTCAGTATCCACAATCCGCTCGATCCTGTCCAACGAGAAACACAAAGGAGACGCCCTCCTACAGAAAACCTTCACCACCGACTTCCTCACCAAAACCACCAAGACCAATAAAGGCGAGATACCCCAGTACTACGTGACTGGCAACCACGATCCCATCATCGACCCAGACGTATGGGACCAAGTCCAATACGAACTCACCACCCGACACGGCACTGGCAGCGGGTCGAAACTCCACCTGTTTTCCTCCCGACTTAAATGCGCGGACTGTGGATCCTGGTACGGACGTAAAACCTGGTCATCAACCACCAACAAACACACCGTATGGCACTGCAACAACAAACACACCGCCCCCAAGACTTGCACCACGCCAACCCTGCGTGACCACCAGATCAAGACCGCGTTCCTCGCCGCACTCTCACGACTCGCCACAGACCTCGAAAACGAGGATCTGCGCCAAGACCTAGCAACAGTTTTCACCACCAAGGAACTCGAGGAAGATCGTGACCAAGTGGCCAAACGGCAGGCCGAACTAGAGGCAATGTTTAGCGCGATGGTCGCTCACAATCAGCAAACCGCGCTCGATTAAGACGAATACGACCGCCACATCCAACGCTTAGAAAACGAATACCACCAGCTCAGCGAGCAGCTAGAAAACATCAACACTCAAATCCGTGACCGCAACGCAAAACAACACGCCCTGCTCACAACCTACGACCTGCTAGCCGGCAAAACAATCAAGCACTTCACGCCCACCCAATGGACCGCCCTCATCGATCACGCCACTGTCCTGCAACAGGCAATCGAATTCACCTTCCGCACCGGGCAAACAATCCGCATCAGCCTATAACCAACACTCACAACCCCAGCCCACACTCTAGCCCGCTCCATATCCGAGTGGGCTTTTCTCGCGTGCCGATGAAACCGAAGAGCCATGAAACCGCGGAATATCAGGCAAAACCCGAACCCGCCAACGCGAGCCAAAAATCTAACCCCCCCCAAGCGCAAACACACCAACGCAACCAGGGGCTTATCAAATACGACGTGAAAGTGGAGCGGCTGACGGGAATCGAACCCGCGTATCAGGCTTGGGAAGCGTGCGCTCTACCATTGAGCTACAGCCGCATATAGCGTTGGTAAGACGGTCTGTCTTCATCTTTATTGCTATGTTGTGAATACTTTAGCGCGTTCTGGTACTAAATGAAAATTTCTGCACGTTTAATACGATATTTTTAGAGTGTGCTTATTTCAGACCGTGATATTCGCCAGGAGATTGCTGGCGGTCGTATAGTTTTAGAACCTTTTGATGAGTCGATGATTCAGCCGGCGTCGGTTGATGTTCGTTTGGACCGTTTTTTCCGTCTTTTTGATAATCATAAGTATCCGCATATTGATCCGTCGTCGGATCAGTCTGAGCTGACTCGTCTGGTTGAGGTCGCTCCGGATGAGCCGTTTATTTTGCATCCGGGGGAGTTTGTTCTTGGCTCAACGTATGAGTCTGTCACCTTGCCTGCTGATGTAGCTGCCCGTTTGGAGGGTAAGTCGTCGTTGGGGCGTTTGGGTCTTTTGACGCATTCTACAGCTGGTTTTATTGATCCTGGTTTTTCGGGGCATGTGACGTTAGAGCTGTCAAATATGGCGACGTTGCCTATTATGTTGTGGCCTGGTTCTAAGGTTGGTCAGTTGTGCTTTTTCCGGTTGTCTTCAGAAGCTGAGCACCCTTATGGTGATGGCGCATACGGCAACCGTTATCAGGGTCAGCGTGGCCCGACGGCTTCGCGTAGCTATCTGAATTTTCATCGTACTAATATCGTTTCGGACGGTTAGGGTTTTTGATGCGCGCTATACGTTTATGTCCTGCTGGTACGAGCGTCGAATTATTTTTTGACGATTCTCTTGAAGAGTCATTGGTTGCGGACGTTTTGAGTTCGTGGGCGGCGATGAATCCGGTTCGTTGTGTGGGCGATTTAGAGCAGAGCACCGCGGATGGGAAAGTTTTTGTTTCTGCGGAGTTGAGTTGCCCTGAAAAATATCGGGGTGTTGAAGGCTTGCAGTTTTTGAGTGTTCAGCATGTTGATGTCGCTCAAGAGCGTTTGACGGTTGAGGTGACGTTGGCGATGCTTCGTACTTTAGCTGGTTCGGTGAGTCTTTTTCATGCGGCTGCCTTGGGTGATGAATCTTCTGGCCGTGCCATGATTTTAATTGGCCCGTCAGGGCGTGGTAAAACGACGGCGTCTCGTTTTTTGGGTCAGCATTTTGCGTATTTGTCGGATGAGACGGCTGTTGTGCAGGATGATTTATGTGTACGTCCGTATCCTAAGCCGTTGTCGGTGATTGTGGAGAAGGGTTTTCCTAAACATCAGATAGATCCGGGGTCTTTGGGTATTTCGGTAGTTGCGCCAGATAATTTTTCGTATCAGCTGTCTCGTATCGTACTTTTGGGGCGTGTTGAGGAGCCAACTGTTCCGTATGTGGAGGATGTGAGTTGGGCTGAAGCGTTAGTGGAGATTGCTGGTCAGACTTCTGGCTTGTTGCTCACCGATGATGGTTTACCTCGTTTGCTGAATGCGATGAAGCGTTGTGGCGGTGTGCGCCGTGTGGTGTATTCTGAGATTTCTCAGACATTGCCGGTCTTTAGGGAGTTATTGTCTTCACCGGCGGAGGAGTCTTCTGCATCGTGGCAGATTGTTCATTCTGTTGAGCAGGAAGTACCGGCGGGCCTTGTGTCTCGTGTCTCGGGTACGTCTGCTGTGCTTTTGGACGATGCTTCGTTAATTTATGGTGGTGGGCGGTTGTCTGAGGTGTCGGAGTTCGCTGCTGATAGTTGGCTGTTGCTGGATGAGCCGTTGCCTATGGATGTTTTTCGTCAGAGGATTGAACAACAGTATGGGCCTATTCCTAATGACCAGTTCCCTGCTGTATTGCAGAATCTTGTGGATTCTCAGATGATTTCTTATCAGAAGCCGTGATGTTTTAGTGGCTGTTGTATCGTATGGTGCAACACAAAAAGCTAGGGTGGGTGCTTACACAACGATGTAAGCACCCACCCTATTCTTTGATAAGCGGTAAGTGGCGTATTATAGTTGCCCTTTTTCGAGGGTTTCTTGGTGTTCTTTGCGGTGTACTCGTGGTAGTGGCAGGGTGAGTAACAGACCTGCTACGAGAACCACCATGATGCCAAGAATACCCCAGATTTGTGCACCGAATGCCCAGACGAATAGTCCAAATAGTAGCGGTGCTAGGGGTGCTGCTGCACGTCCTGTGGTGGAGTATAGTCCGAAGATTTCTCCTTCATGCCCGGGTGGGGTGATACGGGAGAGGTAGGTGCGTGACGCGGATTGTGCTGGCCCGACGAAAGCGCAGAGCCCTAATCCACAAATCCAGAAGACAATAGGGCTTTGGATAAATAGGAGCGGGGTTGCAGAGATGAGCAAGCAGACAAGGCTAGAGACGATAACTCGTTTGGGTCCGATGAGGTCATCAAATTTACCGCCGAGAAGTGCACCGATACCGGCAACAACGTTACCTGCGATAGCGAAGATGATAATTTCTGTGGTGCTAAAACCGAATGTGCCTGCGGCCACGATGCCACCGAAGGTGAAGATGCCGGTAAAGCCATCACGGAAGATTGCGGAGGCAAAGAGGAACGCGAGAGTTTTGGGTGAGTTTTTGTAGAGGCTTTTTAATGTAGCCCAGAGTTTTTTATAAGAGTCTATGAGCCCAACTTTGGGTGCTACTGGTTTTTTGGGGTGACGACGGTCGTGACGGTAGAGCGCAATAACTAGTGGTGTGCTAAGTATGATGGACCATACTGCTGAGAAGATGGCGACTGCACGAATATTCAAAGAGTTATCGGGTGAGATACCTAAGAAACCGGTGTCTGAGCCAAGCCCAACAAATGCGAAGAGGACGATTCCTAGGGCGATAATGCCGCCGAAGTAGCCTGCAGACCATCCGATACCACTAATTTTTCCAACCGTTGAGGGCGTTGATAGTTCTGGCAGTAGCGCGTTGTAGTTGACGATGGCGAACTCGTTCATGACGTTTGCTGCGCAGATGAGCGTTACACCGTAGAGAAGCCATTGTGGTTCGGGGAATGTGAAGAAGCAAAGTGCCATGAGCACGGCTGTGAGGAATGTGTTGACTGCTAACCATAGGGTGCGTTGACCTGATGCGTCTGCGCGTTGTCCTGTGACGGGGGCAAGTAATGCGATGAGCAGTCCTGCAATGGCGAGGCCGGTGGAGAGCATTTCGGAGGCGTCTTTGGGATCGCCGAATGCTTTGCTGGTGAGATAGACGGTGAAGACGAATGTTGTCATGACCGCGTTGAAGGAGGCGCCACCGGCGTCCCATAATGCCCAGGCTGTGATGGTGCCTCGGGTCCCTAATGGCACAGATTCGTTCTGCTCTTTGGCGTGTTTGCTCATAAGGATAAGAGTATCTATTGAGCGTGGGTAATGGTGTGAAATACCCGCAGAAACAAAGATAAAGTGAAGAAATTTGTGTACTTTTTACCAGAACTATGCGCACCGTCTAAGGTTCACTTACAGTGGGCTTATCTTCAAAGGATTTGTTAATGCTGATGAGCGGTAAGTTCATGGGGTTTAAAGAAGTGTAGACGGCAACAAAATGACTGTTGCCGTCTACACGAGGATGAGGTTTTCTAAGAGATGTTGTTCTTAGACTTCGTTTTGTCCAATGGGGTCATTTTTGCGTTTTGCTTTGACCTCGTTTGTTTTGCGAGTAATGCTGACTTTGATGACGGTACCAACAAGACCTGTTAACAGTGACCATAGAATGATATCTCGCCAACGCTCATCATCGTCGGGGTTGCTTGCGGGTGGTTCATTTCCGGTTACTTTTTTCCATGTTGCAGAGAGCGCTTTGTTTGCCACGGTGATGCCAGCAAGAGAAGCCGCGGTTCCTACAAGATTAATGGGGTTCATGTTTTTCTCCATCGTTGATGAGTATCCTTAGCAATCCTATAACAGGAGAAGCCCAACAGCGTATTACTACTCACGAATAATTCTCTAAGAAAGCGTGGAAACTGCAGATATTGTCATAACTTCTCTGGAGGGTGGAATTGAACGTGGTGAACAAACTATACTGAACAAGGCTTTGACAATAAAGCCGTATAAACATATACGTATAGAAGCGACAGGGGAGCACCGTAGGGTGCTGAGAGTGCGAAAGCAGACCCTCGAACCTGATCCGGTTAGTACCGGCGTTTAGGAAGTCGAGTTCTCTCAAACGTTCACGTAGTGTAACGTTCCCCTTCCTGTATTCGGGAAGGAAAATTTACGATGGCTAAGAAATCTTCTTTAGCGTGGCGAGTTAACGATATCGTTATCGCCTCTGTCCTGTCCGTAGCATGCGGACTCATTTTCTGGTTCTGGTCTGTTGCGATTTACCCGCTGGCAAAAACGATTTTTGCAACGGTACCAGAATATATGCCTCTTATTGGCGGTGGCTGGCTGATTGCTGGTGTGCTGGGCGGAATTGTTATCCGTAAACCTGGTGCAGCACTATATTGTGAACTTCTTGGCGCCATTATTGAGGGTATCCTTGGCACACATTTTGGTATGTCCGTTATTATCTCAGGCTTAATCCAAGGTCTTGGTGCAGAACTAATTTTTGCGGTATTCCTTTACCGCCAGTGGAATATTATGGTCGCAGCTCTTGCCGGCGCAGTATCTGGTTTCGGTATGGGTGTCTCAGAAATTATCATCTACTACGCAAATGAGCTTTCTTTTGCAAAGATGCTGGTTTACACGGCATGCGGAACGATTTCTGGGGCATTGCTTGCTGGGGTTCTTTCGTGGTTCTTAATGAAAGCACTAGCACAAACGGGTGTCTTGTCGTCCTTGGCTTCTGGACGGTCGAAACGAGCACGCGCCTAACCGTGGATACAACATCTTCCATAACGCCACCGCCTGCTGACTCTCAGCCGGTGCGTGGCGTTCGTATTAGTGTACGTGAGTTTGGCTGGCATTACGCAGGACGAGAAAAACCTACTCTAGAATCTGTACATCTGACCATTGAACCTGGACAAAAAGTGCTTCTTTTGGGTTCTTCTGGCGCAGGCAAATCAACCCTTCTGCACGCCATGGGCGGGCTATTACACGACGATGATGGTCAATCTCAACAGGGCACTATCACCATTGATGGTATACCTGCTGAAGATGCTCACGGTGCAGTAGGACTCATGCAACAGGACCCAGAGTCATCTATTGTGCTATCTCGTATAGGAGATGATGTTGCTTTCGGTCCCGAAAATTTAGGTGTGCCGCATGAACAAATATGGGAACGTGTTAAACGTGCTTTAGCAGATGTTGGCTTAGAGAAGTTTGACTTATCACATCCGACGAGTGCCCTATCTGGCGGACAAAAACAACGACTAGGGTTGGCTGGCATCCTTGCGATGCATCCTGGTGGTATTTTCTTAGATGAACCAACAGCAAATCTTGATCCTGCTGGTGTTGAAGATGTTCGTGATGCCGTAATACGCGCACAAAAACATACGGGAGCAACCCTTGTCGTTATTGAACATCGTGTTGGTGTGTGGGCTGAGCATATGGACAGAATTATTGTTCTTGGTGCAGGCGGACGTGTTACTCATGACGGTTCACCTACTGAGGTTCTTGCAGAAGCGAGGGAAGAGCTTATTTCTGCGGGGGTATGGGTTCCTGACTACACGCCAGAGGTTCTTCCTTCAACGCAACAGGCTGGGGCAGAGCTAATTTGTGCTCGTAATGTGGCAGTAACTCGTCATTATCCTTCTGCACGAGAGCGACGTAAACGACGAAAGGCCCTTAAGAATTGTTCTGAACCGTATATTTTTGATGCGCCTATTGTTTCTTCAGGGATTAATGCTTCTATCCGAGCTGGTGAACATACAAGTGTCCTTGGCTGTAATGGTGCCGGAAAATCTACTTTTGCTCTGACCTTAGCTGGGTTACTCTACCCTGTTTCTGGGGAGATTGTAGCAACATCAGCATTTTTAGAAGACGCTGCTCCTTCACCGTCACGGCAGTATAAGGAGCCTTCACCTGATATGACACAGTGGCGTTCTCGTGATATTGCTTCGCGTATTGGTCTAGTCTTTCAAGAACCTGAGCAACAGTTTTTAACTGCTACGGTACGTGAAGAACTTGAATTTGGGCCACGACAACTTGCGCGGCTTCGTCAAGAACCTGTCGACGAACAAGCTCTTAAACACCGTATTGACGCGTTATCTGAACGTTTACGTTTGCGTCATCTTGAAGGAGCAAACCCGTTCACCCTTTCTGGGGGTGAGAAACGCCGTCTTTCTGTAGCAACCGCATTGGCAACAGCACCTCAGGTCCTCATTCTTGACGAACCTACTTTTGGGCAAGACGCTCATACATGGAAGGAATTGGTGCTTTTGATTCAAGAACTCTTGGAACAGGGCACAGCAGTCGTTTCAGTAACTCACGATGATGATTTTGTGCGTGCTTTAGGAGGAATACAGCTAAGGCTTATCGCGGAATCAGACTATCACGGGGAAGAAGAACGTTGATGAGTTTTGATATTTTTGCGTCTACCGCAGAAAAAGAAGGGATTCTTGGAAGCGTTAATGCAGGGGTTAAAGTTGCGCTCACTTTGCTTCTGACAATTATCCTTATTCTGCTCAAAGATTGGGTGAGCATCACCATCATCTTTTGTATCGAGTTAGTGGGTTTATGGGCCCTGGGGTTGAACCCTGTGCGTCTTTTGGGTCAGCTTTGGCCTGTATTATTTGGTGTTCTACTATCGGGCTGGTCGACTGCTCTTTTGGTGGAGAAGACAGGGACGATGCTTTTTGACATGGGATTTTTGTCGATGAGCACTGGTTCTCTTGTGACAGGTATTGTTCTGACTATTCGTGGCTTGGCAATGGTTCTTCCTGGGATGATGCTCATGCTAACAACCGACCCAACGGACGTTGCTGATTCTTTGGCGCAGAGCACAAAATTGCCGGTTCGTTTTGTGCTCGGAGCATTGGTTGCTTTACGTCTTGTCGGGTTGTTGTTGAGCGAATGGAATACACTAGGGCAGGCTCGACGCGCTCGCGGTCTTGGATCAGAAGATACGTTGTGGCAACGTGTTAAAACGTTTTGTGGTCAGAGCTTCGCCTTGTTAGTTCAGGCTATTCGTCGTGGTACACGCTTATCTATAACGATGGAGGCCCGCGGTTTTGGGTCTGCTTCAACTCGCACTTGGGCTCGTATACCGCAGTACGGTCTCGTAGACGTATGGTTTACGGTGGGTGTTGTACTGACGGTTTTGGCAGGTGTTTTAGGTGCTTTAGGAGCCGGTACCTTAACTTTTATCTGGCAGTAGTTTTAAGGTTGCGTGTTTTACCCTTCTGCAAGGAATGCTAAGAATTCTTCAGTGGTCTGTTGGGACGTTGCTAATGCTGTTCCGTTGAGGTGTGTTACAGGAGCGATAAGCCGTACGGAAGAGGCTAACCAGACACCTTCAGATTCGAGTAAATCCTGAGGGTAAAGTTCTTGGTATTTGAGTTCCCAGCCGTGTTTGCGTGCTTGCTCAAAAATCATTCCTTGGGTAGTGCCGGGGAGGATTCCGTGGTTTGGTTCTGGTGTGAGGAGGGTTTTTTGCCCATTAATAGTTTGTGCCACAATGACAGAGCTGGTTGCGCCTTCTAGAATACGGCGGTCATCGGTGATGAAGATTGCTTCGTCTGCTCCTTGGGTTCGTACGTATCGTAGGACGGCCATGTTGATGGCGTACGAGAGAGTTTTTGCGCCGGCAAGTAGCCACGGGTATGCGGTGTCTTGAGCAGGATCATGTCCGCGAGGCAGAGTGATTGCTTTGACGCCGTGGGTTCTTTGATCGAGGGTATTCTGAGGTGTCGGTGCGACGGTAACCCAGCTGTGTGGGCCGTTTGATGTGGTACCACGAGAGATAATAATTTTGACGGTGTGTTCTTCACCTAGTGTCGTGGTGTGAGCCTGTTCGGCATTTTCTAGGGCGGTCTTAAGCGCTTGAGTGAGGTGCTCTTTTGCTGGTAGAGGGAGTTGCAATTTTCGGGCAGAATTTGTTAGCCGTTCAAAGTGTGCGTCAAATTTTCGGATGCTGCGGTTGACGGCAATCATCGTTTCAAAGACGCCGTCTCCGCGGGTGAGTCCTTCGTCTTCGATGCTGATGAGGGGGCGTGAGGGGTCTACAAGTTCTCCCTCTGGGTGCTGAGGGGTGAGCATTACTACTGTTGTCATAATTTCATCCTATTCTTGAGATGTCGTTTTATACAGGTGGCGAGAAAATATAGTCAATATGTGATGCTGGGTGTGCAGGTAGTTGGAGGTTTTCTTGTTCTGCCCACGTATCCCAATAGGGGCGGTATGTTTCTCCGTCACGGTTGAGTGCTCGCTCTTTGCGGTGATGTGATGACATATCGAGCCAACATGTGATGACGTTAAATGGTGCTTGGTAGCTGTGAGGCGGTGTGGCGCCGACGCCCTCGACGATGAGCGTTTGGCGTGGGTCAATTGTCGTGAGGTGTGGACCTGTTGGTTGTTGTGTTTCCCAATCCCAACCGAACCAGATGAGGGGTGATTGCGGGTTATCACTGAGGTTATTGAGGTTGCGGTGCCATTGCTTGATACCTGCTTGTAGTCCGTTCCATCCTTGATAGAGATTTTCGAGGGTGAAGATTTGGGATGGAATGTTGCGTTGGTTGAGGTAGGTGTAGAGGCTATGGGAGAACGTTGTTTTTCCGGCCCCGCTTCGTCCATCAATAGTGATAATTTTGGGCGCGCCTTGTTGGCAGATGTTGTGGTGGATTTTTTCGAGTAGCTGTTGTTCTTCAATGCACAGTACGCTCATGGGCGTTGAATTTTCCTCGTTTTTAGTGGGACTGGATGTAGTGGATAATTCCGGGTATGGCATCTTCAATCATGCGTTGGGTGCAGTAGAAGTCTTCTTGAGTTCCATACCAAGGGTCATAGATGCCGAGTTCTTTGAACGGTGTGTTACATAGTTGCGGGTCGTATTCACGCCAGAGGTGTATTTTTTCTTGGTCTTTGGGGTTTCGTGCGAGTTGCTGTAACCGTTGGTAATGGTTGGTGTCCATGGCAAGAATGAGGTGGTATATGTCAAAGTCTTCTCGTGTGAAGGTTTTGGCACGGTGTTTGCTACTGTCGATTCCGCGTTCGTTGAGGACTTTTTGTGCTCTTGGGTCGATAGGGTTTCCGTATTCTTCGGAAGATATTCCGCATGAGGATACTTCAACATTGAGTTGTAGTGATGTAATTTTTTCTCTGAGGAGGTATTCCCCCATAGGGGACCGGCAAATATTTCCTGTACAGACAACCAAGATTTTATTCATGTTTCTATCTTTTCATGGTGGGGGAGATATTACCTATCTTTTCTTGTGAATAGATGGTGGGGTAGGAGAACTGATAGAAAAAGCGGTTTCTTTGCTCCTCCTAGTAGGAGAACCAAAGAAACCGCTTAAGAATTTTTATACGAGATGGAGTTTAGAATTTTCCGTCGTATGCTGAACGGTTGATGGGACCTGCATATCCGACGGTGTCAAGTACGTGCCAGTGTCCCATGTCGTTGTTGCGGATAACCCAGATAGCTTTGACCCAGCTCTTTCCGGAGGAGAACCAACGGTTATTGAGGTTGAGGTTGAGGCGTCCAATTCCGGTTTTGCCGGAGAAACGTAGTTTCTGTGCTTGAACCATGATGGAGCCTGAGGGTAGAACGATATCAGAGCCGTTGGGGTTACCGGTGGAACCGTTGAATGAGTGGGGGATGACTGCGCCAGAAACGTTAACTGGTGCAGACCAGTTACCGGCGTAGAATCCTGGTGCGCTTCCGGACCCGGTGGTGATGGATTGGAAGCGTGCGCTTGCGTTGCCGTAGGCGTTAGTGCGGTTGTAATCATTGTTAACGGGGACGATGTAGCACTGTACGTCGTAGCCGTTAGGTCCTGCGTCTTCTGCGGAGAGCGCTAGTGAGACTTCACGTCCCCAATGCCATGCTCGTCCTTCACCATTGGACTGGTCAATAAAGGACGCGCAAGGGATGTCTTTGCGCCATGCTCCGTCGGGGCATCCTGCAGGTAGTGTTGGGTATGAGGGGTTTGTTGCTCCACCGTGGCCACCGTGGCCACCGGTGCTTCCCCCGTTACCGTGACCTCCACCTTGGTGACCACCGTTTCCGTGCCCACCGTCGTGGTGTCCGCCGCCGGTGCTTCCACCATTACCATGACCGCCGTGATGGTGGCCGTGTCCCTGATTATCATCGGTGCCGGTGCTATTGGAGAATGCCGCTGTGGTAGTGATAGCAAGTGCGGGGATTGCTAAGGCTGCGCCTTTGAGGACGATGCGGCGTGATTCTGAGTGAGTCATGCTGTCTTCCTAACATATGTTTTGTGATAGGTGGCGCGATAGTGCGCCCGGTCTTGCTCTAGCGTATGTCAGTTTTTTGTAGAGGAGACATGAAAGAACAGAATTGTAGGGACAAGTGTTTACACCTGTCCGCTAGGTAGATGTGTCATATTTCTGATGGTTACGTATCGGCTGGTTCTGAAGTCTTATATGGCTTTTCAACCGGTGGAGCAACAACCCCCTCAATAATTAATTGCTGAAAGCGAACAGTTCACAATATTTACTCAATAAATGCCGGTTCTTAGGCCGTTTTTTGAGTGTTCTAAGGTAAACATACGCAAAAAATACTGCTATCCATATAAATAAAGTTGAGTTAATTCGACTCAACTCTATTGACAAATAGATAAGAAGTGAGAAACTTAAGACAAGCGCTTATCGAAAAAGCTGTTCGATAAAGCTAAATATCTAAGAAAACAACATCTATCTCTAAGGAGTGCATATTATGTCACGTGCAGTAGGCATTGACCTCGGTACCACAAACTCAGTCGTTTCAGTTCTTGAAGGCGGCGAACCTACCGTTATTGCTAACGCAGAAGGTGCGCGCACCACCCCCTCTATCGTTGCATTCTCTAAAGATGGAGAAGTTCTTGTTGGTGACGTCGCAAAACGTCAGGCTGTTACCAACGTCGACCGCACCATTGCTTCGGTAAAACGCCACATGGGAACCAACTGGACCACCGATATTGACGATAAAAAATACACCGCTCAAGAAATTTCAGCACGTACTCTGATGAAGCTCAAAGGCGACGCAGAGGCATACCTCAACGACACCGTAACCGACGCCGTTATCACCGTTCCTGCATACTTTAACGACGCAGAACGTCAGGCAACTAAAGAAGCAGGCGAAATCGCAGGCCTAAACGTACTACGTATCGTCAACGAGCCTACTGCTGCAGCGTTGGCATACGGACTAGACAAGGGTAAAGAAGACGAGCTCATCCTCGTGTTTGACCTTGGCGGTGGTACTTTCGACGTTTCCTTGCTTGAAGTTGGCAAGGACGAAGACGGATTCTCTACCATTCAGGTTCGTGCAACCTCCGGCGACAACCGCCTCGGTGGCGACGACTGGGATCAGCGTATCGTCGACTGGCTGCTCGAACAGGTCAAGTCCAAGAGCGGCGCTGATCTTTCTAAAGATAAGATTGCTCTTCAGCGTCTTCGTGAAGCAGCTGAACAAGCTAAAAAAGAACTCTCTTCTGCAACCTCAACCAATATCTCTTTGCAGTACCTCTCTGTAACCCCAGAAGGTCCTATCCACTTGGACGAGAAACTCTCTCGTGCAAAGTTCCAGGATATGACTGCTGATTTACTTGAACGCACTAAGAAGCCTTTCAACGATGTTATTAAAGAAGCTGGTGTTTCCGTTTCTGAGATTGCACACGTAATTCTTGTGGGTGGTTCAACCCGTATGCCAGCAGTAAGCGAAGTTGTCAAAGAATTGACCGGCGGTCGCGAACCTAACAAGGGTGTTAACCCTGATGAGGTTGTCGCTATGGGCGCTGCTATTCAGGCAGGCGTGCTCAAGGGTGACCGCAAAGACGTTCTTCTCATCGACGTTACTCCGCTATCTCTTGGTATCGAAACCAAGGGTGGTGTGATGACTAAACTCATCGAACGTAACACCGCAATTCCTACCAAGCGTAGCGAAACCTTCACCACTGCAGAAGACAACCAGCCTTCTGTTTCTATTCAGGTATTCCAAGGTGAACGCGAATTTACTCGCGACAACAAGAACCTCGGTACCTTTGAGCTAACTGGTATTGCTCCTGCACCTCGTGGCGTTCCTCAGATTGAAGTGACCTTCGATATCGACGCAAACGGTATTGTTCACGTATCCGCTAAGGACAAGGGCACCGGTAAGGAACAGTCCATGACCATTACCGGTGGATCTTCCCTCTCTAAGGAAGACATCGACCGCATGGTTAAGGATGCTGAAGCACACGCTGAACAGGATAAGGCTCGTCGTGAGGCTGCAGAAACCCGCAACCAAGCGGAAACTGCTGCATACTCCATCGAAAAACTTATCAAGGAGAACGGCGATAAGCTCCCTGAAGAGGTCAAGACTGAAGTTCAGGCAGATGTCGACGAACTCAAGAAGGCTCTCGAAGGTGAAGATGACGACGCTGTCAAGTCTGCATTTGAGAAATTGCAGGCTAGCCAGAGCAAACTTGGCGAAGCTATCTACGCCGCAGCTCAGGCAGAAGCAACTCAAGAAGGTGCTGCTGAAGCTGACGACGACGTAGTAGACGCCGAAGTCATCGATGACGACAACGAAAAGAAATAAGTGATGTCCGAGAATACTAACAACTCTCAGAACACTGATCCTTTGGAAGAAGCTTTCAACGCTCCTTCTGCACCAGAACACCCAGAGCCACAAGAAGACGCTGGAACAGAACCTCTACCTGAGGACGTTTCAGCAGAAGCTGAGGCCTCTGAAGAAGTAGCTGAAGATTTTGAGCAGGTGGCACTTGAACGCCTCGAGGATTTGCGCCGGTTACAGGCAGAGTTCACGAACTTCAAGAACCGCAGCGCAAAAGAGAAGGAACAGTTGCGTCAGTTTGTTATCTCTGATGTGGTATCTGCTTTGCTGCCAGTCATTGATGATATCGATGCAGCTCGTCAGCATGGTGACCTTGAAGAAGGCCCGTTTGCTGCCATCGCTAATAAGCTAGAGGAAACTCTTGGTAAGCAGGGTATGGAACGTTATGGTGCTGTCGGCGATAAGTTCGACCCGAAGGTTCACGAAGCTGTTCTGCAGCAGCCTTCTGAGGACATTCCAGAAGACCATGTAGCAATGGTGTTGCGACATGGGTATCGTGTGAATGATCGAATTGTGCGAACTGCACAGGTTGCTGTTGCGGCAGCAATGTAAATAGATAAAAGTGTAGGCGGGCTCGAATCAGCGGGTCCGCCTGCACTACACTTAGGGGATTTACTCCTCTGTACCGTACCTGATATGGCAGGAACGTGCCTCTGACAGAGAGGGATTAACTGCCTCTTGTTATATAGATTTTTAAGAGAACTTAAGGAACGCTTTTGAAAGGAGGCGTCAAAACATGGCTAGCGAAAATTGGCTTCATCAAGACTTCTACAAGGTGCTGGGCGTCTCTGAGAAGGCGAGCGATGCTGACATTAAAAAGGCATATCGAAAATTAGCACGTAAATATCATCCAGATCAGAACCCTGGAGATACTGTAGCTGAGAAAAAATTTAAAGAAGTATCTGAAGCGTATGATGTTCTTTCTGATAAGAAACAGCGTGAAGAATATGACCAGATTCGCACATACGGTGCCGCTGGTTTTGGTGGGGGAGGATTCCCCGGAGGTTCTGGATTCCCCGGAGGTTTCAGTAGCACTTCGACCTCCAGTAACGTTAATCTCGAAGATCTATTGGGTGGTCTTTTCGGAGGTGGAGGTTTTGGGGGTGCTTCTGCCGGCGGTTTCGGTGGTTTTTCTCAGCCTGCGCCTAAAGGTCAAGACGCTCAAACAAGTGTCACCATTTCTTTTGCTGATGCTTATCGAGGAACGACTGCTTCTGTTATTCGTCCAGATGGCTCTGAAGCTAAAGCTCGTATTCCTGCTGGCATTAAAGATGGACAAAAAATTAAGTTGCGCGGTAAGGGGCACCCCGGTCCTGGCGGAGCTGGCGATTTGACGGTTGTCGTTAAGGTTCGTAAACATCCCGTCTTTACGCGTGAAGGCAATGATGTGATTGTCCATATTCCTATCAGCATTAAAGAAGCTGTTCAAGGAACTATTCTTAGCGTCCCCACCCCTTCTGGTAAGACTGTTAAACTCCGTTTGGCTGCTGGTTCTTCTTCCGGTGTAAAACTTCGTGCTAAAGGCTATGGATTCCCCTCTAAAACCGGGGCAGGTCATCTGATGGTTACTCCAGAAATTCATCTTCCTCAGAATCTTTCTGAACAGGCGCAAGAAGCTTTTGATACGTTCCTTGCTGCTGCAGATGACGATACTGTACGAGACGAATTTCTACGGAAAGCAGCTGAGTAAGTATGGGTTTATCAGCAGATCAACCGGTTTTTGTTATTTCAGTGGCAGCTGAGCTTGCAGGGATGCACCCTCAAACCTTGCGTCAATATGACCGTCTGGGTTTAGTTCAGCCTCAGCGTGCGCCGGGACGTGCTCGTCGATACTCAGCACGAGATGTGGCGAAGCTGCAAGAGATTCAGCAGCTATCTCAAGACGGTGTTTCTCTTGAAGGCATTCGCCGTATTATGGGGCTTGAATCTGAAGTAGAGACCTTGCGTTACGAGATAGAGTCTCTACGTCAAGAGCTTGCAACAGCGAAGACTCGATTAGGGGAGTCCTCTCGCGTCTTTGCTGCTGGCGTTTCTGGCGACATCGTGAGAGTTCCTCGTGGTAAACGCCCGTCTGCCCACGCTCGTTCTCGAGCTATGGTGCTCTATCAGCCTCGATAACTACATATTTTATAGATGAAGGTTCTGCCGTATCTATTCTTAACAGGTTTGTTCTGTTGAATGGGTACGGCAGATTTTTCTATGCTCTGCTTGTCGTCTTACTTGGTGGACATAGTTGCGTATAGTGTCGCCCGTCACGTAAGCTGTGCTTTCAAGCAGTAGCTGTGGTTTCTTTCAACAAGGAACAACGCTATCTGCAACACCACACATCTGCTAGGAAACCGCTCGCAACGGGCGAAAACAACAAGGAACGCATATGAACATCGACGACGTCCTCGGGGCGATTTCCTCTTTTATTTGGGGACCCTTCGTCCTCATCCCTTTACTTCTAGGTACAGGTATTTATCTGAGTATTCGCCTCGGATTCATCCAACTGACCAAACTCATTGTGGCGAACCGTCTAGCGTTTGTTGATCGTAAAGATGCTGACGCACAAGGTGGAGACATCTCTCAATTTCAGGCACTAACTACTGCTCTTGCTGCAACAGTTGGTACCGGTAACATCGTAGGCGTAGCAACAGCTATTTCTATTGGCGGTCCAGGTGCTCTCTTTTGGATGTGGGTCACCGCTATTTTCGGTATGGCCTCTAAATACTCTGAGGCGTTTCTTGGTGTACGTTTCCGCACCCACGACTCAAAAGGTGAAGTCAACGGTGGACCACAATACTACCTTGAACGTGGTATTGGTGGAGCGCTCGGCAAATCTCTTGCAATATTCTTTGCAATCGCTGCGGTAATTGCCTCTTTCGGCATCGGTAATATGACCCAAGGTAATTCAATCGCCGGTAACCTATACACCACTTTTAACGTTCCTGTTGGCTTTACCGGCACAATCTTGGCGCTCTTGACGCTTTTCGTACTCCTCGGAGGCATCAAATCCATTGGTAAAGTTACCTCCGCTTTCGTTCCCGTCATGATTATCTTCTACGTCGGTGGCGCTCTATACATTTTAGGAACACACCTAGGGCAGATTCCTGAAGCATTCGCTACAGTCTTTTCGGAGGCATTTACCGGCACTTCTGCTGTAGGCGGTTTTGCAGGTTCAGCACTCATCTACGCAATTCAGTACGGTGTAGCTCGTGGCATTTTCTCGAACGAATCTGGCATGGGTTCTGCTGCTATTGCTGCTTCCGCTGCGCAGACAACTCACCCTGTACGTCAAGGCATGGTCTCCATGACACAGACCTTTATCGACACGATTATTGTGGTGACATGTACCGGCCTCGTTTTGATTATTACCGGTGCTTGGCATCAGAGCGAGAACGGCGAACTAATTTCTGCTTCTACGATGACGAACTGGGCATTTAGCCAAGAAATTGGTCCGATTGGTGGTTGGATCGTCACCATCGGTTTGGTACTTTTTGCGTACTCTACAATTCTTGGGTGGGCATACTACGGGGAACGTTGTATCGAACGTATCTTAGGCCGTTCTGGTGTGCTACCTTATCGTGTATTTTTCTCTGCCATAGTTTTCATCGGATGCACTGTTGAACTAACGACTGTATGGACATTCTCAGATATTGCTAATGGTCTAATGGCTATTCCAAACTTGATTGGTTTGCTCCTCCTCTCAGGTCTGATTGTTCGTGAGACTCGCTGGTATTTGAAGAATGACCCTCACCTGACAGCAACGAAAGAAGAAATCGACCAGTTCATGGAAGGCCATGACGGTGCGATTGATTCTTACGAGAAGACCGGACGCTAACCGTCTAACAAGCATTGTGTAGGTGCTTTCTTTGACGAACACCTATCACATGGGGCGGGGCGGAATACAGTTTTGTATTCCGCCCCGCCCCATAAACGTAGCTGTGTTCACTGCCGCTTACTCAGAGACATAACACCTGCTACAAACGTAGTTTAAACCTACCAACATTTTTTCATCTATCGACGAATATAGGTCAAATCATGTGCTCCACGGCCAGCTTCGCGAGCCTTACGTTCAAAACTCGTTAGCACTCGACCCTCCCAACGCGGCGCCCAACCGCCTTGCGGGTCTTCCTCCGTTGCACCCTCGCCACGATGCGCATTAACAAAATCGGGATGAGCGTCGAGCACGTCACGCATTACAATAGCGTATTCTTCCCAGTCAGTTGCTAAACGCCAAGTTGCACCAGGTTTCAACACACGTGCAACCTTATGGGCAAATTCTGTGCTAATAAGACGGCGCTTATGATGACGAGTCTTATGCCAAGGATCGGGGAAAAACACCCACAGCTCATCGACAGAAGCTGGCTTTAACATGTTCTCTAAAAGCTCTGGAGCATTAGCCTGCGCTACACGGATATTCTCCGCACCAGCACTTGCCATCTTGCGTAGTAAATCAGCAATACCGGGGGTATACACCTCAACAGCGAGGAAGTTATGCTCAGGAACCTCCTGCGCACGATGAACAATCGCCTCACCAAGACCAGAACCAATTTCTACCACAAGAGGAGCGACCCTGCCATAGACTTCTTCAGCATTAAACTGTGCCTCTGGCGCTACTGACGTATCAGTGAGTAGACGAGGTATCTGCAAAACATGGGTAGGAGCATACTGCTCCCACGCGGTGAGTCGGCGACCTGTGAGCCTATCGCCACGACGAACGAACGAAAGTGGCTGTCGGTGAAACTTCTCAGGAACAGCAGAATCTTCTGCTAGATGTTCGGTGTTTTCGTTATTAGTATGCGTTGTCGTTTCCACGAGTCTCCTCAATCTAGTACGGGCGCGTACGGAAACAAAAGCACCGCCCGAATCTGCTCGAATATGAGCAACCTAATCATCCTAGAGGATAGAGAATGAAGCATGCCAGCAACCCTTAAAACTCAACAAATAAAAAAATGTGATATACAATTCATTATTTTCTCGCAATAATAGGGACTAATAGCCTATAAGAACTGAAAGGCCTCCTAGCCTGTCTAAACGGAGAACACCTCAAAACCAGACTAGGATTAACACAAATATCAAAGACCACAAAGGCATGCAGGTCGGCGATACCCTCTCACCATAGAGAACTATTCAAGACACGTATGCCCATCAAACAATGGAGGCGAGATGCCAGACCAACATCATGGTTCGCATCCTCAAACGGAAAACGAACTACAACGTGGACTCAGCAATAGACATATCCAGCTCATCGCCATCGGCGGAGCTATCGGAACAGGACTCTTCATGGGGTCAGGAAAGACCATCTCCCTGACAGGTCCGTCCATTCTCTTTGTCTACATGATTATTGGTACAGCAATCTTCTTCGTCCTTCGAGCGATGGGAGAACTACTCCTCTCAAACCTCAAATACAAATCATTCTCTGACTTTGCCTCCGACATCCTTGGACCAGGCGCAGGATTCTTCGTCGGATGGTCCTACTGGTTCACATGGGTCGTTACAGCCGTCGCTGACGTTATTGCCATCACCGGCTACTCACAATATTGGTGGCCACACCTACAACAATGGATACCCGCTATTATCGTCATCGGGTTACTTCTGGCACTGAACCTTCCCAGCGTCAAAAACTTTGGCGAAATAGAATTCTGGTTTGCCCTCATCAAAATAGTCGCTATCTTTGCGCTCATCGTTGTTGGTATTTTCATGATTGCTATCAGCTTCCAGCTACCTAACGGTGGTACAGCAAGTGTCACAAATCTTTGGTCAGATGGAGGTTTCTTCCCTCACGGTATTGTCGGGTTCCTCGGGGCATTCCAAATCGCACTATTTGCTTTCCTCGGTGCTGAACTTGTTGGAACTGCAGCAGCAGAAACACGCGACCCACATAAAACACTACCTAAAGCAATCAACGCTGTCCCCGTCCGTATCATCCTCTTCTACGTACTGACTTTGGCAGTAATCCTGATGGTAACCCCTTGGCAAGATATTAACCCCGCCAAGAGTCCTTTTGTGACAATGTTTAGCCTTGCCGGCTTCGGTTTTGCTGCATCATTAGTGAACTTCGTAGTGCTCACTTCTGCAACATCTTCGGCAAACTCGGGTATTTTCTCTACCTCACGTATGATTTATGGACTTGCAGAAGAAGGTTCTGCACCACGTATCTTCCGTATTCTCAGCCCCGGAGGCGTCCCACGTAACGCACTCTTCCTCACCAGCGTGCTCTTACTCTCCTCCCTCGTACTGCTATACTCCGGAGAATCAGTGATTAGCGCTTTTACCCTTGTCACCACTGTGGCAGCGGTACTTGCCATCTTCAACTGGACGATGATCCTTGTCTCCTACCTCGTCTACCGCAAAAAATACCCAGAACGTCACGAAGCATCCACCTACAAAATGCCAGGAGGTATTCTTGCCTGCTGGATTGTGCTCGCATTCTTCGTCGCAATGGTCATCATCCTGGCATTCTACGATGACACCCGCCAAGCACTCTTTGCAATGCCACTATGGTTCGTCCTTCTAGGCATCGGGTGGATGTTCGTCCGTAAGAACCCCACCCACCTCGAACTGCAGAAAAAAGCCCAACAAGCACGCACCAAAGACACCTCTTACGAGGATTCTCTCTAAATCCACAGAGCGCTCGAAGAACCCTTATCTCAACAGGGCGGGGTATAGCATTAATACGCTATATCCCGCCCTGTACTTTTAAAGCAACAGCACCCTAAAACAACCTAAACCTTATGAAAAAATACCCCAAAAATCCTGTACCTCGACGCGGTAGACAACACCATCATCGAATACGTAGACGACGTTCTTTTCTCTTTCGACTCAGCACACTCTTTTGGGTTGTCCTCCTTTGCGGAGGTTTTTATATATGGGTAAATCACGAGAAAATTGAAGAACTACTCGGCGCCCCAAATGTTCCTGTAGAAACTGGTTTTGCACGGAGCTCTGCACACCCTTATGGCACTGCTGAACAGGTATTAGAGACGCTCCCCGTGAAAAAACCTGCAGGTGCACGCGGCTACTCTCGTTCGCAATTTGGTGCCCCTTGGGAAGATCTTGATAAGAACGGGTGTGATCAACGTAATGATGTACTTGCCAGAGACCTATCGAATGTTCAATACACTCGACGGTGTAAAGTTGCTTCAGGTACTTTTATCGATCCTTACACCGCTGAGCATCTTGATTTTATTCGAGGGGAAAAAACAAGCCCAAGCGTTCCTATTGACCACGTTGTAGCTCTTTCTAACGCCTGGCAAACTGGCGCCGCAGAACTTCCTTTAGCGCAACGTCAACGCCTAGCAAATGACCCGCTTAATTTACAAGCAACCGGATACGATGCCAATACCGAAAAATCTAATAAAGATGCCTCACAATGGTTACCTCAACGAGGCTATCGTTGTGAATACGTAGCACGACAAATCTCTGTTAAAGCAATCTACCATTTGTGGGTTACTCCAGCAGAAAAACAAGCCATGCACGCTGTTCTTCAGGAGTGTCCACAACAACCGGCATACCGTTCTGATTTAAAGCGCTAAAACAACCTAATTTCAGAGAAATTTTTATGAGCTTGAGACTTCTCCCGATGGTTCTTGGTCTTCAAAATAGAAGAGTTCAGGTTTTGTGTAGTTCAGAATCCAACGTAGTGCATACACAATTTCTTGTGTAGCAGATTCAGCATCTTGAAATGTCTGAGCCCAACAATAATAATCTGCAGTGGCTGGTGCCCAACCATGTTCTTCAAGAGTTTTAGAATCGTGACTAGAATCAGTATTTTCGGTGATGAGATCGCAACGGTATCCCGAAGGAGAACGTAAAACATAGAGCCGTGGAGTAGTATTTTTTTGCTTGTGAAGAACCTGCGAAAGATAGTGAAGGTTGACGCTTTGCCCCCATGGAAGCTCTCGAAGAGCCTCGTAAAGTGAAAGTCCCATAACTTCCCACGGGTTCTTACCAGAGGTATCGGAATGCTGGTCTGTGGGAGAATGCACGACACCAATACCATTCGCATAAAGTGCTTTAACATCAACGCCGTTAGAGGAAGCTGTCGATGTTTTTATCTTAGATGAGGAATTGACGGGGAGGTTTGATAATGAACTCATTTTGAGAGCATCGTTAATAAGTCTACGCCCGTTTTTAAGACCTCGATACCATGAACCATATTTACTACGTACTGCGCCAAGAAGTGGAACTCGCCCTAACGGGTTACGGCTCACTGACCAACTTCCATACAGAAGAACCGTTGGTTTACGATCATAGCGGATACAATAACTTAAAAATTCTCCTAATGCGTTGCGAAAATTAAGGTCAGTTAAACTTGAGGGAGAGACACTAATCCCAAAATCTTCTAAATCGGGTGGACATACGCCAACACGCATTAAAGCGACACTCCAACTGCCATCGCCTAGTCGGTCTTCAATAATTTGTCGGTGCGGAGGCCAGCTGCTTACCTCGTCAACAATATCACGTGCTTCTTCAGGAACATCTTCGAAGAAATCATCATATGAGACTTCGTCAAGACGAATATAAGGGTTCTCACTAAGCGCTTTGAGCGCTGCACCACATTTTCCAAGAATGACGGATATTGCTTCGGGGCTGACTTTCGCTTGTGCGAAGATTCGCGGAATATCCTGCAATATGACAGGGTCAAGGTAAGCTGCCGCATAGTGAGGGTCTGGCTCCATGTCATGAGTGACAGCTACGGCATACCAAACGGCTGCCGACATCATAACGTTATTGAGAATATTCTCGGTGCGAGTGTTAAAAGTCCATCGCCGTGAAAAGACTGCACGATGAATCATACGAGGAGATTCTTCGGGGAAGAGTGTTGCCAGCCGGTGGCAGGCTTCTTCTTTTGACCAGCCAGAATCGGCTAGTTCTTCAATGAGAGGCGAGTAGTAGGAGAGAAAACGACTATAGTCCTCGTTACTTGCCATAATAGGGTCAATCCTTAAACTCAGGTATGTGCCTGTGTCGGTATAAATGGATACATAGTTTCGTTATCAAAATCTAAACACTCAAGAACAAAACTACCAATATATATACTCGTATTACTCCAATAAACCAAGATTTTCCATGCTTTATTCCAGCGAAAAACAAGA
The DNA here is from genome assembly GCF_048512825.1 of Rothia sp. CCM 9418. NCBI lineage: Bacteria > Bacillati > Actinomycetota > Actinomycetes > Micrococcales > Micrococcaceae > Rothia > Rothia sp. CCM 9418. The sequence continues at coordinate 44,720 of NZ_JBLXXX010000004.1, forward strand.
AAAAGACTGAACTAATGAGAAACTAGAAGCTATGAATTCACCTCGAACGGATAGATACAAACTAGAAAAAACGCTCGCTGGTGAACTAGGTGTACCTATTTCTGGTGTGAGAGCTAGCATTCGGCTGCTTGATGAAGGGGCAACGGTTCCCTTTATCGCTAGGTATCGTAAAGAACACACTGGGGGGATGAGCGATACTCAGCTTCGTGAACTTAACGAACGACTCGAATACCTCAGGGACCTAGAACAACGTCGCCATAAAATCCTTGAATTACTCGCTCAACGTGGTGTACTTGAAGAATCTTTACAAGCCTCAGTGCTTGCCGCAAACACGAAAAATGAGCTGGAATCACTCTACGCCCCCTATAAAATTGCTCGACGAACCCGCGCGCAATGCGCACTTGAAGCGGGGTTAGAACCACTTGTTGACGACCTCCTCGAAGTCCCACTAGCAGAAGCAGAACAAATCGCTCAAGCGTATGTTCGCCCATCTTGTGCAGAAGAACCAGAAGATACTGCTGTACTAGATGCAAAAACTGCACTTGAGGGGGCTCGCGCCATCCTTGAAGAATACGCGCTATATGACCACGAACTAATGGAACAACTCCGTGAACGCTTATGGTCTCATGGCGTCATTAGCTCACGTGTACTTCCGGCACATAGAGAGCATGACAGCAAATTTAGCGACTACTTTCATTTTTCCGAACCACTCAGAAAAATACCTAGCCACCGTGTTCTTGCTTTGATGAGAGCCGAAAAAGAAGGTGTTGTTGAGCTTCGTATAGAAATAGCTCAAACCCCAGAATTTTTAAAACAATCAGGTGAAAGCGACCTCGCAAAACTTCGTGCAAGCAGTGAACGTAACGAACAAGAACGTTATACCTATGAGTCTACTATCGCCTTTGCGTTAGGTATTCCGGTGCAGGTGCTCAACACCGTCAGCGATGAAGACCGTGTTCTTGGATGGTTGGCATCAACAGTACGTTCTACTTGGAAAAATCGTATTCTCCCTCGCCTTACAACGCAGATAAGAGCTCGTTTGCGAGAACACGCCGAAAAATCTGCTATTGATGTGTTCTCATCAAATCTACGAGACCTACTTTTGGCAGCACCAGCTGGTGAACGTGCTGTACTCGCCTTAGACCCCGGTCTACGCACTGGCGTAAAAGTCGCAGCGTTATCTGCACTTGGGGAGGTACTCGATACTACTGTTATCTACCCTCATGCCCCTAAAAAACAATGGGCTGAATCGCTGAATACCTTAGCTGAACTCGTTAAAGAACATCATCTTGAACTGGTTTCTATTGGTAACGGAACAGCCTCTCGCGATACCGATAAACTTGCCAGCGAACTACTGAGCACCCTTAAAAATGAGGGAATCTCTGTACAGAAAGTTACTGTTTCAGAAGCAGGAGCTTCCGTCTATTCTGCATCTGCTCTAGCAAGCGAAGAACTGCCAGATCTCGATGTGTCTCTGCGCGGGGCAGTCTCTATCGGACGTCGTCTACAAGACCCTCTTGCCGAGCTTGTTAAAGTGGACCCGCAATCTATTGGCGTAGGTCAATATCAGCATGATATTTCAGCTCATGCGCTACGACGCTCCTTAGACGCAACAGTTGAAGACTGCGTCAACAGTGTAGGTGTATGGGTTAATAGCGCATCCGTTGAATTACTTTCTCATGTTGCAGGTCTGAACCGTGCGTTAGCTCAAAATATTGTGAACTATCGGCAAGAACATGGTGCTTTCAAAAACCGTCAGGAACTTCTAAACGTCTCTGGAGTAGGCGCTAAAACCTTTGAACAAGCTGCCGGCTTTATTCGTATTAGGGGAGGAGACGAACCTCTTGACGCCTCTGCCGTTCACCCTGAGTCTTATGAGTTAGCTCGTCGTCTCCTTCAGGATGCTGGGGTACTTACAGGTGCAGTGATACCGTCGAGTGCTCGAAAAAAGATGGAATTACAAAAATATTTAGATGAGGGTTTCGGCACTCAAACGCTCAACGATATTCTGGATGAACTCGAAACACCCGGCCGTGACCCGCGCCCAACGTTTCGTACTGTCCACTTCACTGAAGGTGTCGAAACCATCCATGACGTCAAAGTCGGCATGATCCTTGAAGGGACAGTATCAAACGTCGCTGGCTTTGGAGCTTTTGTGGATATTGGTGTTCACCAAGACGGGCTCATTCACGTCTCACAGATGAGCACAAACTATGTCCAAGACCCTCACCATATTGTACGTTCTGGCGACATCGTACAAGTTCGTGTCACCCATGTTGATACAAACCGTGGACGTATAGCGTTGTCGTTACTACTTGAAGAAGAAGTTTCTACTACTAAGAAAAATGCTCGACGTCGGCAACGTCGAGCATAAAAACCCAAATAACCTCTAAATTCTATGAGGTCTTTTGCACCGGCGGAACAGAATCTTCATCCATCGGTACAGAAGGTGATTTCTGTTCACTGTCGAAAGGTACCACTTCGTGTAGTTCTGCTTTTTTACGAGCCTCGTAACCTTTGAAAACAAAGCGGTCAAGCGCCCAAAATCTAAAGACCATCGCTAGAGCTGTACCGAGAATAGGGCCAGCAATAAAGTCTGCAATTTCTTGTGCTAGAAACGAGATATTGGGGTACGACAAATACAATATATAACGTGATACCCACTGCGGAAGAGCGTTCAACCCAATACCGATTACCGTCACAATGGCGAATCCTAGTAGCTGTATGAAAGTTGGTTTTCCGGAGGAACCTTGCCACGTCCAACGTGAAGAAAGAATATACGAGACAATACTTGCTATTCCGGTTGCAATAATAAGAGCTGTTGTCGGTTTTGCGGTAAGAACCGTGTATTTGAGGGCATAATTGATGACCATGGTGAGCACAAAGCAACCACCACCAACAATGAGAAAACGGACTTTCTCATTCTGAAGAAGCTTAAAAAAACTTTCTTTCATGCCCTCAGCTCTTTTCTTCCATCATGGGCTTTGTTCCATAAAGTCTTAGAACACATCACCTCAAAATAGCATTATTATCTCTCTAAAAGAGGAGTATAGCGCTAAAAAATAGCGTGGTATTAGTTGCAGTTTAACCTCAAGGAGGCAGACGCCCTATGACGCCTGCCTCACCTGAGAAGGTAAAAGCTGCTCTTAGAACTCGATATGTGACGGGTCAGGGCCAATACGACCATCTGCACGAGTCAATGAGTTAATAGACTCAATATCTACATCGTCGAGGCGTACCTGTAGTGACTCAAAGTTGGACACAATTCTTTCTGGCGTGACCGATTTAGGAATAACAACGTTGTCTAAGGCTAAATGCCATGCGATAACAACTTGTGCCGGTGTAATCTGATGTTTTTGAGCAATCTCAGTGATGACAGGGTCGCTGAGTAGTTGCCCGCCTTGACCTAACGGAGACCATGCTTCGGTTAATATTCCAAGCTCTTGATGAACGGCACGTAACTTCTCTTGAGAGAAATATGGGTGCAACTCAATTTGATGGATAGCAGGGGTTACCCCTGTTACCTCAATAATTTCGCGTAACTGTTGTTCGGGAAAATTTGAGACACCGATGGAACGTACTAGTCCACGACGACGTAACTCAATGAAAGCTTCCCATGTCTGAACATATTTTTCACGATGGATAGAAGCCCAATGAATGAGGAGAAGATCAACACTTTTGAGCCCGAGGCGTTCTAAGGATTCTTCACAGGCTCGAAGTGTTTGGTCGTACCCTTGGTCGTCATTCCAAATTTTGGTGGTGACAAAGATGTCTTCACGAGCTACTTGGCTAGATGCTAATGCTTTGCCCACACCACTTTCGTTGCCGTAGATTTTTGCGGTATCGATATGTCGGTATCCGGCATCAAGCGCTAGTTGTGTAACTTCTTCTGCGCGGTCGTTTTCGACCTGCCAGAGCCCATAACCTAGCTGAGGGATGGTGTGTCCATCATTAAATGTTTTGAGAGGTTGCTGTGCCATCTGATAATCCTTTCGAAGGTGTACTCAACGGCATCGATCAGAAAACTTTATGCGTAAAATTTTCTGTCTGTTCTTTCATCATAGATTTAGTGCCGCCAAAAATGGTGGTGTTACTTTTCTTTGCGTCATCATATGCTCTTCATCAACGCACCGATAACCCCTGAAAAGATGGGTAAATGGACGGCATAAGGCACGGTTATCCATAGTGTAGTATTTCCCTCATGGCGAAAATTTTTATGGATTTAACGCCGGTCAGAGAACTCCCCGAGTACCGCCGGCTGTGGATTGGTTCTCTCTTTTCTAGTTTGGGTTTCCAAATTACATCAACAGCCGTCACCCTAGAAATTTTTTCGTTCACGCACTCCACCTTCGCCGTAGGGCTTCTCGGCTTTATTGTGGTGTTACCCCTTATCATAGGAGGTCTTTACGGAGGAGTCATCGCCGATAACTATGACCGTCGTAAAGTTTCTTTAACCGCCAGCTGGGGTATGTGGCTCATGACCCTTTTCATTGCTTTGCAATCATGGATTAACCTCCAGAACCAATGGATTTTGTATACTCTCGTCGCTTTAGAATCATTACTTTTCCCCATTAATCAGGCTGCTCGTGGCGCTATTATTCCTCGAATAGTTCCTCCAAAACTTCTTGCATCTGCCAACGCACTTAATATGAGCGTTGGCTCCTTGGGCATGGCTCTTGGGCCTTTGCTCAGTGGCTTATTCATTGCTTCTATCGGGTATAACTACACATACCTTGTTAACGTTTTTGCGCTACTGGTCAGTATCTGGGCGCTATATAAACTTCCTACAGTTCTTCCTGAACACGATGAAAAAACACCAAAAGTTCGTGGTCTTCGCTCCGTAGTAGAAGGTTTTTATTTTGTACGGCGCACCCCCGTCATTGCGATGACGTTCATCATTGATTTGATTGCGATGATATGCATCCAAGCCCGTCCTCTCATTCCTGCTCTAGTGCTCCTCTCCTTTGGTGGTGGAGACCTTGGCGCCGGTGTACTCTTTTCAGCTGGCGCACTAGGGGCTTTTATCGGGGTCACTTTTTCGGGGTGGCTATCAGCTATACAACGTCGTGGAGCTTTCCTCACAATGAGCTATATGTTGTGGGGGATAGGATTCGTTTTCTTCGGTGCAATTGCACTCTTCTTAGAAGGACGTTCTCCGAGCGAGTCCTTACACGAAAACCTATTACCTCTTGTCTGTGCTTCTTGCGCGTTAGCGGTAGCAGGCTGGGCAGATGGTGTAGGCGGTATATTCCGTTCTACTATCATTCAACAAGAAACCCCCGATAGGCTTCGCGGACGCCTTCAGGGTATCTTCATCATGACCCTTGCTGGTGGGCCTAACATCGGTATTGGTGTGATGGGTCTGGGAGCTGCACTATTTGGTACCTCAATGACAGCCATCATTGGTGGTGTGATATGCGTTGGTGCTATCGTGCTAGCGACATACTGGAAACCAGCTTTGTGGAGATATCCAACCGAAAATACTCTTGAACAGTAATGAACGATAACTTCCCTTGTATTCTTGGGGTAGTAGCTTATTGGACGGATATAAAGAAAAGAGATCCTCATGGCTGGCGGGCTAGTTGCGCTTCTAGACGACATCGCAGCATTAGTAAAACTTACAGCGGCAAGTACCGACGACGTTGCTGCTGCCGCCTCTAAAGCAAGTGCGCGCGCTATTGGTGTTGTTGTTGATGATACTGCGGTTGTTCCCCAATATTTAAACGGGGTAGAACCTCGTCGTGAGCTACCTATTATTCGTAAAATTGCGGTTGGTTCTCTCCGTAATAAGCTACTTTTTATTCTTCCACTGATTATCTTTTTGAGTTGGTTATGGCCAGCGTCATTAACTCCGTTGTTAATGTTTGGTGGTCTGTACCTCTGCTTTGAAGGTGCTGAGAAGATACTAGAGCTATTTCATCCGCACTCAGCAGAAGAGACAGAAACTCCTGCGCTCATTGCCGGGGAAGAAGCCGAGAAAAACGTTATTTCTGGGGCGATTAGAACAGACTTCATTCTCTCTGCCGAGATTATGGTTATCGCCATGAACACTATTGCTCATGAGGGAACGTGGGCTATTCGTATTATCTCCCTCATCGTGGTGGCGGTGCTGATTACTTTACTTGTTTATGGTGTTGTTGCCGTACTCGTGAAGATGGATGATGTCGGCTTAGCGCTCATGCGCGGTGAATCTTCTATGACACAGAAAATAGGCGCTGCGCTCGTGTCAGGAATGCCTCTTGTGATGAAAGGCATTTCATTACTTGGTACTTTTGCGATGCTTTGGGTGGGCGGGCATATCGTCTTGAGTGGCTTAGCAGATGTCGGTTTTCACGCCCCAGAACACGCGGTTGAATACCTTGTTCGTGCTCTCACATCGTGGAGTGCCGGTACTCTTCTGAGCGTGCTTGCATGGTGCGCTGAAACATTTTTCGCCATGATTTTTGGTCTGTTATGTGGCGGTATCGTGGTTGTTGCAACGCACTTCTTTTCATCGCTACGAGGTACTCAATAGTTCTCGGATATGTTCTGCTGTCATCTTTTCGCTAAAGAAATCTCCATCATCAACAACAGCGTCGAAGAGTGCAGACTTATTTTTTTGTAATTCCATAACTTTTTCTTCAATGGTTCCCGCAGCAATAAGCCTGTAAACCATCACATGTCTGGTCTGCCCAATACGGTGGATTCTGTCGATGGCTTGTTGCTCTGCTGCAGGGTTCCACCACGGATCCATTAAGAAACAATAATCTGCTGAGGTGAGGTTAAGCCCGAACCCTCCCGCCTTGAGCGAGATGAGAAAGACGGAGCTTTCTCCTTTCTCAAATTGTTCGATAACTTTTGCACGGTCTTTTGTCGAACCGTCAAGATAGCAGAACTCAATATTCTGTTCTTCTAAATCTTGTGCGATGGTTTTAAGGTAGCTGGTGAACTGGGAGAAAATCAGTACACGGTGTCCCTGAGAGAGAACTTCTGGCAGATGCGCCTGAAGGTACTCTAGTTTTGATGAGGTAATGTGCGAGTACTCTTCGTCGACTAGATGAGGTGCTAGCGCCATCATGCGCAGTTTTGTTAACGAACGGAAGACCGTAAAACGGTTTTTGTCCATATCTTTGAGCAGTCCCAGAACTTTTTTGCGTTCTTGTTGTAGGAGCATATCGTATGCTTTACGATGCTCTGGGTTAAGAGCAATGGGCATTCTTTGGTCTGTTTTATCTGGTAGCTCTGTGGCAACAAGTTCTTTCGTTCGCCGGAGGATTAGTGGGCGTATCCGTTGCCGTAACTGTTCGAGTTTTTCGTGGTCTTTGCTTTCAGTGATGGGTTGTACGTAATAGTCTTTGAATTTTCGTGCACTGGGGAATAGACCTGGTGCTACGAGAGAGAAAATGGACCATAACTCCATGAGGTTGTTTTCCATGGGTGTTCCGGTGACGGCAAGTTTGAAACGTGCAGGTATTTTTCGTGCTATTTGGTGTGCTTGAGTTCTCGCATTCTTGATGAATTGCGCTTCATCAAGGATGACCCCGTTCCACGGTGTTTCTTGTGCGTAACTGTTAAAAGCGTTGGAATCTAGTCGTAGCAGAGTGTATGACGTGATAACGACTTGTGCCTGACCGATACGTTCTGTGAGTGTTTGTTGCGATTTTGCAGTGGACGTGGTGATGGCGGCGACTTCAAGTTCTGGTGCGAAGCGTTCTAATTCTTGTACCCAGTTGGGAACAACAGAGGTGGGGGCAATGATGAGGAAGGGAGCAAATGATGGGGTGCTGTTATTGAGCTCTTCGACCCACTGTTCATAGGCTTTGAGCATCATGGAAATAGTTTGTAGTGTTTTACCAAGCCCCATGTCATCACCGAGGACGGCTCCAAGGCGGTGTTTCCACAGGAAGTAGAGCCATTGGTAGCCTTCTTCTTGGTAGGGGCGTAGCTGTGCTTGGAGTGTTGCTGGAGTTGGTACGTTATCGCTACTGTCTTTGTCGCTGAGGAGGCTGTGAATACTTTCTTGCCATCCTTGGCATGATTGTGTGGTGGTGGCAAGCTCTTCGAGTTCTTCCCACATCCCTAATTGGTGTTTGTTGAGGCTAAGTGGTTGGTCTGGTTCTGAGAAGTCTTCTATTTCGGCTAGTAGTTGACGTAGTTTGATAAATTCTGGTCGGTTGAGGGGATAGTAGTTGCCATCACCGAGAAGGATGTGTTTTTTCCCCGCGTTGAGTGCCTCAAAGATCGTAGAGAATGATACGGTCCATTGACCAATGGTGACGATAATTCCAAGGTCAAACCAGTCTTGAGTATCGCTTGGTTCAACTCTCATCTGGATTTCGGGGGTAACGTCCAGTTCTGTGAATTGAGGTTCTTGTCCGTGGGTTTGGATGCGGAGCCCGTGAACATTACAGTATTGGGGCAGTATAGATTCGGTGAGTTGTTGAACATCCCAGTCGTAGAAGTGTTGTTCTGTGAGCTGTAATGCGGGGTAGATATTTTTGAGTTGCGCGAGGATTGTATTTTCGTAGTTTTTATCGCGCTGTTCATAGATGTCTAATAAGGTGCTCTGTACTGGGAAGTATTCGAGGTTGCTTTCATCCCGTGTGTTCTTGAGCGGGTCTTTAGGGTATTCCCATTCCCAGCGGGTGTGGGCGTGGGGTGTTTGTTCGCTGTCGAAGTAGACGTGAAGAATCAGCTCCGGTTGTTGTACTTGGGGTGGTTGTATTGTTGCGTCGTTGGTGTAGAAGCTGATATTGCGTGTGAGATATGGGTAGAACTCTTGATAGAAACTATTGATATCTTGTGAGGGGATTTCGATATGTTCTTCTCGGATAAGGGTTTCTGCTGCGCCGTTGAGTGTTTCTTTCAGGGGAATGAAAATGAGGTCGGCTGCGGCGTATTGGTCGTTGAGACGTGTTGGATTGATGGCGCTAGGTAGGGTTGTTTCCCAATGTTCAGCTTGTGCTGTGGCTTTGTAGTGTTCTTGTGCTTTGTGTCCGAGGGCAATGAATCCGTTGCGGGGCTGGCCTATTGGGTGGCAGTAGTATGCGGGGAAGGCGTTTTCTCCTGCGGTGAGTGTAGGTGTGATGCGTAGACCGTCTTTGTAGCTGTGAAGTTCTGCTTTTAGCGTGGCTTCTTCGGTGTGCGCCGTAGTGATGGGTGTTCCCTCTAGCAGGATGGGCAGTGCTATTTTTTCTGCTTTTTTGAGTACTTTCCATAGTAGGGAAGAGTTAACCGTAGAAAGTGTTACCCAATCGCGGTGGGAAGTGTACGCTGATTGCCAAGGTCTGATGATGGAGTAGAACTCTCGCAACCATCGTTCGTGTTGGGGTCGGAGGGCGTGGCTACTTGTCTTTCCGGTGTGATCTTTTTGGAAGTGTTCCCAGTTGATGCCGTCTTTAATCCATCGGTTGTTTTTACCTTGGACGAGTGGGCGTGCTTGTAGGGTGATACGTGGTGTTTTGTGTTGACCGCTACCGAGTGCGAAGCGGGAGTTGACGTGCATTTTGAGGTCGAGAGCGGCGATGGTATTGCTGTTATTTTCGTAGGGTATCCGGTGATGCTGCGCCAGTGTTTGTGACAGCGTTCTGCGCCATGTCGACATTTTTTGTTGTTCTGCTAGCTCTTGTGCAGTGGTGATTCCGTGTTGTTTGAGCTGTTCTTTGCTGAGTCCGTCTGTGACGCGTTGAGTGGAGCTTTGGGCTTTGCTAACTTTTTCGGCTCTTTCGATGGCGGTGAGCATGATGGCTACGGAGTGTTTGCAGTCGGTGCGTACGGGGCAGGTGCATCGTGCGGAGAAGGCGAGGGATCCTTCAACCTGTTTTGCGGGGAAGACAATTTTGCTGAGGTATGGGTCTGTTGCGTCGCCGTAGGTTGTTCCTGTCAGGATGTGTGCTTGTGCGTCGTAGGAGTATCGGGCGACTTTGCCTTCTTGCATGTATTGTTTTCCGCGGAGGTAGGTGCGGTGTCCTACTTGCTGGATAATTTTTGCTGCGCTGACGGGGATTCTGGGGAAAGCTGATGGTGCATTCACGGTGGTTGTATCCTCTGCTGGCAGGGTGCATATATGTTCTAGGTTACCGGATGAGCTTTCACTAAAGCTGGTGTAGCCTAAATCTCTCAAATATTTTGGGTTGTGCTCTTTGTTTTTTGTGGTGGTTGCGTTATTCTGGATTCAGCTTCAAGAGTTTCAACTGATAAGCTCCGACTTTAGTTGAACGCCAACCCCATGTTCACGGGTGGCTCGGATGACGAAGCGGTTCGTATTCGCGTCATAGTACGCAGGCTGGTACGGACAAGAGCACTTCGAAAGGAAAGCGCATTCAGCGCAGTTGTATCATGCACAACACCGCTCGCCCTCAGCACAATATTCAACCTGTTTCTTCTGCTCAAACTCGTGGCGGTTACGCTGCCGTAAGCATTCAAGATTACACTCGTATTTCCCATGAGCGTTCTGAGTTTCTTAACTTTTTGCTTTCTCCTAATCCGCACGGTATCCCTAACCAGGAATACGGTATCTTACAAGCAGCATGAGTATAAGAGGACTACTTCTAGACTCTGATGTACTAGCAGAGATTCGCAAAGCCACACCACATCCGCAGGTCGTTGCGTTTCTTCGCCGTCGCTCATATATGGTGATGTACATATCAGCACTTAGCCTAGGCGAACTTAAAGGGCTTTACCCCTACCCTGAAACAGAGCGGTGGGTTAACGAACTTCTCGAACGTTTTAGCGGGCAGGTTCTCGACGTTGATACGAACGTATCTTTGGCATGGGCCGGTCGCCAAATTCGTGCTGAAGAACGCCCCTCACCAGAAGGCCCTTATACGCCATTGCCTACCGCCGCACTTGAAGGGCTCATGGCTGCTACCGCTGAAGTGCATCAGCTAGAAATAGTTTCTTCTAAAGCAGATATTTATCGTCGCTGGGGAGTCCCTGCCGTTAATCCGCTGCACGAAAACGCCGCGCGAGGACTATAAACCCTGTGTCTTTTACGTGACCTTAAGACGTAGGCTGTGATGAGCTTAGCGTCTTGACCGGCATACATGGTATGGTTCAGTGGGGTGCACGCGGTGAAGAAAATCCTTGGTTTATGTCTCATTTGGATTAGAAAAGCTGTGTGAACTTCAGAGTTCAATAGAGTTCATGACAAGATAAAAGACGATGAAAACCAGCGTGATGAAACCTCAACAACGTTCGATACCGATGCCCCTCTGGCTACAGGGTGTTGTCGAACTCTTTCGTACTGCCTTCTACTCTTGCTTTGCTGTAGTGCTACTACTGGGTGCCGTATGGTTTACCGGCGGTTTTGAACAGCGTGACCTCTACGCTATGGCAGTTTTAGTTAGCCAAATGTGGCTTCTAATCCACGGGGTTCCTCTTCATCTGAACATCTCTGCCCCGTATGGAGACACCCCCGATATTCAAGGGATGATGAGCTTTATCCCGTTGGGCTTAACGCTGATACCCTTATGGTTATGTTTCCGTTCAGGACGAGTCTTAGCTCAAGCATCTCGTGAGGGACAATTCTGGATACCAACATTAACCGGAGCTATCACTTATAGTGCCTGTGCTGGGGGTTTGAGCCTTTTGACAACAGATACTGCTGCGGTAGCGTATCCTGTAGCTTCTGCACTTGTACCGTGTTGGGTCGTTTTATCAGGGCTTATTCTTGGTGGCTGGTACGAGTCTCGTTCTTTGGCGAGAATGATCGGTGTTAACGCTGCCGAATGGGTTGCTCAGTTTAGCCAGTACTCACGTTGGGCGGGTTCTTATGTTTGGACAGTTCTTCGCGCATCAATCGTGGCAGTTCTTGCGTTTATTGGCTGTGGAGGGCTATTACTGAGCTTGTCTTTGCTCTGGCATTGGAGCGATGTCGTAACAATTTATCAATTGCTTGATGCTGGTGCCATCGGCGATACTGCTTTGACCTTTTTACAGCTTGGTGTTATCCCTAACGTAGTTTTTTGGGCGATGTCTTGGAGTGTCGGAGCTGGTTTCTCATTGGGAGAACATACCTCCGTAAACTTCTTTGAACACTCTACTGGTGTGCTCCCCGCTTTCCCTCTTCTGGGTGCCTTACCAACGGTCAATGAACCGTGGAACTATATTGCTATTGCGGTTCCTGTGCTGTGCGGTATTGTTGCTGGCTGGTGGTTCTTCCGTGCCGGTGAAGACCACCTTGATGAGTGGCTTTCTCTGAAAATTCCTTTCCGCTGGATTTCTTTGCCACTATCAACTTTTGCCTTAGCTATCTTTGTTTCTGTTCCTGCCGGCATCATTTTGGCGTTATGCGGTTGGGCATCGCGCGGTTCTCTTGGTATGGGACGTTTTACTGATTTAGGGCCAGATGCTTTATTATTTGGTGCTTTATCTGCCGGTTGGATTGCTTGTGGCGTGATGATGGGATCGGTGATGGCCCCTATCTTCCATCGTGGCGCTATTACTGAGCTTGAGCGTTTCTCTGAGCTAAAGAACGACCGTGAAGAGCGCCGTCGTCGTAAACGCCTTGCCCGCGAGCAGAAAAAAGCGCAACGTCGGAACTCTCGTCAGAATTCTGCTATCGCAGAAGTTGAAGAACAGCATGATGAAACCGATAAGCCTTCTTCAGAGGCTGTGCGTCGTCTCTTAGAAGACCCTGATGAACCGTTATCGGATACGACGCTATCTGAGGTGGCTCAAAAAGAGGAGCAAAAAACTGCTGATTTTGAATCTGTCGTAGCCCAAAACTTACGATTGTTTTCTGATCTCGAAGAGGAACACCTCGAGGCTCAGGCAGAAGCTTCGTCAACTGAAGATGACGTATCGAAACAAAAAAATGATACTGCAACCGATAAGGTAACTGGAGATAAGGATTCTTCTGAAGGGAAAACCCTCACTCACTTTAAACATGGGCGAGTTATACGCCGTCCAAAATCTCGACGTCGTTCTTCGTCGAAGTCTGATGACTCTTAACGCTTTTCGGGGCACAGAGCTTTTGGCGTTCTGAGGGTGTGACAAAACCTCACTTAAATAATTGAGCTTATGGGATGTATCTAGAGCATCATCAAATGTGCTTGAAGACAATACCTTGAGGTTTTATCTTGAAGTTTATTGTGGGGGTTGTTTGTCCCAGTCTAATCGCTCTACAACCACCACCATGAGTACTGTTACCAGTACCCCTATGACTCCCGGTACGACTGCCCCTATCGGGTCGTTATTTGAGTAAGGACCCTAAAAGATTATCTTCTAAATCAGCTTTACACTGCTCCTGCCGGACAATAGTCAGAGCATGACGGGTACAATCTGCAAACTGGTTTGTTTGGTCCATAAAAATTATTTGTATTGCGGTGCTAAACATGAGTACTAGCGCAATCACCATAAAGAATGTGAACGTCACATACATGCCTGAGGACGCACGTGCCCGAGCAATATACGTCATGCCCCAAACAGCGCTGATAATCATCCCTAACTGAAAGGACAATGCTGCAATAAGCCACCACCCGCTATACGCGGAGAACACAAACCCTAAAAGGCCGAAAGCAACGCTCAAACGATGACAGACATCAAGACGTTGCTTTGCGTCTTGAACCATGGGGGAGGACTCATTCTCAGGAAGCATAGGCTGTACAGACATACTCTCTAGGATACCTGCTCTGAGAGATTTGAGGGATTCCTCGCACCTGCTCTCTCCTGTGCAAAATACTTTAAGTCATATAAATAATTGAACTATTAGCTTCGCCACAAGGTGGGGTACACTGTGAATCATGCGTATTGTGGTGATGGTCTCTGGGTCAGGGACAAACTTACAGTCCATCATAGATGCTGTTTCGGCAGGCACCCTCACGGTGGATATTCTTGCTGTCGGTGCAGATAAACCGTGCCGTGGTATCGCACGAGCCCAAGAGAACGGTATTGAAACGTTCCTGTGCGAACCACATCATTATTCTTCTCGCGAGCAATGGAACCGCGCCCTTGAAGAACACCTCACCCGATATAACCCTGATCGTATCGTCTTCGCTGGCTTCATGCGCATCGTGGACAAACAACTTGTTGAACGATTCGCCGGACGTATCATCAATACCCACCCTGCTCTCTTACCCTCTTTCCCCGGAGCACACGGGGTACGCGACGCCCTCGCCTATGGGGTTAAAGTCACTGGAATGACGGTTCATTTAGTTGATGCAGGGGTGGATACCGGAACTATCCTTGCTCAAGCTCCTGTCCTTGTGGAAGATACAGACACCGAAGAAACCCTTCACGAACGTATCAAAGTCAAAGAGCGGGAGTTACTTGTGAACACTCTTGAACAGATAAGCCACACTCTACGTTCTTCGCAGAATGCCACGGAGAAAACCACTCCTGAAGAACATACACCACCGCTTTTATAAGCGCCGGTGCCACAGATGTAGATACCTCATCACTGGTATCTAGCCCGTGGGCCGGGGCTGAAAACGGCTCAAAAAATAACACCTTTTACCCAGACAAAAATTGGAGTATTTGTGAGCCTTACTCAGCTAGATCGTGTCCCCATCAAACGTGCGCTCATCTCTGTCTACGACAAAACTGGATTAGAAGACCTTGCACGCGGACTACACCAAGCCGGTGTATCACTCATTTCAACAGGTTCTACCGCAGCGACGATTGCTTCTGCAGGCGTACCAGTAACAGAAGTATCTGATATCACCGAGTTTCCCGAATGTCTTGAAGGTCGCGTCAAAACTCTTCACCCGAGGATTCACGCAGGTATTCTAGCTGACCGTCGGAAAGAACAACACCGACAAACTCTAGAAGACCTAAGCATCGAACCTTTTGATGTTGTTATCGTTAACCTTTACCCTTTTGCGCAAACTGTTGCTTCTGGTGCTGACCACGATGCTATTATCGAAAAAATCGATATTGGTGGTCCTTCCATGGTGCGTGCAGCCGCAAAAAACCATCATTCAGTAGCTGTTGTCGTCGACCCCCAACGCTATGATGACGTCATTAACGCAGCACAAAACGGTGGATTTACTTTAGCTGAACGTCGCCGTCTTGCCTCAGCTGCTTTTGCACATACCGCCACTTACGATACCGCTGTAGCAACATGGACAGCCGCCCAGCTAGAAGGATCTGAGAACGCCCAATACTGGCCACCTTTTGCGGGACTATCCTTTGAACGTTCAGAATCTTTACGCTATGGAGAGAACCCTCACCAGCAAGGAGCTCTTTACATAGACTCCGCTAGCGCACCCGGCATTGCTCAAGCTGAACAACTCGGCGGTAAAGCAATGAGCTATAACAACTACGTTGATGCTGACGCCGCTCTACGCACCGCCTATGATTTCGATGAACCCGCAGTAGCTATTATTAAGCACAATAATCCTTGTGGCGTGGCAATTGCACCACCACAAGCTGAAGACCCTATTGCACAAGCTCATATGAATGCTCACGCCTGTGACCCACTGTCTGCCTACGGTGGTGTTATCGCAGCAAACCGCGAAGTAACCGCACAGATGGCGCAGAACATCAAAAACATTTTTACCGAAGTAATTGTTGCACCGTCTTATAGTGCAGATGCTCTAGAGATTTTACGGTCTAAGAAGAACCTACGTATTCTCGAACTGCCTCAGAACTACACGCGAAGCACCATCGAATACCGTCAAATTTCTGGTGGCGCATTATTCCAAGATGCAGACCAGCTACAAGCTGAGGGTGATGCGCCTACCGCGTGGACTCTCGTTGCCGGTCAACCTGCCGATGAACAAACCCTCAAAGATTTGAGCTTTGCTTGGCGTGCCCTACGTTCTGCAAAATCAAATGCTATCCTTCTAGCTGATCAAGGTGCTGCTGTCGGTATTGGCATGGGGCAGGTAAACCGTGTAGATTCTTGTAAACTTTCGGTTGAACGCGCTAACACTCTTGCCGATAATGCTGAACGCGCTCGCGGTTCAGTTGCTGCCTCTGACGCCTTTTTCCCCTTCGCTGATGGGCTACAGGTACTCATCGATGCTGGTGTTCGTGCGGTTGTTCAGCCTGGTGGCTCTATTCGTGATGAAGAAGTCATTGCTGCCGCTGAATCTGCTGGTGTGACAATGTACTTTACTGGAAGCCGTCATTTCTTCCATTAAGAAGAATAGTTTCAGAGAATCTGTTCTCTGACAGGGGAGAGATGCTAAGAGGGGTGTGGTTCAGAAAATATTTTCTGAACCACACCCCTCTTAGCTGAGTTTGGAAAACCTAGTTTTTACTGGTTTTCGGTTGCTGTCTCTTGGTGGTGTGCTTGCGCTTCTTCGGCTCCAGCCTGTGCTAGTGCCTGTTTCTCTTGGCTAGAGAAGGAGAAAGCTTCTGCAAAGATCCGTTGGATGTCTTCTGCAGAGTTTGCAGGGAATGCCTGCCCACCGGTTTGAGACGCAATTTCTTGAAGTGCTTGCATATCTGCGTCAGGTGAAATACCGATAAGGATGATATAGACCGGAGCTTCTGGATCTTGTTGAGACTGGATGGTCTTAATAAGATCTTCGGTACTGATGGAATTATCATCGTGGTTTTCACCGTCAGTCATAACGATGACGGTATTTGCTGCGCCTGCCTTGTATTCTTTTTTGACATTTTGGAATGCCGCAAGAATAGTGTCGTTGAGTCCAGTGTAGTTATCTGGAATAGGTTTGAGGGAAGAACCAGCTTCAAGGAGGATGTTACGCTGTGAGCGCCCATCGACTTCATCGCTCATATGGCGAATAGGTGCAAGACTCTTATAATCAACGGTTTTTCCGCTGTCATCCTTGCTCATATTGCTAGAGAAACTCCACAATCCCATAGAATCTCGTGCGGGGAAGAGTTTATATCCGGCAAGGATGGAATTGACGGCAATATCCATACGGGTTTGGTCGGTACCATCAATTTTGTAACCCATGGAGCCTGAGACGTCTACCGCAACGAGGGCGTTCAATGGTGCCGCTTGAAGGGAATAGGTAGACCACGCTTCTGCTACAACGTCTGGGTTTGCACCGGTAAGGTTGGTGAACTTTCCGATGGAATCTTTTTCGAGCGGATCACCTTGTGCGTTGCGTAGACCTGCTTCTGCGAGAGCCTTTTTGCCGTCTTCAGAGGAGATGAACTTGGTGATTTTATCAGCTGCTTGTGAAACGGTTTTATTGGTTTCTGTTCCACTAGATGCCGGCTGGTAGAGCGGGTAATCTAATTCGCCACTGCCGGTAGCCGGAACATACGCGGTAAGTTTGGAATCGGAGTGTTCGTTGAGGTATGAGGCATAGTCGTTTTCTCCAACGATAGCCGAACGGTAGGTGTCATTTACTACACCTGAGAGGAGCTCTTGAGCGTTTTCTGCGGCTGTTTCAACTCCGATAGTTTGCGCTCGTGAACCGAGGTTGTTTGCTAGCGCTTGTTTGCTTGCTTTGCCGTTGGCGGTTTCTTCGGTAGCGTTGACGATGGACATGAATGAGCTAGGTTCTACGCTAGGGTCTCCCATGTGTACTGCGGTTACATCGCTGAGAGCTTCGTTCCATGATGGGTATTTGTCTGAAGACTTGGTGACAATGACGCTAGGCGTTTTTGCGAGGGATTCGGCTTTAGTCACTAGCTCGGTTTTTCCTGCGAGGGCAAGCTGAGCTTGTGTCGATGATGCAGGCAACCAGAGGTTTGGTGCAGACTTTCCTGCAATAATTTGGCTTGCAACGTCAGCAACGGAGGTGTCGTGGCTAACGGCCAAGACGATGCAGTCTTCTGGATTGACTGGGATTTTGTGGAGTACCTGCGCCATATCTGGTGTGGTTTCAACGGTGACGCGTTGAGTGGTTGCGCAGGAGGTAGGTACGGATTGTGCGTTAACTACTTTGTCTTCTGTGTTGTTACCTTTGAGGTAGTATGCGAGCATTCCACCGCTTAGTAGGATGGCTGTTGCGCCTCCGACTGCGGCCCATTTGCGCATGTTTTTTCTGCGTTGTGCTTCTCGCGCTTCGCGTCGAGATTGAGCGTTCCCCATTTGTACCCTTCCGCCCTGTCTCCGTAGGTGAGTTTATTTACTGGTGTGAAGATGCGTGAGCGCATAAATAAAGTATGTATCCTTACAAGCCTAATACTTTAGCATATAAAATGCGTTTAGTTTTTATACTATGAAATTGTTTAAAAATGGACATAAGTAGTGCAATTTTTGATATAATTATTTCTTGTTTAAATATCTTTTTGTGAATAAAAGTTTTTGTAGAAACTAATCGTGTTCTAGTGACTAGGCGAAACAATGTCGTCAGGTGGGTTTTGCTAAAATTAAAAGGTTCAAATGCCTATCTTTTGGCATGTAGCAACTTCTTACATTGTGGACAACGTTCGGGGGTGAGTTAAAAAAGAAAAACTCAAAACTTGAGTGATTATTAAAATAAACTTGGTAAAACTACAGAAACTGTCGAAAAATATACGCACCAGTTACGGTGAAGACACCTCAAAGTTCAAGCTGAGCGACTACCTGCTGTGACAGAAATATCAAAAATATTACGATACGCAAAAATTTAGCTGAAGTAACACATGTACGTAGTGCGGGTAACACTAATACACTAGATGAGTAGTCAACATTCACTCAGGGCAACCGCCCTTGAAAAGCTACCTCCGCCCCTGTACTGAGCTTGCCTCTTGGAAGGAACGCATGATGTCTCACACCGAACAGGTCACCAACCTCCCATTATCTCAAGTAGACCCAGAAGTTGCCGAAGCTATCACCCAAGAACAGCTACGCCAACAAAACACCCTAGAAATGATCGCTTCAGAGAACTTCGCCCCACGCGCAGTCCTCGAAGCTCAAGGCTCCGTACTGACCAACAAATACGCTGAAGGATACCCATCTCGCCGATACTACGGCGGCTGCGAATATGTTGACATCGTCGAAACCCTTGCTATCGAACGAGCCAAAAAACTCTTTGGGGCAGAACACGCCAACGTCCAACCTCATGCCGGCGCTCAAGCAAACAATGCCGTGATGCACGCACTACTCAACCCCGGCGACAAAATCATGGGACTCTCCCTCGCACACGGAGGACACCTCACCCATGGAATGAAACTCAACGTTTCCGGAAAACTCTACGACGTCGTCGCCTACGGTGTCGACGAAGAAACCGGACGCGTAGACATGGGGCAAGTACGTGAACTAGCCCACGCCGAAAAACCGCAAGTTATTATCGCCGGATGGTCCGCATACACTCGTCACCTAGACTTCGCCACCTTCCGAGAAATTGCTGATGAAGTAGGAGCATACCTCTGGGTTGATATGGCGCACTTTGCTGGTCTCGTCGCTGCAGGGGTACACCCCAACCCTGTACCCTACGCACATGTCGTCTCCTCAACCGTTCACAAAACCATTGGTGGACCTCGCTCCGGATTCATCCTCTGCACCGAAGAACTCAAGAAAAAAATTGATTCTGCAGTATTCCCCGGGCAACAAGGCGGACCTCTCATGCACGTCATCGCCGCCAAAGCAACAGCCTTCAAAATTGCTGCAAGCGAAGAATTCAAAGACCGCCAAGAGCGCACACTCGCCGGTGCCAAAATCCTCGCTGAACGCCTAAGCCAACCCGACATGGCAGAAGCCGGAATTCACCTCATTTCCGGAGGAACAGACGTTCATCTTGTCCTCGTCAGCCTCGTCAACGCAGAACTTAACGGCAAAGAAGCAGAAGACCTCCTCCATACCGTAGGAATCACCGTCAACCGTAACGCCGTACCCAACGACCCCCGCCCGCCCATGGTCACATCAGGGCTACGCATCGGCACACCAGCCCTCGCAACCCGCGGATTCGATGAAGAAGCCTTCGTCGAAGTATCCGACATCATCGCTGAAACCCTCAAACCAGGTGCAAATATTAAAGCCCTGCAACAACGAGTAACAGCACTATGCGAAAAATTCCCCCTCTACGACGGTATTCAGGAGTGGTAATGACACAAATACTTGACGGAAAAGCAACCGCACAAGCCATCAAAAAAGAACTAGCACAGCGAGTAGAAGCCCTCAAAAAACAAGGCATAACCCCCGGGCTAGGAACCGTTCTTGTCGGGGACGACCCCGCATCTCACTCCTACGTCGGAGGTAAACATAAAGACTGCCAAGAAGTTGGCATTGCCTCCTTACGGCGTGACCTCCCGGCTGAAACTACTCAAGAAGAACTAGAAGCTGTTCTAGAGGAGCTCAATAACAACCCAGAATGTACTGGATACATCGTTCAGCTACCTCTGCCTGAGCACTTAGACACCAATCGTATCCTCGAAAAAATTTCCCCCGAAAAAGATGCCGACGGGTTGCACCCCACGAACCTCGGAAAACTCGTCCTCAACGTCAACGAACCCCTTAACTCCCCGCTGCCATGCACTCCACACGGCATCGTCGAGTTAGGTCGCCGTCACGGTATCGAATGGGCTGGTAAACACGTTGTCGTACTTGGTAGAGGTATTACTGTTGGCCGACCATTAGGCCTTTTACTGACTCGCCGTGAAATTAACGCCACCGTAACTCTCGTCCATACTGGAACACAAAACCTCGATGAAATCCTCCATAGCGCAGATATTATCATTGCTGCTGTTGGAGTCTCTCACATCATCAAAGAACATCAGGTGCGCCCCGGCGCCGTAGTCTTTGACGTAGGAGTTTCCCGCATCTTCGACGAAGACACCGAAAAATACCGTCTCAGCGGAGATGTCAGCCCAGAAGCCGGAGCTAAAGCAGGTTGGGTCTCTCCTAACCCCGGTGGTGTTGGCCCCATGACCCGAGCCATGCTACTTGTAAATGTTGTAGATACTGCAGAAAGAATGGCGTCACAACTCTCAACAGATCTATAACAAGTTCATACAAAATCAAAGATGGCGGTTTTTATGTTCTAGATATTCAACAGAACATAAAAACCGCCATAAACATTAAAACTATTTACACTAAAATAGTTCAAAGCTAAATAGCTTAAAGTGGTTAGCTACCTACCAGTACGCGAAAGCCTAAACTCATAGTCATACCTATCAGCACGATATAAACACACGGTACTTTCTACCGCAATACCGCGATCAGTATAACCAATCTTCTCCACCCTCAACGCCGCAGAACCAGATGGAACGTCAAGCGCTTGAGCTTCCTCTCCCGTCACAAGCGTGGCACTGACACGGTGCGTGGCCTTCTCAATCCGATAACCACTACGCGTAAGCTGTTCGTCCAAAGAACCATGAGTCTCCGGCTCTACATGAGAAAAAACCTCCTGAAGAAAATGAGCTTTTTCATAGCACATCGGTTCAGTATCAGCCCGACGAATCTTCACAATCTCAATCACCCTTGTTCCTACCGGAATCTCAAGATTCTTTGCTGTCTGAGCATCCGCCCCCATCGGGTGACACCTCAACGTCGAGGTATCAGGCTTCTGCCCACGAACATCCATATCTTCGGTATACGAAATCAGCCGTGGTTCCTTCGCATGCAAATAGCGGTCTGCAACATACGTACCAGAACCCTGAACGTTATATACCAAGCCTCGACGTTGCAACGTTGCAATAGCACGCCGAACCGTATCACGACTAATATTAAAACGCTCCTGAAGTTCTCTCTCTGTCGGCAAAAGAGTATGGGGTGCACCCTGATCAATATATGTTGTACACAAATAATGCGCTAAACGAAGATATTTTGGCGAATTGCTCGAAGGCAACTCGAAAGATGCAGAAGTCTGTGCTGTCGCGTCCATCGTCATTGAATCTTCGCTAGTCATAGCTTCATACTATCTGCTTAAAGTACAATTCTTGAGTTTTTTCGCCCCTGACGATGCAATAACTCAAAACACGATACGGCATATACTACAAGTCTTCATCTCACAGAATTTTCACCACCGGTTAAAACTATGAGGAAAGCCAAGCTCCCCACTATCGTGCTTGGACCTTCAAGCACTGGCATAATGATAAGTATGCAATCTTCCGGTTCAGACACAACAGCACGTACCCAAACACTCTCAAAAGCTCTCATCGGGGCAAGCCTTGGGGGAGGTATCCTCCTCGTCCTCTGCATTCTCGCCATCTACCAAGCCTCGCACGAAGAATCTGTGCTCGGATGGATTGTCGCAGGTATCCTGCTGGCATGGCTAGGGGTTGCCGGATACCTCGCCATCATCGTGACACAACAAGCCCGCACCACCCAAAAAAATCAAGAACTCTTCCTCCAAGCACGTCGAGCAGAAGAAGACGCCATGCTCGACGACAAATTATCTCACAGCTTCCAAATCGTTCTCGTACAATCAAAAGTCATCGCAGAACACCTCCACTCAGATGCACAAGATGCACCTGCCATGATTGAACGAGCACTAGACACCATCAATACCACAGCCTCCAACGGCATGAGCATGATTAAAGAAGCTCAAGGGCAGAACAACGCAGAAAGAGACTAACCACCCCATGACAAGAACACTTAAAACCCTACGTATTGCCAGCGTCAACGTGAACGGCATCCGCGCCGCATACCGTAAAGACATGGAAAGCTGGCTCAACGAACGAGACATCGACATCCTCTGCCTACAAGAAGTACGCGCACCCGACAAAATCGTACGAGAACTACTCAACGAAGAAAACTGGCATATCCTCCACTCAGAAGCTGTCGACAAAGGACGTGCCGGAGTCCTCATCGCGACAACACGGATCCCACACAAGAACTCCATCCTTCCCGCTACAGAACCGACCAACACCCGATCACATATCGGCGAAGAATACTTTGAACACTCTGGACGATGGGTTGAAGCAGACTACATTCTTCCCAACGGAGAACAACTCACCGTTGTCTCCGCCTACGTACACTCCGGAGAAGTAGACACCCCCAAACAAGACGACAAATACCGTTTCCTCGAACGAATGCTCGTCCGCCTTCCCGAACTCGCTCAACACAGCGAAAACGTTGTCGTTGTGGGAGACCTCAACGTCTGCCACACAGAACGAGACCTCAAAAACTGGAAAGCAAACCAAAAACGAGCAGGATTCCTCCCCGAAGAACGTGCCTACTTCGACAAGTTCTTTGGACAAAGCGGATACGTCGATGTTGCACGTTCGCTTGCTGGAGACGTCGACGGCCCATACACCTGGTGGTCCTACCGTGGACAAGCTTTTGACAACAACGCAGGATGGCGTATCGACTACCAGATGGCAACACCCGCCATGGCACAACGCGCCATCAGCTCAGTTGTTGACCGTGCCGCATCCTACGACCAGCGTTTTAGCGACCACGCACCTCTTGTCGTCGACTACCAATTCGCGTAGCACACGAGTCAAAAATCTTAACACCTTCGAGGACTTTGATACCCTCATGGTCAAGACCCCGTCACAACACGCCAACCCATTGAAGGACACACCGTGGCAGAAGAAACCACCAACACCATAGACCGCGCACTTATCCCCAACGCGTCCAAAGGAAAACCCCGCGCTTTCTCCGGCGCCCAACCATCATCCGACTCCTTACACCTAGGAAACTACCTCGGCGCAGTAGAAAACTGGGTGCAGATGCAAGAAGACAATGAATGTCTCTTCTTCATCCCCGACATGCACGCTATCACCGTACGTCAAGACCCAAACGTTCTTCGTGAACGTACCCGAACCATTGCCGCACAATATATTGCTGCCGGAATTGACCCACAAAAAACACCTCTTTTCGTGCAATCTCACGTACCTGAACATGCACAACTCGCATGGGTACTCAACTGCATTACCGGCTACGGTGAAGCCGCCCGCATGACCCAATTCAAAGACAAATCCAGCAAACAAGGCTCCGAGAACACCACCGTCGGACTCTTCACCTACCCCATGCTCATGGCAGCAGATATTTTGCTATACCAAGCAGACCGTGTCCCAGTAGGCGAAGACCAACGTCAGCACCTAGAACTTACCCGCACTATCGCACAACGCTTTAACTCTCGCTTTGGCACCACCTTTCTCCTGCCAGAACCGCTAGAGTTCCGCGAAAGCGCAAAAATCTATGACCTACAAGATCCCACCTCCAAGATGAGCAAATCTGCCCAAAACGATAAAGGCATTATCTGGTTGCTCGACGACCCCAAGAAAACCGCCAAAAAAATTAAGTCTGCGGTAACTGACGACGGATCAACCATCGCCTTCGACCGAACCGACAAACCGGGCGTATCAAACCTCCTTGCCATCTATTCAGCAATCACCGGACGCCCTATCGAAAACATCGTCGAAGAATACGACGGCAAAATGTACGGGCACCTCAAAGTCGACCTCGCTGAAATTCTCGTACAAACCCTAGCGCCTATCCGTGAACGTTCTCTGGAACTGCTTGACGACCCAGCCGAACTCGATAAACTCTTGGCGGTTGGTGCGCAACGCGCTCGCGAAATTGCGTCTGTGACGTTGCAGAATGTCTACGAGCGTGTGGGCTTCATAGGTGCGACGACGCTTTAGCTGAAGAGCCCTTTGATGTCTTTATCGTCTTCTGCTGTGCGAGCTTTAGAGCTTGACCGGCATTTGAGCGTTATTGCGCCGGTACAAGGCGAGTTATCTCGTCTTGTCCGGTGCTGGCAGGGTGCTCATGGTGTGGCTGAATCTGTGCAGACGAGTCATCTAACAATTTTTTTATATGAGCCTACTCCTTCGACGAAAGATATGGTGCTCTCATCCTTGGTGAAGGCCCTATATGGGCAATACTCTTTTAGCGTGTCTATGGGGGCTATTGAGAGCTTCATGCCGTTATCTGAGGTGAGTTATCTGCCCGTGCTAGAGGGCGCGGCAGACTTGATGGCTTTACGTCAGCGGTGCATTGATGCGGTAGGGGAGTCTAGCTCTCCTTTTACCTACGTTCCGCATCTGAGCGTATCGAATCGTTTGGGGCAGAGAGCTCTAATGGATTCTTTGCAATATTTTGCGTCGTTACCTTCTGCCGCTGAACGTTTTGTCGTAGATCATCTTCAAATCTGTGAGCATGTTCAAGGGACTTGGCGTTGTCTTAGGACGATTCCGCTAGGTACGAGTCATGATTAGGTTCTAGCTGGTAGGTCTGGCGGATACAGTAAAGCCTGTCTTATCGTTGTTGCGATAAGACAGGCTTTACTCTGTTGAGTTTCTTTTTTAGAGGAGCTCGTTGAGGTTGAGCTCCTTAATGTCTGCAACAGTGTTTTTCACTGCTTGAGCTTTATCTCGTGTAGTAATGAGCAAGGCATCGGGAGTGTCAACCACTACGAGGTTTTCAATACCGATAACAGCAATTTTGCGTTCTGCATGGGTGACAATAAGCCCTGAAGAATCTTGGTTGAGGACATTGCTCTTTTCGCCTAATACGGTGAGCTTTTCACCTGTTTTCTCTTGGTTCAGGCGGGTGACTGCGTCGAAGTCTCCTACGTCGTCCCACGTAAAGGAGCCTGGCACCATGGCGACATCTCCTGCGACTGCTGCTGGTTCTGCAACAGCGTAGTCGATGGCCGTTTTGGGGAGAGTATCCCATAGTTTTTGAAGAGTTTGGTGCTGTTGTGGGGTGTCCCAATCTTCTGCGATGGCGTTAATTCCGGCGTATAGTTCTGGTTCGTTTTCTTTGAGGTGTTTGAGCATCAGTTCTGCTGGTGCTACAAACATTCCTGCATTCCAGGTGTATTCTCCGGAGTTCACATAGTCTGCCGCTGTTGCTGCGTCAGGTTTTTCGACAAACGACTCTACGGCTAGAGCTGAGGGGGCATTGTCGATACCGAGCGAAGACTTTGCTTTGATGTATCCAAAAGCTGTGGATGGTTCGGTAGGGGTGATACCGATGGTCACGATTTTTCCGGTAGCTGCAGTTTCTACCGCTTCTTTGACTACTTTTTGGAATTCCTCAACCGGTGTGATGACGTGGTCAGCAGCGAAAGAGCCAATAATAGCTTCTCGATCTCTTTTGTAGAGGATAGCGCAAGCTAATCCGATAGCTGCTGCCGAGTCTTTGGGGGAGGGCTCAAGGACGAAGTCGGTGTCGTTGAGTTCACGAACTTGTTCGCGTACTGCTTGAGCGTGCGATTCTCCGGTTACAATCATCACTGAGCTTTGGGTGAGTCCGCTGAGCCTGTCGTAGGTTTGGCGTAGTAGTGAAGATCCGTTACCGGTAAGGTCTAGTAAAAACTTAGGTGCGTGTGCCCGCGATAATGGCCATAGGCGGGACCCTACCCCACCGGCCGGAATGAGCGGGTAAAACTTATCTAATGGTGTTCTCATCACCTCTAAGAATAGCGAATTTTTACGTCATAATTCTGAAAATTTTTTGAGATGTCTAACTATTGCTGGTCACTTTTTACGTCCAATGTGATGAGGATTTCCCTTGTTCTCGCGGAAAAGTTGAATATCGGCATAAAAATTTGTGCTAATTACGCTAAAATAAGCCGGTTTTTTATCAACTAACTGTCAATAAAACCGTAAGTGAACTGGTACTGTGTGTGACTAGATGAACACACATTAATTAGCTATTCGACGGCAGACATCGCTTGTTTGATGAGCCAAAACAGGGTCAGCCACGAACAGCTTGCAGGAGGTTATTCAGTGCCGAATAATTCACGAGGAACCTTGTACCGCGGCCGTGAAGGCATGTGGTCTTGGGTAGCTCACCGCATCACCGGTATCGCTATTTTCTTTTTTCTTCTTATCCACGTCTTAGATACCGCTCTTATTCGAGTTTCCCCCGAAGCCTATAACTCCGTGATGGAGCTTTATAAAAATCCCATCATGGGGCTAAGCGAAGCAGGACTTGTGGGAGCTATCGTATACCACGCCTTTAACGGTATTCGCATTATCCTGATTGACTTTTGGAAAGATGGCGCAAAAAACCATAAAAAAATGCTTTGGGGAGTCCTCCTTCTCTGGGCCGTTGTTATGGTTCCTTTCCTCATCCGCCACATGATTAACACTTTCGGAGGCTAACGCATCATGGCTGTTTCACCACAGAAAATCAAAATTTCTGCTCCGAGAAGCAAAGACAACACCGTTAACGGAGTCAAATACAACCGCTCTAGCTCAAAACGCAATAACTTCGAAATGTTCGCATGGCTTTTCATGCGCATCTCAGGTGTTATTCTCGTTGTCCTTATCTTTGGACACCTCTTCGTCAACCTCATGATGGGTGAAGGCGTTCACCGTATTGACTTTGGTTTTGTTGGCGGTAAATTAGCTCAACCTTTCTGGCAGGTCTGGGATTTACTACTGTTATGGCTTGCAATGTTGCACGGCATGAACGGTATTAGAACCATCATCATGGACTACGCAGAAAAAGACAGCACCCGCCTGACCCTAAAACTAGCGTTGTTCTGTTCTGGCGCTTTTGTTCTTCTGATTGGAACTCTCGTAATCTTCACGTTTGACCCATGCCCAACTGGTGCGGCACCAGAACTATTACCTTCTTTCTGTACCGCCCCATAAATAGCTGAACCTACTACTAGATTTTAGAAAAGAGCATTTTCACATGCAGGTACATAAGTACGATGTCGTTATTATCGGTGCTGGTGGAGCTGGCATGCGTGCCGCCATTGAAGCCGGCACTCGCGCTCGAACCGCCGTTTTGACCAAATTGTACCCAACCCGTTCCCATACAGGAGCCGCTCAAGGTGGCATGTGCGCGGCCCTCGCCAACGTCGAAGAAGACAACTGGGAATGGCACACCTTTGACACCATCAAAGGTGGCGACTACCTCGTCGATCAAGACGCCGCCGAAGTCATGGCTAAAGAAGCAATTGACGCTGTTCTTGATCTAGAGAAAATGGGTTTGCCCTTCAACCGTACCCCCGCTGGACGCATTGACCAACGTCGTTTCGGCGGACACACTCGCGACCATGGTAAAGCACCTGTACGTCGTGCATGCTACGCTGCAGACCGTACCGGACACATGATTCTTCAAACGCTCTACCAGAACTGTGTAAAGCATAATGTGGAGTTCTATAACGAATACTACGTTCTCGACCTCATCATGGTTGAAGACGAGAACGGACAGCGTCGCCCCGCCGGAGTAGTCAGCTACGACCTTGCTTCTGGTGATGTGCACGTATTCCAAGCAAAATCCATTATCTTTGCCTCTGGCGGTTGTGGAAAAATCTTTAAAACTACGTCTAACGCACATACCCTCACCGGTGACGGTATGGCGATTGCTCTACGTAACGGTATTCCGCTAGAAGATATGGAGTTTGTGCAGTTCCACCCAACGGGTCTTGCCGGTCTAGGCATTCTCGTATCGGAAGCTGCTCGCGGTGAGGGCGGTATTCTACGTAACTCTGACGGTGAGCGTTTCATGGAACGTTATGCTCCCACCATTAAAGACCTTGCTCCACGTGATATTGTGGCGCGTTCTATGGCAAACGAAGTGCGTGAAGGTCGCGGTTGTGGACCGAACAAGGATTATGTTCTTCTGGACTTGACCCACCTCGAACCAGCCCACATTGATGCGAAACTTCCTGACATCACGGAGTTCGCTCGCACCTATCTAGGTGTTGAACCGTACACCGAACCTGTTCCGGTGTTCCCTACCGCACACTATGCAATGGGTGGTATTCCCACCAACATCGAAACAGAAGTGTTTGCAGATTCGGAGAACACTATCCCCGGTCTTTACGCCGCTGGCGAGGTTGCGTGCGTATCTGTGCATGGTTCTAACCGTTTGGGCACGAACTCTCTGCTTGATATTAACGTTTTTGGTAAGCGTGCTGGTATTAAAGCGGCAGAGTACGCTGCTTCTGCAGAGTTCTTACCTATCCCTGAGGACGCCGCAAACCGCACTTTAGAGCTTTTGACGTCTCTACGCGATGGCAACGGTACCGAAAAAGTTGGTGTTATCCGTAAAGAACTGCAAGATGTGATGGACGCCGATATGCAGGTGTTCCGCACGGCCGATACGATTCGTAATGCTCTTTCAAAGATTGCAGAGTTAGAAGAACGTTATCAGCGTATTTCTATTCAAGATAAAGGTAAGCGCTTCAACCTTGATTTGTTGGAGGCCGTCGAGCTGGGCTTCTTACTTGAGCTCGCTAAGGTGATGTCTGTTGCTGCTTTCCATCGTCAAGAGTCTCGTGGCGGTCACTTCCGTGAAGATTATCCGGATCGTGATGACGTGAACTTTATGAAACATTCGATGGTATATCGAGACGAAAACTCAGAGTTTGAGGGTATTAGCGGTCTTCGTTTTGGTACGAAGCCTGTTGTCTTTACCCGTTATGAGCCGAAGGAACGTAAGTACTAAAATGTCTGATTTTGAAGCACGTGAACCAGAATCTAAGGTTGCTATCGCCTCGGAGCAAGGTGGCTCCCAAGGTATTAAAACCTATGATGTGACGGTTAGAATTCGTCGTTATAACCCTGAAGTTTCGGATCAAGCGCATTGGGACGAATTCAAGGTGACGATGTACGGTACCGATAGGGTGCTTGATATCTTGCACAAGATTAAGTGGGAGATTGATGGTTCGTTATCGTTCCGCCGTTCATGCGCTCACGGTATTTGTGGTTCTGATGCTATGCGTATTAATGGTAGAAATCGTTTGGCGTGTAAAACCTTGCTGAAGGATTTAGATATTTCTCAGCCGATTACGATTGAGGCCATTAAAGGTTTACCTTGTGAAAAGGACCTTATCGTAGACATGGAACCGTTCTTCCAGTCGTATCGTGAGATTATGCCATTCTTGATGAATGAGGGGCATGAGCCAGAGCGTGAACGCTATCAGTCTGTTGAAGATCGTGAACGTTTTGACGACACAACAAAGTGCATTTTGTGTGCAGCGTGTACGACGTCCTGCCCTGTGTTTTGGACGGATGGCCAGTACTTTGGCCCGTCGGCTATTGTGAATGCTCACCGTTTTATTTTTGATTCTCGTGATGATGCTGGTGATATGCGTCTTGAGATTCTCAACGATAAAGAAGGCGTGTGGCGTTGTCGTACGACGTTTAACTGTACTGATGCGTGTCCTCGCGGTATTCAGATTACGAAGGCTATTGCCGAGGTGAAGCAGGCTATTCTAGCTCGTTCGCTTTAGAACAGACGTAGCTTACGTACCTATATCGGGGGGGTACTCTTTCCCTTCTATGATGTGGTGCCAGTTTCTATAGAAACTGGCACCACATTTTTATACTCGCTGTGATGGGGGGGGACTTGTCCTTGCGACAGCACAAAGCCCCTTGACGTATGAATCCATACGCCAAGGGGCTTTGCTTTGCCTTTAGTTTTCTTCTATGTGAAGAGAACTTTTAGGAAGCTTTAGCCGCCGGTAGAGATGTCACCGGAACGAGGAGTCCCTGTGAACCCTTCAGAACCTTCACAAGTGCCACGAAGAACTGGCTGGTTATTACCGTCGTCGCTATTAGGTTGTAGGGTCTTACCGTTGAAGATAACTTCAGTGTCATAACCTCTTCTGGTTGCATTACCAGTGTAGGAGAACTTAACGGTTGGGTAGCAATTACCATCGATGATGACGGGCTTATACTTGCTGTTGTTAACTTTTCCATCACGGAGAGGAATGGTAACGCCGACGTTGTAGGTATCAATTCCGTTGGAGGAAACAACACCAATATGGCTACCTGGGTCAATGTTAGATGAGTTTGAGGAAGAACCGTTATCCCAAAGGAGCTTTGCGACACAGTTAACTTCGCTAGTAGATATATCGGTGTTTGCGGTAAGAGTAACAGTGAACTTACCATCAGCAGTGCGTGAACGCTCTGGAGGAGTTACGGATAGCGACCAACGACCGCTCTTAGAGTAGTTAAGACCGGGAACACGTGCGCTTTCTGCGTCGAATACCCAGCTAACGCTCTCGCCTTTTTTCATTTCACCGCTTGGGGTGATAACAGAGAGGCCAATAGTGGTTCGCTGTGCGTTAACGTTACCGGTACCAAAGAAAAGATCACAGATACCACCGTAAGGTTTATCTGTAGAAGATGCGTATGCAGGAACAACAGCAGAAGCAGCTACAACAGGAGCTGCCCATGCTGCACCCTTAGCCAGGGTACGGCGTGAAATTTGAGTCATAAGTATATTTCCTTCTCAAAAAGATGCTAAGTGAAGATAATCGGGATACGTCACCAGCTACGCCCCACTACCTAGAGAATACGAATGCACTAAGGTGCATACTCTTCGAGATCTGCATCGGGCAGAGTGTCCATGCTCTATTTAGGGGACAGAACTAGTTTCCCGTTAATAGTATCAGCGAATCCTTAGAAATAAAGTGGGATTCTGTGGAATTCTCATCCTAGGAGGGGAACAAAGCGAGTTTTGAGAAGGTTGGCGTTCTCATAAAGACCCACATCAAAAAAATCAGAAGAGTGGATTTTTAAGAGATGTTTCAGTTTTTGTTCTGCATATGAGCATGTCAAGATGCAGAAAAATTAATATTTAATAATGAATAATAATTGTGCTTGCGGAATCTCTGCCTCCTGTGTTGGTTTAGAACCATAGGCGACGTGCTACTTTGTGATTTTAATATCTTTTTGTGGTGCGGGCTTACGGAAGGGTGTTTCTTCTGTAAGCCCGCACAGCTTCTCGAGCGAGTGAGCTGTGATGGCTTTAGACTCGACCGTCCTGATTTGGATCCCAGCCAGAAGCGCCTCGGCGCTTATCGGGGGAAGCCCTATCGATGGTGTCGTAGTCAACGACAAGGTTGCCGTCTTGATAACCGCGAATACGAACTCGGTCGGCGCGAAGATCATTGGGGAAGAAACCTTTGGCTCCAGTGAATACTTTGAAGCCAACGCTAATCGTGCCCTTTTTAGCACTGTGCTTATCAGCAAACTCAGGGGTGGTAAAAGTAATCTTTTCAACACCCGTGCTTGGGTCGTACTGAACATCGGAGACGTTGGTTCGAGGGAAATCTGTAGGTATAGCTGATCCACCGTCGTCTGAGGCTAAGTCCTCAATTTTAAGATCACGCTTATCCTTGATGATCTTTCCTTTGTCATTCTCCACGGGAATAATTTCGACTACCCAGTTCATCTCTGGGATTGTTGAGCGTACAGGGAGGAGGAAGTGGAAATTGCCTTGACGTAAAAATGAATGTGAACCTACGCCGCGCTGGTCGATGTAGAACGGGCCACAAGAGCCATCAAGTTGGCATAACGTCAAAATGTTCGAACTTGCTGCGTATTCTGGTACGCCGGTGGAGCTACGCACGCTAGGTGCTGCCCATGCTGGTGCACTGGAAGCTATAGCAAGAGGGGTGGCTATCGCTGCCCCTTTTGCAAGTGTGCGCCGTGAGATGTTTTGAGTCATTGGGTGTATTCCTTATGGTGCTTCAATGATTAGGTACGGAAAGATAAAAAGTATGCAGTTGTTTTGTTAATCACTGTCGCTACATCTGAGCTGTTGCTAGCTTGAATAACTAGTTTGCACACTGTCCCTTAACTGAGTGCCCTATATTGGTGGACAGCGATAACAATCTCAAGGTTAGTTAGAGAACGCTGAATTTTCAGTATTTTTCCTCTTATTAAGTACAGGTTGGGTAATTTTTTAATAAAAACCTATCCCTTTTTTAGGGGACAACGTTTCAAGTTTGAGCTTACTGTTTCAAAAGTGATGTTACATCTCCTTGGAAAACCTTAGTGTGAGTAGTGAAAAATCTTTTAATGTGCTTGTAACATGCTGAGTATTTATATTTTTTTATCAAAAAATATATAAAAAATAGATTAAAAATGTTTCTCTAATCACATATTGAATAGATTGATTTTGGCAACTCCTATTGTTAATTGAAAATTATCTCTTGGGAACAAAGAATCTGAGAAAAATGTTTGAGAGGCGCCTAAAGCGCGATACATTAGAAAAATGGCACAGAAACCCGCATTGGCACTTCTTGACGAAGAAGGTGCTGTTATTGGCGCTCGTATTGAGCATCTCGTTGGCGAATTGCAAGAATTCCGTAAAATTGTCCACAAAAACCCAGAACTCTCCTTTAAAGAACACCACACCACAGAACGAATCATCACCCGATTACAAGCCGCCGGCATGAGCCCCCAGCGCTACAAAAACACCGGATGCTACGTAGACATTGGAGAAGGTGCCATCGCCGCCGCGCTACGGGCAGATATTGACGCCCTACCCATCAACGAATACACCGGCTTAGACTACAGCTCCACCCGCCCCGGCATCATGCACGCCTGCGGTCACGACATTCACCAAACCGTCATGCTCGGAGTCGCACTAACACTCTGGGAAATACATCAACAAAGCCCGCTCTCTCGGACTATTCGCATCATCTTCCAACCAGCTGAAGAACAACTCCCCGGCGGAGCCGTAGAAGTTATCGCTCAAAACGCTTTAGAAGGAGTCCCACGCGCCTTCGCTTTACACTGCGAACCAAAAGTGGATGTCGGAAAAATCGGAACCCGAATCGGCCCCATCACTTCAGCCTCAGATACCATCAAAATACGACTCACGGGACGCGGTGGACACACCTCACGCCCACACCTCACAGAAGATCTCATCTACGCGATGAACCAAATCGCTATCAACGTCCCAGCAGTTCTCTCGCGACGAATCGATGTGCGCTCAGGTGTACTCCTCGCATGGGGGCAAATTCAAGCAGGTGTTGCACCCAACGCCATCCCCTCTGAAGGCTACCTTGCAGGAACGATGCGTTGCCTCGATGCCCAAGCATGGTACCAAGCCGGAGAAATCCTCGATGAGGTCGTCGAACAAGTTGCAGCACCCTACGGCGTCACCGTCGAACTAGAACATATCAAGGGAGTGCCACCAGTTGTAAACACCGAAGACGAAACAACCATGGTCGAAAACGCGGCACGAGCAGAACTTGGCGAAGACTCCGTCGTTCTCGTCGAACAATCTATGGGCGGAGAAGACTTCGCATGGATGCTTCAAGAAGTTCCCGGAACCATGATACGACTAGGAACAAGAACCCCCGGCGGTATCACCTATGACCTTCATCGAGGAGACTACAACCCCGACGAAAGAGCTATCGGGTACGGGGTACAGGTTATGGCATCTACTGCACTACGAGCCGTACGCTGGGAAATCGCAAAACGTTCTGCCGAACAATTCCGAACGAGCAACACCTACTAAATAACCACAGAAAATAAGTGTTACAGGAAGAAAAAATTGAACCAGAAAAGAGATAGTGGCTAGGCTAAACCTTGAACACCCACCAACGCGGACAGATGACAGTGCCCCGCCCCACGGAGTGTGATACGACATAACCACGTGTGAGCCATTACTATATAACGTATATACCGCACTCTCATCCTCAACAGAGCTAGGACGGCAGAACCTTTCTGGCACACCATGAGTGCACCCCCACTCAACACATCATGAAGGGACGACGATGACCAATCGTAAACGTTTTGCAGCAACAGGTTCAGTCTTGGGCATCTCAGCTATGCTTCTTGCAAGCTGTGGCGCAGCACCCGAAGCATCCTCCGGCGACTCACAAGCTAAAGACTCCAACTTCAAAGGTTGCATCGTCTCTGACTCCGGCGGATTCGAAGATAAATCCTTCAACGAAAACTCCTACGCTGGACTCAAAGCAGCAGAAAAAGACTACGGCATCCAAACTGCGCAAGCAGAATCAAACTCCGATTCTGAGTTCGGACCTAACCTCACCAACATGGTCCAAGCAGGTTGCAATATCATCGTCACCGTTGGATTCTCACTAGCAGACGCAACCAAAGAATACGCAGAACAGAACCCCGATATCGACTTCACCATCGTCGACTACGGCGACATTGACGTCAAAAACGTTCGCCCCATTGTTTACGACACAGCACAAGCTGCATTCCAAGCAGGTTACCTTGCTGCAGCTCAAAGCAAGACCGGCAAAGTCGCAACTTACGGCGGTCTAGAAATCCCCACCGTGACCATCTTCATGGACGGCTTCGCTCAGGGTGTCAAGTACTACAACGAACAGAAAAACGCTAACGTTCAGGTTCTCGGCTGGGACCATGATGCGAAAAGCGGAACCTTCACCGGAGACTTTACCGACCAGACCAAAGGTAAAACCAACACCCAGAACTTCCTCGACCAAGGTGCAGACATCATCCTTCCTGTCGCAGGACCTGTAGGTGCCGGTACTCTTGACGCGGTCACCGAATACAACTCAAGCCACCAAGATGCACCCGCATCCGTAATCTGGGTAGACTCCGACGGCTACGAGACCAACCCGAACTACCAGGCCATCATCCTCACCTCCATCCAGAAGAAGATGAAAGAAGCTGTAGAATCCACCATTCACGACAGCCTCGAAGGCAAGTTCACCTCCGAAAAGTACGTTGGAACCCTCGAAAATGATGGTGTTGGACTCGCTCCATTCCATGACTTCGAATCCAAAGTCTCTGACGAAACCAAGTCTGAACTTGGCACCATCAAAGACAAAATCATTTCTGGTGAAATCACTGTCAACACCGACGGTACACCACAGAAATAAAACCTTATAAGGCTCAGTGGCTGGCACTAAGAGGGCAACCTTCTCGTGCCAGCCGCTCAGCACTTAAAACTCCACCACATATTCACACGGATAACCCCCGCTCATACGCTTAAGAGAACTACCCCACATCCCTCAACAGCAGAGTCTGAGCAATGACAAGAAAGCGCATCGATGAAACTCGAACTGCGAAAAGTCACAAAAAAATTTGGTGATTTTACCGCAAATGACAGCATTGATTTAGTCGTAGAACCAGGTACCGTTCACTGCCTCCTCGGCGAAAACGGTGCCGGAAAATCGACACTCATGAACGTCATCTACGGACTCTACGAACCTACTGACGGGCAAATCCTCATCGACGACAAGCCAGTCGAATTTTCTGGGCCCTCAGACGCCATGGCTGCTGGCATTGGCATGGTACACCAACACTTTATGCTTGTACCCGTCTTCACCGTTGCCGAAAATATTGCGCTCGGATCAGAAGAAACGCGCGGAACCATCCTCAACCTTGAAGCAACCCGCACCAAAATCCGTGAAATCTCTCAACGCTATGGGTTCGACGTAGACCCAGACGCCGTCGTTGAAGACCTCCCCGTAGGTGTACAACAGCGCGTAGAAATCATTAAAGCTCTCGTACGAGACGCCGAAATTCTCATTCTTGACGAACCCACTGCAGTGCTCACACCAGCAGAAACTGACCAGCTGCTAGGCATCATGGATCAGCTACGCAAAGACGGAAAATCACTGCTATTTATCTCCCACAAGCTACGAGAAGTACGTGAAGTATCAGACCATATCACCGTGATTCGGCGAGGAAAAGTCGTTGGAACAGCTGACCCCAGCGCAACCACCGACGAACTGGCATCACTTATGGTCGGAAAAGCCGTCAAACTTGTCGTCGAGAAAGACGCCCCACAACTAACTGACGCAAACTTCATCGTTGAAGACCTCAACCTCATCTCTGAACAAGGCGTGCCACTTCTCAAAAACGTCAGCTTTAACGTTCGCGGAGGCGAAATCCTCGCCATCGCCGGTGTGCAAGGAAACGGGCAGACTGAACTCGCTGAAACTATCATCGGGCTACACCCTAAAGCACACGGTTCGATGAAACTAGGAGAGACCGAACTCCTCGGAAAAAACACTCGACAAGTACTCGACGCCGGTGTCGGATTCGTCCCAGAAGACCGCAACGTCGACGGACTAGTAGGTTCCTTCTCTATCGCAGAAAACCTCATCCTAGATCTTTATAACCGCAAAGAATTCTCACAATACGGCACACTGCGTAATAGCGAAATCGCTCATAATGCAGAAAGAGCCATTAAAGAATTCGATATCCGAGTCGGTTCACAATACGATGCAGCCTCAACGCTCTCTGGCGGTAACCAACAAAAAATCGTCGTTGCACGAGAACTCACACGAGATCTCAAACTCTTTGTCGCATCACAGCCAACTCGCGGTGTAGACGTTGGCTCCATCGAATTTATTCATCAAAGAATCGTTGAAGAACGAGACAAAGGCGTACCCGTCATCATTATCTCTACAGAATTGGACGAAGTGCACGCCTTAGCAGACCGTATTGCTGTCTTCTTCCACGGAGAACTCATGGGCATCGCACCACCGGAAACGCCACGTAACGTCTTGGGTATGATGATGGCTGGAACCCCCTACGAAGAAGCCCTCAAAGCATCGGGGGAAAGCTCCACAACAGATATCAATACCCCCCAACATCAAACCCCCGAAACAGAACATATCCCCTGGGCAGAAGGAGACCAAGCATGAGCGCCGAAGGAAAATCCACCGTCGCAGAAGCCACCGATACCGTGCTCACTGCTTCCGAAACTGTACCGCCGGCACACACACAACCCTCTGAAAAAGAAAAACTTCCTGTACTGACTCGTATACTATCCGGCTCCGTCAGCTTGTCCTTTTTCGCACTACTTGCTGCACTCATCGTCGGCGGTATTCTTATCGCGGTCACTGACCCTGCAACGCAAAAAGCGTCACGCTACTTCTTCGCCCGACCGCTAGATACACTTAGCGCCGGCTGGGATGCAGCGACCAACGCTTACCTCGCACTATTTAGAGGCGCTATTTTCAACTATGAAGCGAGCACCTTCACTAAAGCGATATATCCGCTGACTGAAACTCTCACGGTAGCAACACCCCTTATTTTTGCTGGTCTTGCCGTAGCTATCGCATTCCGTACCGGACTCTTTAACATCGGCGCACAAGGACAAATCATCCTTGGCGCAATCGTTGCCAGCTACGTTGCCATCAACTGGCACCTACCCAGCTACTTACTACTACCTTTTATCGTTCTTGGCGGTATTCTCGGCGGTAGCCTCTGGGGTGGTTTAGTCGGATTACTCAAAGCAAAGACTGGTGCGCATGAAGTCATTCTTTCTATCATGCTCAACTACATTGCTGCGAACCTACTTCTTTTCCTCCTCAAAACACCACTATGGCAACGCGAAGGAAGCTCAAACCCCATTTCACCTGTACTAGCAGATGAAGCAATCTTCCCCAGAATCTTTGGACAAAGCTTCCGTCTTCACGCAGGATTCATTCTCGCCTTACTAGCAGTATTTTTTGTTTCGTGGCTTATCAACCGTTCAACTATCGGATTCAAACTTCGAGCAGTAGGGGCAAACCCTCATGCTGCAAAAACTGCGGGCGTATCTGTTGCTAATGGATACATTATTGTGATGGCTATTGCTGGTGCGCTAGCAGGTCTTGCCGGTGTCGCCCAAGTTTCAGGAACCGAAAAAGTCCTGAGTACAGGTATCGCTTCCTCCTATGGTTTTGACGCTATTACTGTGGCGCTTCTTGGCCGAGCAACACCTGTCGGCACTCTTCTCGCTGCTCTTCTCTATGGGGCACTTCGAGCAGGCGGTGTCACCATGCAGGTCAGCACCGGAACGTCTGTAGACCTTGTCGACGTGGTTCAGGCACTTATCGTGCTCTTCATTGCTGCACCACCACTGGTACGAGCCATTTTTAGGCTTCCAGACCCCGACAAGCCCAAAAAGAAGAAAAAAACTACTCAGTCCGCGGAGGCAAAATAATGAGCACGACAGCTGTTATCGACACCGCAACGCCACAAGATACCGTGCTCGTGCGTCACTGGAAAAACACGTGGATTTTCGGCACACTAAGCGTCATCTCGCTACTAGTCCTTGCCTTGAACGCTCCTGCCTCGCGCGTGGTACTTGGCCTGTCCACCAAAGATGATGTCATTCAACTTCCAGCGCTGAACCTCTCAACGCCAACAACGGGTTGGGCTGTTACCGCCGTCCTCATTGCCGTCACCTTATGGTGTGCTAAGCTCACGTTCTCCGGTAAGAAAACACCGCTATACCTCTCAGCTATTTTCTGGTTCTCTTTTATCTTTGGCGTGCTCATCTGGGCTATCGGCTCTGCACGTATGACCGAAATATCGTTGATTACCATCCTTACCGGTGCTGTTGCTCTTTCAGTCCCCATGATTTTTGGTTCGATGGGCGGACTCCTTTGCGAACGCTCTGGAATCATCAACATTGCGATTGAAGGTCAACTTCTTTTCGGTGCATTCTCTGCCGTACTTGTTGGTTCTATGACAGGAAACCCTTGGCTTGGGCTAATCGCGGCAATGATTGGTGGCATGCTGGTATCTTTCCTACTAGCAACCTTCTCCATTAAATATCTTGTTGATCAGACCATCGTTGGTGTTGTGGTGAACGTCCTCGTCTCAGGACTTACCGGATTCCTTTATTCTCGTGTACTCCAACAAGATGCGGCACACCTCAACTCTGCTCCTCGTTTACCTAGCTTTGAAATTCCGGTTCTTTCACAAATCCCTGTGATTGGTCCAGTACTATTCAACCAGTCCGTTATCGTTTACCTGATGTACATTGTGGTTGGTACGATTTGGTTCTCTCTGAACAAAACACGTTGGGGGCTTCGCACCCGCGCGGTTGGCGAACATCCCCAAGCCGCAGATACCCTTGGCGTCAACGTGAACCGTCTACGCTTTAGCAATGTCATGATTGCTGGCGCTGTTGCTGGTATGGGTGGAGCTTTCTTCACTCTTGTTGCGGTGAGCTCCTTCAACGCTGATATGACGGCAGGGCAAGGCTACATTGCGTTGGCTGCACTAATTTTTGGTCGGTGGAAACCACTTGGTGCGTTGAGCGCCTCACTTCTTTTTGGTTTCTCGTTGCAGATGCAGTTCATCCTTTCTGGACTTGGAACGGATATTCCTACTGAACTATTGGCTATGCTCCCTTACGTCGTAACGATTCTTGCAGTGGCCGGTTTGGTCGGTCGTTCGCGTGGACCTGCAGCAGCCGGTAAAGCGTACACCAAGGGATAAATCACTCCCTGTACCACGAGAAAACACCGATGATGAGGTTTCGATAGTGCACACTGTCGGAACCTCATCGTGCCCTCGGGCGCAATACACAATACGTTTACACCCCAAGGATTCCTGCATGAGCCATCGTGAAACTTTAGAACACCGCATTAACTGGGAAAAACTCACAGAACATGCCACCTGCGCGATGAAAAAATCCTATTCACCCTATTCACAATATGCAGTAGGGGCAGCGGCTCTTACCGACGACGGCAGAATCATTACTGGCTGTAACGTCGAAAATGCGTCTTTTGGGCTTACCTTATGTGCTGAATGTTCCCTCATCTCAGAGCTTTTTAGAACAGGCGGAGGGAAAATCCTTGCCTTTACGTGTGTGGATAAAAATGGTGAAGCACTCATGCCTTGTGGACGGTGCAGACAACTACTCTACGAACACAGCACTAAAGATATGCTCATCAAAACAGTGAGCGGAATACTTTCTATCGAACAGATGCTTCCCGACGCTTTTGGGCCTGAACGGCTCTGAAAACATTCATACTAGACTTAACCGACACCTTTGACGGAGGAAAAACACATGTCGTACGAACCATTCGACGCGGTAGATGTTATTCGCGCTAAACGAGATCGCGAAGAACTTACTAAAGAACACATTGACTGGGTGATTGACGCTTACACTCGTGGAGTTGTCGCTGACGAACAAATGAGTGCACTTGCCATGGCAATTTTTCTGAACGGAATGAGTGCTACTGAAATTCAGCAGTGGACTCAAGCCATGATTAACTCGGGTGAACGACTAGACTTTTCTTCCATCGTTGGTGCTGGAAAGAAAATTGCAACCAGCGACAAACATTCTACCGGCGGTGTGGGAGATAAAATTACGTTGCCACTAGCACCATTGGTAGCAGTCTACAACGTTGCGGTTCCTCAACTATCTGGTCGCGGACTAGGCCATACCGGTGGAACACTCGATAAATTAGAATCCATCCCTGGTTGGCAAGCATATTTGAGTAATGAACGAACTCTCGAAATACTCTCGGACGTAGGCGCTGTTATTTG
Source organism: Rothia sp. CCM 9418 (assembly GCF_048512825.1). Classification (NCBI taxonomy): domain Bacteria; kingdom Bacillati; phylum Actinomycetota; class Actinomycetes; order Micrococcales; family Micrococcaceae; genus Rothia; species Rothia sp. CCM 9418. The sequence continues at coordinate 85,436 of NZ_JBLXXX010000004.1, forward strand.
TGCCGCCGGAACTGGTCTCGCACCTGCAGATAAGAAGCTATACGCGCTACGTGATGTCACTTCCACTGTAGAGGCTATACCACTTATCGCAAGTTCCATCATGTCTAAAAAAATTGCTGAAGGAACAGATTCTCTGGTGCTTGATGTAAAAGTTGGTTCTGGTGCTTTTATGAAAGATGTTGACTATGCACAAGAACTAGCACGTACCATGGTGCGTTTAGGAACAGATGCCGGTGTTAAAACGACAGCATTGCTGACGAACATGGACACCCCGTTAGGGCTGACCGTTGGTAACGCGTGCGAAGTGGAAGAGTCTGTAGAAGTACTTGCTGGTGGTGGCCCATCTGATGTTGTTGAACTGACGGTGGCGCTTGCACGCGAAATGCTCCGTTCCTGTGGCATTGATGAGGACCCCGCTGAAGCTCTCGCTGATGGTCGTGCTATGGATAAATGGCGAGCAATGATTAGCGCCCAAGGTGGAGATCCCGATGCCGCGTTACCTCAAGCACGTGAAACTCACACTGTTTACGCAACAGAAACTGGTGTGCTTACCCGTCTTGACGCTTTGGGAGTAGGGGTTGCTTCTTGGCGTTTGGGTGCTGGACGAGCTCGTAAAGAAGACCAAGTGCAAGCTGGTGCTGGAATCCGTCTACACGCTAAGCCAGGAGACACCATACGCGCTGGTGACCGACTCATGACACTAATGACCGACACTCCCGAACGCTTTGAACGAGCGTTAGAATCCTTAGAAGATGCTTATACTATCGGCAAAGAATATGAGCCTCAGCCGCTGATTCTAGGTAAAGTGAGTACTGAACAGCAGTAAACTACTCGTAAGAACACTCACCGTTCGCACCGAAGAAAGAGAACATCATGGGACTTTTTAGCCGTCGTAAAGACAAGAAAGCTGTTGAATCGGCAGTAACAGCACAACCGGCAGCACAGCCTGTTGAACAGCCTGTAGAACCAAAGACCCCTGTACAGGAACAGACACCAAAACCTTCCGTAGAAGAAAGTGCCTCCACTTTCTCTGCCTTTCAAGAGCTCAACGAACAGAGTGCTTTGCATTCTCTAATTCGTATGATGCGCTCTAAAGGTGAAGGCCAACTCACCCTCGACCTGAAGCAAGAGGGCAACGACATGCTGTTGACCTTTGAAGAAAATGGCAAAAAAATTGAAGAAACCATTGTTGTTCCAGGAAACTCTTGGTTTGAAAACGTTGCGGCGCTCTACACCGAAGAAGAGGAAGGCTCACGCGGGGCATGGACTCGTGCGCTGATTATTCTGCTGGGAACAAACGCTCAGGTTTCTTACCTCAACTCAAAGAATGAGACCTCTTGTAACCTGCATTATCGAGTAGAGGAAACGGCGGACGAACCAGAAGAGAAAACGTCTGCTACAGAAGCTACAGAAGTAGCTGGAGCAGAAACACTGCCTGAAAATCAGCAGAATAATATCGCTGATGATTCTCCTATCGCTCGTGTTGCAGAACGTTTTGAATCCGCATTTCCTGCAGACAAAACATCGAACGCAAATATTGCTGAAGCAGACGACTCTGCTGAAGAGAATACTTTTGCACCAGTAATAGCGGATGCTCACTCACGTTCTGAGGAATCATCACCTGCTGGTGAAACTCTCAACGCTGAAAGCTCAACAGCTGAGGAAACTACAAGGGTCGATACTACGGCGGCGCAAACAGAAGCTGTTCAAAGCGGCACGAGCAATAGTGTCGAAGAAGCTGAAGAAACTTCTGAAACAGCCACTGCAGAAGTCACCGCAGGAACTGAAACTACAGCAGAAGCCACCACAGAAACTGAAACTACAGCAGAAGCCACCACAGAAACTGAAACTACAGCAGAAAGTGGCGAACATGCTCCTCAGAACCTCGACGATAACACCTCGTCATCAGCACAGGACTCAAACACCGAAAAAGCGGAATCAGAAACAGACCGTTCTGAACCTCATGCACGTCTTGCTGTTGCTCGCCCCTCAACCGTAGCAACCGCTGAAACAACAACAGATACCAGCGCAGAACTCGCTGAAGAATCTTCACACGAGGCCGAAACTTCTTACACCAATACCGAAAACAGCGAGAACACCCACGCGAACATCGCTGACGAGTCAGACACAACTACTCATAATACCGATGCAGACACCTTCACCTCTGCACACGATATTTCACTGGTAACCGCGTCACTACCAGAACACGTTGACGACGAATGGGAAGAAGACACCGACACCCTCGTTGCTACACCAGCTACCAACGTCCGTGGAACAGACCTACCCGAAGACGCACATGGTGTAGACGTAGCACCCTCCTACAACACCCCCGTAGAAGAAGTGCAACCTCCTTCTACAACCGAATTAGCAGAAGGAAACCTCGTCCTTACCGAGGCTCAGGTCGTCGCCCGACTACTCAAAGCACAAGAACAACTTTTCGGAGAAAACGGTACCGCCCGAGACGTCTCCACCGTGCTGATACGTGTTCGTGCCCTTGGCTCCTACTACGATGCGTTAACACACGTCCGCCGTAACGGTTTCTGGGATCAACAACGAACCTTCGACCTCATCCCCGAAGACGTCCTCGCCATCTTGCAGCTCAAAGCAGATTCTTATAAAGAAGGCGCAGGCTCACCACTGGCGATGAGCCTACGCTTCACACCTGGAATCCCGCCAGTAGCATCCTTTAGCTACAACGATGAAGGGGCTTTCGCCAAATACCAAGACACCCTACCGGCACAGCAATACGTTGAAGAGCTCAGACTCTTCCCACGTACCGGAGCAAACATCCCTGAACACATGAACAGGGCGCTTGCTTCATGGACGCTCTAAAACTTTAGGGCGTAAGACGCTGTCGAGGAACTTCACTATTGGAGCTACTCGGCAGCGTTTTCGTATCAACTTCAAACACTATATTGATCAAGGAACACCGAACATGACCCAACTTGACGAACAATGGATACAAAAATTACCCAAAATTTGTTTACACGATCACCTTGATGGTGGATTGCAACCACAAACGATGATTGATATCGCACAAGAAATTGGGCATGAACTACCCAGCACAGAACGTGAAAAACTTCAAGAATGGTTCTTTGAAGCAGCAAATTCTGGTTCTCTTGAACGATACCTTGAAACGTTTACGCACACTTTAGCCCTCATGCAACGAGCAGAAGATTTGCGACGTATCGCTCAAGAACACGTACTCGCGTGCGCGGCGGACGGCGTCATTTATGCAGAGGTTCGATGGGCACCAGAACAACATCAACGTGCAGGACTTAGCCTCGATGAGGCAATCCGAGCTGTAGCAACAGGGCTTAACGACGGTATGGAGATGGTAGCTCAAACTGGTGGAAGAGTTCTTGTCAATCAGATACTGTGTGCGATGAGAGACCACAACAATTCACGACAGATAGCAGAACTCGCTGTTAAATACCGTTCATGGGGCGTGGTCGGTTTTGATCTTGCCGGAGCAGAAGAAAATCACCCTGTAGAACAACATCGTGAAGCTTTAGAGTATTTAGCAGAGAACTTTATGCCAGTCACTATTCATGCCGGTGAAGCTGAAGGGCTACACTCGATTCGCTCCGCATTATTAGTCGGGCGAGCGCTACGTATCGGGCACGGCGTACGTATTACTGAAGACTTTTCATATACGACAGCTGGAGAGCTCGACCCTGACGGGAAAATAATGCCCCAAACCCCTAAAGACCAGAAGATTCTTCAGCTTGGTGCGCTCGCTAGCTGGGTTAAAGATCGTCGTATTACTTTAGAGATTTGTCCGTGTTCGAATATTCAAACGGGCGCTGCTTATGCTGTTGAACATGGTGTTGTGGATTGTTCTCGTGTCGCTAAGAGTCTTGCAGAGCATCCCGTTAACGCTTTGCGTGAGGCTGGTTTTGCCGTGACAATTAGTCCTGATAATCGTTTGATGAGTGGTAGTAGTGTGACTGCTGAATTCGTGCATTTAGCGAAGAATTTTGGTTATCAGGTGCAAGATTTCTTTGAACTAACAACTAATGCTATTGAAGGTGCTTTTATTTCGATGGAGGAGAAACAGCATCTGATGCGTGCTGTTCAGGGTGCGTATATGAGTGTTTTTGAACAACAGAATAGTGTGGAAGAGGAAGAGAACTAATCATGGCAGAGCAGCGTATTGTTCCTCAGGGTGCGTCGGAGGCCTTTGAACGGTCGATTGAGCTAATGGATGTTTTGCGTTCTGAGGGTGGTTGTCCTTGGGATGGGAAGCAGACTCATCATTCGTTGGTTCGGTATTTGGTCGAAGAATCGTATGAGGTAATTGAAGCTATTGAGGCTCAAGAGCAGGTAAATTATGAGCTTCTCAAAGAAGAACTCGGCGATGTTCTTTTACAAGTCCTTTTTCATGCTCGTATTGCTGGTGAGCGCGGTGTTGAAGAAGGTGGTTTTAGTATTGCTGATGTTGTTGAGGGGCTGAACCAGAAACTTGAGCGTCGGCATCCTCATGTTTTTGGTGATTCTTCTGTTCGTTCTTTGAATGATAAAGAGGTGACTGCTCAGTGGGAGGAGTTGAAGAAGCAGGAGAAACCGGAGCGTTTATTTGTTTTTGATGGTATTCCTCCTCATCTTCCGGCGTTGGCTTTAGCGGATAAGGTTATTGCGAAGGCTGATAAGGGGCAGGTGTCACTTGATGTGGCTGGTGTTGTTGCTCCTGATGATGAGCATGCAGCGTTTGCGGTGGAGTTGTTCGAGATGGTTCAGCGTGCTCGTGCTCAAGGGGTTGATGCTGAGGGTGCGTTACGTCGTTTAATGTATGCGGTGATTCACTCCTCTGGGAAGTAATGTGTTGTGCTGTGTTATCTGCCGTTGATGTTGTTATTCGTGGGAATATCTTTGGGTGGATAGGGGAGTGGCGTAGGAAAATATCTCAAATATATTGGTGGGAATTATTGAAAGCCTGTGTGCTTATGTGGGTTTCTTTGGTAAAATCGTAGCTGAACGTACGCTCACGTAAGTGTGCACTAGTGAAAACTTGCCTGAGCTTACTCCTAGCCAACCAATCTACGCTTCAAGGAGCATATTCATGGCTTTAATTACAGCAGTTCACGCACGTCAGATTCTCGATTCTCGTGGCAACCCTACCGTTGAGGTGGAGGTTCTCCTCGAAGATGGCGCATTCGGTCGCGCAGCAGTTCCCTCCGGTGCTTCTACCGGTGAATGGGAAGCCGTAGAACGTCGTGACGAAGACAAGTCCGTTTACCTTGGCAAGTCTGTTCTTGGTGCTGTCGGTGCAGTCATCGACGAAATTGCCGAAGAAATCATCGGCATCGACGCAACTGACCAGCGCGCACTTGACGCTGCAATGATTAAGCTTGACGGCACAAAGAACAAAGGTAAGCTCGGCGCAAACGCTATTCTTGGTGTATCTTTGGCTGCTGCGAAGGCTGCTGCAGAATCTGCAGACCTTCCACTGTTCAAGTACCTCGGCGGACCTAACGCACACGTTCTTCCTGTGCCGATGATGAACATCCTCAACGGTGGCTCTCACGCAGACTCCAACGTTGATATTCAGGAGTTCATGATTGCTCCTATCGGTTTCGACACCTACTCTGCAGCATTGCAAGCAGGCGTTGAGGTTTACCACGCACTGAAGTCTGTTCTCAAAGACCGCGGTCTTGCCACTGGCTTGGGTGACGAAGGCGGATTCGCTCCTAACCTAGAGTCGAACGCTGCTGCTCTTGACCTCATCATCGAAGCAATCGAAAAAGCTGGCTACAAGCCTGGTGAAGAAATTGCTTTGGCGCTAGACGTTGCTTCCTCTGAGTTCTACAACGACGGCGCATACGATTTCGAGGGTCAGAAGAAGACCGCTGCAGAAATGTCCGCATACTATGCAGACCTCGTCGCTAAGTACCCACTCGTATCCATTGAGGATCCTCTCGATGAAAACGACTGGGAAGGCTACAAGAACCTTACCCAAGAAATCGGTGACAAGGTACAGATTGTTGGTGACGACCTCTTCGTGACTAACCCAGAGCGTCTTGCACAGGGTATCGAATCTGGTGCAGCAAATGCGCTGTTGGTGAAGGTTAACCAGATTGGTTCTTTGACCGAAACTCTTGATGCTATGGAAATGGCGCAGCGTCACGAATACCGTTGCATGGTTTCTCACCGTTCCGGTGAAACCGAAGACGTCACCATCGCAGACCTAGCGGTTGCAACTAACGCTGGACAGATTAAGACTGGTGCTCCTGCACGTTCTGAGCGCGTTGCAAAGTACAACCAGCTTCTACGTATTGAAGAAGAGCTTGGCGAAGCAGCTGTTTACGCTGGCGCATCTTCATTCCCACGTTTCAAGGCATAGAGTTTTCGCTCCGATAGAGAGCTAAACATTTCTTGATCCTATCTCCACCAAGAGAGTCTCTGATATGGAGCTTTCTTGGTGGAGATACGTTCTTTTAAAGAATGTTTTTATGCGATACGTCTTTAAAGTAGCTGAGAAAAAACAAGGAAAAGAAGAATCCCTCGTGTGGGGATTGGAAAGCTAGAAGTGATTTAGTTTTTTGGTGGGTAGAATAGCTAATGCAAGGTACCTACCCTCTGGATAGCTGAGGGATATGAAGAACGCTATCGAGTGAGTGAAAAACGTAGTCAGGGGTAAAATGTCACAAGAAAATAAGCCACGTCGTCGCTCATGGGCAAACTTTTTTGGCACAGAAAAATATCAAAACTATCAGGATGTTAACGCCAGAGAAGATTCTGACGCTCCTGTTGCTGCGCATGCTTTTTCTGGCAGATTGGTTGCGCCTCTCATTATTTTTGCTGTTATCCTCATCTCTTCGTATGCGCCAGTATCAACATATATCCGCCAACAGTCAGAAATTCACCAAGTCGAATCCCATATTGATGCCTTGCAACAAAACCATGACAGTCTGCAAACTCAACTGAGCTGGTGGCAAGATGAAAACTACGTCAAACAGCAAGCAAAGAGCCGTCTATACTATATGGCTGAGGGTGAAACACCGTATCTTGTGGTAGGAGTAGACCCCTCCTCTCATCGTGCAGATGACACCTCAGCAGCAGCACAAAGCGCACCTAAAGAATCTTGGACAAAAGGTTTGTGGAGCTCTTTTGAACAATCAGCTTTTGCGCAAGATCCAACTCACCAAAAACCAGCGAACAACACCTCTGAACCGGCGCATATAACATCTGCCGAAGAAATAGCGCCGGCTGATCCATCTCGCCCCGTTATAGACCCAACTGCCCCCACCACTGCACCAGCTAGCTCCGCTCCAGCACCATAAAATAACAGACTGATTGACTGACTAAAACTAGTATCACAAGGAACTTCATCATGACTAACACTACTAACCCGCAAGGTTTCGGCGTGAGCGCAGAAACCCTAGAACCTACCGAACTCGATCTTCACGTACTTTCTGAACAATTGGGTCGAAAAGTGCGTGACGTTGCAGAAATCCCTGCTCGCTGTCGCTGCGGAAACCCTCTCGTTGCGGCAACTGCACCACGACTATCAAACGGTTCGCCCTTCCCCACGGTCTTCTACCTAGCACACCCTGCGATTACTGCAGCTGCTAGTCGTCTAGAAGCTGAGGGAAAAATGTACGAGATGACAGATCGTCTTGCTGAAGACACCGAATTAGCTCAGCAATATCAGCAAGCACACGAAAACTATCTTCGTGAACGTGAACGTATCCGTATCAAGACCAACACCGAAGAAGTTCCTGAAATTGACGGTATCTCTGCCGGCGGTATGCCAGTACGCGTTAAGTGTCTTCACGCGGTACTTGGACACACCCTCTCTGTCGGACGCGGAATTAACCCTATGGGGGATGAGACGCTCGAACTGATTGCACCTTGGTGGACTCCCGAACAATGCGCGTGTGACCCACAATGGCGCCATAGCTTTGTCTCAACCGACCAAGAAACCGCTCAATAAGAGAAAGAAGACTTCGACGTGCGTATCGGTGCTATTGATTGCGGAACGAACTCCCTACGACTCCTCATTGCAGACGTTGAGACACAGAACGGTGTGAGCACCCTTCACGATATCGTACGTCTTATGCGAATTGTACGCCTTGGAGAAGGCGTTGACGCTACGGGCAAGTTTTCAGAAGAAGCCCTCGAAAGAACTTTTAAAGTTGCCCGCGAGTACGCACAAATTATCTCTGAGCACGGTGTTCAGTCTCTTCGTTTTGGGGCGACAAGCGCCACAAGAGACGCCACGAACAAAGATATTTTTATTCAAGGAATACAAGACATTTTAGGGGTCACACCAGAAGTCATCACTGGCGAGGAAGAAGCAGAGCTATCTTTCTATGGGGCGCTTTCTTCTCTTGGAACGAGCGAAGGAAAAACACTTGTTATCGATTTAGGCGGCGGATCTACAGAATTCGTTTTAGGGGATAGCCATTCACTGATTGCTGCGCGTTCAGTGAATATTGGCTGTGTACGTCTTACTGAACGGCATCAGGTGACGGCCCCGATGAGTGCAGAACAAAGACAACGGATTATTGCTGACGTCGATGAAGCTCTCGAAGAAGTTCTTAACTACGTTCAATTATCTCAAGCGCAACGAGTGGTTGGGGTTGCTGGTACCGTTACCACTATTGTTGCAGAACATTACGGGCTTGAAAGCTATGATCCTCAGAGAATCAATGGCGCACAGCTTAACGTTCAAGAGATTGAACAGGCTTGTTATCGTTTGGCTCAAATGACTGCTCAAGAACGTGCTGAACGCGGGTTTATGCACCCCGGCCGTGTAGATGTCATTGGTACTGGTGCTGTTATTTGGGCACATATTATTCGACGTTTAGAACAGCTCACAGATGGAGCTGTATATAGCGCTACCGCTAGTGAACACGATATTCTTGATGGGTTGGTACTCTCGCAACGATAATGCGTTCGGGTATTCAACAGCGTTTTATCATGATGTTTGTTGTCTTTTCTTGAGATAACATTCTTTGAGGAGAGCCTATGCCTAAGCACATAATGTCTACATCTTGCTCTTCTGTGCCTGCATCTTCTCGACGAATGAAAAGATACGCTTGTTTTGTGGCGACCTTATCTTTGAGCGTTCTAACCGTTTCTGTGTCGCTAGCCCAGCCTGTGGCCGCCCCTACACCTACCCCAAAGGTGTCTGTTTCACCTGCGCCACAACCACCAACTGCACCATCACAGCAACCGGGTGTTCTTCCCTCTATCCCGACCATTGACGTACCTGAAGGAGATGCGGTTCGCGCCCGAGAATACTGGCTTAAAGATTATGGTTTCAGCTCCGTCTGGAAAGAAGCTACTGGGCGTGGGGTCACTGTCGCGGTGATTGACACCGGCGTAGACCAAAGCCACCAAGACCTGAAAAACAATGTTCTACCTGGGACGGACGTTTCGGGTGTTGGCTCTGCTCGAGGCTGGAAAGGTCTCGGCGTTGAACCTGAACACGGAACAATGGTCGCTTCGTTAATTGCAGGGCACGGGCACCGCGACCCAAAGACGCCAACCTTCTCCGGCGTCGGTGGTGCACGTCCAGCTGGCATGATAGGGGTTGCTCCAGAAGCTAAGATTCTTCCGATTTCTTTAGAGATTGGTGGTATCTCTGAGGGTGCAAAAAATATTGATGAGCAGCTTCCTGAAGCGGTCCGGTACGCGGTAGACCACGGTGCTGATATCATCAATCTTTCTGTTGGCTCAGATAGCACAAACTGGCCAGAACAATGGGATAGTGCCTTCGCCTATGCCGAAGAAAAAGGCGTCATTATTGTAGCTTCTGCCGGTAACCGAGGCTCTGGAATTACTCAAGTTGGTGCCCCTGCAACGATGCCGGGGGTGCTAACTGTTGGGGGAGTGAACCAGAATAAGCAAGATTCTTGGTCTTCATCCTCTCAAGGTATTTCGATTGCTGTTGCTGCACCCAGCGAAAATCTTATGGGCGCGACCCCCGATAATAAATATGCGGTGTGGTCAGGCACCTCTGGGGCAGCACCTATTGTCTCGGGTTTGGCAGCTCTCATTAAAGAAAAGTATCCGAACTTTACTGCTGCTCAGGTTATTCAGCGTATTATTTCTTCGGCTGATGATGCTGGAGAAAACGGACGAGATGCATTGTACGGGTACGGGATTATTAACCCCGCAAAAGCCTTGAATCCTAAAACTTCTGATGAAGCTGAAGAGAACCCGTTGGGGTCGATGCGTCAGTGGATACAGGTTCATCGTAAGAATGAGAGCCAACCGACTCCTCGTTCGAGTGTTCCAACACATCACGCTGATGAGCATATTCCGGTGGCTTCGCCGCCAACTCCTCGCCGTCCAGCTGAAGATTCTGGCATCTTACCTTTTATTGTGGTGGGTGGATTTTTTCTGTGGACGTTTATCATCACAAGATACTCCATTCGCTCGCTAACTCAGCTAGTCAGAACACAGAAAAAGAGGCGTAGGCCACAAGGGTAGCCGAAATAAGAATCAAGAAAAGCTAAATCCTTGAAGAAAAAAATGCCCTGTAGAGTAGGAAAAGTTCGGCTTAAGTGGCAAGATAGCATATTGAGCAATTGTCCTCCCACCGCGCTGTTTTGCGCTCTAAAGGATGTTGTACTTTTAACAGTTAAACATGCGGTGCAGATACAGGTACGAGTGCATAGACAGCTCTCATATCTCAACCTAAGGAAGTAGCAAAATAAATATGGCATTCACCAAACTAGCTCAGGATCGTCCTCGAGTTCTCATTGTCGGCGGTGGCTACGTAGGATTCACCGTCGCCCAGAAAATTCAGAAGACCATTAAAGAAACTGGCGGTATCGTTACCGTTGTAGACCCTAACCCCTATATGACATACCAGCCCTTCTTGCCAGAAGTTGCTGCAGGTTCTATGGAAGGTCGCAACGCTACCGTTCCTCTACGTCAGCACCTCAAGAACTGCGAAGTTGTTGGTGGTCGAGTCACCGCAATTAACCATGCAACTCGCACCGCAACTATTGAACCTATCGACGTAGGAGAGCCTTTTGAGGTTACTTACGACGAAATCGTCATTGGTGCAGGTGCAGTAACCCGCGCATTCCCCATTCCGGGGCTTGCCGAAATTGCTATCGGCATGAAAACCGTAGAAGAAGCAGTATCTGTTCGCAACTGGGTGCTTGAACGCATCGAAGTTGCTTCTATGCTTGATGATGCAGATGAACGCCGTCGCGCCCTCACCTTCGTTATTGTTGGTGGCGGTTTCGCTGGTGTCGAGACAATCTCCGAACTTGAAGATATGGCTCGTGTCGCCGTAGAACGCAACGGTCGCCTTCGCGTATCTGACCTTCGTTTTGTTCTCGTTGAAGCTGCACCCCGTATCATGCCTGAGGTCCCTGCAGAGCGCGCTGAAAAGGTCGTTGAAGAGCTTCGCGGCCGCGGTATTGAGGTTCTACTCAATACTTCTTTGGCAGATGCTACCGACGGTCATCTTGCGTTGATTAACATGGGAGACAAGTCTCCTGCTGGTGAGCTTGACACCGATACTCTTATCTGGACTGCTGGTGTTGCAGCATCCCCCATGCTCAAGAACACTGACCTTCCTCTGGACGAGCGGGGTCGTGTGCGTGTCGGCGCAGACCTACGAGTTACCGGTGATGACGGTGTCATCGAGGGTGCTTGGGCAGCTGGCGATAACGCTGCTGTTCCTGACCTTTCTGGTGGCGGAGTTGGCGGCTTCTGCGTACCTAACGCACAGCACGCTTCCCGTCAGGCTGTTAAGCTTGCACAGAACCTATTGGCTTCTCGTCGTGGTGAAGCACTCACCGACTACTACCATGAGACCATCGGTGTTGTTGCTGGACTCGGCTTGTGGAAGGGCGTCGCGAACTTCAAGGGTAAGACCATCGGAGGACCTATTGCATGGTTGATGCACCGCGGATACCACGGCATGGCTATCCCCACCGCTGAGCGTACTGTACGTGTTATGAGCATTTGGGCGTTGAACCAAATCTTCGGCCGTGACACCTCTTCTATCCGCCATCAGCGTTCTCCACGTCGCGCATTCCAAAGCGCAACCGGAACTGCTCCTGAAAAGAGCAAGGCACGCCTGTAATAAAAAGTGCGTTCAACGCAATTTTATGGCTATAATAATGTCCTGTACCTAGAGTTATCTATGTACAGGACAACACTATTCGTTCTATACGGTATAGTGGTAAGGCAGTTGTTTTCTAAAATCTAGCTGCCGATATTGCTCCTATAGCCCAATTGGCAGAGGCAGAGGACTTAAAATCCTTGTGTTCTGGGTTCGAGTCCCAGTAGGAGCACATACGAGAATGTGGTCTCATCAGTGAATACTGATGAGACCACATTTGTTTATACGGTAGAAGTACCGTGAGTATTGTCGCCACGATACTTAATATTTCTGAAACTGTTAGAACCCTAGGAAATACTGTGCTTTTCACCAAAAGTCCCCACGAATATCACGGTTCTCCGATAGTCTGGTAGAGACAGAATTATAGAACTAAAGGAGATTGTTCTCGTGGCAGGCAACCCCCTCATCAATTCCATGCTAGATTCTCAAAAGAAGGATTCTCGCTTTGGACAATTCGGCGCTGGTGGCGCATACTCCAACGGTCAGAGCTCTTCCGCACCGTACGGATATACACCTACCTCACCTCGTGAGGAGACTCCTACCGCCGCTGACCTCAACGCAATGTATCAGTCCCCCAGTGCAACAAGCGCTCAAACGGGGCAGATGAGCATGAACGACGTCATCGTCAAAGTTGCTATCAACTTTGTCATCCTACTGGTTGGCGCAGCCGCATCGGTGATGTTCCCCATACTCGTTGTAGCTGGTTTAGTCGGTTCTATTGTTCTGGGACTTGTTAACGGTTTCAAAAAAGAAGTTTCTCCCGTACTTGTGATGGCATACGCCCTAGCACAGGGTATGCTCCTTGGTGGTTTCTCTGCCATGGCAGAAACACGCTACCCGGGTATCGTTGGGCAGGCTGTTCTTGCAACCTTCATCGTCTTTGGTACAGTTCTGGTTCTTTTCCGTAACGGTAAATTGCGTGAATCACCTAAGATGACGAAATTCTTCACCATCGCAGCTATCTCATATGCAATTTTCTGTCTCGTCAACCTTGGCATGACCCTCTTCGGCGGAACAAACGTTCGCAGCATTGAAGTCATGGGTATTCCTCTCGGCCTCATTATTGGGCTCTTTGCTGTTGCTCTTTGCGTGTACTCCCTCATTCTTGACTTCACCCACGTCAGCGAAGCTGTACGATACGGTGCACCAGAACGTGAATCATGGCGTATGGCATTCGCCCTAACCTCATCTCTGGTATGGCTCTACATCGAGATTCTCCGTATCCTCATGTACGTTCGTGAAATGATGGAACGCTAAAAATCACATCCTAACCACGAAAATTTAGGGCGCACGAGAGATCTCGTGTGCCCTGAACGTTTATATGCAACCTTTTCTTACGTTTATTTCTCCCCGAAAATAACGACTTGTCTAAAGATGTGGAAGAATAGTACGCATGAGCGAAACTACCCCCTCACCAGCACCGAAAAATCATATTGAACAAAGTTCTTGGTACCACGGCGATGAACGATACATTCCATTTGCCCTACGCACTGCTGCCGCTTGGTCGTGGAGACTTCTCATAGTTCTCTTCGCATTAGCTTGCCTCCATTGGGTTGCCGCAAAAATTAGTATCATCATTGTTTCTATCGCGGTAGCGGTACTTCTTGCTGCGCTCATCTCACCAGCGGTATTTTTCCTGCGCAAATACGGTCTTAGACGAGGATACGCAACAGCCATTGTTGAGCTCGGGTTCATCGCGGTTGTTGTTGGACTGCTCACCCTCGTCGGGCAACAAATTACCTCTGGATTCTCCTCCCTATCAGACGAAATTGTGCAGGGGTACCATACCGTTCTAGGGATGATTGACCAATCTCCTCTTACCCTAGACCTTAAAGAAATAGACTCACATTTTTCGGAGTTTACACAATTCATCAAAAATAACTCTGGCTCCATCCTCTCGGGTGTTGCTTCCCTCGGCTCTACCGCAGCAGATATCGGGACTGGCACAGCCCTTGTTCTCTTCACCCTGATTTTCTTCCTCCTTGAAGGCGAAAGAATCTGGATCTTCTTGGTAGGGCTTTTCCCTGTAACCGCACGTGAAGCAGTTAACGGTGCCGGACGTCGTGGCTGGCGTTCTCTCGTAAGCTACGTTCACGTTCAAGTTTTTGTTGCCTTCGTGGACGCTCTTGGTATCGGTTTAGCAGCGTTCTTCCTCGGAGTCCCGCTAGCTATTCCGCTGGGTGTACTCGTATTTTTAGGCTCTTTTATTCCCATCGTTGGAGCTCTCGTAACTGGCGCAATTGCGGTGCTTCTGGCGCTTGTTGCTAATGGTTGGTTTAACGCTTTAATCATGTTGCTGATGGTTCTGCTCGTACAACAGATTGAATCACATATTCTTCAACCCCTAGTTATGGGTAAAGCCGTCTCCTTACATCCTCTCGCCGTCATTTTTGCGGTAGCTAGCGGAACTATCCTTTATGGGCCACTTGGTGCGTTGTTCTCTGTGCCTGTTCTTGCCGTGATGAACACCATCGTGCGTTATCTGGCCCGACGTGAGTGGGAAAAAGACCCAGAAATTCGTACTAAAGAGTTTCTCTACGAACATGAAATTGCTCGTAAAAAACGTAAAGCTGTGGCTGATAAAGTCAAAGAACGTCTTGAACGGCTTAAAGAACACGAACAAGAAGAATCAACACTATAACTGCACTACTCTTGAGATAGTTTTTGTTTCTTAAACTATTCTTCGGATATTCTCTAACGCATAAAGGAAACACCTGTGTCCACTGTTTCAACACAATTACCTGTTCAATATGCAGATATTGAACAAGCCGCTCATCTTCTCAAGCCGGTCATTGAACGCACACCGGTGGACCACTCCTTAGCACTATCAGAAATGATTGGCTCAGAAGTTTACTTTAAATGTGAGAACCTACAACGTTCTGGATCTTTTAAAGTACGCGGAGCATACGTCCGTATGGCAAAACTTACTGAGGACGAAAAATCGCGTGGAGTAGTCGCCGCCTCAGCAGGTAATCACGCACAAGGTGTCGCTTTAGCCGCTCAACAACTAGGCATCAAAGCACGCATCTACATGCCTTTAGGTGCAGCACTTCCGAAAGTTGCTGCAACTAAAAGTCGTGGGGCACAGGTTATCTTGCACGGCGCAACCGTTGACGACGCCCTAGCAGAAGCAAAACGTTATGCCGAAGAAACTGGCGCCGTTTTTGTTCACCCCTTCGATAACCCTGATATTATCGCAGGCCAAGGAACTATCGGTATTGAAATCCTAGAACAAGTACCTGATGTTGAAACTATCATCGTTGGTGTTGGCGGGGGAGGGTTACTGGCTGGTTTATCTGTTGCCGTTCGAGAACTTGAACAGAAGACGGGCCGAAAGATTCGCATTATTGGTGTTCAAGCAGAACATGCTGCAGCGTACCCGCTCTCTTTAGCTGCTGACGCTCTGGTCCCTTTGAAAAAAGTCTCTACAATCGCTGACGGCATCGCTGTCGGTAGACCTGGGCAAATGCCTTTCTCCATTATTAAAGAACTGGTTGATGACGTACATACCGTCTCTGAAGATGATATTGCTAGAGCATTAATCTTTTTGATGGAGCGCAACAAGTTGGTGGTAGAGCCGGCAGGGTCTGTTCCTGTTGCTGCTTTGATGGATGGAAAACTTCTCCAACAATACGGAAACCTTGGGACAACAGTATGTTTGCTCTCTGGTGGAAATATTGACCCAATGCTGATGCTCAAAGTGATTCAGCGCGGTCTTTCGGCTGCTGGACGGTATCTAACCATCAAAATGATGTTGAACGACCGTCCCGGCGAGCTAACAACTATCTCATCCATCATTTCTTCTTTGGACGCGAACGTGACGGGTGTGGACCACACCCGTGTCGGCGGTGCACTTTCTATGGGAGATGTTTCTATCACTATTGATATGGAAACTAAAGGGAATGAACATATTCAGCAGGTACTTGATGGGCTAACAGAAGCTGGTTATAAGCCGATTGTTGTGTACTAAATATCATCGGTGGTAATGCTTTGAATATCAGTGATGCCATCGCATCTCACCCGTTATCGGGAGAGATGCGATGGCATCACGTTTTCTGAGCCTATGAGAATGACAAAGAGTCTTCTATCATTCAAAAGGAACGACAGAGATAATCTTGACGTCAATCGTCTTACCGGTTGGGGCAACATACGACGTTTCATCACCGGCACGGCAACCCAAAATAGCAGAACCCATGGGGGAGCTTTCAGAGAAGACCTGAAGACCAGAATCACCGACCAAAGAATCTGCAACTTCGCGTGATCCAAGAAGGAATTTGAAAGGTCGGCCGGCAAGCTCTGCTTCAACGACCATTCCGGAATCAACGACCCCGTCATTGTGCGGTGCTTCGCCAATTTGAGCGTTCTCTAGCAACTGAGTTAACTGAGCAATACGTGCTTCATTTTTGCCTTGCTCTTCACGTGCAGCATGGTATCCGCCGTTTTCTTTGAGGTCTCCCTCATCGCGAGCTGCCGAAATACGTTCAATAATTTCTTGACGGTACGGGCCAGAGATATGTTCTAACTCTTTTTTAAGGCGGTCATATGCCTCTTGAGTTAGCCAAGCACCTTCATGAGCGCTCATGTACTTTCCTTTCATAAAACTTTTGAGGTTAAGGATTCACCAAACGGTTATCCTGACACTCAAAATTAGAGTAGTTGTAGCGAACTTTACCCGTTCTAACATACAAGTGCTAGTTTGTGGTGTGAATTCTAAACCTTATGACGAGGTTCGCATACTCCAACAGGTATCAACGGTCGCGGTGACAGCGGGGGAGAGAACCCGTATTTTAACAGTTTGAACATGCACTCGAGACGAGCTCTCACCGGCGGTATCTGCCGGAATAATGACCTCTTTCCAGCCGACTGGGGCACGTGAAGAATTCAACGCTTTAATCGCACAGACAGCTTCTACGTGAGGGTCTTTGAGCACCTCAAAAGTCAGAGATACTTCATCGGCGCTTGTGAGCTGATGTGAAAGATCACGAGCCTGAGGAGACGTCGCTGAAGAATCACTTTGTACCCACCACCCAAAAAGCATTGAGATGACGGTAACACAACCAGCTAAAAGAACCCATACCCACGTTGGTATGCTCCTTTGAGTAGGTTTTCTGCCGTAGCGTGAATCTAAGCTAGTTGTCACGACATCCTTCGTTCATATTCGTTAACCTAGATTGGGTTATCGCCACCAGATATTCGCTAAAATAGAGTGTCTTCTTCAGACCGCATCATCTGCTGACGTTCTAGATGTACTATTTTAGCTACTCTAACGAAAAAATATTGGAGTTCTTCGTGACCGACTCAAAACACTCTCACAGCATCCTCAAAGATATGGTGCCTTCACCCTTAGCAGAGAACTATGCAGGACTACGTATTCTAGCGGTACACGCACACCCCGATGACGAATCTTCTAAAGGCTCTGCAACAATGGCAGCATACGTGCATCGTGGGGCACGAGTTATGGTAGCAACGATGACAGGCGGAGAACGCGGCGATATTCTCAACGAACAGGTGAATGAAAACCCTAAAGCCCACCGAGACCTCCCCGGTGTCCGACGTGAAGAAATGGCAGAAGCTGCCAACATTATTGGTATTGAGCATCGTTGGATAGGGTTTGTGGATTCTGGACTACCTGAAGGCGACCCACTACCAGAACTTCCTTGGGGCTCTTTTGCAACACTGCCTCTAGAACAAGCAGCTGCACCGTTAATCCAACTCGTTAGAGAATACCGTCCACATATTATTCTGAGCTACGACGAACGAGGCGGATACCCTCACCCCGACCACATTATGACCCACCGAGTCGCAATGGAAGCTTACGAAAAATCCGGTGACGAAAAAGCATACCCACAATTAGGGAAACCATGGCAAGTTCAAAAAATATACTATGACCGTGCTTTCAACCCAGAACGTATTAGAACCTTCCACCGATACCTCACTAGCACCAAAGGTGAAAGTCCTTTCACCCAGTGGGTGGCTCGTCTTGATGAGAGAGAAGAAGACGAAAAACGTCATCCTTCGCCGTACCCCTCCCACCACACAACGACACGTATCTCGTGTTGGGAGTTTTTTGAAACCCACGACCGTGCACTTCTTGCGCACCGCTCACAGGTTCGCCCAACCGACGCATTCTTCGCGCTCACACCTGAACAGCAAAAAGAAATCTGGCCTTGGGAAGAATACGTATTAGCAAAAAGCAGAGTCCACTCAGAACTACCAGAATGGTGCTTTGCAGAAGGAATCGACTATAAGAGTTCCGAACCTAACGCGTAGAATAAGAGACAGCTCTTCTACTGACAAGACTATCCTTAGAACAACAACGACCAAGAAAAACTGGTGTAACGCATGACGTATCTTTTTGCTGTTGTGGAGACAGCCCAACTTCTGGCAAACTCAACCACACAATATAATCAGGACGGCTCACCAACGGGTTCTCCAGGGTTCCTTGGATTTGTTGCAACTTTTACCGTAGGTGTTTTCATCATCTTGTTGATGTTGGATTTTACGCGCCGTGTACGTCGTATGAGGTACCGTAACCAATACGCTATGGAACAAGAAGCACAACAACGTCAGCAATCCCAGACGGGCGATAACGATACTTCGTCTAAGTCCTCATCAACAGAAAAATAAATAAAGTGCGCGCTGTCTTCGCCAGAATATTCTTATGCGTAGATGGAGAACACCACTGCGATATAGTGCAGAATAAAACCGATAACCGTGCACACATGGAATAACTCATGAAACCCAAAAATATGGGGAGCAAGATGAGGTCTTTTCGTCCCGTAAAAAACGGCGCCAAGAATATAGAAAGCGCCACCAGCTGCGATAAGAATCGTTGCAATGACAGAAACCTTCCAAAAATCTTGAAGGTAAAACACTGCCATAAGACCCATCACCACATAAATAGGGGTATAAAGCCAGCGTGGAGCGTACGTCCATAACACCCTAAAAAGAACCACACCCAAGGCACAGCCCCAAATACTCCATAAAAGAATCTGACGCTTTGGGCCGTTAAGGAGCGTAAACGCAAACGGGGTATATGTTCCGGCAATAACCAGCGCAATGTTAGCGTGGTCAAGACGCTTGAGAAGAAGACGCACCCGATCTTCCCAATATCCTCGGTGGTACATTCCAGAAACACCGAAAAGTATGACACCCGTCAACGAGAAAATAGCGCATGCAACTGCTAAAACACCACCGCCAGAGAGCACCACAAGAACAATCCCCGCAATAAAAACAATGGGAGAAAAACCGGCATGTATCCAGCCACGCAGAAGAGGTTTCTTCTCAAAAGGACGATGAGAAGTAGCTGACGATAAAGAAGTTGAAGAAGATGAACGGTGTGTCACTGGTGAACGCCAATCCTAAAAATGTGGTTTCCTCCATTATCTCTGCGATACTCATTAAGGACAAGAGGCAATAAACATTGTGGAACGACTTCAGCACGGTACGATGAAAGAAGACGTTGTTTGCTCAAACCAGAAGAAAATATGACATAAGGAGCTATAGGTGGAAGATTCCTCATCAACTCAAAGCCTTGAACAGCTTCAGATGTTTCAGAACATTCCGCCCCAGAAACTTCCACAACACGTGGGTGTCCTTGTCGACGGCAACAGAAGATGGGCCGCGCAGCAAGGCAAAAACACCAAATACGGGCATCAACGTGGAGCTCAACGCATTATCGAATTCCTCCAATGGTGCCAAGAACTCAACGTCCCCATGGTCACCCTCTACATGCTCTCCACTGAAAACCTCAAACGAAAACCAGAAGAACTACAAGACCTCCTCGACGTTATCGAAAACCTCCTTGAAGAGCTCACCCACAAACACCTTGCAAAAATACATGCAGTAGGCAGACTTCACGCCTTACCAAAAACTCTGACACAGAGCATCAACAAAGCAACAGAAGCAACTCAAGACATCAACACACTACAAGTCAACATTGCCGTTGGATACGGTGGAAGACAAGAAATCGTCGATGCCGTCAAAGAACTTCTACAACAAGCACAGCAGAGAGGAACCTCTCTCGAAGAACTAGTGCAACAACTAGAAACTTCAGATATCAGCGAACACCTCTACACCCGTGGACTACCCGACCCCGATCTTTTAATTAGAACCTCTGGAGAACAACGGATCTCAGGATTTCTCACCTGGCAATCTGCCTACTCAGAGTTCTACTTCTGTGAAGCGCTCTGGCCAGATTTTACTCGAACAGACTTCGTTCACGCCCTAGCCGACTACGCACTCAGACAACGACGTTTCGGCTCCTAAACACCATAGAAGAACCACCATGCTGAATATCATCGTTGAATACTTTCATCGTGGAACAGTGCTCAGTAACACGCAAGGAACCATACTAAGCCTAACCCTCATATACTTCATCTATCGAGCTATAGAACTGAGCATCATCGACATACGAGAACACCGACTACCTAACCGTATCGTTCTTCCGCTATACCTGACGATTATGCTACCGCTCATAGCGGTCTACCTCCTTGAACACAACATCATCGGCGTTAAAAATACCCTCTACTCAGCCGTATTCTTAACAATTTTCTACTACGTACTACGAGTATTCTCCCGCGGTGGACTGGGCCTAGGCGACGTCAAACTCTCCGGAATCCTTGGAGCGCTCACCGGCTTTATCTCACCCCTGACCCTATGCTGGGGAACATTGCTCACCTTCACCCTCGGCGGCATCTATAGCCTTGCCATCCTCCTACGTACTAAAACACCACAACAACACATAGCATTTGGTCCATTCATGCTCCTTGGCACCACACTTGCAATACTTTTCCCACCATCAAACACCCTTTTCTAAAACCCAAAGGAACTCTAAAACACTATGCCAACACCATCATTCATCACCAAACTACGTGAAAAAATTGGCAACGACATGCTATGGCTCTCCGGCGCAACAGCCGTCATCCAACGACAAAGCGACCAAAAGATTCTGCTGGTTCAACGAAGTGACTCCGGAGCATGGACACCCATCACCGGAATCGTCGACCCCGGAGAAAACCCAGCCCTAACCATCCGCCGAGAAGCTCAAGAAGAAGCGAACGTCAGCATCGAAGTTATCGCCTTAGCACAGCTTAAAGCAGACCCTCCACACACCTTCAACAACGGTGACCAATGCCAATTCCTTGACCACACCTTCTACTGCCACTACATCAGTGGAGAAGAACGCGTCAACGACGAAGAAAGCACACAAGTTCGTTGGGTGAGCTTTGAAGAAGCCCAAGAACTCTGCTCCCCAAGGATGCTTGACAGAATAGACGCCGCCTTGCACTGGCAAGACGGCGTCCGATTCGGCTACGAACAAGTCTAAAACGCTAAAGACCGTTCACAGGCCTAAAGAATCTGCCTCCAAGCACTCATATTACGCAGATTCGAACGAGCCATAGCAACAGCCTCACCAGCACCACGATTGAGAGCAATCTTCGACAACGACGATGCAAAACCAATAATCTGTTTTGCCTCAACTTCTGGAGGCATCGAAAGAGCATTAGGATCTGTCACAACATCCACCAAAGATGGGCCACGATGCTCTAACGCCTTTCGATACGCCCCCTCAAGATCATCCGGATTCGTAACACGTTGAGCCTGAAAACCCATTGCCTGAGCAATATCAGCATAATTAACCTCAGGAACGTCTACACCATAATCCTCAAAACCTTGAACTAACTGTTCAAGCTTGACCATACCCAACGTCGAATTGTTAAACACCACCACGGTCATCGGCAGGTTATACATCTTGGCTGTGAGCAAGTCTCCAAGAAGCATCGACAAACCACCATCACCCGAGACAGAAATTACCTGACGTTCAGGATGAGAAATCTGGGCACCTAATGCCATCGGCATCGCATTAGCCATCGACCCATGCAAGAACGAACCTAAAAGACGACGCTTCGGACCTGGGGTAATATAACGAGCCGTCCACACATTACACATTCCCGTATCAGCGGTAAAAATAGCGTCCTCAGCAGCAACTTCATCCAGTACTGTAGCAGCATATTCGGGGTGAATGAGCGCAGAAGTATTAGGATCCTTCGCATAAGCATTGACAACTTTCTCCATAATCTTCTGATTCTTCTTCACAAGATTCTCAAGAAAACTACGGTCTTCTTTTCTCGAAACCAACGGAAGAACACCGTTGAGAGTTGTCTCAATATCGCCTTCAACAAGCAACCCCACATTAGTACGTCGGCCCATCACCTCAGCACGACGATCAATCTGAATCGTCTCAGTATCAGGCAAGAATTGGTCATAAGGGAAATCCGTACCCAAAAGCAACATCAGGTCAGCTTCCTTAAGACCCTCAGCGGCTTCTCCATAGCCTAACAGCCCAGTCATTCCTACATCGTACGGGTTATCGTATTGAATGAACTCTTTACCCCTCATCGTATGTCCGATAGGAGCACCGATTTTTTCGGCAAGTTCAATAACGCGCTCGCGTGCTTGAGCCACCCCAGCACCAGCAAAAATAGCGACTTTTTGTGCTTTATTGATGCGTTCTGCAATTTCTTCAAGCGTCTCAGAGGTTGGTGTTAAGGCTGCTCGACACAAAGTACCCCATTCGGGAATTGCTTCGACGGCATCTTCTGAAGCAATATCGCCGGGGATAGAGACGACGGCAACACCGTTCCGAGCAATTGCGTGACGCATAGCTGAATTGACAATGCGTAATGTTTGTTCGGGGGAGACAGCCATCTCGTTATAAACAGAGCACTCTTCAAAGATTCTTTCGGGATGGGTCTCTTGAAAATAACCGGTGCCGATTTGTCCCGAAGGAATATGCGAGGCAATAGCAAGAACTGGAGCCTGAGAACGATGCGCGTCGTATAACCCGTTGATGAGGTGAGTATTTCCCGGGCCGCAGGAACCTGCACAGACCGCTAGTTTGCCGGTGAGTTGTGCTTCAGCCCCAGCGGCGAAAGCTGCAACTTCTTCATGTCGGACGTGTATCCAATCGATTCCTCCATTATCTGAACCGCCGGATGCTCGTACTGCATCAACAATCGGGTTCAGAGAATCTCCTACCACACCATAAATTCTTTTAACCCCAGCGTCGATGAGTTGCTGGACAATCTGTTCTGCTAACTTCACGGAAAACCCCTCAATATTTATCAGTATTCTTACGATTAACGATAGACCTGTTTCCTAAGAACATCTAGAGTCAAGAACTGAAAATCTCAGAATAAAAAAAGACCCTCAACGTTTAGAAAAAACAATATGCCGTTGATACAGATACCTTGTGTACCTGCACCAACGGCATATCATGCTCAGCGTCTTGAACGGAATTAAAAGACTAACGATAAGAACCAATCATGCTCATCACATCTAACGCCTGATCCAACTGTTCTTCCGTAATCTCTCCGCGCTCAAGGTACCCAAGAGCTAATACAGCTTCACGAATAGTGCTCTGATGAGCTACCGCATATTTGGCAATCTTCGCAGAAGCTTCATAACCGATATATTTATTGAGTGGAGTCACGGTAGAAGGAGAAGCCTCCGCTAAGAAACGAGACCGCTGAACATGAGCTTCTAAACCGTCAATCATCTTGGACGCCATCACTGTTGAGGCATTAGCGAGTAAGCGAATTGACTGTAGAAGGTTAGCAGCCATGACGGGAATACCAACGTTAAGCTCAAATGCGCCGTTGGTAGAAGAAAGCGCAATCGTCGTGTCATTACCAACAACCTGAGCAGCTACCTGAATCACTGCCTCACAAATAACAGGGTTCACCTTTCCGGGCATAATAGAAGAGCCCGGTTGCAAATCTGGAATCTGCAATTCTCCTAGACCCGTATTAGGGCCAGAACCCATCCAACGAATATCATTGCAAATTTTCATCAACGAATACGCAATAGTGCGCAAATGCCCCGAGGCTTCAATCAGAGCATCACGGTTTGCTTGCGCCTCAAAATGGTTACGAGCTTCAGTAATCGGTAAAGAAGTCTCCTTCGCAAGTAACTCAATGACTCGCGCAGAAAAACCTTCTGGAGTGTTAATACCCGTACCGACAGCAGTTCCGCCTAAAGGAACTTCTGCAACACGCGCCAAAGAACTTTCGACACGCTCAATGCCATACCGTACTTGTGCGGCATAACCAGAGAACTCTTGTCCGAGCGTTACGGGGGTTGCATCCATAAGATGCGTACGACCAGATTTCACAACATCTTTGAATTGCTCAGACTTTTGCTCTAAAGATGAAGCCAACGTATCCAAAGCTGGAATGAGATTGTTAATCAGAGCAGAAGTAGCTGCCACATGAACCGACGTAGGGAAAACATCGTTAGAAGATTGTGAAGCGTTGACATGGTCATTGGGGTGAACCTCAAGACCTTGCTCCTTGAGACGACGTGTTGCAAGAGTTGCTAGAACCTCATTGGTGTTCATATTAGAGGAGGTTCCCGATCCCGTTTGAAAAATATCAATGGGGAAGTGCTCATCGTATGCCCCGGTTGCGACGTCATCGGCGGCTTCACGGATAGCTTGAGCACGCTGGGAATCAAGAACACCTAGTTCTTCATTGGCAGTAGCAGCAGCCTTTTTAATGAGCGCTAAAGCGCGAATATGTGCAGATTCTAAACGTTGCCCTGAGATAGGAAAGTTTTCTACTGCTCGTTGGGTTTGTGCACGGTACAGCGCCTGTGCTGGGACGCGCACTTCACCCATAGTGTCATGTTCAATACGGTATTCGATATGTTCAGCCATGACTACCAGCTTAGCTTCCATAAAGTGACTTACAGCTCACTTTGCGGGTTTTTGACAAGAAAAACCAAAAATTAAGAACCACACAAACCCTTAAGCTAAAAACCTCATCGCAGCATTCTTATCGATATTCTGTGAACAATACACCAACTCAACTTTGCCATCTGCAAGATGGTAAAACATCCCCACAACAGCTGTACGTCCCTCATCAACCGCCTTGGCGATAAGACGTGACTGCTCCAAAATACGTTCTGACACCTGAACAGTATGCTCCCGAACTACTTCATTCACACTCGGAGTAGACGACAAATGGGCAGAGATTGCTGAAGGAATAATTCGCTCAACCAAATAACGAATAAAGCCACCGGGGAAAACACCCGTCTTCAAAGCCTTTTGAGTGACCGAAACAGCTCCACAAGAATCATGACCAAGAACAACAACTAACGGAGTATGTAAATGTGCAATCGCATACTCTAAAGAGCCGGTAATCGCACTTTCCATCACATGCCCCGCCGTTCGTACCACAAACATATCGCCTAGACCCTGATCAAAAATTACTTCAGCAGCAATACGAGAGTCAGCACAACCAAACAAGGTCGCATAAGGGAACTGTCCACTAACTAAATCATTGCGACGTTCTGCATCCTGATTAGGGTGTTCCACCCGACCGTGTACAAAACGCCAGTTCCCTTCAAGTAACCGTTCAAGAGCCTGCTGCGGAGTAAAAACTCGTTCATTACTGTTCATCATTCTTCTTTCCCGAACACTGATGCTGCTCCGTCTTACTGGATACCTGAAGATGACGTCGGTTCAGCAGTTTTTGTAGGGTTCTTCTCGTAAGAGATAACAGCTTGAGCTAATTGAATAATTTCGTCCTCGGAACTTTGTCCATTAAGAATGACGGTTGTTCCTGAAACAGTACCCACATACGAAATTGTTGGTTCACCATCTTTAGGTGTGTACACGCGAACATCCCAGAGCACACCAGCGACCTCCTGTGTTCTTTGCACAGCAGCATTATTGACTCGCTGCGCAATCCACGTAGGGTTAGTATTTTGGGCTTGAACCAGCTCAATATACCCTGCCTGAGCAGTAAGCTGACCGGTATTCCAGAAGCTAATACCATCTGCTTGGTGGCTCTTCCATCGGGCAAAGTTATAACGCCAGCCGTCTATCTCTGGCGCTGCTACAGGATAACCAGCCTCCTGAGAAGATAAATACGCGATGGAGTCTAAATCAACCTGTGGATTGTAATGATTCTTATTGGACGTTAAAGCAGGGGATAACCAGAGAATAGGAATCAGAATAAGAATCATCACCGCCATCGAAATAATCATATTTCGAGCCGGAGCATGAATACGTTGTGCCTGCTTCTGAGTAATGAGGGGAACTACCGGTTCAGAAGATTCTTCGGCAGAAACAGTGTCTTGAGATGAAGGATATTGTTCTGTGCTCACCTAACTATTTTCCCCTATCTTCCTCATAAAAAACCTCAAGACAACCTTATCCACTCAGAAAAACTCAGGTAATAGAGAGAAAAATTTAGCAATTTGAATCACAAGAATCAGTATATGGAACTAAGCTTATAGAATGATGACGGAAAAAGGGAACCAGTCATGACGATGACGTAATGACTGACCTATGACCACATCTTGAGTACATATCATCTACCTCGAAGGTCAGGGCACATGTCAGAAAAGCTGGCGCAGAACGATACTTACCACACCGATCGAAACCTCGCACTAGAACTCGTGCGTGCAACCGAAGCTGCTGCTATAGCAAGTGGCCCATGGGTGGGAGCAGGAGACAAAAACCTTGCCGATGGTGCAGCCGTAGACGCTATGCGCTATCGACTATCTACCGTCAACTTCAGCGGCACTGTCGTTATCGGTGAAGGAGAAAAAGACCAAGCACCCATGCTTTTTAACGGCGAAAAAGTTGGCGAAGGAGTTGGAGCGTCCTTTGATATTGCCGTAGACCCCATCGACGGCACCCGACTAACCGCCCTTGGAATGGATAACGCACTATCCGTTATTGCTGTTGCAGAAGCCGGCTCCATGTTCGACCCATCTGCCGTGTTCTATATGGAAAAACTCGTTGCTGGACCAGAGGCTGCAGAACTTGTCGATTTACGACTACCAGTTAAACAGAACCTTCACCTCACCGCAAAAGCGTTAGGTAAACCAGTTAGCCAGCTCACCGTCTGTGTACTTGACCGCCCCCGCCACGAAAAACTGATTCAAGAAATCCGTGACGCTGGTGCCCGTACCCGAATCATTCTTGATGGTGATGTCGCCGGTGCTATCGCCGCATGCCGTGAAGGAACCGGCGTAGACCTCATGATGGGAACTGGCGGAACACCAGAAGGAATCGTTGCTGCCTGTGCTATTAAATCTACCGGTGGAATCATTCAAGGACGGCTTGCTCCAATCGACGATGCAGAACGCGAAAAGGCCCTCGAAGCTGGACACGACCTTGACCGTGTGCTGACAACAGACGACCTCGTCACCAGCGATAACTGCTTCTTTGCGGCGACAGGAATCACCGACGGAAAACTCCTTCGCGGTTTACGCTACAACGGAAACACCGTCACAACTCAATCACTGGTTATGCGTAGTAAATCAGGAACCGTGCGTATCATCGACGCAGAGCATAACTTAGAACGTTGGGAACGCATCCTTCAACGTAAAGCAAGCGTACGCCGATAACCGTAATAGAAGGTTCTATGAGCAAAAACTGCGGGTGGGTGGAAACTATACTATATTTCCACCCACCCGCAGTCTGTTAAGAAACTTTGAGCAGAATACTTCAGCGCAAGAGCCTAGGACTTTTGGCGAGCTGAACGAACCTCAGCAACTTTAGTCTTCAGCTGTTGAAGACCTTCACGAGCAGCGCGGATACCTTCGTAAGCACGGTAACCTACCGCAGAGACTGGTAAATCCCAAGTTCCAGGATACGCAACTGAACGTCCACCAAAAGACTTCTTAAACTCCGTAAAGCCTGCCCACTCGTGGTTTGGATCATCATTAGGAGCAATTCCGAACAAGTCAACGTATTTGAGACCTTTTTCTTTTGCATCCATAATCATCCACGAAACAAGAGGCTTATTAATGCGTAGCTTACGGTGCTCCCAAGAAGTTCCAGTATGCGCATAGGTACGTGTATCGTCAGAATCGTAGACGAAAGTTGCCCCAATAGCTTCGCCTTCAGCGGTTCTTACAATAATCAGGCGAGCAGCATCTTCTGGCATAAGAGTTTGAGCAACACGTTTAAGATAATCATCTTGCTGACGTTTAAACTGATTACGTTGCGCTGTCTGCTCTAGATATTTAGTAAGAATATCGATATCTTCAGGATTATGCGAGACCTCAAATGTAATACCCTTTTTATGGATGTTACGGTGCAAATTGCGGTTAGTAGACTGCATCTGTTGCAAGAGCTCGTCTTCAGATACATCTAAATCAATAATCTGAGTATGTCCGGGCTGAATCTGCCGTGGAGACAGTTTAAAACCGCGTGCAGACAAGAACGTCTCTGCCGAACGAGAACCCCAAATTGCTTCTTGCGTGGGCTCAACACGAATAAACCAGCATTTATTCTCGGCAGCAACCTTCTTCATATCTGCGATTGCCTCATCAAAAGCTTCCGCGCTATCGGCAACAGGCCCATAGGGGGAGTAGAGGTATCGTCCAGTTTTGCCACCTTCTAGCGTGGCAAGATAGCTCCACCCATCTCCGCTACCACGGAACACCTGGTGACCATTTGCTGTTTGGAACTTTGCCCAAATATCTGATTGCAGGATATTACTCATGGTTTTCAGCATACCGAACCATAGGCATCTTTGCTCACTCTATACCAGCTGAGTTATCCCACATTTAATGAAGAATCAGAGAAAAGAACAATGAGGCCCCTCCAACATCCTGAAGAGAATCATTAGGGCGCATAAGGTTTATCACGCGGTAAATCTTCTACTGGTAATGCCTCTGCCGAATCATTTTCTTGCTGTTGGGTGCGTGATGAAACTTTAGCTCGAAGAGCTGTACCCTTATCTTGTGCGGAACGTTTGAGATTCTGTGCAAATTGTCTAATGTCAGCCTGAATCTGCTGTGCCTGATCATCAACGCCAGCACCTAAAATCCGTAAAGCAAGAAGACCAGCATTGCGTGCACCATTGATAGATACCGTTGCTACCGGAACACCCGCTGGCATCTGCACAATAGACAGCAAAGAGTCCATTCCCTCAAGGTTTTTTAAACGTACTGGAACACCAATGACAGGCAACGGTGTAACAGAAGCTAACATTCCTGGAAGATGTGCAGCACCACCAGCTCCGGCGATAATGACGCGAATACCGCGCTCATGTGCACGGAGCCCGTATTCAATCATTTCTTCAGGCATGCGATGAGCCGAAACCACATCAGCTTCATATGTGATACCGAACTCCTCAAGGACAGCAGCAGCTTCTTCCATGACCGGCCAATCAGAGTCAGAACCCATAACGATACCAATAACTGGTTGGGTGTTCTCGTACGATGAGAGCATGATATTACTCCTTTGAAGAGGTGGGTGTCTCTAAACCTGTGCGGAAGAGACGAGATATTTTTTCGGCGGCTAGTTGTCGCTGAGATAATGATTGTTCAGTGCCGGTGATGTTAACATGGCCAATTTTTCGTCCGAAGCGGACGTCTTTACCGTAAAGATGTATTTTTGCTTGAGGCTCAAGCGCTAATGCCTGCGGGTAAAGCTTCCCAATATTCTCGTAAGTACCGCCGAGGATATTCTTCATCAGAGCATTAGATTCTGTCAGCTGTGTGTCTCCTAACGGAAGATTGAGCACCGCACGTAAATGTTGTTCAAACTGGCTAGTTTTTGATCCGTTTTGAGTCCAATGCCCAGTATTGTGCGGGCGCATTGCTAACTCGTTGATATAGAAACCCTCTGACGAATCTGGAACTTCAAATAACTCAACCGCCATAACACCCGTTACGTTAAGTTCACGGGCAAGAGTCTGCGCGGTATCGCGTATCTTTTGTGCTAGGTGCTCGGATAATGCTGGAGCTGGGGCAATGACTTCATCGCAAACGGAGTTGACCTGCCGTGATTCACTGATATCCCAAAGACGGATCTCTCCGCTGTCATTGCGTGCAACAAGAGCTGATAACTCCCGTGTGAAGGGAACTTTCTCTTCAACTAAGAGAGATGAAAAGGCGGTGTTGCTCTCAAGCTGAGAGAACCATTGCAAGACTTCTTCGCTGCGTGCTTGTTCTGGTGAACTAATGACCATAACGCCTTTGCCGTCATACCCACCGCGCGGAGTTTTGAGCACAATATCCCACTGATGTTTTTCTCCAAAACTCACAAGTTCTTCAAGGGTACGTACCTCAGCCCACGGTGGGTTAGCTAACCCTAGATGACGAACTGCCTGCCTCATCTGTAACTTGTCTTGGGCATAGATAAGAGCTTGAGGACGCGGCTGAACATTAACGCCCTCGTCGATAAGTTTCTCTAAGAGATGCGTCGGGACGTGCTCATGGTCGAAGGTTAATACATCAACGTTCCGCGCAAAATTGAGCAGCTGTGCGTAATCGGTGTAATCACCAACAGGTGCTTCGGGGATAGTCTGACGCGCACACGCGTTTTCGTCTTCTGCCATAACTTTGAGACGAAAACCTAATTCATGGGCGGGAGCTGCCATCATACGCGCTAACTGACCGCCACCAACAATGCCAACGATGGGAGAGTTCACACTCATAAGGCTACCTTCTTTTTCTGCAGGGAAGGGAAAAATGTCTTTTCATGAAATTCATTCGTGAACAAATGCCTAGAGCCAAGGGGAACATACCGCTTTTTCGTCATGATGAATACGATGGATTTCTTCTGTGACCCAGTGAACAGTCGGATCCCGTAGAATAACGGCTTTTGCCTGAGAAAGACAACATAGCACTTGTTGAAGGTAATTAGCGTTGAGCATGGGAGGAGCACTAATGTCGTAGGCCTGTTCCGATAACGGTTCTTGCTGTGTGAGAACAATACTGTTTAGAAGCTGCTGATAGCTGGTATTCTCCCACGCTGTATCCGTAGGAGACGGCGTTGAAAGTCCATGGTAAACGTCGCCATAAGAACGAACAAGAGCGCAATAATCCATGGTGTCATCGGGTAGAACACCCATAAAGTGTGGGGCTAGAGGGCTTTTTTCCACGAGTAGACGGTATTCAGCAGAGCTCTTAGGAAGTTCGTCGATATTGTCGGTACAAAAAATGTCTGCGCAGTCTTCTTCCTCCGGTACGAAATGCAAGTGTGCGCCAATACGAAGAGCCGCTAGCGCGATGATAATAGAACGCCAATGAGTGGTGGTGCTGATGTGTATTGGCTCTGAGCTATCGAGTTCACATTCTTCGCTGAGAAGGTTTGCTGTTTTGCTCACCCAATTTTCGAGAACTCGCCCAGAAAGTTCAATACGTTCGGAATGGTCGCTATACCAGATGAGAGCTGGGCTTTGACGTGCTTTGAGGGTGGTGAAAAATTTTTCAAAAGAATAGTTACGGGAAGGGTTTTGGGTGAGCATGCACATAACTTTAGCGAAAAACTCCTCAAAACATAATGTATATCACTTAACTTTTGAGATAAGAGCCATACTTTTTAGTCGATATGGAAAAACATCGCATAACACAGTAGGGTAGATACCACATTGAGGGCATAAAAGACGCTGTTTCAGTGAATAAAATATAAAAGTTTTTGCTCTCAGCTTGACTAAACCGGTATTACACGCGTGTAATTAGGTTCAAGGTTTATTGCACTTTTGATTTTGCTTCAGCATCGTTGCGAGCTATACAGTGTATGAGTGTCAATAAACCACGCCAATCAAGAATCAGCAGATTGGTCAATAGAAAACCTCCACGATATAGGGACACGGAAGGGACGAAAATGGGTCTGTATGCTCACCGCAACTACGGGAGCGAATCGCAATATAGCGGAACACAGCCCCAACGTTATACTATGCAATCCGCTCAATACCTTGAAGAACGAGCAAACGCTTTACTAGCTGCCGCCGACGCTAAAGAAAAAGCAAAACAGCCTCCACAGCAAAAAAAGAACCTTGACCCGTTCTCTGCAGAAGCGCTTTCCCTCTGGGAAGCTGCCGCTGGACTATACAGCACTGAAGGCGACGACGGAGAACTCGCCTGGCAAGCAGACGCGCTCTGTGCACAAACAGACCCAGAAGCGTTCTTTCCTGAAAAAGGTGGCTCAACACGCGACGCAAAGCGCGTTTGTAATGAATGCCCCGTACGCGAAGCATGTCTAGAATATGCAATGGATAATGACGAACGCTTTGGCATCTGGGGTGGACTATCCGAGCGCGAACGTCGTCGTCTGCGTAAACAGACTATTTAGCAGAAAAGAGAAACGCTGTGATGGCACAAGTTCGCCTTTGTTCACGACAAACCTGCCAACGTGAAGCAATCTTCACACTGACCTATGCATACAGCCAATCAACGGCAGTTATCGGTCCGCTCTCAGCACACCGTGAACCACACGCCTACGACCTCTGCGAATTCCATGCAGAGAGACTCACCGCACCTCAAGGGTGGGACGTGATGCGTCTAGACAGTCCTGAAAACCACACTCAAGAACCTCAAAAAGCTGAAAACGCATACCCAACACTGCGTAGCGTACAAGACTAATCTTGCTGCTTTTATGAGTTTCGAACTTTACATATCAAATTACTTATCAGTAGACTGATAACTTCGAGTGCAGTTTTAGCCTGCACCACCACAACACACACAGACTCACCTCAACCCCAGCGCAAGATACCGCCACATAAAAATGGCGGATATTCACGCGCATAACTCTCGGTAAGTCTCTCCCCGTCGTATGTTCTTCAGTAATCACAAACGCAGTAACTAAGGTGGATAAACTTCGTGAGTCAAACACGACCAAACTCTTCTCGTGCCTTCACTCGACGCCCGTTCCTCAGTGCATCGGCGGCACTACTCGGAATCGCTACATTGAGTGCATGTGGAGCACCCAAAAATAATGCATCACAGGCAAACAGCTCAACCAACCCGACACCAAGCACGAGCCCCAGCCCCAAAAAATTTACAGGAACAGTAGAAGTTACCCCCGTAGCAGATACTACTGAATACAACCCTACCCATCCGGTAACACTCACCGCCACCGGAGGAACACTCAACAAAGTTAACCTCAAAAATGAAGAGGGAGAATCCATCAACGGCGAATACAACGCAGAAAAAACCGTATGGACCTCCACCGAAAACCTCAACTTTAAAGATAAGTACACTATCAGTTGGACAGCCGAAGACCCAGAAGGTGGAAAAACTAGTGGAAGCTCGACTTTCTCCACAGTCTCCGCTGCATATGAGGCTGACGCAAACACTAACATCGTTGATGAAGCTACCTATGGCGTAGGGATGCCCATCGAAATCAGGTTCTCAGAACCTGTCATCGACAAAACAGCCATAGAAAAAGCTATTACCGTCACCACCGAGAAAGAACAACCTGGAAAATTCCGCTGGTACTCCGACCAGATGGTACGCTATCGCCCAGAAAACTACTGGGCGCCAAACTCTACCGTCACAGTGAACATCGATATTCTCGGTATCGACTTCGGTCAAGGAATGATCGGCAACGGAAACATCAAGCGAACTTTCTATACCGGAAACAAACAGTATGCGTTAGCTGATAATGCCACCAAACTACTCACCATGTATGTTAATGATGAGCAAATATACCAAGCTCCCATCACTCTGGGCGATGCAGAATGGCCTTCCGTCACAGGGCAGCTCGTTATTATGGAGCAAGCTAGTAAATACTTCTTTGACTCCGCCTCACTAGGACTCAAAAAAGGCGATTCACACTACTACGAACCCTTCTGGGCTACAAACGTCTCACGCATCACCGCAGGGGGAGCCTTCGTCCACCAAGCCTTACCTAGTGCATACCCTTACGTAGGAAACACCAACGTCTCCCACGGCTGTATCGGATTACTACCAGCAGACGCAAAATACTTCTTCGACTCATTCCGCGTCGGTGACATCCTCGAAACCATCAACACCGGATACCCCAACGCCGACCCTGATGACGGCTACGGAGACTGGAACATCCCCTTCGAACACTACGACGACGAATCATACGTCGGCAACTGGTAAAAAATACCTTATACATCAAGTCCCTCACCCCACACCAGTGAGGGACTTGATACTATCTGAGCTGACCTATACTTATTGCAAGTACAGCAAAAATAAGCGCGCACGAGCAGGAGCTACAAAATGACAACCCCTCCGCAACGACGGAACGAATGGGCAAAACTATCCCCAGCTATCTCCCAAAAGGTAGCTAACGCCGAAGAACTACTCTCCGCTCGCAGGCAAGAAATCCAAGAAAAAAACAAAAACTCTAACACCTCCACACCCTGGTCAACAGAAAAACACCCAACACCAGCACCTCACACCAACCCCACCCCAACACCAGTACCTCACAACACACAAGAACACACCGACCCACCCGTCACTCACACCACAAAAGAAACCACCACAAAAGAAACCACCACAACCGAACCCCCCGCACAACACAACACCCAAGAACAACCACAACGCAACACCCGACGTGCAGCGCTCGCAGAAGAAAACCCAGAACAACAACAAAAACGCCTCAACACACGAGAAACCGCCGTCGAAGATAAACCCAAACTGCTCGCCCTACGAGCAACACTCATCGGGCTGAGCGTACCACTACTCACCTTCTTCCTCAGCCTCAAACTCGTAGCCTCCTCAACCTTCCTCTGGATTGAATACCACCGCAGCGCATTCCCCAAAGACCGCTACGGATTCGACACACAAGACCGCCTAACCTACGGCAACTACGGGCTAGACTACATTTTCAACCTCGCACCAGCTAGCTACCTCAGCAGTATCAAAAACCTCGAAGGGAAAAAACTCTTCCTCGACAGCGAAGTGCAACACATGACGGACGTCAAACATCTCATGCTCACACTCACTGTCCTTGCCATCATGAGCATCATCAGCGCACTACTTTGCGCACGAACCCTGAGCCTTAGAGCACCAGGAATCATCCGCCGTAGCATCTGGTACGGAAACCTCTTCACTGCACTAATCCTCGCCGTGCTAGCCATTATCGCCATCACCGGATGGGACGTCTTCTTCACCCAATTCCACCACATCTTCTTCCCCCAAGGAAACTGGCAATTTAGAGAATCAGACACCCTCATCCGACTCTACCCACCACAATTCTGGGTTGACGCAGCACTCGTATTCTGCACCCTATGCCTGAGCACTATCGCCGCTCTAGCAGCCATAACCTGGCCCACCACATACCGCAAAATACAAGAAGAAAAACGCAAACAAGAACGCCAAGAACTCCGCCAAAAACTAGCTGGATAAACAACACCCCATGAACCAGAATCTCAGGGAGCAAGAGTGACAGCCCCACAAATACCCATAGCTTTAAAAAAAGGCTGGAATCTAGAAGAAATGTATACCCGACTCCACGTCGAATACATTGCGCTACCACGCTACGGCTGGATTGCCCCCACCCTTATCGTCCTCCTTGCCGGAGCACTACGGTTCTGGAACCTTGCCCACCCCAACGCCATCGTCTTTGACGAAACCTACTACGTCAAAGACGGCTACTCCCTCCTCCATTACGGATACGAAAGAAACTGGTCAGAACACGCTAACGAAACATTCGTCGCCGGAACACCCACCGGAATACGAGACACCGCAGAATACGTCGTTCACCCGCCAGTTGGAAAATGGATGATTGCCTTCGGAATGGCACTCTTCGGGGACAACAACCCCTTCGGATGGCGTTTCGCAGCAGCACTCACCGGAACACTCAGCGTTGGGCTCATCGCCCTCGCCGGATGGCTCATCTTCCGATCTGTTACCGTCGCAAGCCTCAGCGCACTACTACTAGGTATCGACGGGCTAGCTATCGTCCAATCAAGACTTGCCCTACTCGATATCTTCCTCATGTTTTGGCTCCTTGCCACCTTCGTCTGCCTCCTCCTCGACAGAGAACAATCACACAGAAAACTCGCTCAAGCCTTACACCACAACGCCCAACAAAACGGGGGAGAAGCCACCAACAAACTACTGCAATACGGACCTAAAATAGGCATCCGTCCATGGCGTATCCTCGCCGGAATCTGTGCAGGACTAGCCGTTGGCACAAAATGGAACGCACTATTCTTCATCGCAATATATGGTGTTATTACCGTCCTTTGGGACAACCGTGCACGCCAACTACTCGGTATCAAAAAATGGTGGATACGCGGTATCTTCGACGACGGGATACGAGCCTTCCTCTCCATCATCGGTATTGGACTCCTCACCTATATCAGCACCTGGTCAGGGTGGTTCCTCTCCGAGAACGCCTACCACCGACACTGGGCAGAAAAACACCCAACAGAAGGACTGCTCTGGCTACCCCCAGCGCTACGCTCCCTCTGGGAATACCACGTCTCCGCGTACTCTTTCCACACCCACCTAGACAGCCCTCACACCTACCAGTCACCAGCATGGCAATGGCTCATCCTTGGACGCCCTACCTCGTACTACTACGAGTCCCTCCACCTCGGAGAAAACGGATGCCCCGTAGCCAAATGCTCAGAAGCAATCCTTAACGTCGGAAACCCACTCATCTGGTGGTCTTTCATCGTTACTATGGCACTCACACTATTTATCATCATCCTCAAAAGAGACTGGAGATTCCTTACCCTCTGGGCAATCTTTGCTATCGGCTACTTCCCATGGTTTGCATACCCAGAACGAACCATGTTCTTCTTCTACGCACTATCTTTTGAACCCTACGCCATACTCTTACTTGCAGGAACGCTAGGACTAGCACTAGGACGCCCCAACGACACCCCACAACGCAAGAAAAAAGGCCTGATCATCGTAGCCCTTTTCGTTATCACTGCACTACTCATCACCATTTTCTACCTCCCCATATGGACCGCCGAAATAATCCCCTACGAACACTGGCGCTGGCGAATGTGGTTCAACCGCTGGATATAAACTCAAATCCCTCACTACCATTGAAGACAAGGGC
Organism: Rothia sp. CCM 9418; assembly: GCF_048512825.1. NCBI lineage: Bacteria > Bacillati > Actinomycetota > Actinomycetes > Micrococcales > Micrococcaceae > Rothia > Rothia sp. CCM 9418. The sequence continues at coordinate 122,338 of NZ_JBLXXX010000004.1, forward strand.
AACACCCCGATGACACACAACACAGAAACCAACACCCCGCAACACACCACAACACCAGAACCTGCCGGAGTGCTCATCCTCGGAGCAACACCCATCGGAAACCTCTCTGACACCACAGACCGGCTCAAACACTACCTACAAACAGCAGACCTCATCGCAGTAGAAGACACCAGAACCCTCCGCCGACTACTAAGTGGACTAGGACTCCAAACCCACGCAAAAATCATTACCAACCACGACCACAACGAAACACAAAAAGCCGAAGAAATCATCCACGCTGTACGCTCTGGAGAAACAGTCCTCCTCCTATCTGATGCAGGAATGCCCACCATCTCAGACCCCGGATACATCGCAGCCCAAGCCGTAGCAGCCGAAGGACTCCCCGTATCCGTCGCGCCTGGACCCTCCGCCGTACTTAGCGCTCTAGCAGTCTCTGGCCTTCCCAGCGGACGATTCACCTTCGAAGGGTTTCTTGCCCGTAAAGGAAGCGAACGCACCAAACGCCTCAACTCCTTAGCCACCGAAGAACGAACTATGATCTTCTACGAATCCCCACATCGTCTGGCAAAAACGCTACAAGACATGAGTGAAACCTTCGGCCCAGACCGACAAGCCGTTATCTGCCGAGAACTCACCAAACTCCACGAAGAAATCCTCCGCAACTCTCTTGCCGAACTGACAATATGGGCACAAAATACCACCATCCGCGGAGAAATCGCACTCGTAGTAGCAGGGGCAGAAACACCAGAAACACCAGAACCTGAAGGCCTCGTCGACCAAGTCCAAACACTCGTCGACCAAGGTATGCGACTCAAACAAGCCTGCGCACACATCGGAAAACAACACGGCGTCTCAACCAAAGAGCTATACAACGCCACCCTCGCCTCACGAAACTAACACCCCACAACCCCTATCTACTGTTGAAAAGAGACCCCAATGCGCACCTCAAAAACTCAACCTAACGATAGAGACTTCACCACCGAAGAACTCACACACTACGCCCAAAAACTCGGTATCCACCTCCCCACCGAAGAAACCCAACACAGCATCTTCACCAACACACCACACCTAATAACAGGGCAAACACCACCAGCATACGAAAGCTCACACTACAACCTTCACAACGTCGAAACAGGAGAAGGCACCGGACGCAGATCAAATACCGGAACGAACGGAAGCACCCGCAACCTTGTCTTCCCTCCCGCGCCAGAACCCTTACCCGCACCTGTTATCGACAACCACACCCACATGAATCTACTCGATGGAAATGTCAACATTAGCGTTCGCGACGCCTTAGATACAGGGGAGGCCCTCGGCATTTCACATGTTGTTCAGGTGGGCTGTGACGTTGAGTCTTCTCTCTACTCATTAGCCGTAGCAAATATGGATACACGAGTGTTAGCTGCTGTCGCCTTGCACCCCAACGAGGCACCACGCCTACACCAACAGGGGAAGCTAGAAGAATCTTTAGCCATCATCGACCGTTTAGCTCAACAGACACGAGTCTGCGCCATCGGAGAGAGCGGACTAGATTACTTCCGAACGGAAGAAAACGGACGTTGCCCACAACACGAAAGTTTTCGAGAGCATATCCGTATCGCTAAAAAATACGGTAAAGCACTGCAAATACATGATAGAGACGCTCATGAGGACGTCGTACGTATCCTCCTAGAAGAAGGCGCACCCGAGAGAACTGTTTTTCATTGTTTTTCAGGTGATGAACATCTAGCTAAAATCTGCATGGAACAAGGATGGTATATGAGTTTTTCAGGAACCGTCACCTTCAAAAACTCTCATGGCATCCAAAAAGCACTAGAAATAGCAGACCCATCTCTCATACTGGTCGAAACAGACGCCCCCTTTTTGACACCTCACCCTTATCGTGGACGTCCTAACGCCTCTTATATGACGAACTATACGGTACGTTTCATGGCAGAACGCAGAGAATCTGAGCTTGAACAATTCTGCGAACTACTGACCCAAAACTCACATACTGTCTACGGCTCATGGGACAACAAACTAAGATAAATCCTGCTATGAAATAGGGGGAATCCTACCAACATTATGTTCTTCTTGGCATAGATTGCTAAGATAAACGGTGTGAACGAACAGCAACTATTAGGTCCTCAAGAGATTCGTGAACTTGCAGATACTCTTGGTATTCGCCCCACAAAAACTTTAGGACAGAACTTTGTGATTGACCCGAATACGATTCGTCGTATCGTGGCAGCAGCACATATTGATCCTCATGAAACTGTCCTTGAAGTTGGGCCTGGGCTTGGGTCTCTAACCCTCGGTCTTCTAGACGCTGCTGCTGCTGTTGTTGCAGTTGAGATAGACCCTCCACTGGCACAACAACTCCCACACACAATAGAACGGTTCAGACCAGAAAAGGCAGAAAACCTTAGCGTTATTCACAGTGATGCAATGAAGGTATACCAGCTTGAGCAAAACCCTACTGCACTGGTTGCAAATCTTCCCTATAACGTTGCTGTTCCTATCCTGATTCACTTGTTCACCCATATTTCTTCACTACGTCATGCTTTGGTCATGGTTCAAGAAGAAGTTGCTCAACGTCTTGCCGCAGTGCCCGGCTCAAAAATTTATGGTGTGCCCTCGCTCAAAGCCAACTGGTTCTGTGAAGTCTCTCAGGCTGGAATTATCGGTAAGAATGTCTTTTGGCCCGCCCCTAAAATTAATTCTGGGTTAGTGTCCTTTACTCGACGTGAACAACCTTTATCGGATGTTCGTCAAGAACTAGTTTTTTCTATCATCGATGCGGCATTTGCTCAACGTCGTAAGACTCTACGCGCTGCCTTGGGTGTTTGGGCCGGTTCGCCGGCTCAAGCTGAAGAGATCCTTAACCATGCTGGGATTGATTCATCATTGCGTGGTGAGAAGCTTTCTATTCATGATTTCGTTCGTATTGCCGAATCGGCTCGCGATTTTGGCTATGACCACGGACTAATGACTCGCGGACAAGCTCACTAAGGGCAGAAGAGGTTAGAACCTATGAGTGCTTCCCAACTATCAGTTGTTGCTTACGGACACGGCAAAGTTAATATGTATTTTGCGGTAGGTGCCCCCGAAGCTAACGGCTATCATCCTGTTGCCAGCTTGTACGCTTCAACTTCGTTAAAAGAAACTATTAGTATTCATAGCACTAAAAATACTGGTATAACGCTCAGTGCAGAAGTTGCTTCTGATTCATTACTAGACCAAATGCAACAAGACGGAGTGTTCGACCTATCTGTTGTTCCTTTAGATTCTCGTAATCTTGCGTATCGTGCTGCTGAAGCAGTTCTTCACGAACATGGGCTAGGAACACATGACGTTGCATTCCGTATTCACTTGGTGAAAGCTGTTCCTGTTGCTGGCGGTATGGGTGGCGGTTCAGCTGATGCTGCAGCAACAATTCGCGCCGTAGATGAGTTTCTCCTCAAAAGTTCTATGACAACATCCTTACTACCTGATAGCGCATACCACCGTATTGCAGCATCTTTAGGCGCTGACATTCCTTTTGCCCTTCACACGGGTATCGCTATTGGCAGCGGGGTAGGAGATCAACTTCAGCCTCTGGAACTACCTTCTACAGTGGAGCCTTTACCTGTTGTGCTGGTTTCTTCAGCCCAAGGCCTTTCTACACCAACCGTCTTTCATGAGTTGGACAGGGGGCGTATGCACGGAGACTATCCACCTGCAGAAGATGTTTTAGCGGTTCCTGACGGTCTTTTAGAAGCTTTGGTCGCCGATACAGCACCTATTGCTCGTCTCTATGAAATTTCACGGTATATCCGTAACGATTTAGGGGCACCTGCCTGTACCTTAGCTCCAGAACTAACGAAGGTATTAGGGATCGAGTCCGAAGGACTGATTGCAAGTTTTGTATCAGGCTCTGGCCCCACCATTGTTTTGCTCATGGACTCGGCAGAAGAAGCTCAAAAACTTGCATCGTCTTTGCGAAGACGCGGCGGTTACGCTATCGCTGCATACCTTCAATAACATGTTCTTCTAAACATAAAGGAATATATAAATAGATGAGTAAAACGCGTTTAGTCTGGATGGATTCTTTGAGAGGAATGGCTGTTCTTTTCATTATCATCTATCATTCGACAACTGTGCCAATTGCCTGGTGGAGCGCAAGAGATTATTCTTTTCAAGTTCCAGATATTATTAATAGTATTAACGTTTCTTTATCTCCATATCGTGTCCCATGTCTTTTAATCATTTCTGGTTTGCTTTTAAACAGGTCTCGCTCAAAAGGAACTAAACGTTATCTTCTAGGTAAGTTCTACAATATTTTTTGGGCTTATCTAGTATGGTGTTCGATAATTATCCTTACTACTGGTAATTTTTCCCAGATGACCAATGTTTGGTTTTGGGCAGGCGGAAATATTTTATGGTACTTGCCTGTTATCTTCTTCTGCTATATCGCTGGAACTTGGCGCCCTTTCAATATTCCTTGGTTAGTTTATAGTTTCGTTTTTCTTGCACTTCTTTTCCTCAAAGATCCTTCGACAAATGCTGTAATCCGGATTCTTTGGTTTGGAGCTTTCTTCTTTGTCGGAGCTTATCTTGCAAAACATTTAACCTGGTTACAGGAACGGATGCCATTAGCCTTTGTCTGGGCTCTGGGGGCAATATCTGTATACGGAATTTATCATGCTCTAACTTCAGATATTTCTGAACATCATCTACTTAACTTTTTTACATCTGTATGTGGTTCTATCTTCCTCATCTGGTTGGCTCCATACTTCCCTGAAGCTAAATTCATGAAGATGGTCCAATTCGTTGGACAAAATTCTATTATTTTCTATGTTGCACATGGGCCCGTTATGTATGTTTTGCTCCGATTGTTAGGAACACCCGAGACCCTGAGCTGGTATGTCATAGCATTTATGATGTTGCTATCTTCCTTGACAGCATGTTTCTGCTTAGCAAAATACCGGAAATATATTGATTTCCTCTTTGTCTTTCCCCAAAGGCCAAGGGGTGAAGGTAGCTAGATAAAATAGTGCAGGTCTTAAGAAATATACTGAATCCTGCACTATTTTATATTTTTAGCATATAGCTCTTGGGACAAGCTAAAAAATTTTAGGATGTCCAGACATCTACTATGAAGTAGATAAAAGCAGAATTGTCTTCATCTCTGGTTTTTATAAGATTCGGAGTGCGGATTTAGATAGTCTGTGGTAGCGGAAACTCTGTAACGTTAGGCACTTAATGCTCTAAGGTGCCAATAGGCGTCAAAGAGAGTCATTACGCGGAAATACCATAAGTCAGAATTAAAAGTGAATACTATAGTAATCACAGTATTCTATCTCTAGGAAGAGATTATCCTGATACCAGATTATCACTCACATTACTTATATGAGAATATCGAGAGCGATGCATACCGCATATTATTTTGCAGAATAAGCAAACTATAGTAAAAACACGACATAAAATACGGTTATTCTTTGAGCTATATCAACCCATTGTGCTCGTGTTGTTTGGGTTTTTTGATATCTGTGCAGAAGATATCTGTTGTGCGTGGGACATAATTCCTCGAAAACGGCGGTGAATAAAGCGAAATAAAAATATCTAGTTAAGGGGACGAATACTATCTAACTCTTGTTGATTCCATGAAGTCCATTGCAAGAATTTACCGCGTTTCATCGGACCCTCGGCCGCAAACTTAATTCTTTCATCAGGTTTTCCTGAAGAGATATTTTCCCATACCTGTTGAATCTGTTCATCGCTAAGCTTGCTACCAGCTTCCCAGTGTGGGGCAAACCATGAGAGGTCTTCGCCTGTAAGCTTACTGCTTTCTGTCCCTTGGCGAACCTTACGCGCAATCTGCTGCACGCCTCGATACTGGACGTGGATAATGTCTAAGTCACAAGACTGTTTGCCTAGACGGGCAACGTTATGATTACCAGGCCAGATAACGGCTATTGGATGTGTTTTAAAAGCAACTTTTCCAGGGAAAGAATTTGCGGTATCCATGATCAGTTCTGTATTTTCGAGATCTTGTGGTGAATCAACAATTGGTACAGTGTGGTGAAAACGAGCGTGAACAACAGAAGAATCTGTATTTTTCAGGAACGATTTAAGACTTGTCTGTGGAGCATACCAAAACTCATCAGCATCGAAGGGAATAAGCCATCGTGCGCCACGTTGCCATGCAATATGAGATAGCCACGTCATTTTTTCTGATTGAGTATGTTCAACAACGGTATCTCTATAAATAAATATTCGAGGATCGGTTGAGGCCTTTTCTTGAAGATATTCCCATGTGCCGTCGGTTGAAAGATTATCAGCGATAAGAATTTTATCTATTCCTTGAGCAAAAAAATGTTCGATAACTAGGGGAAGTACATCTAATTCATTTTTAACAACGCTTACTGCCCATAGCTCTTTTCTTTTAAAAGTTATAGGCGGCAAAGTGGAATGGCACTGTAGACCTTTAATAGCTTTGTACTGAGCTTTTATTTTTTCTTTGTTATTACGCTGTTTAAAGGAGTAACTTATTTGCCCTAACTCAGTGCGTAATGTGCTGAGAATTTTTTTCATATTTTCCCCTTTGGTAAACGGTGATTAAAGTTCGTATCAAATGTGGACGTACTGAGTATAAACTACTCGAGAATTTCGGAGAGGTCGAGCCAGCGTAGCTCCAGCTCTTCGATGGCAGCGTCAAGTTCACTGATTTCTTGCTGTAGTTTTCCTAACCCTGCAAAATCGGTAGGGTCGTGTTCTGCCATGATGGAAGAAATCCGTTCTTTTTCTGAACTGAGTTTAGACATCTTACGATCTATCTGGTTCATCTCTTTTTGAGCTGCTCGAAGTTCTGCCCCAGAAATTTTGGGTTGGCTTTCATCTTTTGCAGAATTTTTGTGGAGTGCGTATGCTCCAGAGCCGTTTCCAGCAGAGCTTCCGCCCTTTCCCATAGCAGAAAGATTCACGTATTCTTCAACCCCGCCGGGTAGATGGCGGAACTTTCCATCAATAATGGCGTATTGCTGGTCGGTTACACGTTCCATAAGATATCTGTCGTGTGAGACAACAAGTAGTGTTCCTGGCCAGGTATCGAGTAGGTCTTCCATGGCTGCGAGCATGTCTGTATCAAGGTCGTTAGACGGTTCATCGAGGATGAGGACATTTGGCTCGTCTAAGAGAATGAGTAGAAGTTGTAAGCGTCTTTTCTGCCCACCTGATAAATCTTTAACAGGGGTAGATAACTGTGCTGTTGTGAATCCTAAACGTTCAAGGAGCTGCCCAGGCGTCATCTCTTTGCCATCGGCAACATATGAGGTTTTTTTACGAGAGATTACTTCTGAAACTCTGTCATGTTCAACTTCTTTGAGTCCCTCTAGTTGCTGAGTAAGTGTAGCAATTTTGACGGTCTTTCCGTGCTTTACTTTTCCTGCAACGGGTGTAACGGTACCGGTAACTAGTCCTAGAAGCGTTGATTTTCCGGCACCGTTGACGCCGAGTATGCCGGTGCGTTCTCCTGGCGCAATGTGCCAAGTGATATTTTTGAGGACTTCTTTTTGTTGCTGTGGGTTTTCTGGTTCAGGGTAGCTGACAGAAACATTTTCGATATCGACAACGTCTTTTCCTAAACGTGAAACTGCCATCCGCGATAGTTCGATAGTGTTGCGTGGGGGAGGGACATCGGCAATGAGTTCGTTGGCGGCTTCAATACGGAATTTTGGTTTTGAGGTTCGTGCTGGTGCACCTCGTCTTAACCACGCAAGTTCTTTGCGCATGAGGTTTTGACGTTTTGCTTCGGTAACTGCTGCTTGTCGGTCTCTTTCGACTCGTTGCAGGATATAAGCTGCGTAACCACCTTCAAATGGTTCGACGATTCCGTCATGCACTTCCCATGTGTCAGTGCATACTTCGTCAAGGAACCATCGGTCGTGTGTTACGGTGAGTAATCCACCAGTGTGTTTGGACCACCGATTTTTGAGGTGGTTTGCTAGCCACGTAATAGCTTCTACATCGAGATGGTTGGTCGGTTCGTCGAGCATGAGGACGTCCCAATCTCCAGCTAATAGTGCGGCTAGTGCGACACGCCGGCGTTGACCTCCTGAGAGAGAAGAGACATTAGCCTCCCAATCAAGGTCATTGACGAGGCCGTTAATGACATCACGAATTTTAGGGTTTGATGCCCACTCGTATTCTGGAGTGTTGCCAACAATTGCTTCACCGACGGTGTGCTCATTGTTGAGAATGTCGGCTTGGGTAAGAAATCCGATGCGTGTTCCAGAGCGGACGGTTACTTTCCCACTATCTGGTTGTAGTCGTCCTGCAAGAAGGGATAGTAAGGTTGACTTTCCGTCGCCGTTTTTGCCGACGATGCCGATACGGTGTCCCTCGTTAACGCCTACGGTGATACCTTCAAAAATAGTGCGTGTAGGAAACTCTAAATGGAGTGATTCTCCGCCAAGTAAATGTGCCACATATATAGCCTACATAGCTTGCGGTCTTTATGCTTCGCTTTAAGTAAGCGCAGGAAGAGTGTTTTTAGTGTGAGTATTTTCTAAACGATGGGTAATACACTGTTTAGGGGACAGGTAATGATTAGTCGGTTGCGTTAAAGAAGTCTTGCTAAAATTAGACTCTGAGTCAAAATATCTTATTGGCACAAGAACGTATCTTAAGGAAATGAGGAGCATTGGCGAAATTTGGCCTAGGGGCGCTGAAGAACCTCTTGGGGGGAAACAAACGGCGTAAGCATGAAGTTCCTTCACCTGTCACGTGTGAAGCTCCCAGCCCAGTTACGGAACAGATTTCTACTATCTCGGAGGAGACTCCTAAGATTTCGATTACTCCTGCCGCGCCTATTCCGCGAAAGGTTCCTGATAACGCAAAAAAGATTCTTTTTGTGTGTACCGGAAACATCGCGCGCAGTGCTTCTGCTCAGTATCTTGCGCAGTCTATGGTTCCTTCTGATTCGCCGTGGATTTTTGATAGTGCTGGAACTGGTGCTGTTGTTGGAAGCTCAGTCGCTTCACATATTGACAAAGAACTAGACCGTCGTGGAGTGCCGTATCTTGGGCATCAAGCAAAGCAGATTAATACCCGACTCTTAGCTGAATCGGAATTAGTATTGGTGATGGAGCGTGCCCATCTTGACTGGATCGTGCAGGAATGGCCGCAATACCGTTCTAAAGTTCGTTTGTTGCGTGAGATGTCTCGCCTGCGTGAGGGCGCTGGACGTCGTTCAGACCCTATTTCCTATATGAAACAGCACGATAGCGAACCCCTCGCTAAAGACGATATCGCTGACCCCTATCGTCGTGGATCTAAAGCTGCAGAGAAAGCTGTGAAAGAAATCGAAAAATCTCTTGAAGTGATTATTGCGTGGCTAGGACACTAAGAATAATAAAAGTGGGATAAATCAAAGCGCGGGAATTTTGATATTCGCTCAGCTTTGGTATGATAGTGAATCGTCTGGTTGATTCAAGGTCTACAAACCGAGAAAATACTGACAATCCGCCATGGTGTAATAGGCAACACAGCGGCCTTTGGAGCCGTTATTCTAGGTTCGAGTCCTAGTGGCGGAGCAAGGTTAACTTCAGCTATATAGATAACTACATTGAAGTAACCGTTTCCCACCCTCGAGGAGTCCTAAACTGTGAATATCGCAGAAAAACTCGCCCCGTCCGCTGTTATTGTTCTAGCCGCTGGGGCTGGGACTCGCATGAAATCTGAGAAGCCGAAAGTCATGCACGGCATCGGAGGGCGTTCAATGGTAGAGCACGCAATTGCCGCGGCTCGTGAACTCAATCCTAAAAAATTAGCTGTTGTTGTTCGACATCAACGAGATCGCGTTGCCGAACACGTTGTTGCGTTCGACGGTGACGTGCATATTGTGGATCAAGATGACATTCCTGGCACTGGTCGTGCTGTTGAAGTTGGTTTACTTGGTCTTGACGAACAAGGGGAAGTTTCTGGAACTGTTGTAGTTACTTACGGAGACGTTCCCCTTTTGCGTGCTCAGACACTGCAAGAGCTAATTGCTTTCCACGAAAAAGATCATAACGCGGTTACCGTTCTGACTGCGCACCTTGATGAGCCTGGTGCTTATGGGCGTATCGTTCGTAATCAGGCTGGTGAAGTTACCGCCATTGTCGAAGCGAAGGACGCTACCCCCGAACAGCTGGCTATCACCGAAATTAACTCGGGTATCTATGCTTTTGACGCTAAAGTTCTTCGTGAATCTCTTGCACAGGTAACAACCGATAATGCGCAAGGCGAAAAATATATTACAGATGTTCTTCACATCGCTCGTGAAGCAGGACATCGCACCGCCGCCCTTGCGATTGAAGATCGCTGGGAAGTTGAAGGTGCAAATGACCGTGTACAGCTAGCTCAGCTTGGACGAAAACTTAACGACCGTACCCTAGAGTTGCACATGCGTAACGGCGTCACTATCGTAGACACTCAAAATACATGGATTGACTCCACTGTAGAAATTGAGTCAGACGTTACCATTCTTCCTGGCACACAGCTACACGGTACAACGCGTATCGGAACTGGGTCCATTATCGGACCTGATTCCACCCTGACGGATGTTACTGTCGGTCAGTATGCTCAAGTGTCACGCACTCATGGCTCAGAAGCAACCATCGGCGATGATGCTACTGTTGGGCCTTTCGCATACCTTCGTCCCGGAACTGTTCTCGGCGAATCTGGTAAAATCGGCACATTCGTCGAAACAAAGAATGCAACCATCGGTAAAGGTTCAAAACTTCCTCACCTCTCATATGCCGGTGACGTCACCATCGGAGACCACTCCAATATCGGTGCCGCCTCTATTTTTGTCAATTACGACGGCGTCAATAAACACCGATCAACTATCGGATCACATGTTCGCATGGGCTCAGATAACATGTATGTTGCTCCGGTTAATGTCGGCGACGGCGCGTATTCCGGCGCCGGAACAGTTATTCGACAGGATGTTCCTGCCGGTGCGCTAGCTGTTAACGTAGCTCCCCAGCGTAATATCGAAGGCTGGGTTGTCAAAAACCGCGCAGGTACGGAGGCAGCTGAAGCTGCTGAAGCTGCGGGTGCAGAAGCGAAAAACTCTTCCGAGGAGAGCAATAAATAAAATGACTGCAATTACTAATCCCGGCGAAAAGAAGATGGTTCTTGTTTCAGGACGAGCCCACCCCGAACTCGCCAAAGAAATTGCTCAAGAACTCGGATGTGAGGTTCTTCCTACTTCCGCATATACTTTTGCGAACGGTGAAACATACGTGCGCTATGAGGAATCTGTTCGTGGTGCAGATGCTTTTGTGATTCAGTCTCACCCTGCTCCTATCAATGAGTGGGTGATGGAACAGCTCATCATGATTGATTCCCTTAAACGTGCTTCTGCCCGTTCTATTACGGTCGTCTCACCTTTTTACCCCTACGCTCGTCAGGATAAAAAACATAAGGGACGTGAACCTATCTCTGCTCGTCTTGTTGCAGACCTATACAAAACTGCCGGTGCAGATCGTCTCATGAGCGTTGACTTGCACACAGCGCAGATTCAGGGATTCTTTGACGGACCTGTCGACCACCTCATGGCCATTCCACTTTTGGCGGAGCACGTACGAGAACAGGTTGAAGATATCAGCAACATCACTGTGGTATCTCCTGATACTGGACGAGTTCGAGTCGCTGAGCAGTGGGCAGAGCTTCTCGGCGGTGCACCTCTAGCTTTCGTCCACAAAACTCGTGATATCAATGTTCCTAATAAGGCTGTATCAAAAACAGTTGTCGGTAATGTTGAAGGCCGTACCTGTGTTCTAATCGACGACATGATTGACACCGGAGGAACCATTTCTGGCGCAGTGAAGGTGCTCACCGATAACGGCGCAAAAGATGTAATTATTGCGGCAACTCACCCCGTATTCTCTGATCCAGCAGTTGAGCGTCTCTCACAATCAGGTGCTTCTGAAGTGGTCGTGACTAATACCCTCCCTGTGGGAGAAGACCACCAATTCGAGAACCTCACAGTACTTTCTATTGCTCCGCTTCTTGCTCGAGCGATTAAGGAAGTATTCGACGAAGGATCAGTAACCAGTCTTTTTAACGGACGCTCAAACTAAATATTTGTTTCAAACGTAACCAATAACAGGGTAGGGGAGCTCAGACTCTTTTACCCTGTTATTTGTTTTAGAATGTAGGAATTTGGCTAAGCCCTTATTTCGTGGCTAACTTTACAGTCTGAGCGTTCCTGTAATGTCGATAGCCCATTTATACTGAGTTATAGCCATATATAAGTAGGGAAACTTTTGGAAGGGGAAACCTTTCACAGGCTAAAATTTTATCTTTGACTGTTCTATTTGAGAACATCTACAAAATATAGGGGTAGGGAAAACCATACATGACGTATCGCACTAATCTTGTTTCGTTGACGGCTTTACGAGCGCCTGCGGCTTTTTTCGTATTTATCTACCACATTGTGCACACAACTAATTGGATGCGGACGAATTCTTTTACTTCTTTAGGATATATTGGAGTTTCTCTTTTCTTTGTCTTATCAGGGTTTGTTCTTACCTGGTCATATACTCCAGAACGGGGGTATCGTGATTTTTACTGGAGACGTTTTGCCCGTGTCTATCCTTTGCACATACTTTTCCTTTGTATAGCCTTAATTCTTCCAGCGGTATCTATCAACCGTGATCCAATAGGGCTCATCCCGAATATTTTCCTCGTTCAGGCTTGGATTCCACAATGGGATATTATTTTTGCTTTTAACGGTGTGAGCTGGTCTTTGAGCTGCGAATTTTTCTTTTATATGCTTGCCCCTATTATTTTTACGAAGATTGCGTATCAAGGAAACGAGAAAAAAGCTGGTTACCTACTCATCTCTTGGTACCTTCTAACTTCTGTTCTTGGAAGTTATATTTCTTCTCTCTCAAATTATGCAGATGTGGTCATCTATGCGAATCCTCTGTTCCGTTCCGGAGAATTTGCTCTCGGTATCTTCTTGGCATTGTTTGTGATGAAAATGAATTATTCCTCCCCTTCAGTGATTAGATTGCTAGTGCAGAACCGTAATGCACTAGGTATGTTCTTAGTCGTAATTTTATGCTTAACTTTAGGAATTATTTACTTACTTGCTTCATATTTTTCCGGAGGACAGTCAATAACAAGTTATTTGTTAGCACCCGTCTTTGCCCTTATCATAGGTGCATTTGCGATATCAGATATTGTCCACCAACAACAGCCCGATTACCGAACCTCAAAAATTACAAAACTTTTTGCCTATTTAGGTGAAATAAGTTTTGCATTCTACCTTGCTCACGAGCTTGTCATCGTTAACCTTTGGGCACTTCCATGGGTCCAATCACACGGAGGGGGAGGACTTCGTGGGCTAGTCTTAACGATCATAGCTTTGACTCTATCTATCATCGTTGCAATGGCTGCGCATCATGTGGTAGAGAAACCCCTGCAAAGAATTATTACAACGTGGAGTAGAGGAAAACATTCTTTATGAAAAAAATATACCAACGTATGAGAATACTCTTCCCTGGGAAGAAATTTATTTTTCTCATGCTCAATGTCTTAGGCTTATTCCTCGTTGCCCTTTTCGATATGGTTGGCATTGCCGCGATTATGCCAATTATTCAACTTGCGACAGGTAGCGACATTACAGGGTATCTAGCGATTATCTCAGATATTTTAGGTGACCCTGGAAGGTCACAGCTTATCGTTTATCTGAGTATTATTCTTGTTTTTTCATTCATCTTTAAAGGTGTTGCATCTTTAGCTATTAAATGGTGGAGCTCCGGATTTATTGCACACCAGCAAACTGCAGCTTCTGTGAGCTTGTTGCACCGATATATGAACGAACCATATCTTGTGAACCGTCACCGAACAACCGCCGAAATTCTGCGCACTATCAATGACGCTACCGGTCAAGCATACGCAATATATTCTGGTGGTATTCTGGCGGCGTTAGGTGAGCTGTTCACTATCTTGGTCCTCATGGTTCTGCTACTTGCGGTGATGCCAGGAACTGCCTTAATCGCATTTGCCTACTTTGGGTTCTTCGCTTTTGTCTTGCAATATTTCTTGAAGAAAAAAAATACTGAGCAAGGCATTAAGATTATGGAATCCTCGGTGAGTGCCATGAACGCTGCTTTAGAATCAATCGTTGGATTCCGTGAAAACCGTATGCATGGGGTAACTGCACGTTACGTACATCGCTATCAAGATAAACGTCTGATTGCAGTAGAAGCCTCACGCCGAGGAACTTTCTATCAAGACCTCCCTAAATATATGTTAGAGGTTATCTTCATTGTCGGTATTGCCCTATTACTTGGTATTTTGACGAGCCAAAAGGGTTCTTCCTCAGCAGCGTTTTTAATACTTTTTGCTGGTGCTTGTGTTCGTGTCCTACCTAGCTTTACCCGACTCGTCGCGTCCGTTGGAAACGTCCGAGTAGGTTCAAAAGCTATTGAGATTATTGAAAAAGATTTAGAATCAGTCTCAAAAAATGGGGAACTAACCTTAATCCACCAAGATCCCCCTATCGGATGTTTTGCCCGAGTAAATGAGTCAACTATTCCTGTTGCTTTAGAAGTCAAAAACCTTAACTTCAAATATCCTGACGGACATCAGAATGTTTTGAACAATATCAACCTTACTGTCCCTCAAGGAACCTCCATTGCCTTTGTCGGAGGTTCGGGTTCTGGCAAAACTACTCTTGTCGATATTATTCTGGGGCTTATTGAACCTGACCAAGGTGACGTCTTGTGTAACGGAAAATCTACTCGTGAAAATCCTGAAGAATGGTTCTCTCGAGTAGGGTACGTTCCCCAGAGCGTGTTTTTAGGTGACTCAACGATTAAAGAAGCTATCGCTTTCGGCCTACGAGAAGAAGAAATTGACATTGACCGCGTCTGGGAATGCATCCGTATCGCAGAGTTAGAAGACGTTATCAACTCTATGGAACACGGCATTGACCAAATGATTGGTGAACACGGAGCACGTCTTTCTGGTGGGCAACGACAACGTCTAGGTATTGCACGGGCTATGTATCGTCGTCCCTCTTTGCTCGTTCTTGATGAAGCAACATCGGCTTTAGACAACGAGACTGAACATCGCATTACTCAAACGATTAATCGAATTGCGAAAGAGATTACTGTCATTATTGTGGCCCATCGTCTTTCAACGGTAAGAAACGTCAACCAGTTAGTGTTCTTATCTCAAGGTGAGGTCAAGAGCGTTGGCACTTTCGAAGAGGTTCAAATCAATAACCCTGAATTCGCTAATCTCGTAAAATTGGGACAACTAGGATAACCTCACTCCCCTAATACGAATAGTTAAAGCGGTGGGTGGAAAACAACTTAATTTGTTATCCAGCCACCGCTTTAACTGTTAACTAAGGAGTTTTGATATCTCAGACCATCTTTGTGGAGTTTTTACGCTTAGCGTAGCCAGCTCACCTTTTGGTCTCCACGCAACAACTTCAGGTACTTCTTGACCTGTTACTAGCTTGTTCCATAATTCTTCTAACTCTGCATCGCTGGATTCTCCGAGAACTCGCCAATGGTATCCAAGTTCTTGAGGCAGGTTAGTTAGTTCTAGACTACGAGCTCCTTGCCGAATTTTACGAGTAAATTGTTCTAAAGAACGCCACGGACGATGAACAATCATGAGTTTTTCTGTTTCTGGAACACCTGGACGAAGAACAGCATGATTACCCATCTGAACAACACTGTATTTTGTAGGTTTAAAAGCAACTTTAACGTCATGGTGCGCTTGCGTATCAATGAGCCATGTTCCGTCAGGTTGAGGAAATTGATTATGGATTCTTGCTTGCATAATGCCAGAACTATGGACACCTTGTTGTAATACTTCTGCTAAAGTTCCGTCTGTTCCATACCAGAACTCATCTGCGTCAAAGGGAACAACCCATTGTGCACCATGAGCTAACGCAAGGTCACTGAGGACAGTCATTTTTGCTGATTGGTAATATGCGGGTTCATGGTCTCGACCAACAATAAGAGGATACTTTTGAGATAGTTCTTGGAGCAGTTCATACGTAGAATCGGTAGAAAGATTATCAACAACGAGTATTTGATTGACTCCTTGAGCATAGAGGTGCTCAATAGAATCGACAATAACGTCTTGTTCATTTTTGACCATGGCTACTGCCCATATACCAGAGGTGTAGGGGAGCGTTGGTAACTCAAAGTGCTTTTGGAGGTTCTGTAACTGCTGTGCAAATTCTGGATTTTGTCTTAACTGACGTGCCTGACGGATTTTCTGAACGTCAGTACCAGCTAAAAAAGCACGGTGTTTGAGCTGTTGTAAGAGATGTTTGATATGAGACACGTGTTTATCTTTCGCTTTCTAACCAACTACGATACCCGTCGGTTGGGACAACGGAAATCCATGATTGCTGGTGCTGAAAAGGGGGCTGAGAGTGGCTCTGGCGAAGACTTTGTTCTAACTCATGCACATTTGGTGCCCAGACCTGAGCTTTTTGTCGTACTGTGGCGATATAAGCACCCCAATAGCCAAAGGTTGTGTTGGTCAGGATAAGATAACGGGATACTGATAATGCAGCGAAGTCCCCGAACATTCCATAACCTATTTTTTCGAATTGTGTTGGTGCAATATCTTTAAGGAATCCGAGGTTTTCGGTGCACCATTGAGTGTCATCACTGGTGACAAGAATATTACTTGGGGTATGAACTTTAAGCATCTGTTGTGTCGCTTCATGAAGATAGGCAACGGTGTCAATCCCAAAGTTTTTATGGATATGAGGGTGTGAATAATAGTCTCCTCTGCGCACGTTAATAACGAGGGTGTCTTTTCCTACATATTTTTGTGCGTGAGCAATTTTTTGTTGAAAGCTCTCAGAAGAGAGCAGAACTTCTTGGATAAAACGTTGTATCTGTTCCTCGGTGAACTGTTCACAAATACGCTGATGTACTCCTATTCCTCGGAGCGATTGGAAACGTATTTTTTGAGCATTAATAGTGAAATTTTTAAGGCGAGGGAACTCTTCTAACCAAACGTCCATACCTGGCATCTGTACAACATAGATATCATTCCCTGTTTCTTGATGTTCAGCATAGGCTTTTAGCCATTCGTAGAGCCAGTTTCCTCCACGCGCAATACGAGGTAGTATGTAAACCTTTTCCGGACCAGTTCGCACGATGCCAATACATTTAGCTATTACTTGTCGTGCACGATACTTCATAATGTGCTGAGCCTTCGCTAAACCATTATGACGTTTTGTGTAGGAACTAATACGTTCCTGCTCTTCTTCTGTAGACAACGAAAATCCCTATATGTTTGAAAACTACGAGTGTGGCAGAGGCTTATCTTCACCATTGAGAGAGTGAAACTCTCTAATAGAAATCATAACGAGATTTTTCTGTCGTGTTAGTTCTGTTAGGAGATAAATTGAGAACTCCATGAATATGTGTCATCATACGATTTTCATGAGGAACTTCTCGTTGAGAGATAAGCTGTCGCACTTCTTTTCTAGGCTAGTATGAACTAAGAAAGAAATGAAATAGTTAGAGCTAGGAAATACGTGAATAAAACTACCTCCGTATCAGTAGTTATTCCGTTCTACGGCGATCCCGCAGATACGATGCCTCTTATTGAGCAACTACAATCTCAAGAGCTTTCTATTCCCTTGGAGATTATTGTTTCAGATGATTGTTCCCCTACACCATTTCCTGATTTAGAGGGCGTTATCGTCATTCGTCGTGAGCTCAACGGTGGTTTTGGCAAAGCTGTTAATTCTGGTATTGGGGTTGCCCACTCTGATTGGGTTTTTGTTCTCAATAGTGATTTAACGATTGGGCCAACTTTTATTGCAGATATGCTCGCCCAAAAGGAACGTCATGGGATAGGTGTATATAGCCCGCAGGTTGTCGACCACGATGGAAAAGGTCAGTGGGTAGGACGAAAATTTCCGACTGTTTTCCATCACGCTTTTGAATGGTTTACACCTCTTGCCCGTTTTAAGGGGACTACCTGGTGGCATCGCCTGGTAGGGCACGATACTCGGTGTGTTACCGGAAAGACTGTTCACACTGATTGGGTGGTGGGCGCGTGTATGCTCCTGCCTGTTGCACCATTCCGTGCTATCGGGGGATTCGACCCTCGTTTTTATATGAATAGTGAAGAAGTCGATTTACAGAAACGTTTAACCGAGAATGGCGTACCATCTATTTTTGCCGGAGAAGTGAGTGCTGAGCATGTCGGCGGTGGCTCCTCTGAGAGTCAGAAGCGCCGAGGGTGGGTCGTAGACTCTCGATTTATATATGCAGAAAAATGGGGCTTCAAAAAACAACTTCACCGTTCCCTAACTGCTGTTAGCTACGTTAATTTTCTGGTGAACTCCGTACGTTCCTTACGTAACAAAGATGTTCATGCACGAAGTATTCTTTCTGAAGAACTTAGTTATTTGGAAGGCCATTAGAAGATGAATATTGCTCAGAAAATCGTTGAGGCGGTTCCCTCCCTTCGCTGGCACTATAGTGCTGTTATTTCTAAGACGCTTTATTCCCGTGGGTTTAAAACGTTTGGGCTGAACAGCGTTATTGTTTCTCCGCTTTCCTTACGCGGTATCGACCATATCAGTATTGGTAACAATGTTGCCGTCTATGAAAAAAGTTGGCTTCAAGCTGAAGCTAATGGATCTTTGGTGATTGGTAATAACGTCTATTTAGGACATCGCGTACACATTCATGCTGTGGATACTATTGAAGTTCACGATGATGTGATGATTACAGACGGCGTAACCATTTCTAATGGTTCCCATGATTTGAGGGACCATGATGTGTTGCAAAAAACTGGTCCAATTATTATTGGTCGTCATAGTTTCATAGGTGAACGAGCAATTATCCTCGGAGGGGTCACTATCGGAGAAAGAGCCACTATTGGTGCTGGTGCTGTTGTGACAAAAGATGTTCCTGCTGGGGCAGTGGTTGCCGGTGTTCCTGCTAAACCTCTAAACTAATTAAAAATACTCGTATCTTATCTATATAAAATTTAGGGAAACATGAAAATTTTACTAACTGGCGGAGTCGGCTTTATCGGTCTGAAAACCGCAAAAAAACTTGTTGAACAAGGACATGAAGTTGTTGCGCTCGATAGCTTGTTAGAGCAAGTGCATCAAGATATCGAATCAGAAAAAGCGCAGTTCCCCGGAAAGATTATTGTTGGTGATGTGGCGCTTCCCGAAACATGGGAGAACCTTGAAGGCGCTGGTGCCATTATTCACCTTGCGGCTGAGACCGGAACAGCTCAGTCTATGTACGAAACTGAGCGTTACCGTAGCGTGAACGTTGACGGTACCCGATATGCAGCAGAATATGCCGTTAAATGGAATGCTCCTCTTGTTTCGCTGAGCTCACGAGCTGTTTATGGAGAAGGTTCTGCCGAGCGTGCAACTAAAGAGTCAGATCCTCACCAACCATTATCTGTATATGGTGAAACTAAATCTGAGGGTGAAGATATCGTCCGTGAGGTAGTCGCTGGCAAAGTGCCGGCAACTATCGTCCGCCCACAGAACGTTATCGGTCCGGGACAAGCCCTCCATAACCCCTATACTGGCGTATTGGCAGCTTTTCTTGCACGCCTTCGTGAAGGTAAGAACCTTTCTGTGTATGGGGATGGTACTCAAACCCGTGACTTTATCCATGTAGAAGATGTCGCAGATATTCTGATTTGGGCGTTAACAAACCTCCCTGCGCTTGACGAATCTCCCCGTATTATTAACGCTGGTTCAGGTGAGCGTATTACCTTAGACCAACTAGCTCAGTATTCTATTGACGCTGTTCCTGGCGGTTCTGAAGCGATAATCGAACACGTAGATATCAAACGAGCTGGCGATATTGACCATGCTCTTGCTGATATGTCTTATGCGTATTCTTTGGGCGCACCTCAGGCGCGTTGGAGTGCACGTGAAGCAATCGCTGACTTTATTCAGAAGTCTTGGAAAGCTCCTGGTGCAGATAGCTCTGCATGGGAGACTGCTCTAGAAGAACTCACTGAGCGGGGTCTTGCAGAGCATAATGACTAAACCGAAATTACTCTTAGTTTCTCCTGGGTTCCATGGTTATTGGATGACAATTCGAGATTCTATCGTCCGCCTAGGCTATGAAGTTGTCACCCACGTTTATGATGCTCCTGGAAATATTCAAGAACGTATTACGAATAAAATCTTGCATGATCTTCCTGAACGTTTTCGTCCAGAGAATCTAGAGCATCAGGTTACGGAGAAAGCTATTGCTGTTTTCTCGGAGCAAAAACCAGATATTGTCTTGGTTGTCAAAGGTGACCAGCTTGGCCACCGTTGGTGGGAGACTCTTGAACGTTCAGGGGTTCGTTATGGTACCTGGATGTACGATGAGCTTCGTCGTATGCGTTATACAGATGAGTTACTTCACCACATCGGTCCTATCGCAAGTTATAGTCCTGCCGATGTACAAGACCTAAAATCTCGTGGTTTTGATGCTATTGATGTTCCTTTAGCCTATGACTCACACATGAAGATTGCGCCTTCAAAGGAAACACATATTAGTTTTGTCGGTGCTCGCTATGAGGGTCGTGAACGTATGCTTAAGGCTCTTCATCAGGCAGGTATTCCAGTTCGAGCTTATGGCAAACAATGGTCACGTCACTGGTGGGATGTAGCACGAACTCGTCAGTTTAAAGACCCCGGTTTGCCGACTGGTCGCGATTTAGATCGTTCTCAGGCATACGGTGTGATGGCGGCGTCACCCGGAACACTCAACATTCATGGAGACCAAGACGGCTTTACGATGCGCACCTTTGAGGCTTCTGGTGTTGGGGGTCTACAAATTATTGATCGTGATGATGTCACTCGATACTATGAGCCAGGGACTGAAGTGTTGACGTATTCTTCTACCGCGGAGCTCATTGAGTTATGCCGACGTATCGTTGCTGACCCACAGTGGGCTCAGAAAATTCGTGAGGCAGGGAAACGCCGTACGTTAGCAGAACATACATTTGATGAGCGCGTCAAAGTCTTGGAGACTTTATGGCTTTAAAATTTCCTCGCGATTTGTCTGCTTGGCAACAATGGCAAGCTAACTCTAAACCAGAACAACGAGTAAAAAACCTACTTCGTAAGCTGAAGGGACGTCAAGAACAAAACATCGTATCCTGCGCTGTTTCAGGTATTCTGCATATGAATCATCCTGAACCTGAGCTCTTGATTGTTCTTGAATCGACTTCTCCTACTTCGGTTGTTTCTTTGTTGCGCCCTGTGGAATATCTGAAGAATCCTCGTGTAGCAGTGATAGCTCCTATGAACGTTGAAGAGTTCCTTCCATCTGGCTCGTGGCGGGTTCAAGAACTAGATACTGATGCTCTCACACGACAACGTGGCGTTAAGGTTGTTTTAGCGGCAGGGCATTACCTTCCCCTAGGTTCTGCCATATATCGTAATGCTCAGAAGATGGGCTGGGAGTTTATCGTTGTTCAGCACGGATTGATGACGCCTTTTGCCCCTCCACTTCCAGAAAACTCAACTCTATTAGCTTTTAGTGATGCTGATGGTGATTTTTGGCGCTCGGGAAGAGAAGATATTACTGTTCATACAGTAGGCTCTCAACTATTTTATGAAGCGGCGCAGAAACCAAAAGTTGATATTGAGAGTATTGATTCTACTCCGGTGTTTTTAGGGCAGATGCATGGCGCTGAGCTACCGCGTTTATCTTTTGCTCGGGCTGGGTATAAATTCTGTCTAAATCACGGTGCAATCTATCGCCCACATCCTTCGGAAAAGGATAAACTGTCTTTAATAACTCATAAATTATGGGGACAACGAGGAATAACTGTGGACACGTCCGCAATCCCTCTTAATGAGATGACTCATCCAGTCGTTTCAATCTTCTCGACGGGAGTCTTAGAAGCTGCTATTCGAGGTATTCCTTCTTGGGTGTATCACCCTAAACCAGAACCATGGCTTATTGAGTTTTGGGAACGGTACGGCATGAATCGTTGGGGCGATTCTCCCACTGAACCTCCGGTTCAACCGCGTACTGTACCCGCTGATACTATCGCTCGCATCATCGCAGAAAAATTGGAGAAATAATGCGCATTCTATGCGTTATTCCTGTGCGCGGAGGTTCTAAGGGAATCCCTCGGAAGAACCTCAAACTCATCGCAGGTAAACCTCTGGTTGCATGGACTATTGAACAAGCTCTTGAAGCAAAAGAAGCTCTGGCACCAGAACACATTATGGACGTCATCGTTTCAACAGACGACCACGAACTCGCAGATATCGCTCGTGAATATGGGGCTGAAGTTCCTTTTATGCGTCCTGCTCATTTAGCGGAAGATACTACGGCTACTGAGCCTGTTATCGAGCACGCTATCGAGTTTGTCGAAGAGCAGGGACGACGCCCTGACGCTGTGATGCTTTTACAAGCAACGAGCCCTGTTCGTTTACCTGGCACTCTTGAACGTGCCGTCCGTCAATTTGCTAGCTCTGATTCTGACTCTATGGTGGGAGTCATTCCTATCGGTCCTTTCATTTGGACTGCTACAGAACCACCGCAAGCTCAATATGAGGTGATGGCTCGTCCCCGCCGTCAAGAACTGACCCGCGAAACCTACCGTTACCGTGAAAACGGCTCAATGTATATCACGGCCACCGAAATTTACGAAAAGTACCATAACCGTCTTGCCGAGAACATTGAGCTTTTCTTACTCGACGAGGTAGAAGGTGTTGACATTGACGCACCTATTGACTTTGCTGTAGCCGAATACCAGCTCAACGAGATTCTTAAGACCCATAACGAAAGTAGCTCCTCATGATTATCGAACGTAATACCACCCCCTATGTAGTGTTTTCTGAGGATCCCGTTCTCACCGCTCTACAAAAAATTTCTGCAAACCAACAGCGCATCATCTTTCTTGTAAACGAGTCCGGCGTGCTTCAAGGCGCTCTGTCTGACGGAGATTTCCGTCGCTGGTTGATCGCTCATCCCACCGAATCTCTGGAAACTTCTGCCCTTGAGGTTGCGAATAAGAACGTTCACAGTGTGCCCTTTGGCACCGATACTGCAGCTCTCAAGGCAGAATTCGCTAAAGGTATCTCCCATCTTCCACTCGTCGATGAGCGAGGACACCTTATCGCTATCGCTATGAATGAACAGGATGTTCTTCGTATCGGTAAACATGAGATTACCCAAGACAGCCCAGCATTCATCATCGCAGAAATTGGAAACAACCACCAAGGTGATGTCGATTTAGCAAAGCGTCTTGTTGACCTTGCAGTAGAAACCGGCGCAGACGCTGTGAAATTCCAGCTACGTGATATGGATGCGCTATACCGTCAAGCAGGTTCTCAATCTGCAGGTGAAGACCTCGGCGTACAATATACCCTTGACCTGCTCTCACGTTTCTCATTGTCTGTTGACCAGATGTACGAAGTCTTTGACCACGTCAAAGAACACAATATGGACATTATGTGCACCCCTTGGGACGCACCTTCTGTTCAGGCTCTTGTCGATTACGGTATCCAAGGCATGAAGATTGCTTCTGCCGACCTCACAAACCATGAGCTGCTTGAAGACGTTGCCTCTCGTGGTCTACCCATGCTGGTTTCTACCGGTATGAGCCGTGAAGAAGAAATTCGTGAGTCGGTCAAACTCCTACAGAATCGTGGAGCTTCGTACGCTCTTTTACAATGCCAGTCTGCGTACCCGGCACCGTTCAAAGACGTCAACCTTGCATATATGGATCGTCTTGCTGAAATTGGGCAGTGTCTCGTCGGCTACTCCGGACACGAACGCGGGTATCACGTTCCGGTCGCTGCTGTAGCACGCGGAGCAAAAATTATTGAAAAGCACTTCACTATTGATAAAACTCTTGAAGGCAACGACCACACCGTCTCGTTGCTTCCAGAAGAATTCACTGCAATGGTGACTCAAATCCGTGAAGTAGAAGAAGCTATCGGAACAGCAGCTCCTCGTGAAGTCTCTACCGGTGAGCTTATGAACCGCGTTAACTTGGCAAAATCATTGGTCGCAACTCGTGATATTGCCAAAGGTGAGGTTGTTTCAGAAGCTGACGTTGCTGTTAAATCTCCTGGCCGTGGTCTCCAGCCGAACTGCTTGCCGCAACTTGTCGGACGTACTATGCAACGTGACGTTGAAGCAGGCTCTTTCTTCTTTGAAGGGGATCTTAAAGATGACCTTGTAACTCGTCGAGACTTCACATTTGACCGTCCTTGGGGTCTTCCTGTTCGTTACCATGACTACAAGCCCCTCATCGAAGACTCGAAGCCTGATTTTCTTGAGTTCCATTTCTCTTATAAAGACCTTGAAATCAACATCGACGATGTCTTTGACCAGAAGCTTCCCATGAGCTTTACAACTCACCTGCCAGACCTCTTTGCTGGTGATTTCTTAGTAGACCTCGCCTCCCGTGATCAAGATATTTGGGAGCGTTCCATCGCTGAGGTTCAACGCACCATCGACATTACTCGTGACCTTACCCGTTACTTCACCGTAGATGATGACCCTGTCATGGTCGTGACCATGGGTGGTTTCACCAAAGATGGACATATTCCTGCTTCTGCACGTGCTGATAAGTATGAGCGTATTGGTGAGGCTCTTGGCAAACTAGATACTTCTGGTGTTCGTATCGCGGCGCAAACTCTGCCGCCTTATCCTTGGTTGATGGGCGGTCAGCAATACCATAACCTCTTCCTTGACCCTCAAGACACCGCAGAGTTCTCAGATACGTATAACACTGCGCTATGCCTCGATATCTCACACACCATGTTGGCTGCAAACTTCTTGAAGATTCCGCTATCTGAAGCGGTAGAGCTTTTGGCACCACGCTCTATCCATTTGCATTTGGTAGATGGCAAAGGTGTCGACGGTGAAGGCGTTCAAGTGGGTGAAGGTGATGTTGACTGGGCAGCTCTCGGTAAACAGCTTCGTGAGCTGACTCCTCAGTCGTCCTTTATTCCAGAAATTTGGCAGGGCCATATCAACAACGGTGAAGGATTCTTTACCGCTCTAGATCGGCTTGAAAAGTGGCTCTAAAAGACACATCCCAGTTGCCGGTTGCTCTCTGGGCAATTCCGGTTCCTGAATTTGGTGGAGTAGCCCGGCACGTTGTAGATTCTGCACGTGCCGGGCTACCCGGCTATCAGCTGATTGTCCTCGCACCTGAAGGTGAACTCACCCGTCAGCTTCAAAAGCAAGGAACTGAGGTTATTACCGCACAGTATGGACCTGACTACGGTTTTGCTACCTCTTTTAAATCTTTGTTAGCAGCAATAAAACAGGTTCAGCCTCGTATCCTTCACTCACATCTTGCATACTCTGATGTTGTGGCATGTGCTGTGATTCAGAGTCTTAAATTGCAATCTTTGGTGAAGAAAAGCGTTCGTGTACCGTCTTTAGTGACAACCGAGCATGGTATTGCTGGTAACGATGAGGTATATCATGGGAGCTCGTGGCGCTCTCGTTTAATGGCAGGAATCCATCGTGTTCGCTTGGCTGGTACAGATGCTGCGATTGCGGTGTCCCGTTCGACGGCTGAACAGATGCGCCGTAAATGGGGTGCGTCTAGTGTGAACGTCGTTCTGAACGGTGTTCACGGTACTGATCTTTTGAAGCAGTTAGAAAGCTATCGTACGGAGCGAATATCTCAAAATATAAAAGTGCTTTCTCTTTCTCGTCTTTCTCCAGAGAAAGGTCTTGACGTACTGCTTGAAGCGTTTGCTCATTTTTCTGAACATAACCCTGACGCTTATTTAACTATTGCTGGTGGCGGCCCATTACGTGAGGTATTAGAAGATCAGGCACGAATCCTTGGAATTGAGACGAAAGTCCATTTCCCAGGGTTCGTGGATTCTGTCCAAGCCATGGCAGAACACGATATTCTAGTTCAGCTATCAGTATGGGAAAATCTTTCATATACACTCATTGATGCTCATATTGCTGGAATGAAAACTATCGCCACCGATGTTGGCGGAAACAGCGAGATTGTTGTCGCTGAAGATCTTGTTCCTGCTATTACTAAAGATAACCGTGAAGACGTCATCAAGCTTGTTGCCCAAAAACTTACTCAAAAAGCACACACTGAAAAACCCTCTCAACAGCAGTGGGTTAGTGCAGAAGAAATGACAGCTAATATCGTGAACATCTATCAGAAAGTGAGTTCCTCATGAGTGCAGCTTCCCTCTCTGAACGTATGAACGGTGCTCTTACTGCCGAAGCAAAACATCTCAAAGAGAGTGTTGGCAGCATTGTCATGTCGGATTTCATTTATGGCTTGTTTATTTTTGCTTTGGGAGTAACGTACTTTGGTATTCCTATAGGTTCTGCTGTATCTGTTATTCTTGTAGCCCATGCGTCAACACGTAAATCACATTATGACGATCCTAGGGTTAATCTATTTATCGCTATCATTGTCTTAGCAGTTGCCTATACGGCTATAAGCTCTGTAGTCGTTGGTATTTCGACAGTGGATGAGACTTTACGAAGAACTTTCCGTATTTCTATTGTGATTTTTTTGGCACTTTTTATCGGTGACAAAAGGATTGACGCCCGGTCACTAGTATTTGGTATTGCTACTGGCATGTTATTCAATGCAGGGGCATATTATGCAGGTATTGCGCCGGATGCCTATACCGGATTTTTAACCGGATGGCTTGGTGATAAGAACGTTTCCGGACTTTGGTACGCCTTTATTGGTTTGCTCTTCTTTACGTACCTCGATGATAAGAAGAAAAAACTGTTGGCTTTTATACTCTTTAGTGTTTTACTTTGGGAAACCGGATCACGTACCTCTCTTGCTGGGTATATGTTTGCACTTTTATGGCTGACCTTTGGCAAAAAAATTGGTCTTTTCGCAAAATCTGTCTTAGCTATATTTATCGTATGGGCGGTGGACTACCTGACAGAAAACTACGCTCACGCTGGTGTTTTTGCAAACCGTGATGGTAGTGATTTATTGCGTGCACGTATTGACGCAGCAACGCTAGAAAAAGTTGCTCAGACACCATGGCATGGTCAAGGTTTTGGCCAAGCGTATGTATTCTTGCCTGGCGGTGACCGTAGATGGTTATTTCATAACTCTTTCTATACTCTCTTCGTTGAAGGTGGGTGGATTTGGATGTTTGCGGTTTTGCTCATTACTCTTTTGGCCACAGTTTTCTGGAAACAACAACATCAAAAAGGTAAAGAACGTATTATCGTTGCTGAGGCAGCTATCGTTCTTCTTGCTATATGTAGCTGGCGTCTTGGTGAGGTTATTCTGACTATTCCTTGGGCAATTGCGGTCGGTCTTGGTCTTTCCTACCTGTTGAAGCCTAAAGATGCTATTGGATATTATCAACAGCAAGAAGAACAACAAAAATATAAATCATTATAATTCAACTATCAAAGAGTGATTCTCTAAGTGAAAAGCTGCACGAGAATCACTCTTTGAATAATGGCTTATGATGAGTAGTTGGCATTAAATACGATATTGAATAAAATTAGGCAGAAATACAAGGATAATTTATGAAGCATAAAAAACCTCCTGAATATCTTAATCCTCAGGACTATAAGAATGGTCGTTTCTATGCTTTAGACGGGCTTCGTGGTCTAGCGATTCTTGGCGTTATCATAGGACACTTTGGATCTCCTTATAACGAGTTTTTCCCATCTCAGCCTAAATCTCCTTATGAATTTTCTTTTGGTGCTCTTGGCGTTCAATTATTTTTTATGATTAGTGGTTTTGTTATCTTGTTAACAGCTATTCGGGGGAAAACTGCAAAGAACTTTGTTATATCCCGTTTCTCTCGACTATATCCCTCTTACTGGGTTGCACTTTTAATGTCTACTTTTCTTCTGCTCGCAGTAGGAGCTGAAAATCATGCTATTACCATTAAAGATGCTGTTGTAAATATTACGATGTTTCAGCGTTTCCTGATGGTCCCCAACGTCGATACGGTGTACTGGACTCTTGCAACAGAGATGCAGTTCTATATTCTGATGTTAACTTACCTTGTACTGAATAAAGGTAAGTTAAATAAGAACTTTATTATTGGATTTGCTATTTTTTGGTCTATTTTAGGTTTTATTCTTTGTAATATTTTTATTAAACCAACTGGTATACCAAAAATGATTATATGGTTATTTTTAGCAGAGCATGCTCCTCTCTTTTCTTTTGGTATGATAATGTTCTTCTATAGTTATGATCGAAAATTTAAATGGTATATGCCATTATTGATGTTTATTGCTGCTTATAATGCGTATATTCAACATAATATAACGTATGGGGTTTCAGTCTTTATAGTAACCGTTATATTTTTTACTGTCGTGCATTTTCAGACATGTCCTTTCCTCGATAGAGGTCCGATATACTTCATGGGAAAGATATCTTATTCTGCATATCTAAATCATAATGTTATGGGATTTATACTTATATATTTGTTAACGCCTTATCTTGGGGCAGGATGGATTAACCGAATAGTTGTTTTTGCTATCGTAGTACTATGGGCATCATTCTTATATCGTTTTGTTGAGACAACAATTAGTGGACGTGTAAAAAACTATCTTTTAGAAAAATTTGGAGCTCAGAGGAAAAACGCATGAAAAAACTAACGATTGCCACAAATAATGGCGATATCGGCGGGGGAGAAGTCATGCTCCTGAATATTGCCCGCGTTGCTCGAAGCTTGGGCCACCACGTCACCGTTGTCGGACCTGCCGAACCGTCTGCGTTGGTTGAAGCTACACAAGATGAGGGATTTGACACCATCGTATTACCGGCAACGACACGCAAACACTATATTGCTCAGCTTCGTGCATGGGATAAAAAGCATCGTGAAGGCTTATTGTGGTGTAACGGGTTAGTGCCCTCGTTCGCTACTGCAGGGCATCCCAACCGTATCGTTCACTTGCACCAATTCCCCGAAGGAAAACTGAAATATCTTGTCCCCATTGCTCGAAGAAAAGCTCTAGTTACGCTAGTCCCCAGTAATTTTGTAAGTGACCAGATATCTGGAACCGAGACGTTCTATAACTGGGTTAACGAAGTACCTATGCCTTTAGAACGAAGAACATGCTCACCGAGAAACATTAAAATAGGTTTTCTTGGTCGCCCATCTGAAATTAAAGGAACAGATGTCCTCGCTTATGCCATACAAGAATTGAATCAAGAATTCCCTGAAGAAAACTATTCATTAGTACTTGCTGGTGAACCTCACTTTGTCGACAAACGAAGTCAGGAAAAAATACAGTATGCATTATCAGCATTAGGACAGAACCTCGAACTTCTTGGATGGGTTGAACCATCAACTTTGATGAAGAATATCGATATATTGGTTGTTCCTTCAACCTGTAACGAGGTTTTTGGCCTTGTCGCGGCTGAAACGATGAGTGCTAAGGTTCCCCTTATCATCTCTGACGCGGGGGCACTGCCTGAAATACTTGGTGAAGGTTATCCTTGGGTATACTCAAAATCTTGTGCTTCAGATTTGGCAAGGATGATTCGTCGTATGGGTAAGGAGCTATTGCAAAGTCCAGAAGAATTACAACATACGGTAGAAAACCTCTACTGGCGTTGGTTTGAATACTTTTCTCCAGAAGCAGGAAAAGCCCGTGTGGAAGAACTCCTCAAAAGATATTGTTAACAACCTTTAGACTCTTTGCGTCAGAAGAGTACGTAATTCACTCATGAGAGAGCACCTTTAAATGTATAAAGCAGCAGTTATTATCCCCACGAGGGGAGGAGCGTCTAAACTTCATTATCCTTTAGATGCTCTAGAACAGCAGACAGAAAAAGATTTTCAAGTCATTGTTGTCTGCGATGGTGATATTGACGGATCCGAGAGCGTCGTAAAGGCCTACCAACAGCGTGGCATCCTCAATATCGAAGCTATTGTTTTTCCTGAGAACCGTGGTCGTTCTAAAGCTCTTAATGCAGGGCATCAGGCGGCTGATGCAGAAATTCTCATTCGCTGTGATGACGACCTCGAACCGGGCGAAAACTATATTGCAGAACATATTCGTCTACACCAAGGTGATGGCGAGACCGGAGTGATTGGTTTAGTTCACAATGTGTATCCTGATAATGCTTATGCGCGAGCTTATGGATACCACCGTGACGTAAAATTTAGGGAAGATGCCTATAGAGTTTCTCCTGAAAGACGTTGGAACTTCTGGAACGCGAATGCGTCATTGACTCGTCGTATGTATGAAAAAGTTGGTGGATATGATGAGCGATACCGGCTCTACGGCTGGGAAGATGTCGATATGGGGTATATGCTCCACCAAGCTGGAGCAACCATTATTCTTGCGCCAGAGCTAGAATCTCGTCACTATATCGCGGCAACAACAACTGCAGGACGAGCAACCAGAGCTTTACACTCTGGCGCTGCACGGGCAATCTTTATTGATAAACATGGTGATGAAGTTTTAGGGGACATTAAACTCCATGGTTTGTGGGGAACTGCTGTCAAAGCTGTTGCCGCTCTAACCACTGAGAAAACCATTAATATCTTTGGATCAGCTATTGATTCTGTTGCTGATAGGCTTCCTCGTAAAGTCTCAGAAAAACTTATTTCACTTGTTGTAGAGTCTGCTGGATATGCCGGAATTACATATCCTCAACGCGCCCGAAAGGTCTTCTAAACTCCATGGTTCTTTTCCCCCAGCTCAAGAACTTCCTTCGCAAATTCTCTCGCACCGCACCCATAACAGAAGAGTTCGCTATTGCTCATGACTACCTCACACAGCGTGGTGGGGCAGAACGCGTTGTGCTTGCTATGCATAAAGCTTTTCCGGAAGCGACAATCTATACCACGTTATATGATCCTGAGAACACGTACCCAGAATTTAAAAATGCTAAGGTTGTTGTCTCTCCTCTGAATAGAATAGGGGTGTTTCGTCGGAACCATCGTTTGGCCTTACCCGTTTTGCCTATTGCAAGTTCTTTTCTCCGTGTACCAGCGCAGAAGACTCTTGTCTCCAGCACCGGGTGGGCGCATGGCTTTAACTTCTCGGGGAAATCACTCATCTACTGCCACTCACCAGCACGGTGGCTATACCTGAGCGATGAGTATTTAGGGAATTCTACTCACCCATTAATTGGTGCCGCATTGAAAGTTCTTCGCCCTGCATTAATCCGTTGGGATCAACGTGCTGCACAGAAAGCGGGCCCTTATGTTGGGAACTCGACAGTAATTCGCCAGCGTATTTTTGATGTGTACGGGAAGGATTCTGAAATTATCTTCCCACCGTATTCTACGAGCTCAACAGACGTGACCGAACCTATCTCTGGTTTAGAAGAATTTATGGCTAACGGCGATTATTTTCTCGTGGTTTCTCGTCTTCTGCCGTATAAGAACGTGGCAGACGTCGTGCAAGCATTTAACCGATTAGGTCAGAAACTTCTTATTATCGGTTCTGGTCCTATGGCTCAGGACCTGAAAAAAATAGCTAAAGATAATATCCGTTTTGCTCATAATGTTTCTGATGCGCAGTTGAGTGGGGCCTATGCTCATTGCCGTGCTTTATTGGCGGTCTCTTATGAAGATTTTGGGCTGACACCATTAGAGGCTGGCTCTTATGGAAAGCCTACGATTGCTTTACGAGCTGGCGGCTATCTAGACACTATTCAAGAGAACTTGAACGGAACCTTTATTGAGAAACCAACCCAAGAAAATATTTATCATGCTGTAGACACTTTTAACCCCGAACAATGGGACGCTCAGCAAATTCGTGAATATATTCAAAAGTTCTCTGAAAAGCAATTCGTTCGACAACTTCGTCAGAAATTAGCCTCCCTCTAGAACTAATCATTGTGACGCCTCAAGAACGCATTGAGACAAAAGAGTGGTACGAGAGAAACTCTCGTACCACTCTTTTCTACTAGCTGTTTTCTTTGAGATACCCTCTAGAAACAAAAGACTGGATAAAAGAGGCTACTTCGTCTTTAATATCTTCAACAGGTACTTGATAGATTTCACTCATGTCCTTCATTAATTCTTCTAAGGTCATGGGCTCTTCTAAAAGTATCCAGATTGCTGCGCTAGAACCTTCAAGAATCATAATTTCTGAAGTTCGTAAATCAGCAAGATAGACTGCGTAGAAGTCTTGATGTGTTTCAACCTCATGGTTAAGAACAAAAGCGCAAGAAGGAGAATGAGTATATCGTGGGGTGCTCATCGTTTTCTCCTGATAACTGTAAAACGTTCAAAAAACTTTTCTCGAAGTTCTTGGCGCGTTGGTTTTCTACCTAACGTCATCGCTAGATGATCTTCGTTAACTGTAACGATAGACTTGATAACCCTCCACTTATCACCGAACGTTCGAGCGCGTCGTAGACGAGCAGTCCACTGAAGAGCTGGTGTTGAATCCTCAGAAACAGACTTCCATAGGAGATAGTGGCGGTTATCTTTATGCGCTTCAATATTTCCTAGCGCAGTATCAAAAGCTAATAAAGAATCTAATTCTTTTGCTCGGTCACGTAATGCATCCCAATCGGAAGCGTCAAGAGAAGAATCTAGGAATGTTATATCAGGTTTAACTTTTGCAGAAGCTCGTGCACCATGTAGAACAACAATAAGCTGCATATCAATCAGAGAGGGGACAACGCATGGGTAATGCGCTATTTCTTTCACACGACGCTTTTCCCATAACTGGTCAAAAGCTCGTGTAGGGTTCTCATATCCAAGGCCTGGGAAATAACGGTGAATATCTGTTAACCCCCACGATGGGTGATAAAGAGTTTGTGCATGTTCGAAAATGGAACCTGTTTCAAAACGAGCTAGGGTCTGCCATCCCGCCTGATTCAAAATATAGATAAAACGTTCTACATGCGCAGGTCGCACCAACACATCAACGTCAGTGCTCGTTCTACCGGGGCGGTAAGCTTCTCGTTCGAAAGCATAACCTTTAATATGTAGGATATCGATACCGTTGAGATCAGCTAGATGCTGAAAATAAGCATGAGATAAGCGAATACGCACAGGTAAAGAAACCTGTTGCTCTATCGTCGAACTATTACTCTGAAAGTCATTGCTCAAAATTGATATCCCCTAAATCTATGCATTGACACTATTGTATCCCTAAAACTCTTGCTAGGTGGGGTAGAAAGTTCTTACCTCAAAAACGAAGGGGTGGTGTGGTATCTACGATGTACCACACCACCCCTTATAGCTCTGCGCTATTTTTTACGTTTGGTTTTTGACTTTTTGGTTTTCTCTTTATCAGAACCGTAGTAGGAAGTATACCCGCCATAGGTTCCTGCGTAGCCAAAGCCATAGTAAGAATTACCTAGACCGTTGAGCGGGGTACGGTTAATAACCGCACCTAAGAGGTTAGCTCCCACTTTTTTAAGCATCTTAGAGGACTCTTCAAGATGTTCCTTACGGGTTTTTCCAACCGTTGCAACAAGAAGCACGCCATCTACTGATGGGGCTAAGAGAGAAGCATCGGTAACGGGAAGAAGTGGAGGAACGTCAACGATAACCTTAAACTCTTTCGTAAGATCCTCAATGAGCTTGCTCATTTTATCTGACCCAAGAAGTTCAGAAGGATTAGGAGGAGTATGTCCTGCCGGTAAGACATGAAGGTTGGGGCTACCATGATACGGGCGGGTGGCTTCCGTCAGATTAATCTGGCCGGCAAGAACCTGGCTCAAACCGACTTTAGAATCGAGTTTAAACTTCTTCGCGATGGTTGGACGACGCAAGTCAGCATCGATGATGATGGTTGGCTCACCCGACTCAGCCAAAGAACGCGCCAGAGAAGTAGCTACGGTGGATTTACCTTCACCCGGTTCAGAAGAAGTCACAATAATAGAACGAGGTGGTTTATCAACGTTAACGAAGCGGAGGTTCGTACGTAGCTGACGAATCGCTTCTTGAGAAGCATGGTCGTCTTTGTTCGTTGTAACCTGATCTTCAGAAAGACTCTCAGTTTCTGGAAGCATACCCAAAATGCCGGATTCAGTGGCTTTAATGACGTCATTACGAGTACGAACTTTAACGTCTAGAGCACGGCGTAGGAAAATAATGGCAAAAACAATAACCAAACCAACTAGTGCCGCAATACCGACATTCTTTTTGGTGTCGGGGCTGATGGGAGCACCAGGAAGTGTTGCATCGTCAAGAGGGACAACGCGTACGGTGGTTGACCCTTCTAATTCATTGACTACTTTTGCTGTTGCTTCTAGGGAAGAGTTTGCTAATGCTTGCGCACTTTCAGGGCTGGTTGCTGTTGCGCGAACTCGGATAAGAGCAGATTCGCCTTCGAGAGAAGCTTGTAAGCTTCCACGAATCTGACCTTCAGAGAGTTTTAGGTCAGGGTTTTCTGCAAGAATCTGCTTTGCAACAGGTCCAGAAGATACCAATGCTAGATAAGAACGTGCCTTATCTTTTGCTGCTGAACTACCGGAAATTACATCGCCGATACCTTCAGACTGGCCAACGGTTACATAACCGGTGGCAGAAGAAGCATAGATTTTAGGTTGGAGGAGTGAATACCCCAGCCCTAAGAGGGCTCCGATGAGTGCGCCAATAACCAAGAGTTTTAAATTAACCCGGAGTAGACGCGCAAAATCAAGAATTGTCATGTTGTAAAACCTTCAAAAGGCGGAATGATTGTGGTGATAAAGATAGTTATAAGTCTCCGTCATTCTAACACTGGTCACTTTATCTACCCGAGTGAGTGATAGAAAACTCTCAAAGTAATTGCTTTCACGAGGCGGACAAAAGTGTGATGACGTAAGTACTTGAAAACTATTTCAGAAGATTAAGAAGGTACTGCCCGTATCCACTCTTTACTAAGGGCTGAGCTCGTCGAGCTAACTGCTCATTATCGAGGTATCCCATACGCCAAGCAATTTCTTCAGGGCAGCCGATGGATAGACCTTGACGTGCCTGAACAGTGCGAATAAAGCTTGTCGCATCTGCCAAAGAGTCGAATGTTCCGGTATCTAGCCAAGCCGTTCCTCGAGGAAGTACTTCTACTTGGAGTTTTCCTTGTTCAAGGTAGACCCTGTTCAAATCAGTAATTTCTAATTCTCCACGGGCAGAGGGCTTAATGCCTTTAGCGTATTCAACAACGTGATTATCGTAAAAATATAATCCCGGAATTGCATAATCGCTCTTTGGATGCTCTGGTTTCTCTTCAATCGAGAGTGCTTTGAAATCATCGTCAAATTCGACGACACCATACGCTCTAGGGTCTGCAACACGGTAACCAAATACCGCGGCTCCTTCGATATTGCTATATTTACGGAGCTGATTGCCTAGACCCGGCCCGTAGAAGATATTGTCGCCGAGTACCAGTGCCACACTATCGTTGCCGATGTGCTCTTCTCCTAGGAGGAATGCCTGAGCTAGACCATCGGGGGAGGGCTGCACTTTATAGGTGAATGAAACTCCAAACTGCGATCCGTCCCCAAGTAGACGCTGGAATTGTTCACTATCTTCTGGTGTTGTAATAATGAGGATATCTTGAATACCCGCCAACATTAAAGTTGAGAGCGGATAATAAATCATTGGTTTATCGTAAACAGGAGTGAGCTGCTTACTGATGCCGAGTGTGATGGGGTGGAGTCGACTACCGGTTCCCCCCGCTAAAATAATTCCCTTCATAGGATTTATTGTGTCATGAAAATCAATGAAATATTTGTTATTTGTGTAAACGCTACAAATAATACTTCCCGTACCATGTAACTATGGGAAAAATTCTTGTCACCGGCGGAGCCGGCTTTATCGGTTCAAATTTCGTACACCACCTTTTAGAGAACACTAACCACCACGTAACTGTGCTCGATATTATGAGCTACGCGGCTAATGAAAAATCTTTGGCAGGTCTAGACTCTTCACGTTTTGAACTTGTCAAAGGTGATATCGCAGACCGTGACGTGGTAGATCCACTCGTACAACAGGCAGATGCTGTCGTTCATTATGCGGCAGAATCACACAACGATAACTCGTTGAATGATCCCTCACCATTCATTCATACCAACCTCATTGGTACATATACTCTTCTTGAAGCGGTACGTGAGCACAAGACCCGTTACCACCATATTTCTACTGACGAAGTGTTCGGTGACCTCGAGCTTGATGACCCTCAAAAATTTACAGAACGTACCCCCTATAACCCTTCTTCTCCATATTCTTCAACAAAAGCAGGATCTGACTTATTGGTACGCGCGTGGGTTCGATCCTTCGGTATTGAAGCAACTATCTCTAACTGCTCCAATAACTACGGTCCCTATCAGCACATCGAAAAATTCATTCCGCGACAAATCACCAACATTCTCTCCGGAATCAAACCAAAGCTCTACGGAGAAGGTCTGAACGTGCGCGACTGGATTCATGCCTCAGACCATTCCTCTGCCGTGCTCACTATCCTCAACAAGGGAAAAATTGGGGAAACCTATCTCATTGGAGCCAACGGCGAAGAAAATAACATCACCGTACTACGCACTATTTTGCGTCTGATGGGTAAAGCAGAAGATGCATTCGAACATGTGGTCGACCGTCCAGGACACGATTTACGTTACGCTATCGACGGCACTCGTTTGCGTGAAGAACTTGGCTGGGAACCTCGCTTCACAGATTTTGAATCAGGACTTGCCGACACCATCCGTTGGTATGAAGAAAACCGAGACTGGTGGGAACCTCTCAAAGCTGAAGTTGAAGCAAAATACGCGAAAGCAGGTCAATAAAAGATGACTCATGATCTTGCCGTGCATGCCACCGACATCCCAGGGTTACTTATTATTGATCTTCCTGTTCACGGAGATAATCGAGGCTGGTTTAAAGAAAACTGGCAACGCGAAAAAATGGTGGCACTTGGACTACCTGATTTCGGTCCCGTACAAAACAACATCTCCTTTAACGCAAGTATCGGAACAACCCGCGGTATTCACGCTGAGCCATGGGATAAGTTTGTTTCAGTAGCTACCGGAAAAATCTTTGGTGCATGGGTAGATTTACGGGCTGGAGAATCTTTCGGAAAAGTCGTAACCGTTGAACTTGGACCCGATAAAGCGGTGTTTGTTCCTCGTGGTGTCGGAAACTCTTTCCAAACACTCGAAGACAACACCGCCTACACCTACGTAGTCAACGACCACTGGTCTGCTCAAGCTCAAGATGAATACTCTTTCTTGAACCTCGCCGATGAAACTGTTGCTATCAATTGGCCTATTCCTCTCGAACAGGCAGAACTTTCCGATAAAGACAAAAATCATCCACGCTTAGACGCTGTAGAGCCTGTCCAAGAAGCTCCTATTCTTGTGGTTGGAGCACAAGGACAGCTTGGTAAAGAGCTTGTGCGACAGCTTACCGAACGTCATATCCCGTATATCGCAGCAACTCGTGAAGAAATAGATATGTCTGCCCCAGCACAATGGGAAGCAGCATATCGTTGGCGTTCGTTGCGAGCCATCATTAATGCTTCAGCCTACACTGCTGTTGATAACGCACAGGTCGGTCAAGGCCGTACTGATGCATGGGCTGTTAACGCGACTGGAGTGAGCGCACTAGCTCAGATTGCTCGTGAAGCAAACATTCCGTTGGTGCACGTCTCAACTGACTACGTTTTCGATGGCAGTTTAGAACGTCCCGAAGAATACTCTGAAGATGCGCCAGTAGCGCCGTTGGGTGTATATGGACAATCCAAAGCTGCTGGAGAATGCGCAGTTAACGCTCTTAAAGCACATTATTTGGTGCGAACAAGTTGGGTCATCGGTGAAGGTAAAAACTTTGTGCTCACCATGCGTTCACTTGCAGAACGTGGAATAGACCCTGCCGTTGTTGCAGACCAGTATGGTAGACCAACTTTTACCGAAGACCTTGCTGGAGCATTATTACATCTACTCGAGACAAAAGCGCCTTACGGTACTTATCATGTGTCGAACACCGGCGAAGTTATCAGCTGGGCGCAACTAGCTCAAAATGTGTATGAAGCATGTGGACATGATCCTCAACGCGTGAGTGAAACAACCACTGCAGAATACTTTGCAGAAGCTGAGAACTACTCACCACGTCCTATGAACTCTGCAATGGACCTGTCAAAAATCATTGCTACTGGGTTTACTCCTCGCGACCATCAAGAAGCGCTCACAAAGTATCTTGACGGTTTACAGGACTAAAAACAGACGTTTGGGGTATTTGTGACTTCAGATACCCCAAACCTCCCCTTGCTTGAATACTATTAATCAGGCATAATTGAACGGTTGTCTCTTAGATATAAGAAGCATCATCACCTAAAAGCCAAGGCGGTGGAATATCTGCAGAATATTATGCAGGTAGGTCCGAACCCGACGGTGGCTGAACTGGAATCATATTCTGGCGTCAGTACACTGTATGGCGCAATAAATCCAGTTGAAAGGAGTATCTCTTATGTCAGATACCATCAAAATTTCCGCAACTCTTCGCGAAGGCTTCGGCAAAGGATACGCACGTCGTATCCGTATGGCAGGCGACATCCCTGGTGTAATCTACGGTCACGGTGAAGATCCCAAGCACGTTGTTCTTCCTGGTCACGCAACTACTCTTGCTGCACGTCAAGCAAACGCTATTCTTGCCCTTGACATTGAAGGCGAAGAAGTTCTTGCCATGATTAAAGACATCCAGCGTCACCCCATTCGTCCTGAACTTCAGCACATGGACCTTCTCATCGTTAAGCGCGGCGAGCGCGTCGAAATCGAGGTTCCTGTACAGGTTGAAGGCGAAGTTGCACAGGGCGCTGTTGCTAACCTCGAAGAAACTGTTCTTTTGGTTGAGGCAGACGCTTTGAAGTCTCCTGACGCTATCATCGTTGATATTGAAGGCCGTGAAGCAGGAAACCACGTTCTTGCCGGCGATATCAAGCTTCCTGCTGATGTAACTCTCGTTGCAGATGCTGAATTGCTTGTTGTTAACGTTTCTGAGCCTGAAGAACTCGACGTTCCTGAGCCTGAGACTGCAGAAGAAGCTGCCGAAGAAGCACCTGCTGAAGACGCAGAATAATCTTTTTCACCTTCTGAACTGATGAAGGTGACGACGACCCGCATACTATGATGGTGTGCGGGTCGTCGTTGTTTATGACTGATCTGTTGGCGAAGATTCGCGAAATAATAAATTAGAGGAAAATTATGAGTGACGTATGGCTGGTTGTTGGACTAGGCAACCCTGGAGCAGAATACGAACGTACCCGTCATAATATCGGGCAGATGGTCCTTGATGAGCTTGCTCAGAGCGTAGGCGGAAATTTCAAACGCCATAGTAAAGCGCGGGCAATGGTTCTTGAAGGACGGCTAGGTATTGGTGGTCCACGTGCTATTCTTGCTAAACCTTTGACGTATATGAACGTTTCTGGTGGGCCTGTAGGTCAGCTTTCACAATTTTATGGGGTATCTGCAGAAAATGTTGTGGTGGTTCACGATGAACTAGATATTCCGTTTGACACCATAAAGCTCAAACGCGGTGGTGGCGAAGGTGGGCATAACGGATTACGAGATATTACCAAAGTGTTAGGTACTAAAGATTATTACCGTGTACGTACCGGTATCGGGCGTCCTCCTGGGCGGATGAGTGTCTCGGATTTTGTTCTTAAACCTTTTAGTTCAAGTGAAGTGCAATCCTTGCCGTTTCTTATTGATCAGTCAGCGCAGGCGGTACATATGCTGTTATCAGACGGTCTTGTTGCTGCACAGCAGAAGTTTCATACTGTACCGGCATCTTCCTAAAATTACTGTATACGCAGTTTTTACACGGTGATAAGGTGCGGTTTCTGACTGTACGTTGAGCATCATTTTGTCACTGAAGAACACGCTATCAAAACATGGTGTTATGATGTGCTACACGGAGCATCATCGCTATATCGACTATCTGCCAGCAGACCCCTAGAGGAGAAAACTCGTGACGCACCCTTACGCCTTAGCTTCAGGAACTGTTTTGAACAATCAGACAGTGCAACAGTTACGCGAGGACTTTCCTCTTCTCAACACCGAGGTTAATGGGAAAAGGCTTGTGTATTTGGACTCTGGCGCTACAAGCCAGAACCCTTATCAGGTGATACAGAGTGAACAATCTTTTTACCAGCAGGCAAATTCTGCTGTTCACCGTGGGGCACATACTCTTGCGGTGGAATCGACAGAACTTTTTGAACAGGCGCGTACGGTTGTTGCAAGTTTTGTTGGTGCACAAGAGAACGAAATAGTATGGACAGCGAATGCTACAGAGGCGTTAAACCTCATCACATATTCTTTTGCGAATGCTTCAGCTGGTATCGGTGCCCCCGCTTCACAACCTTTTGCACTGTCTGAAGGCGATGAAATTGTTCTTACCGAACAAGAACACCACGCAAACTTAATTCCATGGCAGATACTTGCCCAAAAGACAGGGGCAACGCTACGTTGGATACCGCTTAACACAGACGGAACGCTCAACCTAGAAGAAGCCGAACGTCTCATCACAGACAAAACAAAAGTGCTGTCTTTTACGCATGTTTCTAACGTTCTTGGGTGCATTAATCCGGTAGAAACTTTGGTGTCTTTAGCACGTCAGGTGGGCGCTTTCGTTGTTCTTGATGCTTGTCAATCTGTTCCGCATATGCCAGTAAACTTTCACGAACTGGATGTTGATTTTGCGGCATTTTCTGGGCATAAGATGCTCGCCCCCACTGGCATTGGAGTTCTTTATGCAAAAGCAGAACTTCTTGCTGCGATGCCTCCTTTCTTGACCGGCGGTTCGATGATTACAAAAGTCACGATGACCGAAGCTGAGTTTATGGAGGCCCCTACTAAATTTGAAGCAGGCACTCAAAAAATTTCTCAAGCTATTGCTCTAGCTGAGGCTGTGCGTTACCTTCAAAATATTGGGATGGATCAAATTCATGCATGGGAGCATGAACTAGGGCAACGGCTCATCAACGGAATACATCATCTTGACGGCGTACGTGCTTTAGGCCCAGAACCTGGGCAGCCACGTGCAGGGCTAGTTGCTTTTCATGTGGAAGGAGTACACCCCCACGATGTTGGACAGCTACTTGATATGCAAGGTATCGCGGTACGAGTTGGCCATCATTGCGCTCAACCGCTACATCGTGCTTTAGGTCTTACCGCTTCTACCCGCGCATCAAGTTATCTTTACAATACAACTGAAGACATTGATATTTTTCTTGAAGAGCTTGCGCAGGTTCGTAGCTACTTTGGGTACTAAAATTTTCGCGTAGAAAGACAACTTTATGAGTTCATTAGATTCTCTATACCAGCAAATTATTCTTGACCACTCTAAACAACGTTTAGGGGAGGGGCTTACCGAAACCCACGGTCACCCTAGCGCCGATAACCATCAATATAACCCTACCTGTGGGGACGAGATTAACTTACGTGTTCGTCTAAGCGAGGATAAACAGCGTATTGAGAACATCTCTTGGGAAGGTGATGGTTGCTCTATTTCTATGGCTTCAGCTTCGGTGCTATCTGAGATGGCTCAAGGGCTGAGCCTTGAAGAGTTTAACGAGATGGTGGAACAATTCCGTCAACTACTACGTTCTCGTGGAACCATCGAACCAGATGAAGAAATCTTAGGGGACGCCGCAGCTTTTGCCGGTGTTTCTCGTTTTGTAGCACGTGTTAAATGCGCGATGCTTTCGTGGGTTGCTGCTGAAGAAGCGGCAAAAGAAGCTCAATCGTAGACAATATAAGAAGCTCCTTTTGAATTCGGTATAAGGCAGCTACCCTAACCGCACAGTTTTGGCTAGCCAACGCATAAAAGATTAGTTTTGTGGGCTGTTGTCCCTAAAACTATGCCTAAGAATAATAGGCGTTTCTTTGCGTGCCTGACGTACTCTTGAAAAGTCAAAACATCCATGACAAGAGTATTAGGGGATTTATGAACATCGGGTATGCTGCTGGCGCATTTGATCTTTTCCATGTAGGACATTTAAACATCCTCAGAGAAGCTAAAAAACACTGTGATTACTTGATCGCAGGAGTTGTATCAGATGAAATTCTAGAAATTACTAAAGGCCGGAAGCCCGTCATACCTTTAGCCGAACGTATGGAAATTGTCTCTCATATCGATTTTGTCGACCGCGTTCATGCCGAAGTCCTTGAAGACAA
Source organism: Rothia sp. CCM 9418 (assembly GCF_048512825.1). Classification (NCBI taxonomy): domain Bacteria; kingdom Bacillati; phylum Actinomycetota; class Actinomycetes; order Micrococcales; family Micrococcaceae; genus Rothia; species Rothia sp. CCM 9418. The sequence continues at coordinate 164,413 of NZ_JBLXXX010000004.1, forward strand.
ACTAGAGACTTGGAAAGACGTACGATATAACACGTTCTTCAAAGGCGATGACTGGAAAGGCACTCCACGTGGTATTGACCTAGAACAACGCTTCGCTCAAGTCGGCGTTGACGTTGTGTACTTCCCCTACACTGCTCATACCTCATCAACAAAACTCCGCCAAGTTCTCGACAAACTGATGGAAGCAGAACCACGTAACTAACTGCTCAACACAGAAAAGACGTTTTAAATACTGTGGGGGCTAAGAACCTAGGTTCTTAGCCCCCACAATATTTAATACTGAATTATAAAATCACTCAGAGATACCTTAGTTTTGAGCAACCCACTGCTCGACAAGAGAACCAAGCTTGGAAAGAACCTTACCCACATAAGGCTCCGCTGCAACAGCAATTTTCTTCCCCACAAGAGGAATTGAACAAGATACTTGACCCGATACCTCAATAACGGTCTTATCTGCTGAGGCCGTGAGCTTCTGTGTTGCACGTGCAGAAACAGGCATACCCGAAACTTTAATATCAGAACTAATCGTACGGCTACCGTCTGCACTGGGAGCAGAAACAGTATCAGACTGCGTCATCTGAAGTCCCTTAGAAACGAACTTCTGAGCAATATCAGGAACACGGTCAGCCGCAACAGAACGTTTGCTCACTGCAGAAAATGCGCCTGAGGTATCGCCCGAAACTTCGAGGCCTTCAAAACCAATACCCATTTTTTCACACACAAAACGTGCAAAATCTTCAGAAGCATACGCCTCAATCACTCGGTCGATAGGGGCATTAACCGTAGTTGTTTCTTGAATTGCCATGAGCTGTCCTTCCCAAAAGAGCGAATTGAAAAAAGATATTCTTATAACGACCGTAGCATCATAAAAACTCTTACTATAAAACTAACCGAAAAGTTCCTCCCAGCACGGTTACGTTCACCAGTTTTCGCTATAAAAAGAATGATGATGCCCTCATACGCTAGGGCTGGATAATACCGCGGAGTACCTGTCTCCAACGGCGAACAAATTTACGGATATCATGGGAAGCTTGTCCCTGACTCAACGAACCTAACTCTGCAGAAAGGTTCTCTGAGGCCTTATCCGCACCAGGGACACGACGGGACCCAAGATACTTCTGAGGGTGAGTTAACGCATCATCAATCTTCTGCGCAAGATCGCCTGCGTCTGTAGCAATAAAAGCCTCCCCATTATCTTCCATGACCTGTGAGAACTGAACCTGATGATTATCGACCACCTCATCAAACTCCGCAAGGCGTGGTACCGCAATAGGAATAACGCCAACCTCACGCGCATCAAGAATAGACCCAGGGCCTCCCTGAACGACAACCACTTTAGCTGCCTCATAAATCTTTAACAGCTCGGAGCGAGGCATCCTATCAACGTTCTTAGTCGCATGCTCGGTGCCCTCGGTAAACCCATGCTGACATAGACAAGTAACCGTTGGGTGGCTAAGAAGATACGACTCAATCCACTCAACAAGCCGGTCAAACTTGTGATAATCCGTACCTAAAGACACCACGATGTCATAGCTTAACGGCTGATTATTTAACTCAGCCGATACCTCAACAACAGAATCGGGCTGTTGAGGTGAGACAGTACCCATGTTCTGAGAATCGCTCATGTATCTCTCTTTTCACAAACGGAATAAATAAAAATGGTGAAAACATATTGCTAACGGGCATCACATCTACATAATTGCCCCGATATTAACCGACTCTGGAAAAGCCTTCTGCTGTTCTTCCCACTGGACTACAAATAAATCGCTCATGGGATAACATAAACGCGCACTCATCGTTGGCATAGTAATACGGTCATACGCTTCAATAAAAACAGTGCGTATTTTCAGAAGTTTTGCAACCGCAAAAAACGATACTGACACTGCAGCACCCGTGCTAATTACCACATCAGGTTTTTCCCGTCGCAAAGTCTTCCACGCAACTTTTAGATTACGAATAGCGTTAGGGATATTACGAGTCGTTGGAAAATACACCCAATCAATCGTTTCTCCCTCAAGAGCAGCTTTGACCTCAGGCAACTCAAAAGTTGCCCAAGTACGCTCATGTTCTTTCCAGAACTTATCCAGAGCAATCAGCTGTGCTAAATGCCCTCCAGCGCTCGCTACAAGTAGTACTTTCATGGTCAATCCTTACAAATGGACGGAAAAATTAGGAGGTCAAGAAGACATATAAGAAATGTGCATCTGCGATGTGTTCAGCAACGTTGACGAACTCTTCCAAATCGTTCACTGAAGTCTCAGGAGTAAGTACTACAACACAAGCACCCAGCACATCTGCTGCAGAAAGTACTTCTGAAAGTTCTGTTCCACGATCTGTGACTAAGATATTCGGAGTATCTGAAGGGGATAGCTTCTTCTGTGAAAGAACAGAAGCAGGGGAGTCAACGAACGTTAGTCCTTTATCCGCATAAGCTTGACGTAATGTTGCGGCAAAATCGTCAGAGGCACGTGGAACTGAGGAGTATAGAACTGCACCAGCAATATGAGCTTTATGGAAGTTACCGTTGATGACACCGATAGAACGGAATGCACGGCGAGTATCTTCGATATCTTGGGTATCGCGAATCATGAAGACTTCTTCTCCCAAAATATCTTCTGCACGGTCACGATAGTTCACCGTGCGTGCACGAGAATCCAGCACCCATGCAATGATGGCACCTAATAGAAGACCGGAGATGACGCCAACAAAGATGCATTTGATGAACCCTAGATTCGTAGGTTCCTGAGGAACTTTTGCTGAAGTAATAATACGACCAGCGTTAGTGTCAGTAATGCGTACTTGCGCTAGACGCTCTTCTAAAGCAGTGCGTGCGGCATCATTACCATTTTTGCCAAGAGCATTGATTTGTTTTTCAATTCCGGCAGCAACCGTGTTAACAGAATCTTGTAACGCATCAGAGCGTACTGCAAGATATGCCTGTGCGATAGCATTTGCATATTCTGCTGCATCTTGTGCAGAAGAAGCTGTTGCTTTGACATCAAAAATAGATGTGCCAGAGTGCGCAGAAACTTCAATAGATTGACGTAGCTCAGAAACTAAATCGTCGTGTGAAGAGCTTAAAGACTTTGCAGCGGCCTCTGCTACTTCACGAGAGCTTGCAACTGAAGCTTCTGTATTGATAGAAACATTACTGTGACTTGAAGAGCTGGGATTCGTGGATAGAGGATTAACTAAGACAGTTGCCGAAGCCTCATATTTGGGTGTTGCAACGAGCGCATATACTCCTGCAATAAAGACACATACGAGAACCGTTACACCGATAACCATCGGATGACGTACCATCTTTTTCAGCTGTGCTGATAATGAGACTGTACGGATTGTGCGGGCGTTAGCTCGGGGTGAATCGACAACTGTTCGACGAGAAGTATTTCTAGCCATGAGTTTCTAAACCTCTTTCTGAGTGGCAAAGTGTTTACCAACACGAGTTTGTTGCGGACGTTTGTTAAAAAGTTTTTCTAATCCCATAGATTTCTTGAACACTAAAATAGCTGCGCAGTAGAGCGCTATCGCTACACAGAGATACAGCAATAGAGCCCACCACGTAACTCCCATCCAAAGGACTACTATGAGAGCGATGACCGTGGGAATACCTCCGGCAATGCCCATCACCGGTAAAAGCTGTGACAAAGAACTGCGAATACCAACGAGGAAAAAGACTTCATACGAAGCAAGAAAAGTATCAACTAAAATGGCTGCCGACCATGCAACGACCGCACCGTATAAGCCCCACATCGGAACAAGAGTGAAGTTGAGCAGAAGCGACACCGCAAGCGAGGAAAGCTTATTATAAAGTTGCCAGCGGCTCTTCCCACTCATCAAAAGGACAGACTGAACTCCTCCTGCCGCGATAGCCACCATCATTGCTGGGCAAATAACCCAGAGGACACCAGCGCCAGAGGAAAAACCGTGACCAAAAATTTCTAATAAGAGAGGGCCAAAGAATGCCAAGGTGAGGTAAAAAGGCCAGCTTAAAGCAATCAGCGCGCGGGTATTCCCAAGAAAAATTTCTTGTGCACGTGGGTAATCGTTGACGGCTAAAGCCGCGCTAATAGAAGGCCCTGTCACAATACGACCAGTGTGTTCGACCATGACGCCAACACGCACCATACGATTAACCGCACCATAAATACCAGAAGCACCAACCCCAACAAAAGCTGCTACACATAGAACGTCAATCCATTCAAGGACGGACTCAACAACAGCAGAAACTCCACGGGCGGAGCTAAAACTCCAGAAAGAACGAGAGGTTTCTGCTGGTAGAGGATTCTCAACAAGTGAATCTTCTTCTGTAGGTAGCGAACCTCGCACTGCAAAAAATGCAACCACAGCAACAATGACCACAGGAATAACCCAAGAGAACGCCAATGCAAGTGCATTACCTGCTACCGTCACAACAAGGAAGACCGCAATAATGCGTAGTGTTGGAAGTAGAACATTCTGCAAGGCGGTGAAAAGAACTACCTTGCCTAGGCCTCGTAACACCCCAAAACAGATCGTCATAAAGGTTGCGCAGAGCAGAAAAGCTGCGGTAACGCTGAGCATCATTCGGTAAGACCCAGAAAGCCCAGGCATCAGCCACGCATAGCCAATCGTTAGAGAGCTAATGCTGAGACAAATTCCTATCGAAGGCATAGCTGCAAAACGAATAAGAGACTTAATCGCTGAATATCGGCCTGTCGCTTTTTGTGCTGAAACAGTGCGGACTAGACCCGTATCGGAGCCAAACACTGATAGCGATGTTCCAATCGCAAAAAGCGCCATGACCTGGAAAAAATCTCCAGCACCAGAGGTGCCTAACGTATTCGAAACAATAAGAGTTGCAACAAATGCAGCTCCAGCCCCGTACATCACAAAAACAGAGGAGATTGCTCCACTTTTTGCAAGAGAAGCCATAACTATAGACCCTCCTCATGCACAATAGAACGCATAATCAGAGCAAGGCAGAGCATCATTGCTGTCATTTGCATGATGTCAAAGCTATAGAAGATAAAAACACAGATCGCGCATACTGGAACAGAATGAATCCAAATACCCGTAGTGGAGCTAACACCCCATGTGCTTGCGATGGAATAGAGCATAAAGGCCATGAAGAGGAATAACCCGACCAAACCGAAACAGAACATGAGAGCCCACAGGTAGCCTTGGGTTCCCATTGAAACACCAATGGTGACGTTCATTCGTGATGTGCCGTAACCAACGAGAGGGGAGTCTAAAACAGCCTCCCACGTTGCCTTATAAAGAGCTGCACGGCCACCGGTTGAATCGGAATACTCTTGACGTCCTAGAATCTGAGCTAATGTTCCTGAAGCAACTAACGCAATAAGAGCGATGATGGCTGCAACCAACCCGTAGAAGGCAACTTTGAGATTTCCTTCAAGGACATGGCGGAAAATAACATAGCTGACGCATAATGCTAAGCCAATGAACATGCCACGGTTACTGGTGGCGATAGCAGGGAAAAGACCTGCCGCAACGGATAAGCTCAAAATGATTTTTGTACGCTTCTTGGTTGCCGCCGTGATTACTGCTAAAACAACGGGAGTTAAGAAGGTAAAAGCTAGACCCCAACTATTTGCATAAGGGAACGGCGCTGACGGGCGAATATAGGGTTCTGGGGCACCCCAAGGAAGCTGTACTTCTGCCAATGGTGGTTGCACATAATCACGCACAAGGGGATTATTTAAAAGAGAACCTGGCATAAGATAACTCATGGGCGTGATGAGTCGGAAGTCTGGAAAGAATAGTGCAAACCAACCCAAAATAACAACGGTGTACCATACTGTTACTAGACCGCCGAGCATACCCTGAGCCGATATTTTTTCGCGGGCATTGAAGAAGTAAACACCGTAGACGCCAACGTTAAAAATGTTGACGAATCTTAGACCCCACGCGAGGATATCGCTACCGCCGTGAAGAGAAACTGTACAAACAACACACCAGATAGTAAGAGCGAACCAAAGCCATTGAGTTTTATAGACCAGAATGTTGCCACGAATCAGCATGTACGCAACCATGATGAGGGCAAGAACGGTCGGAAGAAATTGCCAAAGACCAAGCGCCCAAATGACGGGGAAACCGTAAAGAAGTGTATAAAGAGGCCATGCCGGAAGAGGAGCGACACTTTGAGTGGAATAGGGATCTGGTTGATGTTCGAAACGTGTACCCCCACGAGTTTTAAGAAGCGTTAGAGCCATGCTTTATAGCCCCCGACCAGTTTTTTGGACAAGGTCTAGAAGAACTTGTGGTTTCACTAGACCGGTGGAAACGATGTATGCGGCCCATGCTCGAAGCTGGGTGATGTCACGTGAAAGTGTCGCTTTTGCCCAGCGCCGTGCCTGTTGAGAATTTCCTAACGCAGCATACGCAAAAGCTACCTGACCACTAATGCGTGCAAGTCCTCGAGGCTGTTGTTCAAATTCAGGGAATTTTTGTAGAAGATAGGTGAGACCGTTTACCATAGATTGCCATTTTCCGGCAAAGAATGAAGGCCTGTCCCATAAGACAAGAATAAGAGGGTCTTGCACGCTTAAAATATCGGCATGTTGGGTGGCTCTCAACAATAAATCGTAGTCTTCGCCGTAGGCGCTAGGAAGCTGTTCATCGACAAGGCCGATTTTTCCGCCGTTAAGGTCTTCTTTACGGTAGAGCATGGCTGAGGGATGAATTTCCGTGATACGCGATTGCAAGAAATCTGTAAATGTTGCTCGTTGCGGAGCTAATCGTTGTACATCTTCACCAGCGGTACGAATAGTGATGCCACTAGAGATAGCAATAGCTTGAGGGTGCTCTGCCCATAGTTGAACTTGACGGGATATTTTGTTCTTATACCAGTAATCATCATCATCGCAGAACCCAATGAGTTCTCCAGAGGCAGCTAAGATTCCGCTGTTACGACCGCCAGCTAATCCTTGTGGACGTTCGTTAGGAATGGTCTTGAGGGTTCGGTTTTGAGGAACCTGAATATCGCTGAGCGTGTCGATTTCTACATGGTCAAAGACGACGATGACTTCGATATCTCCTGGATAATCTTGCTCCATAATAGAACGTACTGCGGTGCGAAGAAGCTCAGGACGTGAACCGATAGTCGCGATAACTGCAGAGATAGTTGGAAATGACATGCTCAGACCTCTTCTATACTTCAGCTGGTGTGTTGAGAGACTGGAATTTACGTTTCATAGAAAGCGCGGTAGTGGCAAGGCTTGCGCAGAAAAGGAGTGCGTAAACAGCGATAAATGCTGGCGCCCAACCCCAGAAGATGAAAATCCAGCAGAGTGTGCCTGCATCCATATGTAAGTTAATGAACGACCTGAGTGCGCCACCGGCAGGAGGTGCTGCTGTTTTACGGTTGTTACGTAGCTGTTCGGCAAGGATTTGGCTCATAAAATGCCCAACAGTCTGTAGCGTAAACGCGATAGGAATCCACCACAAAGACCAGCCCTGTACCGGCCAGTCATCTTGCCAGCGGATGAATGAAATAAGAACGGCAAGGTGAACAGCTGGTACTCGGATGGAATCAACAACATGATCTAGCCATTCTCCGGCGGGGGAGGATGCTCCGGTGACTCGTGCAACTTGTCCGTCTGCCGAATCGAGGGCGTATCCGAGAGCGAAAAGGATACTGATGCTTAACGCCGTTCCGAAGGTGGGGGGAGCGAAAATTATGAGGATTATTCCTGTGAAGGACCAGAAAGCGCTAATTGCGGTGACTTGGTTGGGGCTGATTCCATATTTGACAGCTGCAGCTGCAAAATATCGTGCAAGGCGGCGGTTGACCCAACGAGTATAAGCGGGGACTCCGTGACCAGGTTTTTGGGCAGATTCTAACGCTGCAAGAGTCTCACGGAAACCTTGTGGAGAAGATGCTGTGTGTTGAGTAGTCAAAACGAAAAACGCCCATCAAGTCAGTGCAAACCGTTGTTCGGAATGCGTGGTGTATGCGGAGAAAAGTTCGGCTACATCTGCTAGAGCAGAAGTATTCGGTGACACTAGATAGTATCCTCAAAATCTTGAGAATACTGTGAAAAACCAAGCTAAAACAACGTTTGTGGGGCAATGTGTACCGAGAAAACATCATTTAGGTGATGAATTATCACGAAATATTTGGTCTTGTTGTGAGGTGTATTAAAGCTGAGAAAACTGGGGTGTGTTCTTTGAATGTTCAAAGAACACACCCCAGTTCGCATGAGTTGAGAGCTAAGCTCAACAGAGAGCCACGATTAACCTACACGCAAAGTTGCTGAGAGGTCGAAGGAGACTCGTGCCCACCAATTGGTAAAGCCGTGAGTTTCTACAGCAATAACATTCTTACCTTCAAGAAGGTCAGATGCAGGAATCTGAATAATGACTGGGTTATTGATTGCAGCCCAGTCAGCAGGAGCTGCAGTAGCTCGGGTCAAAGCGTCAACGTAACCAGAAGGCATATTGTAACGTTTAACCTCTTTACCGTTGACGTACACGATAGCTCCGTCATCCAAGCGCATATTGAGTTCCAAGGAGACGTAATCCGAGGGGTTCTCAATCTGAATTTCTTTGCGGGTGTACATGGAGGTTGGCTGTTTGAAGATATTTGAGTTGAGTTCAGTTCTGAGCTGAGCACTGTTCCAACCCATCGGCGCTGTAGCGTTGTACCATCCGGTAACGTCAGTGTCGATATCACGCCACGAGTTATTTGCCCAGACAGGGTCAAGAAGAACGTTCCAGCGTTCGCCACGGTTGATAAGAACCTTATCTGTCACAGGAGCAACAGGGTCTACAGGCTCTGGCTTCTCAGGGTCTACAGGCTCTGGCTTCTCAGGGTCAACTGGCTCTGGCTTCTCAGGGTCAACTGGCTCTGGCTTCTCAGGGTCAACTGGCTCTGGCTTCTCAGGGTCAACTGGCTCTGGCTTCTCAGGGTCAACCGCGCCATTGCCGAGTCCTGCAAGTGCAACTGGGGTTGAGGCTGAATAGTTTCCAGCTGCGTCAACAGAACGCACGAAGTAGCGAGCGTTATCAGCATGTTCTACTTCGTAGGTAGTAACGCCGAGACCAACAGTTGCGATCACTCGGTCATCGCGAAGAATCTGGTACGTGGTTTTTCCGTTAGTCTTGCTATCCCAGGTGAGGATATCTTGACCGTTGCGGGTGGTAACAGAGAGGTTTGCTGGGGTTGCTGGAGGAGTTACATCACGGGGTGCGTAGCGAGCGAAACCAACAGTTTGCTGAACGCCGGAAGCACCTGCGCTTCGGTTGATGTCGCCTCCGACCCACAGAACGCCTGTGGAGTCTACAAAAGATTCCCAGATGCCGTATCCGCTAGCACCGCTAATGATGGGGTTGAATTCAGGAAGGACAGCTCCTGTGTTTGCGTCAAAAGCGTTAACAAGACGCTGCATGTGGATGTTCTTTGACTCATCCCATGGGCTGTCATGAGTCTGTGCGCCTTCATAAATCCAGTCTCCACAGTGGCATGATGCATAGATGACGTTGCCACTCTTGTAAAGGTCTTGGAAATCACCACCTGATTTGGTGATAGCAGCAGTGCGACGCGATAAATCGCTCTTGTTATATTGTGAAACAAGATGTTCTGCGCCACCGGCCCATACTGAGTCATTGGCGTCCTGCACATCGAATTGGAAACCTGCATTTTTACGGCTTCCTTTAGTGTAGGACAGACGCCAGTTCCAGTCTTGTTTACGGGTACCGTTGACGTAATCAATAGCTGCAAGTTTCCAGGTACGTTCTGAACCGAGGGTTGAGAAGTAACCTGCTGCGTAGACTGCAGAGTTATCGTCAGCAGCGCTAATACCGTTAACAGTGCCGTTAAAGTTGGGGCGCCACTTCCAATCAACTGCACCAGTCTCGAGATTGAAACGTGCAGCACTACGTGAGTAAGCATAAGCAGAAGAACCAGAGCCCTTAACATGGGTAAAGATACCGCCGATGTAGAGGTAACCATTCTTTGCTTGAATAGTTTTGACGGTGGTTACGCCGGAGGACAGGCGGTTTTGAATATGCCAGTCGTAGGTGCGATCAATTTTGCCAGTAACGGGGTTGAGAATGACAAAACCGTCAACTTTTTCTCCGTTTACTTCAGTGAACTCTCCGCCAACAGCTAAGGTGCCGTTAGGTAAAGCCTCAAGAGCTTTAACCTGACCGTTGAGCTTAGGTACGAAGGAACGTACTAGTTCAGCAGTTTTAACGTTGTAACCGGCGATGAAGGGCTGGTTGACTGTCTCGCCACGCGCACTGACAACATTTTTGAAGTCGCCACCAGTGAATACAGTGTCACCGACCTGTGTGATGGCCTGAACATAAGTGTTCATCTCGGAGTCATTACCGGTACCAGTTGCTTCTGAAGTGCGCCACTTCATGGCAGAGGAGTAGCTATTAGGTAGCTCTCTCTTCTCAGAAGCTGCTGCACCAGTATCAGGAATAGATGGAAGGTTCAAATCAGCTTGGGTGAGCTTCGGGCGGAGATAAACCTGAGTGAATGGTACTGCGTAGGACCCATTGGGTGACCATAGGTAGGAGTTAGGGCTGGTGTTTCCATACACGCGAGGACCAAACTGGAATCCGAGTTTCCAGTTGAAGTCTTTAGAGGTGCTGAAACGAAGGACATTGTATCGGGTGTTAAAAGTTCCGATACGTCCTAGAGAGTGATAGTAGAACCGGTTCCAATCGGTCCAAGAGGGGTTATCAAATTTGATATTTTCCCAGTTTGCGGTTGCTTGGAGCGCCCAAGTCCAGTTTTTAGCTTGAGCTCGTTGAGCAGTAAGCTCCTGCCATTTGGTTCCTTCAGTGTTGGTGCTACGACGGAATCGTACGCCATCTGAGAGGTCACTAGGGGCCTGTCCGTTAAGCAGTGCGTCAATGGTGAGTGAGGGAAGCTGAACGGGGGAGAAGGCGTCAGTGCCGTCAGGGTTTGTCGCTAGCTGTTGGGGGTCTCCTTGTCCAGCGTATTGCTCTGTCCATCCTTCACGTCCTCGCCCGATGAGGACCCATCCGCCACCATTGGTTTCTTGGTCGCAGTAGAACTGTTCTGGAGCATCCATCTCTGGGGTATAAAGCCAGTATGTTCCGGAACGTGAACGGGAGTTATTTTGTTTGATTTCGTAGCACGATGCTGCTGCCTTGTCGCTGGATGAGCCATCTTTAGTGTTCTCCGCCTGTGCCGAGGTGGTAGGTAAGAACGATAGCCCAAGAGCTACGGTTGCGACAGAAGCTAAAAGTGCTTGGGATAGTGTTTTCTTCTTCATAGCCTTTAGCAATCTGGGTTGTTAGGGAAATCGTGAGATGCGATTTTCCACTGACCGTTATCTTGTATCAAAGTGAAAATGTTGAGTGATCGTTCAGGTGCTGAGGTGTTGTTAATGACGTCACCTGCAGCGTTTTTGACCTTAACTTGTGAGGAGTCAAGGCATACCTGAAGTATTTTTGCTGGCTGGTCGTTGTATGTACCGTCAGCTATTTTGGGAGTGCCGACGACCTTTGCTGTGCCTTCTTGAGTCCATTGATTATTTGCGAACTCTTCGGCTGCGGCAATAAAGCTTTCAGCGGCGCTTCCTGTTGCAACAGAGGTAATTTTCTCTTCAGTGGCTTGGTCGAGAGTTACTGTTGTTGCTGGTGCGCTGTCTTCTCCGCTTCGTGCAGAATCTTCTTCTGCTGGTTCAGTTGGTGCGACTGTCCCAATGTTTGAGAGCACGTTTTGGTAGGAGGTGTAGAGCTTTTCTGTCTCGGCAACGTGTTCTTCTGAAGGTTGCACTTCTTTAGAGTTCTGAAGTGACTCTGCTCCAGCATAGTTTTCTTCTAGCTTTTGCTCAGGCTCCTTATGTTTTTGCTCTGTACTCGCCGGCTGTTGTGTTGAACGTGCTGAGGCGTCTTGGTGAGCTAGAGTTGTGGGATTCTGAGATGTGGATGCAGCAGCAGAGCTGTCTGTTGACGTCTCGTGTTGCTTTTGTGATGATGACTCGCTTTTTGAGTCTGGCTGTTCACTAGAGCATCCGGTGAGTAGAAGGAGGGGAACGAGTGACGCTCCCATAAGCTGCTTAGATATTAGTCTAGGCAGAGGTGTTTTATGTGCTCGATGCATTAAAGCCTCTAAAAGGGTAGACAGCATAGGTTTTCTTAGTGCGTGCACTAAGTGGCGTGGTTTTTTGCGAGTGATGCGAGTGTTTGCTGAGGGGTCTGCAAACTTTTTTTATTCTATAGAGTGAACTCGGGAAAAATTGGAATTATTTTGTACCCATAAATGTACCTGTGCAATGTGTAAAGGTTGAAAAATCCTTTACGTAGTTCAAAAATATCACCAGTGTTCAAAAATGAACAATATATAGTAGACACTATGTGGCTAATATGAAATAAAAAGACGCTCAAGGGTATAGGTGTTGGATATTTTTTCGTGAGGAAGATAATAGCTAAAAGGTAGGTTTTTACCAAACAAAAAATACGAATCGTGTCTTACGTAAGTCCCTCGATAAAGATCCCCATAAAACCCCTCGGAGACCTCACCTCAATAGTAAGAAGAAGAGCCGGCAGTCTATTTCAACAGCTCAAGAACAGCTAAAACGCCTTAGAAACCACGCCTTTATCGATGCAACACATCAAGAATCCCCTCTAACAACAGGGGAGCCCATGCGTCCTGCTCTGAGCTCTCAAAACCTCAACAACAGGAAGCATTACCAATGAGTAACCTAGAAAATCTCATTCTGCCTAAACACCACGGCGCATAGCGTCTCCCAGTAGGAATAAAATATCCCGTGGAAGACACAACACAAGACTTTTCAATAAAAAAGCACGTCATACCAAGAAAATAAATACACAATAAAAAATAACAATAAAAATAATTAGTAATACAACCCAAAGAAAAAATATTATCCATGCCCCATATACAAAATATATCTGAGCACGTCACCGCTCAGTTACGAGAAAAATAACACCTAAAATCACCCCTGCAACAGCGGTCCTCCTATGCGATAATAATAAACAGCTTAAATCCACACTAAACAGCAGAAAGAAGCTCCAATGAGCCTCACGGGACTCACCCTACTTCTTGAAACAGAACCAACTTTCGCGCGTATCGGAGAATACGCGGCACAAAACCCCGAAAAACGAACCTCAGAACTGGCCATCGGTACCGTTGACGGCGCACGCCCCCCACTCATCGCACACATCGCAACCAACCTCCAAAAAACAACTCCTCAAGCAACCACCCTCGTTATCACCGCAACAGAACGAGAAGCCGAAGACACACGCCTAGCCCTAGAATCCTTCCTCGCGCCAGAAAAGATTGCTCTTTTCCCCGCATGGGAAACGCTCCCTCACGAAAGACTCTCACCTCGAAGCGACACCGTCGGAGAGAGACTCAGCCTCCTACGAAAACTTAAGACAACAACACCTCAAGTCATCGTTGCCCCCATCCGATCCATCATCCAACCCATCGTCGATGGGCTCGAAAAAATGGAGCCAGTTACCCTCCGCTGCGGAGAAGAACAAAACTTCGACGACGTCATCAAAGCCCTACAAAATGCTGCCTACTCACGCGTAGACCTCGTCTCCAAACGAGGAGAATACGCCGTACGCGGTGGAATGATAGACCTCTTCTCACCCACCGCAGAACACCCCGCCCGTATAGAATTCTTCGGCGACGAAATCGAAAACATCCGATGGTTCTCCGTCGCAGACCAAAGAACCATCACCTCAAAAGAACACCCCCAAACACTCTACGCACCACCATGCCGAGAACTACTCATCACCCCCGAGGTGATGAGCAAAGCCGCAAAGCTACAAAAAGACTTCCCCGGTGCACGAACCATGCTCGAAAAAATTGCGGGAGGAATCTACGTTGAAGGCATGGAATCGCTCACCCCACTGCTCGTCGAAAAAATGACCACCTTCATAGAAGTCCTACCAGCACACTCCATTGCAATCCTCCTCGAACCAGAAAAAATACGCACACGAGCCAGAGACCTAGTCGCTACCAACGACGAATTTCTCCACGCAGCATGGGACAGCGCCGCAGAATCCAACGACAACCACACCGACAAAGCACCCCTAGACGTTGGACAATATCGAGAAGATTTTAACGAAGGATCATTCCAAAGCCTGCAACAAGTGCGCCAACACGCACACGAAAACCACTGCTCCTGGTGGTCCATGACCGCACTAGGTATCGACGACGCCATCGAAAACGACGTCGACTCCGTCACCTTCAACGCCAGAGAACCACACTCCTACGCCGGCAAAGTTGAAGAACTCCTCAAAGAACTTCAACAAAAAGTACGAGAAGGATGGCGTCTCGTCGCCGTCACCGCCGGTAACGGGCCTCTGAACCGTCTAATAGAAGTACTCCACCAAGCTGATATTCCCGCTGCACGCATCGACAGCTTAGAAAACATCCCCGAACCCGGAATCGTTGAGCTAACCACCGCCCAAACAGGGAAAGGATTCATGCTCGACGACGCCAAAATTGGTTTCCTCACGGAAGCTGATATTCTCGGACGAACAAGCAACTACATCATCTCCCGTAGCGGAAACACTAAACTACCCACCAGACGCCGAAAAAATGCTGTAGACCCGCTTGCCCTCAAAACCGGAGACTACGTCGTTCACGAACAACACGGTATTGGGCAATTTATCGAAATGATACAGCGCCCCATCACCGGAACACCCCACAACGCACAACACAAAGCCTCCAAAGAATACCTTGTCCTCGAATACGCCCCATCCAAGAGGGGAGGCCCCAAAGACAGACTCTTCGTTCCCGCTGATCAACTCGACCAAGTCTCTCACTACGTCGGTTCAGAAGCACCAACATTATCTAAAATGGGAGGCTCTGACTGGGCAAAAACCAAAAGTCGCGCACGAAAAGCTGTTAAAGAAATCGCCGCAGACCTCATCAAACTATATTCTGCACGACAAGCCTCAAAAGGACATGCCTTCAGCCCCGATACCCCATGGCAACGTGAACTCGAAGAAGCCTTCCCCTACAATGAGACACCAGACCAACTCTCTGCCATCAACGACGTCAAAGCAGATATGGAACGCGACATCCCTATGGATCGTCTCATCTGCGGAGACGTCGGATACGGAAAAACAGAAATCGCCGTTCGTGCAGCATTCAAAGCAGTACAAGACGGAAAACAAGTGGCAGTACTCGTCCCCACCACACTCCTAGCACAACAACACTACGAAACATTCTCACAACGATTCTCTGGATTCCCCGTACGTATCCGTGTCCTCTCCCGATTCCAAAAAACAAAAGAAACTAAAGAAGCCTTAGAAGAAATTTCGCAAGGTACCGCTGATATCATCATCGGAACACACCGACTATTTTCACAAAACGTTGAGTTCAAAGACCTTGGACTCATCATCATCGACGAAGAACAACGTTTCGGTGTAGAACACAAAGAAAAACTCAAACAACTTAGAACAGACGTTGACGTCTTAGCCATGTCAGCAACGCCGATTCCTCGAACCCTAGAAATGTCACTTACCGGTATTCGAGAGACTTCCACCCTAGCCACAGCACCAGAAGAACGACACCCCGTTCTTACCTATGTGGGCGCTCGCACCAACCAACAAATCACGGCAGCTATTCGTCGTGAAATTATGCGAGAAGGACAAGTTTTCTTCGTACACAATAGGGTTTCTACTATCGAATCCGTGGCACGAGAACTACAAGAACTTGTTCCCGACGCACGTATCGCTATAGCTCACGGTCGTATGAGTGAAAGCAGACTAGAACAAATTATTGTTGATTTCTGGGAACGAAAATTTGACGTACTCGTTTGTACTACTATCGTCGAAACCGGTCTAGATATCTCCAATGCGAATACCCTGATCGTTGATCAAGCGCAAAACTATGGGCTCTCTCAGCTACACCAGCTACGTGGACGAGTCGGTAGAGGACGCGAACGAGCATACGCTTACTTCTTGTATCCTCCAGAAAAGCTCCTTGGAACGGTAGCGCTAGAACGTCTTAAAGCCGTGGCTACACATAACGAGCTTGGTTCTGGTATGCAACTAGCGATGAAAGATCTCGAACTTCGAGGTGCAGGAAACCTTCTGGGCGGAGAACAATCTGGACATATCGCAGGAGTCGGGTTCGATTTATATCTTCGTTTGGTTGGCGAAGCTATTTCTCAATTCCGTTCTCAAGGTGAAGAAGAAAAGAGCCTTGAAGTCAAAGTTGATATTCCAGTCAACGCACATTTCCCTCACGAATATATTTCTTCTGAGCGTTTGCGCCTTGCCGGATATCGGCAAATTGCGCAAGCTGAAAGCGAAGATGAGCTCAACGACATCCGAGAAGAACTTAAAGACCGTTATGGTGATCTTCCTGAGCCAGTAGAAAATCTTCTTTTGGTGGCGTCATTGCGTATTTATGCTCGTTCTTTGGGCGTTCAAGAAATTATGGTGATGGGAACAAAAGTTCGTTTCTACCCGGTCGATGATCTTCCAGAATCTCGTCATATGCGCTTAGGACGTATGTACCCTGAAGCGACCTACCGGAAGATTCCAGAGAGTGCACATTCCCAGATTCTTCTTCCACGGCCTAAGACTGCACGTATTGGTGGTCAAGACCTCAGTGACCGTCCATTGATTGAGTGGGTGCAGAACTTCTTGAAAGTCATTATCGATCCACAATAAGGCATATCCTGCAGGGTATAACACTTCAAACAAAAAGCGGTGGGGGCATAAGAAAAATTCTTATGACCCCACCGCTTTGTTGAGGAGCAATTGTAGACTCCTCCACAAAAATTAGAGCTGGGTTAAATCAGTGCTACTAGTACGCTGCGCGGTGTTCGTTTTCGACGGTAAAACATGGAAAACAACACCCCAGATGCTACCAAGAATCAGGGTTCCTAATGCAAACCAGAATGAGCCACCATCAGGGAACGTATTTAAGCACCATAGGCCGGACAAAAAGATGACAAAGAAGACCAAGAAGATACTGATATTTTCAAGGTGATGCCCTTGACCAGAGAACTGTGGGCCAGATTGTCCACTAGATTCTTTATGGTAGTCGTGCTGGTAGTGTGACATAGAAAAACGTCTTTCTCAATGCAGAAGCGAACGATATGTATAAGGAGTTAAACCTCAGTATAGATGGTGTAGAAAACTTATGCACATTGTGTGCCTAAGTTTTCTACACCTCTTAAAGATTAATAAGAGCTCTCAACTACATCTGCCGCACCAATAATAGCAATACCTTGAGATGCCCCAATACGAGTAGCACCGGCATCAATCATGGCAAGAGCCTGCTCACGTGTACGAATACCGCCAGAGGCTTTAACTCCCATCTCGGCACCAACTGTTTGTCGCATCAATGCGATGTCCTCAACCGTTGCACCTGCTGAAGAGAAACCAGTGGAAGTCTTCACAAAATCAGCGCCAGCTTCGATGGCAGCTTCACACGCAAGGATTTTCTGCTCATCATTGAGCTCAGACGTCTCAATAATGACCTTAACAATTGCATCACCGGCATGAGCTGCCTGAACCACAGCATGAATATCCTCGACTAAAGCCTGACGATTCCCGCTCAGAGCATGAGCAATATTAATGACCATATCAACTTCACGTGCACCGGCTGCTACAGCTGTCTGCGTTTCAAAAGCCTTTACCTCTGGGGCAGATGCGCCTAGAGGGAATCCAACCACAACGCAAGGAACCGCCGAGGAACCGGCTAACTCCTCGGAGAGGACGCTAGCCCATACAGGGTTTGCGCATACTGATGCGAAACCGTATTCACGAGCTTGTGCGCAGAGTAAACGAACCTGTTCTTCTGTTGCAGAAGAAGCAAGAATCGTGTGATCAATCATCTGTGCTAGCTCATCAGGACTTAACTGAGCTGCTGAGCTACCAGCGGTAGGTGTATTCATCTAAATATTCTCCATGACCGTAAAATATGGGGCACACCACTGCAAGAGGACAATGCGAAACCCAAAAATAAATAATTCTAGACGCCTAAAGCAATCTTCATCGTATGCGCAATACGTTCTAGACGCTCTTGCGCCTGCTGACGCGCTACCACGAGCGCACCATCTTCTTCAGAGACAGGAACAATAACCTCAACATAGCATTTGAGCTTAGGCTCTGTACCCGATGGGCGAACAATAACTCGTGAATTGTCTTCACTCAAGAACAATAAACCGTCGGTAGGAGGAAGACCTTCGTACCCTTCTGCTAAGTCAGCATGAGCGTTCACGGGAGAATCTCCCAAAGCGCTAGGAGCCGTGGTGCGTAAAGCACTCATCATCTGGCCGATACGGCTAAGGTCTTCAACACGAATTGAAATCTGATCGGTAGCGTATACGCCGTGTTCTTGGGCGATGCGGTCAAGAACCTCAATCAAGGAAGAACCTTGTTCTTTGAGACGGTGTGCATAGCGAGCCACAACAAGTGCTGCTGAGATACCGTCTTTATCTTTGACTAATTCTGGGGCAACGCTATAGCCGATAGCTTCCTCATAACCATAGCTAAGGCCCTCAATGCGAGCAATCCACTTGAAGCCGGTGAGGGTCTGATAATGACGGACTCCGTAAGATTGAGCAATTGCGCTTAGCTGACGAGAAGACACAATCGAGTTCGCAAACGTAGCGTTCGTAGTGCCTTCTGGTGTTTTAGCGAGTTTCTCAACCATCGCCACACCCAAAAGTGAGCCAACCTCATCTCCGCGAAGCTGACGCCAAGCATTTTGGTGGGGGTCGTACACCGCGAAAGCTGCACGGTCTGCGTCTGGGTCATTGGCAATAATAAGATCAGCGTCTTTCTGCTGAGCTAAAGCAAAAGCCAAATCTAAAGCGCCTGGTTCTTCGGGGTTGGGGAAAGACACCGTTGGGAAATCAGGATCAGGAACAAATTGTTCTTGCACAGGAAATACTTCACTAAAACCTGCGTCGTTGAGGACGGAAAGAACGGTCTGCCCGCCGACACCGTGCATTGCTGTATATACGATACGTAAATCGCTAGGCTCTGAAGGTTCTATGCCAGCGATTGTTTCAACGTACTCTGAGGCGATGTTCTGATCGAGAACTTCCCAACCTTGTTCTGCTAAAACAATTTCTTCATCAACGATGTGAGCAATTGCTTCAGCAATATCTGCATCATAGGGAGGCACAATCTGTGCGCCACGGCCGTGCTCAGCAACAGCTTGACCGCCAAGATATACCTTATAACCGTTATCTTCAGGTGGGTTATGAGAAGCGGTGACCATGACACCAACCTCAGCATTAAACTTACGGCAAGCCCACGCCAACACCGGTGTTGGTAACGCCGTAGGCATGAGCAGTGTGCGGATACCAGCGGCAGTAAAAATTGCGGCGGTCTCTTCAGCAAAAATATCCGAATTATAACGTGCGTCATAGCCAACAACAGCGGTGATGCCAGACCACTTCTCGTGAGTTGAACGCCCGCTCACATATGCGGCAAGACCAGCTGCAGCACGGCGTACAACAACACGATTCATACGCATTGGACCAGCACCTAAAGCAGCTCTTAACCCGGCAGTACCAAACTGCAAAGTGCCACTAAACCGCTCAGCAAGATCTGCGGTAGCTTGAGTATCACCATCACGGGCCTGTGATAGTAGTGTTTCAAGCTCTTTACGTGTTGCAGCATCGGGGTCAATGCTAAGCCAACGTTCAGCTTGAACTAATACGTCAGAGGACTGAGCCATCTAAAAAATCCTTAGAAAAATGAGTACGGAATCAGGTGGATAAGAATTAAATTTTTGCAATGATATCGGCAAGCAAACGCGAAATACGAGGCCCGGCATCAATACCAGCTTGAATCACTTCTTCATGGTTCAACGCAGTTTCTTGGATACCAGCAGCCATATTCGTCACCAATGAAATACCGCAGACTTCTAGGCCTTCAGCGCGAGCAGCAATAGCTTCTAAGGCTGTCGACATACCTACCAAGTCAGCTCCCATGGTGCGCATCATACGAATCTCTGCAGGGGTCTCATAATGAGGGCCGGGCGCTTGATAATAAACACCTTCTTGTAAGGACGGATCAATATCTTGTGCGATAGCACGAATACGAGGAGAATACAGGTCGGTTAAATCAACAAAGTGAGCGCCCGATAGGGGAGAGGTTGCCGTAGCGTTAATGTGGTCGCTGATAAGAACTGGCATACCCGCTGAATATGATGGGTTGAGACCGCCACAACCATTTGTCAGAATCATTGTCTTGACACCGGCAGCTGCTGCACACCGTACGCCATGAACAACAGCGTCTACACCACGACCTTCGTAATAGTGCGTTCTAGCGCCGATAACAAGAGCACGCTGGCCAGAAGGTGTCAAAATAGAAGAAATTGTTCCAGCATGCCCTGCAACACCAGAAGCGTGAAAACCGGGAAGCTCTGCTGCTGAGATAGTGTGCGTTGTTTCTCCAATGAGGTCAGCAGCTGCACCCCAACCAGAACCAAGGGTAAGCGCAATATCATGTTGAGCAACTCCGGTCAGCTCACTGATGCGAGTAGCGCTTTGTTGTGCAAGGACGTGTGCAGGGTGCTCTGGCGAAGAAGTAGGCAGAGTCGACGTTAAAGTACTTTTCTCATGTATCACAATGCTAACCTATCAAAATTGCATTCAAAGGTGGGAAAAGTGCGCGAAAAAGGCGTAAGAGTTTGAACGAAATTATCTTCTCCATCACAATAGAAGGGTGACTCATACAACAGATTACGCATCACGCACTATTATCATTCTCGGCGGAGGCCCCGGCGGGTACGAAGCCGCACTTGTAGCGTCCTCCCTCGGCGCGCAGGTAACACTCATCGAACGACAAGGATTTGGCGGCTCCGCCGTACTCACCGATGTCGTTCCCTCAAAAACCCTGATTGCCTCAGCCGATATTATGGCATCCCTTGACGAAACAGCAGACCTCGGAATCTGCTTTTCTGAAGGGAAAACAACAGGAAAACCCTACGTCGACCTCAAAACTGTCAACGAACGACTCCTACATCTAGCACAACAACAATCAGCAGATATTAAACGCTCATTAGAACGTGCTGGCGTCACTATCATTGAAGGCACAGGAAAACTTAAAGACCAATACACTGTAGAAGTCCGTGAAAGTAACGGGCTAAGCTACGAATTACGAGCAGAGTTTATCCTCCTTGCTGTTGGAACCCACCCGCGAGAACTGCCAACAGCAAAACCAGACGGAGAACGCATCCTCAACTGGACGCAACTATACTCGCTCAAAGAACTCCCCGAAGAGCTAATTGTCGTCGGCTCAGGAGTCACCGGCGCGGAATTTGCTTCTGCCTACAACCGTCTCGGCTCACATGTCACCCTCATCTCTTCTCGAGACCGCGTACTACCTGGAGAGGACGAAGACGCAGCAGAAGTCCTCGAAAACGTTTTTGACCGCAGAGGGGTCAAAGTTATCCCACGTTCACGAGCGCAAGCCGTCAATTATTCAGAGGACAGAACAAAAGTAATCGTCTCTCTAGCAGACGGACGAAAAGTTCAAGGAACACATTGCCTCATCGCCGTTGGGTCTATCCCTAATACCGAAGACTTGGGGTTAGAGAAAGCAGGGGTTAAAACCCGTCAAAGTGGACATATCATCGTCGACAAAGTATCACGTACTAACATCTCTAGTATCTACGCGGCAGGCGATTGTACAGGAGTTTACCCGTTAGCTTCTGTTGCTGCGATGCAAGGGCGAATCGCTATGGCACATATGATGGGTGACGTCGTCAAACCGTTGCGTACTCACCAAGTTGCAGCAAATATTTTCACCTCACCAGAGATTGCCACGGTTGGTATCACCGAAAAAGAAATTGCTCAAGGAACATATCGTGCAGATACGATTATGCTGTCTCTTTCGACAAACCCGCGAGCAAAGATGATGGCGGTCAAAGACGGCTTCATTAAAATTTTCTCACGCCAACATTCTGGAACAGTTCTCGGCGGCGTCGTGGTCGGACCTCGTGCCTCTGAACTAATTTTTCCTCTAGCGTTGGCTGTCGATAAAAAATTGCACGTTGATGATCTTGCAGAGACTTTCACCGTATACCCCTCGCTAACAGGATCTATCTCAGAAGCTGCTCGAAAACTTCATAAAGCCCTCTAACCTTCAACGGATTGAGAACACATAAGGTGTGGGGTGTTACCAACTGATTGGTAACACCCCACACCTTTATAACTGGCAGTTTACGATACTACCGCCCAATAGTATGCAAATCACGGTTCTTTGTTTCACCTGTAAGGGCAATGAAGAGCACAGAAAGTAAAGCTGCGCCACTAAGATACATACCCACGTAGCCAACACCGCCGATAGAGTTCAAATAGACTGCCACAAAAGGAGTCAGCGCTGCACCAAGAATAGATGCTGCGTTGTACGCAATACCAGAACCGGTGTAACGTACGTGGGTTGCGAACAACTCCGGAAGGTAGGCAGACATGGAACCAAAAGATAGACCCATCAGCGCCATACCCACTGACATGTAGGCCGTCAACAAAACGATGTTTGCGTTTTCACCAGTTCCGATAGTTGTGGGGGAGATGAAGAAAGAGAACGTCAAACCGTAAAGAGACATGAGCAAAGTGGTGATGAGCTGTTGCTGTTTACGCCCAGCAATATCTGCCCACCATCCTGATACTGGAATAAAGATAATGAAGAAAATGATGGATACGAGCTGGACCATGAGGAAATTATGATAGGAGATGCCTAACCCGCCCTTTTCAACCTTGCCGATTCCGTAAGAGAGAATCCACGCCGTCATAAGGTAGAACAAAACGTAGCAGGCAATCATGATGAACGTTCCTTGAATCATTGGTAACCATGCAGTTTTGAGAGCTTCAACCAGAGGTGCTTTAACACGTTCATCTTTTTTCAACGCCTGAGCAAAAACAGGGGTCTCTTCGAGCTTGAAACGAACATAGAGTCCGATGAAAACCATCACGAGAGAGGCTAGGAAAGGAATACGCCAACCCCACATCATGAAAGTATGAGACATATTGGAAGAATCAGCGGTGGAATCAAAAGACATGAGAGTGGTGAGGAAGAGGACAAAACCGTTAGCCAAGATAAACCCGAATGGTGCTCCCAACTGTGGCCACATGGCAGCGCGTGCACGTTTGCCTTCTTCTGCATATTCGGTAGCAAGCAAAGCAGCACCAGACCATTCACCGCCTAGGCCAAGACCTTGAGTGAATCTCAAAATGGTGAGCATTGCTGGTGCCCACAAACCAATTTGGTGGTAGGTGGGGAGCAACCCGATAAGGAACGTTGCGATACCCATGGTCAATAACGCCCCAACGAGGGTGGCCTTGCGTCCGATACGGTCACCAAAATGTCCGAAAATAATAGAACCAATGGGGCGTGCTACGAATGCTGCACCAAATGTTGCCATGGACGCTAAGAGCTTTGCAGTGTCATCGACACCGATAAAGAATAAAGCGGGGAAGACTGCTACAGCAGCGGTTGCGTAGATGTAGAAGTCGTAGAACTCGATGGTAGTTCCAATCAATGAAGCAAGAATAACTCGACTTCGTGGAACCGGCGTTTTGTGCTGCGTTGGTGCACTGGGTGTATCGGGTGTGGTTCGTGTAGCCACGGGTACCTCTCTTGGAAAGAATCAGACATCATTGGTCTAATACTTTAGGACGTGAGAGGATATAAAACCCCGTTCATCTCATTATATGAAATATTGTGTCTGGTGTGAAACATCATCAGCCAAACACCACCACACAACTACTTAATCGTAGCTATCGTCGCACCAGCTGAAACCGTATCACCGGCCTTAAGCTTCAAACCACTAATCTTCCCCGAACGATGAGCCGTAATCGGCTGTTCCATCTTCATCGCTTCCAAAACAACAACAAGATCCCCCTCAGAAACCTTATCCCCGTCCTTAAGAGCAACCTTGACAATAGTGCCTTGCATCGGCGAAGTTAACTCATGAGAATTAACTGCCGCAGTACGAGAGCCCCCACGTTCTTTACGCTTCTTGACCGTTGGCGCAGGCTTAGCAACCGAACCCAAAGACTGAGGAAGAACAACCTCAAGACGCTTACCATTGACCTCAACCACCACATGATGACGCTGTTCGCTCTGCTCATCTACAGAACCAGCCGCCCCATCATAAGGAGCAATCGTGTTATTAAACTCCGTCTCAATCCAGCGTGTATGCACACTAAAAGGAGAATCACCCTCAGGCGCAAATGCTGGGTCGGAAACCACCGCACGATGAAAATTCGTTACAGTCGGCATACCCTCAACTACCAGTTGAGATAACGCACGACGAGAACGCTCTAACGCCTGCTGACGCGTCGCCCCCGTAACAATGAGCTTGGCAAGCATCGAATCAAAAGAACCGCCAATTACATCGCCCTCAACAACGCCAGAATCCCAACGAACACCAGGACCAGTAGGAATCACAAGCTTCTCAACAGTACCGGGAGAGGGCATAAAAGAACGACCCGCATCTTCACCATTAATACGGAACTCAAACGAATGCCCATGCAAAACAGGGTCAGAATATCCAAGCTCCTCACCGCGAGCAATACGGAACTGCTCTCGAACAAGGTCAATACCAGAAACCTCCTCAGAGACAGGATGCTCCACCTGCAAACGAGTATTAACCTCCAAAAAGGAAATCGTCCCATCCACACCAATCAAGAACTCACACGTACCCGCACCCTGATAACCAGCCTCCTGCAAAATTGCGCGAGAAGAATCATAAAGACGCTGCTGCTGCTGTGCCGAAAGAAACGGAGCTGGAGCTTCCTCCACCAATTTTTGGTTACGACGCTGCAAAGAACAATCTCGTGTAGACACCACCACAACATTGCCATGGGCATCAGCTAAACACTGCGTCTCAACGTGACGTGGCGAATCCAAAAAACGCTCAATGAAACACTCCCCACGACCAAAAGCAGCCGTTGCCTCACGTACAGCAGACTCATAAAGTTCAGCAATCTTTTCACGCTGACGAACCACTTTAATACCGCGCCCACCACCGCCAAAAGCAGCTTTAATCGCTAGAGGAAGACCGAACTCATCAGCAAAATTCTCTACCTCAGCCACAGAAGATACAGGATCTTTAGTGCCAGGAACCTGAGGGGCACCAACCTTATCGGCAATATGACGGGCCGCAACCTTATCACCTAACAAGGTAATTGACTCAGGTGAAGGCCCAATCCATGTCAAACCCGCATCAATGACACGCTGAGCAAACTCAGCATTCTCCGACAAAAAACCATAACCGGGGTGAACCGCGTCAGCACCAGAACGCTCCGCAACACTGAGAATCTTATCCATGACCAGATAAGAATCTGAGGCAGTGCTACCACCTAAAGAATAAGACTCCGTCGCTAACTTAACATGCAACGCATCACGATCAGAATCAGCATAGACCGCAACGGTGCTGATACCCTCATCTTCAGCAGCACGAATAACACGAACCGCAATCTCACCACGATTCGCCACTAAAACCTTAGAAACAGAACCTGTGTGACGACCTGGTACGCTCACAAACTGCCCACGTAGACGTTCGGTGTTTTTGCTCAATGAAAAAGCTCCTTGCCACCCCAAAGAGGTTAGCTACATTCTTCTGCGACAAGCACAAATAAAGATTATGGTTGAGAAAAGTCTACATTCTTATGACGTCAGCAGAGCTCTTCTCTTAGCCGATAGTACCGAAAAAACAGAAGATTTTTGAAAAATTATGACGTTTTCGTCCAAAAATCGGTGATAGAAAGACCTAAATCAGCCAACATATCCTTAAGAGCATTCACCGACAAACCCACCACCGTGTGATACTCACCCTCAATACCACGGATAAAAGCAGACCCAAAGCCATCAATCGTAAACGAACCAGCCACAGCAAGTGGCTCACCCGTCGCCACATACTCATGAATCTGCTCATCTGAAAGAACATCACAATGCACCGTAGCAGTACGTAACTCAGACGAAGAACACCCCTGCACCACACGAGTATCAACCAACCAATGCCCCGTATGCAACAACCCCGAAGCACCACTGAACAACCGCAGACGCTCAACAGCAATATCCGCACTATGAGGCTTACCATAAGCAACCCCATCTAACTCAAAAACAGAATCACACCCTAAAACAAGAGCCCCCGGAACATCCAAAGAACGAGCAACATCCTCCGCCTTAGCCCGCGCTAAAAGCAACGCAACCTGAGCCGGAGTCAGCTCACCCAAACCTTTAACATCAGCATCCTTTTGAGCACGAGCCACAACAGCATCCTCATCCACTGATGAGACACAAACCTGAAAATCAAGACCCGCATCACGAAGAAGTTTCTGACGAGCAGGAGAAGAAGAAGCTAAAACTAAAATTGGCTCAGGAACAGATACCGAAGAAAAAGAAGTCATAACTACCAGTGTAGAAGTAACACCAGAAAGAACACCTACCTGAACATCAAAAGATGCCGGTAAATATCTTAGAAAAGATATATACCGGCACCTTCGAGAACTATCTTGACCTATCTAAGAGCGCAAGAACATATGCGTTCTTAAAGATCCAACGCCCTCTCCAAGCTATCAAGACCCATCGAACCAAGCTTCAACACACGAGTATGGAAATCACGGTCATCTTCTTGACGTGCCCGAGCCTTATCTCGCAACTGACCCCAAATGCGCTCGCCAATCTTATAGCTAGGAGCCTGACCTGGCCAACCTAAGTAACGAGCATATTCGAAGTTCAGCTGTCCCTCAGAAAGGTCTAGATTTGCCTTGAGGAATTGGTATCCGCTCTCTGCATCCCAGACACCAGCAGGAACACCGAGCTCCTTTACCCAGCGGTCTGGAATTTCAAGACCACAGTGCACACCAATATCGAAGACTACGCGAGCTGCACGCATACGCTGATTATCAAGCATGCCCATACGATCACCCGGATCTTCTAAGAAGCCAAGCTCTTGCATCAAACGCTCAGCATAAAGAGCCCAACCTTCACCATGGCCAGAAACCCAAACACCATTAGCACGCCACTGGTTAAGAGTCTGAGACATGGCAGTTGCTACAGAAAGCTGCAGATGATGCCCCGGCACACCCTCATGGTAGACCGTCGAAACTTCACGCCATGTACCGAAAGTTTCTTCTCCTTCAGGAACAGACCACCACATACGACCGGGGCGCTCAAAATCGGGGGAAGGACCAGTGTAGTAGATACCGCCTTCTTGAGTGGGAGCAATCATGCACTCTAGCTCGCACATGGCGCCACCAATATCAAAATAATCGCCGGCAAGAGTCTCCACCGCACGATCTGAGAGGTTCTGCATCCACGCTTTTAGCTCTTCAGTACCGTGCAAAGTGCGTTTAGGATCAGCATCAAGAACAGCCTTTGCCTCCTCGATGGAAGCACCTGGTTTAATCTGCTCAGCAACTTCTTTCTGCTCGTCAATAATACGTTCTAGCTCTTGAACGCCCCACGCGTAGGTGTCCTCAATATTAATCTTTGAACCAAGGAATTGGCGAGAATACAAACGGTAACGATCAATACCTACTGCATCTTCTATAGGGGCTACTGGCAGAAGAGTCTTACGAAGATAAGAGTTAAGGGTACGGTATCCCTCAATAGCAGCGTCTGCTCCTTCTTGCGCCTGCAACGCCAAATCAGGGGCATGATGTGCAACTTCTTCTTGAAGCTTTTGGAAAAAACCATCTTCAGCAATATACGCATCGGTTTGCTCAATGACGATTTCGACTTGTCGACGCGCCGCAACATTTCCACGTTCGCGTGCATCTTCCAATGTACGAATATAGTCATCAATTGCAGCAGGAACATTCTTCATGCGTCCTGCAATATGTGCCCAATGTTCTTGAGTTTCACGGTTCATTAAGTCAAAAATTGCGCGGATGTTTTGCGAAGCAGAGGCAATGTTATTGACTTCCCACGTGCCTAACCCTGCTTCATGCAATTCAAGTTCAAGACCGAGACGCTCTTGCATCGCATCAATGGTGACCTTATCAACATCATCAGCGGGTGTTGCTTGTTCAAGACGAGTGAGTGTCTGACGAATCAGCTCGATAGATTTCTCACGACCTTCAGGAGAGAACACATCACCGTATTCTGTCTCACGGCCGGTACGTCCGGCTAAAGTTGCAGATGATGGATCTAGCTGAAGAGTTGCCTCATAATATTCATTAGCGATAGCGTCTACAGGTGTGCTCTGGCGTTCTTGGCGGTAAACCGCAGGAATGGTATCAAATTTCGACATGCCTCCATTCTACTCGTTAACCCTTTTGTGAAGGCAAGCACAGTCCAAAATCTTAAGCTCAGAAAAGGAAGAGCCTCAGAACAATCCTCTAGGGCCTACATGGGGCGGGCACGGCGCCAAGAACCAGGACCTGGGCGCAACCGAACACCTAGCGTCTGCCCACGTAACAAACGGCGCTGCCACTGCCCCATAGACGGTTTTTGCTGCTCTTGATGAGACTGAACCATAGCAAGTAAAACAGTAGATAAGGCTGCCAGTTCTTCCTCCGTTGGGTTACCTGAAACTACCGAAAAAAGTGGTTCTTGCTCTACTTCTGCATGGGATTCTTGCTGCTCTGAGGAGCGACGAGAGCCAAGAGAAAACGCAAAACGTAGCGACGAACTAGCCATCACAAACTCCAAACAATAGACAGGATAGAAAAACCAACAGGGTACAACTTCGATTACAAGGGGATATTGCCGTGCTTTTTCGCCGGTTGCGTCTCACGTTTATCGCGAAGAGCGCGTAACGCACGAATCAGACGTATGCGTGTCTCACAGGGAGCGATAACCTCATCAACATAGCCTAGCTCTGCCGCCTGATAAGGGTTGAGCAGCTCTTGTTCATATTGCGATACCAATTCTTCTCGTCGCGCCTCAACATCTCCTTGAGACTGCGCAACTGACGCCAACTCACGACGATACAAAATATTGACAGCACCCTGTGCACCCATCACGCCAATCTGTGCGGTTGGCCACGCAAGGTTAATATCGGAGCCAAGCTTCCGTGAACCCATCACAATATAGGCACCGCCATAGGCTTTACGCGTAATGACTGTTACCAGAGGAACCGTTGCTTCAGCGTAGGCATAGAGTAATTTTGCGCCACGGCGAATAATGCCGTTGAATTCTTGATCTTTGCCCGGTAAGAACCCCGGCACATCAACAAAAGTCACCACAGGAATATTAAAAGCGTCGCAGGTTCGAACAAAACGTGCAGCTTTCTCCGAAGCGTTAATATCCAACGTTCCCGCAAACTGTACCGGCTGGTTAGCGACAATACCTACGGTGCGTCCCTCAATACGGGCATAACCAACCATCACATTAGGGGCGTAGAGCGCCTGCAAAGGCAAGAAATGACCATCATCTACAACCGTCTCAATAACGGTACGCATATCATAAGGCTGGTTAGCTGAGTCAGGGATAAGAGTATCTAAAGAATAATCCTCGTCTACGAGGTCTTCTTCCTGAGCGTGCTCCACTATTAGAGGTTCCGAAAGATTATTTGCGGGTAAAAATTCGAGGAGTTCTCGTACGAAGTCAAAAGCGTCTTCTTCATCCTCAGCAAGATACGCTGAGGTTCCTGTAACAGCGTTATGCTGATGCGCCCCACCAAGGGTCTCCATATCAACGTCTTCGCCGGTCACTGTTTTAATAACGTCAGGTCCGGTGATGAACATGTGTGAGGTCTTATCAACCATGATGATGTAATCCGTCAATGCAGGGGAGTAGGCTGCACCGCCGGCGCAAGGACCTAAAATGACAGAAATTTGGGGAACTACTCCTGAAGCGCGAACATTCATACGGAAAATATCGGCAAACATCGCTAATGAAGCGACACCTTCTTGGATACGTGCTCCGCCACCATCGTTAATGCCAACCACTGGGCATCCGTTATCGAGGGCAAATTTTTGTACTTTAACAATTTTTTCGCCGTTAACCTGTGAAAGAGAACCTCCATATACGGTGAAGTCTTGCGAATATACTGCTACAAGACGACCGTCTACTGTTCCATAACCGCAGACGAGGCCATCACCTAATGGGCGTTTTTTCTCCATGCCGAAAGCTGTGCTGCGGTGTCGAGCAAAAGCATCAAACTCTACGAAAGACCCCTCATCGAGGAGCATGTCAATACGTTCTCTTGCAGTGTTTTTGCCCCGACTATGTTGACGATCTACTGCTTCTTGTCCAGAAGGCATATAGCTTTTTTCTCGACGATCATAGAAGTCTGCGAGCTTACCTGCAGTTGTACTCAAATCGTGTGTAGAAGATTCTTCTGCTGTGCTGTGGTGATTCATAGACACGGGACATCCTTGACTGTGGGCATTCACTAACGTCACCGTACTAAGGCACAGCTAGTTTGGTGAATAATATGATGCCCTCAACTATAGGATGTTTCTTGTGACGAAAATACCCGATAAGTACTTATCTCGTCACAAAAATAACAAATTATGTTGAGGGCGTCGTGCTATTTGTAATAGCTGGTCAGACTAGCAGCCTAAAGAACCTAAAACGGGGTTCCACTCGCGTACACAATAAGAGAGCACTGCTCCACCACGATACATCGGGTCTTGGCTGATATATTGATGAACCTCATCTGCAGAAGATGTGTTAAAGAGGAGCATAGCCCCTGGAGTTTCACCACCTACATAAGGGCCAGAAGCAATAATGATTCCTTGTTCAACAAGGGAACCTAAATACAGACGGTGCTCTGGCCGGTATTTTTCTTGTTCTTCTGCTGGAGCGTAGTTATAAGTGCAGATAAAGATACTCATTGGTTTTCTTTCTGTTTCCGGCTGGACGAGAGATTCATGTAGGCAACCCAGAGGAATACTGCAGAAAACGGGAAGTACCAAGGCTTTCCAAGAAAGCCAAGAATAATGCCTGTTACTGCGGTAATTATTGCCAATAGTGCAATAACTTGTTTGCTTGTCATGATAATTTTTCCTTTGCTAGAGTCAGGGGGTAACGCCCTCCCGCCCCTGACTAGATCGTTTATTCAGGAGCGGGAGGGTTTTACTTACCGGTTTCACTTATTCGCACGAACTGCACAATATGCGCAAAACTGTGGTCCACAATAGAGCCGAGAATTCTCATTTGCCTCTGTACTCTCCACCATAAAAGACTTTATATCATTCGCCAGCAGAAGACATCAGAAAATACGCTATGGAATAATGGCTTCAAAACCTCATTCGTATGAGGCTCAACAACTTCAAGAGAGAACACCACCCATGAGCGTACCGATACAAACCCTCGATAACTACCTCAAATACGAGGTAAGCCGTACCCCATCTAACGCTCCATACCACCAATACCGACAAGTTCTCCTCCTCGATACCGTTCCCTCAACCAACCTCTACGCTCATGAACTCTTAACATCGGCGGATTCCTTACAAAACCGGCGATGGGGCGAACTTTCCGTGATCGCAACAACACAACAAACGCATGGAAAAGGCCGACTCAATAGAGAATGGGTTGCCCCTGAAGGTAGCTCTCTTTGCGCATCATTGATGATTCGTCCACACGCTAACCCCGCTCACCGTATCGCACCCGAACAATACCACTGGTTCACCGTACTCCTCGCTCTGGCTGCAATTGACACACTCAACTTTTGGGGCATTGAAGCTCACCTCAAATGGCCTAATGACGTGCTCATTGGCGACAAAAAGTGTTGCGGAATACTAGCTCAAATCGCGGTAGAATCTGCTGAAAATCTTTCAGCAATAGTTGGTATCGGAATGAACATTAACCTTGAACCAGAAGATTTCCCTGTTCCAACAGCAACTTCTGTTCTTGCTGCAACCCAGACACCGCGAAGTCTTGACGAAGGACTCGAGAAACTCTGCGAAAACTTTGCTCAACGATATGAAGATTTTGCTCGTGTCAACGGCGTCCCCTCTGCCTTACAACGACACGGAATTAGCCTCATGGATAGCGTCCGAACCAAAATGTCTACACTCGGTCAACGAGTTGCCATAGAGCTACCCGACGGGCAGAAAATACATGGTGTCGCAGAAGATATTAACGAAGATGGGGAAATCATCATCACAACAGACTCCGGAGCATCCCAAAGCTATGCAGTCGGCGACGTGATTCATCTGCGTCGAGCATAGAAAGACTATCTTTTTTAATATTGCTGAGACAAGAGACCGTTCATTGCCGTAAGATAAGTGAGCTATGAGACTACGAGGAAATCTTCTAGAGGGAGAATCGGTGCGAGTTGCAACCAGAATGCATCGGTATTGCCTGCTACCTCCAATGTTGTATTTTCTGCTCAGCGTATTCTGCGTCAACTTTGCCTCTGCTATAAGTACAGCTAGCTTCATCTGGTCGTTCCTCGGATATCTGTTAACAGCCGTGTTTTTGTATCAGATGTTTAAACGTCTCAACCGGTATTTTTCAACCCAATACTTCATCACAACCCACCGGCTCATTATCCAGCGCGGGTGGAGAAATAATCGTTCTGTTTCGATTGGCTTCACGAACATTATTAGCTGCGCTGTTCAAGGAGCGTGGCTTGGATCTACAAAAATTGGAAAGCTGATGGTTCACACCCCAAGAGGTTCTCTTGTGCTGCAGCGTGTTCCCCGTCCTCAAGCATTTTCGGAGCAACTGAATCAAGCGTGTCAAGAATTTAACGCTTATAACAATGACGGTTTAGCGCCATATATATAGTTCCACATCGTAAGATGGTGAACAGTTTTTCGTCATTCTTCGTATTACTCTCCACAAGTAGAGTATTGTAAATCACAGAGTAAGTTTTTATTGTCTCAACGAGAGCATGAGAAAGGATAGTCCCGTGGAAAAACCGGCACCTGGATCAGACGATAATCTTCATCCAGGGCCTCTGGAAGAAGAATTCGAATATTCAAATAACCGCGTACAAAGCAACGTCTATCGCACTAAAGAAGACCGTGAAGCGGTAAAAGCCCTCGAAAAATTTCTCCTCGGCACACAGCGAAACCTCACGAGTAAAGAAGTCATAGAACAGGCTGGGTCAACACCTCTATTAGCAAGCAAAATTTGGCACGCACTGGGAATACCAGATATTTCCGAAAACGAAATATACTTCACTGGAGCAGACGCCGAAGGCCTCAAAAAAGTTGTTGAACTAACCGACAAACACGGTTTAGACCTCGAAACAACAGTGTCAATCGCCCGCTCCATGGGGCAATTGACAGATCGAATCGTTGCGTGGCAAATCGAAGAAATCGTCGATGACATTTCAAAACAACAAGGTCTTAGCGATGGTAAAGCACGTCAAGAGCTTCTGAAAGTACTACCAGAACTCATCACAACGTTACAAGAGATACTCTCCTACACTTACCGCAGACAATACAACGCTGGAGTGCTACGACTAGCACTGCGTAACGAAGAAGGAATCTCCGAGAACCGTGTTGATTTGCCTCTACTGCGCGGTATTGGTTTTATCGATTTAGTCTCTTATACGACCCTCTCATGTCAGATGAATGAGAAAACACTCGGTAAACTCGTCAAAACTTTTGAGCAACGTTGCGCAGAAATTATAGCGGTTGGTGGTGGACGAATCATCAAAACTGTTGGGGATGAAGTTCTCTTCCTGACAGAAACACCAGATGCTGCCGCACGTATTTCATTAGCCTTATCTAAAGCAATTGAAGAACATCCAGACCTCCCGCACACTCGCGTTGCGTTCGTGTGGGGACGTATCCTTCCCAAGCTAGGAGACGTCTACGGGCCTACTGTAAATCTCGCTGCACGCTTAGTAGGTGTCGCAGATGCTGGTATGGTACTTACCAATGACGATACTGCCCAAACATTAAAAGATGATGGACGTTTCCGCTTCACACCACAGCCAAAGCGCAGCGTTCGAGGCTTCGGAGACATAACGCCTATAGCTGTTGAATCAGCTACCGGCAACGAATTGGAGATCGACGTAGAATGACCGCACAAAAACTAACAACTTTCTCTGGAAGCGCCACCGACGTTGGTGCTTACCGAGACAATAACGAAGACTCATTCTCTGTAGTTGGCACATTGCACATCGTTGCAGACGGGATGGGCGGGCACGAAGCCGGTGAACATGCAAGCCGACTTTGCGCACGGACCATCGCCTATAACCACTTATTCTCTCGCCCCTGCGGTATGACAGATGCTGAGCAAGAGAACTACGCGCGAGAACTTGCCGCAGAAGACAACGCCTCCACCGATAGCAATCAGGGGCTTCTCGGGCGACGTCGTAAAAAGACCACAGCCTTAAACCGGCAAATCATGAGGACTCTTGAACATATCCGTTCCATTATTGGTGAGTCAGACGAACGTATCAAAGAGATGTTCTCTCAGCGTGCTGGTACAACCGTAACCGGTGCTTGGCTGACGAACATTGGCGACCAGTACATGTGGTTCATCTTCAACGTAGGTGATTCTCGTACCTATCGTCTCGTACGTGAAGAAGACGTCGAAACAGACGCACATAACATGTCTTTCTCTGCAGGAAGCGTTGAAGGGCTCACCCTAGAACAAATCACCGTAGACCACTCTGAAGTGCAATACCTTGTAGATACCGGACAAATTACTGCGATGGAAGCGCTTACACACCCTCGTCGAAACGTTATTACACGTGCGCTGGGAACTGGAAACTACTGGGAACCAGATTTTTGGGTGATTCCCGCTCATGAAGGAGACCGTTTGATGCTCTGTTCAGACGGCTTATCTGGCGAGTTGTCTCATGATTATATGGCGAGAGTATTAGCAACTGTCGAACATCCTCAAGATGCCGCAGAAGTGCTTCAAACGGCGGCGCTACGGGCTGGCGGTCGAGACAATATTACCGTTGTTGTTGCCGATGTCGTGACGGAAAAAACAGCTCAGGAAAGAGCTGAGCATCTCAAGGCGCTTACCTCAACAGAACAGCACCATATTGTGAGCTCTGCAGAAGAATATCAATCTCAATCTACGACAGTGGCGGAACAAGAGTCCTATCACGATGAGAGAGAATTGCGCTAAAGTAATTCTTGAGGATATTTCGGGTTAACCCCCAGAGGAAAGTCCCTAACTACTGATTAAATGTAGTTAGGGGCTTTTCTATGAACGAAATACTCTTAAGCCACCCCTCAACAGACGAAACCATATACGTTGGTCAATGCGAATACTGGCGTAACACAGCGCCTGTGAACCTTGGAGAAGAAGATGGACTCTACCTCAACTGAACAATCTAGTGAACCAATAACAGCTGAGCTACAAGAGCACTATATTGCTTTGATGGAGAGAATCCGTCAGGCTCAAAAAAAGTATTTTGTAGACGACGAACCAATTCTCTCTGACAAAGAATATGATGAGCTTTTTGTTGAGCTTGAAAAACTTGAAGCCTTGTATCCTCAGCTGATTTCTCAAGATTCACCAACCCAGCAGGTTGGGGCAGAACCATCTTCTATCTTCGCTCCAGTTGTTCATATCAGTCGCATGTATTCGCTTGAAGATGTCTTTTCTATCCCTGAACTAGAACAGTGGCTTAGCAAAACTGAACAGAACGCGCACCTTAGTGGGCTATCCTCTGTTCGTTGGCTAACAGAATTAAAAATTGATGGTCTAGCAGTTAACCTGTTGTATCGTCATGGGGAACTTGTACGGGCAGCTACCCGTGGTGATGGAACAACGGGGGAGGACGTTACTCATAACGTTCTTACTATTGGGACTATCCCTCGTAAACTTTCCGGTGAAGGACACCCCGAAGAAGTTGAAATTCGCGGAGAGATTTTTATTTCTTCTCAAGATTTTCTGGCTCTTAACGAACAGATGATTGCTCAAGGTAAAGCACCTTTTGCAAACCCCCGCAATGCGGCTGCTGGATCGTTACGTCAAAAAGATGCGAAAGTGACTGCTCGCCGTCCTCTATCAATGTATGTGCATGGTATTGGTACGCATCAAGGGCTTTCAGTAGATTCTCAGTACGAGACATATGCTCTTCTTGAGCAATGGGGGCTTCCGGTGAGTCC
Source organism: Rothia sp. CCM 9418 (assembly GCF_048512825.1). Taxonomy (NCBI): domain Bacteria; kingdom Bacillati; phylum Actinomycetota; class Actinomycetes; order Micrococcales; family Micrococcaceae; genus Rothia; species Rothia sp. CCM 9418. The sequence continues at coordinate 200,352 of NZ_JBLXXX010000004.1, forward strand.
CTATACTGAGCTGTTCTCCGATACTCAGCAAATTCTTGAATTCATTGAACGCTATGGTCAGCAACGTCATTCTCTTGCGCATGAGATTGATGGAATCGTTGTCAAAATTAATGATTTTTCGACACAAGAACGCTTAGGCTACACTTCTCGTGTTCCTCGTTGGGCCGTTGCTTATAAATATCCGCCTGAAGAAGTTCATACAAAGCTTCTTGATATTCGTGTTGATGTAGGGCGTACCGGACGTGTGACTCCTTATGGTGTTATGGAGCCAGTAAAAGTGGCTGGTTCGACGGTTGAACGTGCAACGTTACATAACCAAGACGTTGTTAAGGCTAAAGGTGTTCTAATTGGTGATACCGTTGTGCTGCGTAAAGCTGGAGATGTTATTCCAGAAATTGTGGGGCCTGTGATTGCTTTGCGCGATGGTAGCGAGAAGGCTTTTGAGATGCCTCGGAAATGCCCTTCTTGCGGTGAGCCGTTAGCGCCTGCTAAAGAGGGTGATGTTGATATTCGTTGTGTTAATGCTCGCTCTTGCCCTGCTCAGCTGACAGAACGCGTTTATCATGCTGGAAGTCGTGGTGCGTTTGATATTGAGGCATTGGGTTTTGAAGCGGCTAAAGCGTTGACTGCTCCTGCTGAGCCTGATGTTGCTCCTCTTGTTTCTGAAGCGTTTTTATTTGATCTTCGCGCAGAAGATCTTGCCGATGTGAAAATACGACGTGAGAAGAAAAAGCGTGGGGTTCTTAGCGGAGAGTATGAGCTTGTCCCATATTTTTATACGCGTGGTACAGCGAAGAAACCTTCTGTCGTTAACGCAAATACAAAGAAGCTTTTTAAAGAGTTAGAGAAAGCAAAAGAACAGCCGTTATGGAGAGTTCTTGTTGCGTTGTCAATTCGTCATGTAGGTCCTACGGCAGCACGTGCTCTTGCTGCTGAGTTTGGTTCTATGGAAGCTATTGAAAATGCCTCTGAAGAGCGTTTAGCGGTTATTGATGGGGTGGGTGCAGTGATGGCTCACTCTATTAAAGAATGGTTTGCGGTGGATTGGCATCGTGAAATTATTGAGCGGTGGGCTGCTGCTGGAGTGCGTATGGCTGATGAACAAGACGAGACTTTTCCTCAAACATTAGCTGGTCTGTCTCTTGTCGTGACGGGCACGCTAAAAGATTTTTCGCGTGATTCTGCTAAGGAAGCGATTATTGCTCGTGGTGGTAAAGCTGCAAGTTCTGTATCGAAAAAGACTCATTATGTTATTGCCGGTGACGCTGCCGGTTCTAAGTTGGATAAGGCGGAGTCTTTGGGTGTTCCGGTAGTAGATGAAGATGGCTTTAAAATGCTCCTTGAGGAGGGGCCGACCGTCTTAGAATAGGAACTTTTACCGTTGGGGTAACAAAATATCTTAGTTTTTCGTAGAGTGTCGTAAAGAAAATTAAAAATTTTTTTCGTGATTTTTGCACGGGGAAATGTTGCGATTTGATAACGAAAATAACGAAATGGTAAAGATGACCTTCACTGTTGTCCTTCCCTGAAATACGCGGATTTTTAGGAATAATCATTCTTATTTAAACAAAATGTAAGAGATTGTTGTTGCCTCAATAAAAAGTAGACTGATGAATGGTGTGAGAACACGATGACCCATCAATGAGGTTGTATGAACCCAAATCGTTACGTTATCGTTATCCATGAACGCAATCCCGTACCTACGGGAAAATACATTTCAGGGCTGGAAGAAGCCTTGAACTATATGCTGGGTTTTGCCGCACACCTGAGTCCGTCTACAGGGCAAAACCTCAATAGATACCCAATAAGCATCTACGGGTAGACGGCAACGCATTGAAGCCAAGGGATTGGTGGAGCGTTAGGTGGCCTACACTTGGAGCATTGTGAAAAAGACTTCCATTCGCCAAAACGTAACACGTTCCGCAGCTGCACTAGCAGTAAGCGGTGTCGCCGCAGCATCTTTTGCAGTAGCACCTGCACAAGCAGCTCCTCTCCAAGCATGGGAAGCGCTATCTCAGTGTGAGTCCGGTGGCAACTGGTCTATCAACACCGGCAACGGCTTCTACGGTGGCCTACAGTTCACCCAGTCTTCCTGGAATGCTGCCGGCGGTAGCGGGTCTCCCCAGTACGCTTCTAAAGCAGAGCAGATTCGCGTTGCTGAAAACCTCCTTCAGATGCAAGGATGGGGCGCATGGCCTGCATGTGCAGCTAAGCTCAACCTTTACGCATACGGAACTGCCGGCGCACCTGCTGCTGTAGCTCCAGCTCCTGCACCAGCACCAGCTGTTGTTGAAGCACCTGCTCCAGCACCAGCACCCGTAGCAGCACCTGCACCAGCACCCGTTGCTCCTCAGTCTGAAGCAGTTGTTGAATACACCGCTCCAGCTCCTGCACCAGCACCAGCTGTTGTTGAAGCACCAGCACCAGCACCAGCACCCGTAGTAGCACCTGCACCCGTTGTAGAGTCCACTCCTGCTCCTGCACCTGTAGCAACCGCTGGCACCTACACCGTTAAGCCTGGTGATACCCTCTCCGGTATCGCATACCAGCTAGGTCTTCCTTCCTACCAGGTAATTGCTGACGCAAACAAAGACATCATTGCTAACGTAGACCTCATCTACCCAGGTCAGGTTTTCGTTATCCCAGCTCTCTAATATCGAGATAATCTCCATTAGGTAGCATAAAGACTTCGCTTTCTTCCTCAACTCATTGAGGAAGAAAGCGAAGTCTTTTCTTTAACCTCACTGAGTTCTTTGAGAGAACCTGCCACATATCCTCAAGAGAACTGCCTAAAGTGAGTCCAGAGAGATAAACTAGAAAAGAAAACTTTTGTCCACTACGGAGAATCTATGTCTGACATCACCCGTGAGACAGTTGCGCACCTAGCGGAACTGGCACACATCGAAATGACGGATACCGAACTAGAAGCAATGGCACAGGAACTCGGCGTCATCGTCGAATCCGTCAAATCTGTTTCTGAAGCAGTATCCGACGATATTCCAGCAACATCACACCCCATCCCACTACAAAACGTCTTCCGAGAAGACGTGGTAGAAGAAACCCTCAGCGCAGAAGAAGCGCTCTCCGGGGCGCCTGATGCAGAAGACGGAAAATTCAAAGTCCCAGCAATTCTCGATGAGGACTAAGGAAAAACTATGAACGAACTCATTAAACTCTCTGCTGCAGAACTCGTCGAAAAACTTAAGTCTCGCGAAATCTCTTCAGTAGAAATCACCCAAGCACACCTAGACCGTATCAAAGCAACCGACGGGCAAGCCCTCGATAGCAACGACCGTTCCGCAGGAAAAGACGGACTCAACGCCTTCCTCCACACCAACGAAGAAGAAGCACTAGCAACCGCTCAAAGCGTTGACAAAGCCCGCGCAGCCGGCGAAGAACTCCCCGAACTAGCAGGCGTTCCCATCGCTATCAAAGACCTCATTGTCACCAAAGGACAACCCACCACCGCAGCATCTCGCATGCTCGAAGGTTGGATGAGCCCCTATGACGGTACCGTCACCCAAAAAGTTCGCCAAGCACGTATGCCCATCCTCGGCAAAACCAACCTTGACGAATTTGCAATGGGATCATCCACCGAACACTCCGCTTTCGGCGTCACCCGCAACCCATGGGCACTAGACCGTATCCCAGGCGGCTCCGGTGGTGGCTCCGCAACAGCAGTGGGTGCTTTCCAAGCACCTCTGGCATTAGGAACCGATACTGGAGGTTCCATCCGACAGCCCGCTGCCGTCACCGGAACCGTTGGCGTTAAACCAACCTACGGTTCTATCTCACGCTACGGTGTTATCGCTATGGCATCCTCCCTAGACCAAGTAGGTCCTTGCTCCCGCACCGTTCTTGACGCAGCATTACTTCACGAAGCCGTCGCAGGATACGACCGCCACGACTCAACTTCTTTGAACGAGCCGGTTGGCCCCTACTCTGAACAAGCACGGGAAGGCGCCCGAGAAGGAAGCCTAGCCGGAATCCGTATTGGCGTCATCAAAGAGCTCACTGGTGAAGGCTTCCAAAACGGTGTTACTGCGCGCTTTAACGAGTCACTAGAATTACTTAAAGAAGCTGGCGCCCATATTATTGAGGTCTCTTTGCCATCGGTCAAAGAGGCTCTTGGCGCGTACTACCTCATCATGTCTTCTGAGGTTTCCTCAAACCTCGCCAAATATGACGGCGTACGTTACGGGCTTCGTGTACTACCAGAAGACGGCCCACTGACCATCGAACGTGTCATGGCAGCAACCCGTGCCGCAGGATTCGGCGCAGAAGCAAAACGCCGTATCATTCTCGGAACATACGCCCTCTCTGCAGGCTACTACGACGCCTACTACGGTTCAGCTCAAAAAGTTCGCACCCTCATCCAACGCGACTACGCTGCAGCCTTTGAACAATGCGATGTCCTCGTCTCACCAACAGCACCTACCACCGCATACAAACTCGGTGAAAAAACTGACGGTGACCCCATGGCAATGTACCTAGGCGATATCGCAACTGTACCTACCAACCTTGCGGGTGTCCCATCACTATCTCTACCCGCTGGACTTGCTGACGAAGACGGCATGCCCGTAGGTATCCAATTCACCGCCCCAGCACACGAAGACGCACGTCTTTACCGTGTTGGTGCAGGGCTCGAAACCCTCTTGAACAACACCTGGGGCGCCCCACTATGGACACAGATGCCCGACACCGAATCACTGATTCGCGATTTTAACTTTGGGGGAGCGAAATAATGTCTGAAGAAACCCTAAGCTTCGAAGAAGCAATCGAAAAATACGACCCAGTATTAGGCTTTGAAGTTCACGTAGAACTCAACACCAAAACAAAAATGTTTGATGCTGCGCCCAACGAATTTGGCGATACACCAAACACCAACGTCACCCCCGTATCCCTCGGGCTACCTGGTGTGCTTCCCGTCGTCAACGGAAAAGCTGTAGAATCTGCCATCAAATTGGGTCTTGCACTAGGCTGCGAGATTGCACCAATTTCGCATTTTGCGCGTAAAAACTATTTTTACCCAGATACCCCTAAAAACTTCCAAACCTCACAATACGATGAGCCTATCGCCGCGAATGGCTCTCTCGATGTTGAACTTGAAGACGGAACAATCTTCACCATCGACATCGAACGTGCCCACATGGAAGAAGACGCCGGAAAACTCACCCACAAAGGCGGCGCAGATGGCCGTATTCAAGGTGCAGACTTCTCCCTCGTAGACTACAACCGAGCAGGCGTGCCACTCATCGAGATTGTGACTCGTCCTATTGTTGGTGCAGGAGAGCGAGCACCAGAACTAGCACGAGCCTACGTGGCAGCTATCCGCGAAATCGTCAAAAACTTAGGAATTTCCGATGCGCGTATGGAACGTGGAAACGTCCGCTGTGACGCAAACGTTTCCCTCATGCCTAAAGGAACCACCACCTTTGGAACTCGCTCTGAAACAAAGAACGTCAACTCCTTACGCTCTGTAGAACGTGCTGTTCGATATGAGATTCAACGACATGCAGCTGTTCTAGAATCTGGACAAAAAGTCGTTCAAGAAACCCGTCACTGGCACGAAGACACCCGTGAAACCTCACCGGGGCGTCCCAAATCAGACGCTGACGACTACCGGTACTTCCCAGAGCCAGACCTCGTGCCCGTGGTTACCGATAGCGAATGGATTGAACGTCTACGGGCAGAACTGCCAGAACCCCCTGCAGAACGCCGTCGCCGTCTCAAAGCAGAATGGGGATACTCTGATGAAGAGTTCCGTGACGTTGTCAACGCTGGGGCAATGGACGCAATTGAAGAGACCGTCGCTGCAGGCGCTAGCCCAACGGTAGCGCGTAAATGGTGGATGGGAGAAATCTCTCGCCTCGCAAAAGTTCGTGAAACCGAACTGCTCGAGCTTGGTGTGAGCGCACGAATCGTTGTGGAACTTAACCACCTCATTGAGAGCAAAAAAATCAACGATAAAATTGCTCGTCAAGTTCTCGAATTCGTCCTTGACGGTGAAGGAACACCCAGCGAAATCGTTGAAAAACGCTCTCTAGCAGTTGTTTCTGACGACGGTGCACTCAGCGGCGCTATCGACGATGCCCTTGCTGCAATGCCTGACGTTGCGGAAAAGATTCGTGGTGGCAAAGTTCAAGCTGTCGGTGCAATCGTTGGTCAAGTGATGAAAGCGACCCGCGGACAAGCAGACGCCGGACGTGTACGAGAACTCATCCTCGAAAAACTTGGCGTAGAACTCTAAGCCTCTTACACCTGGCTGAACACAAAAGCGGTGGTGTTGCCTCCAACGAGGCAACATCACCGCTTTTGTTATATACCGAAAAACCAGAAATATTATTGGTCTAATAAGTAAGTCAGCGCAAAAGCATACTCCCACGCAATATCACGCCACGCAGTGTAACGGCCTGAACCGCCACCGTGCCCACCATCCATCTCAATTTTCAAGAGAGGAGTCACTGAGTCTGTAGAAATCATTTTACGTAGTTGAGCTACCCACTTCGCTGGCTCAACATATAACACACGAGTATCGTTAAAACTCGTCACTGCAACAATCGGTGGATACTTGACGTGACGGATATTCTCGTATGGAGAATAAGACTTCATATACTCGTATACTTCGGCATCCTCAATAGGGTTACCCCATTCCTCCCACTCCAAAGCAGACAACGGAAGATCTGGATCAAGAATAGTCGTCAATGCATCCACAAACGGAACACCTGCGATAGCAGCACAATACTTCTCGGGAGCAAGATTCAGAACCGCACCAATGAGCAAACCGCCAGCAGAAGCACCAGAAATAGCAATCTTCTTCTGATCAACCCACGGGCGTTGCCCTAAGAACTCCGTAACATCAACAAAATCAGTAAAAGTATTCTTTTTCTGAAGTTTCTTACCATCTTGATACCACTGGCGTCCCATCTCGCCACCACCACGAATATGCGCCACCACATAAATCACGCCACGATCTAGAATCGACAACCTCGCTATAGAGAAATAAGGATCTATCGACACCTCATAGGAACCATAACCATACTGGAACACAGGATGCTGCTGAGACAAATCAAGATCAGCACGATGAATAACAGAAATAGGAATCATCGCACCATCACGGGCAGGTGCCCACATGCGATACGCCTGATAATCCTCAGCATGATAATCGCCTAATACGGGGGTCTCGCGGCGAAGAATAAGCTCCTGAGTACGCGGAAAATAGTCATAGATTCGAGGGGGAGTCACCCACGACGTGTACGAAATACGAATGACCGGCGAATCAATAGAAACATGAGAAACACCAGTCGTATAAATTTCCTCCACAAAACCGGTCGGCTCACTAAAAACAACCCCCGCATTCGACTGCGAACGCAACAAGGCACGCAAACGGTCTAAATCGGCAAGGAAAACTCGTACCGTCGTATTCTCACGAGCCGTCACCACAAGATGAGTTGACGAAAAATCAAACCCCTCAATACGCACCTCAGAACGATGAGGCATAACTTTAAGCCATAACTGACGGTACTGCTCAAAAGGCTGAGACGTTGGATAAGGGGCAAGCACAATTTCTGAGTTAAGAGCGTCAGCATCATGCATGATGAGAACATAAGGCACACCATCAATACGAATAGGCTCAACACCGTATTGCACACGATGCTTCTTACCAATAACCAACAAAGGCTCAGCCGACATATCTTGAAGCGGAACTAAACGAACCTCCGAAAACTCAGAAGAAAATGACGTAATAACGATATGAGTCCGGTCAGCAGAAAGAGCGCTGCTAAGCCACATCGCATTGTCATGCTCGGTGAAAAGAACACAATCTTCTTCCCCCGCACCAATACGGTGAGCCCGTATCTCATATGGGCGCCATGACTCATCGACAAGAGAATAAATAAGGGTTGATGCATCAGGAGTCAAATATGCGCCACTAAAAATACCGGGCAAAGTCTCCTCTGAAAGAGTCAACGTCTCTAAATCTAAGAAATACTGGGTATAGCGTTCATCGCCAGAATCATCAACACCAAAGCTCAACAAAGAACCGTCTAACGAAGGCGAAAAAGACCCAAGAGAAAAGAACGGCAACTCTCGTGCAAACTCATTACAATCAAGAATGACCTGCTCTTGATCAAGAGGAACACCCGCCTGAACCTGCGGAGGAGAAAACATCTCCACCTCACCACCGTCTACCAAAGCAGGCACACGACAAAATACAGGGTACTGTTCACCCTCAACCGTCCGCGAAAAATACCACCAATCTCCATGGCGAGAAGGAACAGAAAGATCCGTCTCTAAGGTGCGCTCCTTAATCTCCTGAAAAATACTTTCACGAAGTGCTTGCTGTGACTGAGTGGACTGCTCTGTATAAGCATTTTCTGTATTGAGGTACTCCACCACCTCAGAATCGTCCTTAGCACGAAGCCACTCATAATGGTCAATAAACGTATCGCCATGATGAACACGTGAAGACTCCACACGCTTCGTAACAGGTGCTTGAGACATGAAATGTACCTCCGAAAAGAAAAATAGATAATGCGCCCTTAAAACAACGCGACATGAGAACTATTCTAAAGACAAAATATGACGAAACAAGACAAACTACCGCATTAGAACGTAAAGAAGAAGAAACGGCTCGACCCACAACAAACCACTCAGATACGATAACAACACGGTCAAGAGCGCTAATACCAAGACTCAGCTTATTAGCCGGCAACCCTCCACTCGCGGCGGGGTGCCACTGAGACAGACCCGGCACCAGAAAAACACTCTTAGACGGTGCAAGCGCGGGAGCAGTACGCACTACCTCCTCAACATAAGAGCCTGCACACCAAACAGGCAACACACCAGAGGAAACAACAGTGCAGATACAGCCCCAATCTACTACAACAATAGTTATTGGAGCATCTATGAGTACCCCAACAACACTCACTTACCAACACCACACAACCATCGAGACACTACCCCTAGAATCAGGGCACACACTACCTAACGCAACTATCGCCTACGAAACATGGGGAAACCTCAACAAACACAAAGACAACGCCGTGCTCATCTTGCACGCCTTAACAGGAGACACCCACGTCGCCCACAATGAGCACAACACTACTTCCGGCTGGTGGGAAGACCTCGTTGGAGCAGGAAAAACCATCGACACAAACACCTACTTTGTAGTAGCACCGAATATTCTCGGCGGCTGTAACGGAAGCACCGGAGCACACAGCACACACCCACACAAACAACCCCCACAACCATGGGGGTCATCCTTCCCAAAACTTACCGTACGAGACACCGTACACGCCGAAAAACATCTAGCAGAAGCACTCGGCATCACACAATGGGCACATGTTATAGGAGGATCCCTCGGAGGAGCACGAGCCTTAGAATGGGCCATCACCTACCCCGAAGACGTACGTCACTGCGCCGTTATCGCCTCCGGCGCATACACCACCGCAGAACAACTAGCCTGGGCACAAGCACAAAACCTTGCTATCCGCAGTGACCAACACTTCTACGGAGGCGACTACTACGATAAACAACCTCCCAGCCAAGGACTAGGGATAGCTCGACGCATCGCACATATCACCTACCGAACCTCAGAAGAACTCCACACCCGATTTGGGCGCACACAACAAACACAAAACAGTACACAATACAGCGTGGAATCATATATGGACTACCATGCACACAAACTTGTGCAACGTTTTGACGCAAATAGCTACCTCAGCATTAACGAAATACTCATGAGCCACGACATCACCCGAAATCGTGGAACATTACACCAAACACTGCAACGAAGCCAATGCACATGGACTATCGCCTATGTGCACAATGACAGACTCTTCTACCCAGAACAATCACGTGAATTAGCTAGGGCCTTACCCCAACCGGTACAAGCACAAGCTATCTACTCTCCAGCTGGACACGACGGATTCCTCCTAGAGACAAAACAACTACAAAAAATCCTAGAACCAGTTCTAAAACAAGGCAGAAAACCCCACTAACAACATGAAAAGAAACAAACCCGGCATCGCCCTGTTAGCCTCACAATGAGCTACTGACCGCTATTTTTCAGAAGAAAATTCCTCGTGAGATAGGGGAGAAGACGACGCTAAAAGTACCCCATCACAGTCAACCATGACACGGCGCTGGGAGCCATGAGTACGCACGTTAAATCCCTGTTCCATACTCTTGTCACTATAAATAAGAGTGAGCAGTCCATCTCCAGCGGCTAAGACACACCGTTCCCACAGATTATCTCGAATACGAGCCGAAACATTACCAACAAAAACACCCACCGATACTTCAGAAAGAAACCGTGTTAAATACCCATGTACATGCTGAGGTAAAGAAACCGTGGTGAGAACAACAAACATTATTGTCCCCTTCGACCATATTGAGTGTGACCAGTTACTTCCTCGCCTCTATCACTAATCAGACGATCATCATCACGATGCGGTAATTGCGGGCTATACACCTCTATTAAGGTTTTTACCATGCCTTGTAAAACATTCTGCCGCACCAACTCTTTACGAACAGCACGTCTAGCATCCTCTGCGATGTTTTCGCTCTGTGACAATGAAAAAGCTAAAGGAATACTCAAGGAAGGTTTATAAATATCAGCAATATCGTAGAGTAAAGAACGAATATCCCCACGATGAATTACACCTAAAGCAGGGTTCAAACCCAAGGCTGCACAAGCCGAAGCAGCACAACCATACAAAATCGAATGAGCCAGATTCAACGCAACATTAACATTATCCGTTGCTGAAACATCACGTTTAAACCCCTGAACACCATGTTTCTTAGCCTGCTCTCGATATAGATTGCGTATCGTCCGGCCCTCTAAACCACGCATCGTCGCAATAGAACCACCCGGCATTTTCTCAATACCTAGCTGCTTTTTATACAGAATAAGAGCCGCTTGCTTTTGAAATTTCTCTTGGGCAACAGTACGTGCCTGAGCAATAGCCCAACGAGCAGAAGAAGTCAGCGGCGTAGCATGAGAATATGCTGGTACACCGCCACCACCAGAGAACAGTACCGTGACACCTGCCCTCGTGCACGAGGTGATTGCTGGCTGAGAAATACTCGTCCCAGGACCTAACATCAAAACAGCAAGACTACTCACCGGCAATTGTATTTTTTGCCCCGCAAGTTTTTCAGAACCCCGCTCCGAACCCCACGCAACAACACCTGTTTTCTCTTGTTTAATAACGCAATACTCTAAGTAAAGAAAAGACACTCGATCTTCTAAACGAACCTGATGAGAAGCCGGTATCGTCGAAAAAGCTAAAGCCTCATCCGAATAAGCCATAAGAACATTCCCCTATTCCTCAGTAAAGAGGCGCTCTGAAAAGCCCGACGCAGAGTCATAAAAACGCTCAGCCTGAGGCAAATACGAATAGCGTTTCAGAAGAGACGGCGCATCAGCCAAAGAAACTAACTGCTCTGATAATTTTGAAGAAGAAACAACTAACGGCAAAGAACCTTTTAATGCTTGCCGAATCTTCTGCTGTTCTTGAGGAGTAATCTTTGCTAAGTCTTCGGGTGCACCATCCCACGCACCAGGAATACTGCCATCAGAACAGCAAAGAATAACCGGTGTGCTTTCACGCTCAATAAGGCGGGTGCGTCGTTCAGCAGACTCCTCGTCTCCACTTCTTTGAGTGAGCTGTTTGAACTCCGTAATGGTCGCCTCATCAGCTAACGCTTCTTCCAAAGGTGCCGCAACCCCTAGCCCCGCACGAATACGACCGATAATATCGGCAAAAGCCTCTAAAAATGCGTCATCATCCTGATGAGCAAATGTATCAAGAGATAGAGACGAACTATCAATAAACCTTTGATTATCTGCAGGAACAACAAAATGCTGATGCTCTATCAAAAACGACCATGTACGCTCCAACTCGGCCTGAAAATACGGTGCACTTGAATACTTATCAAGCTCAGCAACACGAACCACCCGAATCGGTATATGCGGAACACCTGGAATACGCTCTGCACGCAAAACATCAGAACGCCTCCACACCCTACCAGCACGCTGAATCAATGACGCTGACGGGCACAAGTCCGTACTCAAAAAATCTAAATCAATATCCAAAGAAGCTTCAATAGCTTGAGTACCCACAACAATGACAGACTCAGCCGTCTTACCAGCACCAATCAGCGCTTCAAGCTGTTGTGCGTTAATACGACGATGCTCCGCCGTCATCCGAGAATGAAGAAGAACAACACCCCCATACTCTTGCTCAAGAGCAGCAGCAACCGTTTGCGCTCGCTGAACCGTATTACAAATAACGCCGATACGAGCTTTGGGAAATCGTTCACGCATGGAGCGAACCCACATAATATGGGAATCTTCTAGAGAATTAGAATCGACTGTATCTAACGAAAAATCAATACTATATGTCTCACTCGGTAGGGCAGAAGTCTCCGGTGCAGAAGAAGAATACTCTAATAATTCTGTTGCAGGGAAGGAGGGGATAATGCTGTGATCGGCTAGAGACTCACCTGTATACGCTTCCAAAAATTGTTGACGCTGCCACTGCGGTAAAGTTGCCGTTAGCAAGGTGACACGCGTATTCGTCTTTCCCAACCACTCAAGAAGGGTGACCAATAATTGTGTTTGATAATGATCGAGAGTATGCACCTCATCAACCACAATATGAGAGTTTGCCAAAGCCAATAACCGCAGATGAGTCCACTTAAGAGGCAAAGAACCCATCAACGCTTGATCTACTGTGCCAACAAAAACAGGGGCAAGCAAACGAGCCGCACCAGAACGCACAAACTCTGTAGGATATAAACCGCCAGAACCTTGCCCCACACAAGAACTATCACCTATCTCAGAACCGCCAAAGCTCGTGACAGGGGTTTGGTAAAAATCCTCAATAGACGCTAGACCATGCGCCAAAGCCGCAACATTCGGTGTACCCTCATAAAACTTTTGCACCCTACGCATCAAAGCGTTAGAAGTTGCCTGAGTAGGAAGCAAAAACAACAAACGTTCTTGTTCTGTACAATGACGCAACAAAGCAGCCTCTGTTTTGCCTCCGCCGGTCTGCACCATCACATTCCATAATCCACCACCAGAACGCAACGCTTCAGCTTGCATAGGCCGAGGCTCATAATCACCAAGAATAGCCTGACGAGCAGTAGCCTCATCCTCCCAACCATGGTAAACACCAACAGTTTCCTCAACCTTATGAAGGGCCTGTTCATATAAAGCGGCTACCCATTCATTCGGTTTCTCTAAAACCAGCGTTCCGTTAGCCATGAGCTGTTGATTCTGAGCGACCCAATCAGAATGCGAAGCAATCCTATCTGCAAGAATAGTTAGCCCTGAAAGCAACACAATCACCGTATTAGATACTTCATCAGGGAACTCCTTGCGGCAAATTCCTACTGCCTGCTCCAATAGCGACAATAAATCGTCCTGAGCCTGTGTCCAACCGTTTTCTTCAAGGAGGGAGGTAAATTTTTGATGTAGGTAGGACGTATCATCTACAAATTCGTGAGGGATATCCGCGTTAAAAGGAATGGTGAAATATCCATGATGCCCTAAAGCCGGTAAACATTGCCAAGAAGCTCTACTTTCTTCTTCTTCAAAGGGTTCTCCCTTCGATAAGAAACCTAGGGCAAGAGCACTAATTTGTTCGTGTCGCCTGAGAGTGGAATTTCTAATCTCTCGGGGGGTGAGGCGTTCTATACCGTTAAAAGCTTGCGGTAAATGATTCAAAATATTCTTACGAATGCTGTCCCAGACTTCTGCTTTGCGGGTAAATTGCCCTTGAAATAAGGGCGATGCTTTACCAACGTCATGGCTACCAGCAATAAAGCACACGATACTCCGTGCTTGTTGACCTAGCTCTTGCTTAAAAAGTTCTTGAAGGCCTGGTCGTAACCAATGGTCGTAGAGTACGCCTGCGACTGCTGCAGTGTCGAGTAAATGGGCAAGAAGGGGATATGTGCCGTGAGTATTTTCTTGCTTTGCCCAGAGGTAGCTATGTGTTGATACAGACATGAGTGTTCCGCAACGCTTATTGGGCAATTTTAATGCTAAGCATTCCACAACCATAGGATTTGGCTCGTCCTATGCCGTTGAGAAGTGCCTGCTCAAGAGCTGACGGGGAATTAACGTAGGCGAATCCGTCTATGGTATCTACCTGAACGATAAGATTTCCTTGCTTTTCGTCTTTGCGTTCGGTACTTAAAACTTGGCGTTGATGATTCATGACGGAGACGTCTTTGAGCGCACCAGAAAGACGTTGTGCAAGCCAATGAGTGAAACTTAAAGGGTTTTCTGAGTCTTCCCCATCAAATGGAACAGATGACATTTTTTTAGAATGGGCTTTACGAATAGTGCCATTGATTGAGAGTCTAAAAGCAACAGGTGTTCCTTCTGGTGGGGACTGGAGAGAAACTTCTTTCGTCTCAAGCTCTTTTGCTTGTACAGGGATAGAGGACTGAACCAAAAAATATGGAGCATGCCCTGGAACGGAATCTAAACGGAAGAGAATATTGTTTTCTGCCCGGGGGTTAGAAGAACCTAGATTATTGTCAAATAACCCCATAACAGCTCGGTGCCTGAACCTAGGGGAATCAAGATAGGAAAGTGGAGTATGGGGTGCTCTCTTAAGAGCAGAATGTACTGGAAACTTTGTGAGATATACGGTTGTGTTCATTGTGTGGTGTCCCTTCTCTAGAACTCTCTGCTGTGAAGAACAATACTGTTGTTACGTTCTAAAGTATCATTACATTATTTACTTGGGTACCTTTTAAAAGATTACGGAATTATTATTAGTATGTAAGCTCATTCAATGGTGCAATGTGAGTTAAACTACTTTAGTGTATGAGTAATCTCAGTGGAGGTAGAAGAACGTGGTCAATGCTTTAAGAGATGTATCTTTTGTAAAATTAGATACTGGTTATGTGACTGTGCGTGAGGCGCTTCTAAAGGCTCATCTTCCTGAGACTACGTTGGATATGAAAGTTCCTGGTTACGAATACGGTGCAGTATTGAGACTACTATCGACTGTAGCTGCGGTAAGTTTGAGATACTGTGGTTTTGATAGTTTTAAAAAAACAAAAAAGATAAGTTCTAAACTTATAACAGACGGTATTCCAGAAGAAGCCCTGGATAAAGCATTAAAAGATTTAGAACCAGGTAGCTTTGTTTTCGACGATATTACGCCTTTTATGCAATATAAATGGGTTGAGCTAGATGAGCAAAGCGTTATCGGATTACAGAAAAAGCGAGAGAAAGGCCCTGCCGCAAAATTAAATCCGACTTTACCTTCCCTTGAGCGTGAAGAGTTCTGGAACTTAAAAGACGTTCGGCGTTCAGAGCTGTCTTTACCTGAAGCGATAATGGGAATTCTGGTTTACTGTAATTACTCGATGGCTGGGAATAGCAAACATGAAGGACGTAAATGTTCAATGGGGTCACCTGCTATTCACTTCGTAGAAACAGGAAATACTGCCACTGAGATGTTTTGGCAGGGGAGCAGCCTTCTTGCCACGTTGCTGATGTCTATTCCCAAAAGTTGGGTCTTCAGTGAAGAGCTGCCTGCATGGGCAGACAGAGAAGGCAAAACAAAAGCGAAGACCCCCTCTGCGGAACCTTCGTTATGGGACGCGACATGGAGCTCTAACACCGTGACTACCTACTGGAACGATAAAAAATTAGTAGGAGTGGAACTGGGCGGGATACCTGAGAATTGGTATTTACCAGAAATGGGATCTGCTAATGATAAACAAGCTAGAAAAAACTGGTGGGACACGCGCAATACACTAGACCCATTTTACCTATATCTACCAGATGATAAGGGGAAACCTAAAATCCAAAGCCTCGATTTAAGCAAGGACGCTACAGAACTAGCTGTGGAATGGGCTTCAAAAGCTCATCTTAAGAACGCAGCAGATGGACTGCAAACTAATCGTATATATGGAGGTACTGGAAAAGAAAAACTCTGTTTTCTCCGTCATCAGATTGAAGGAACAGCGAGTTCGGCAAGTATTAGGGCATCTTCTGTATATCGTCCAGACTCAAAGCAGTGGGTATTCGATTTGTCGGAAGACTTACAGCGAGAGATACGAAACCACGCAAAAACAACCTACACACTTCATGAGATTGTTTGTTTTCCATTTAGAAGGAATGAGGGAAAAGGGAAAAACTCTCGAAAAGTAGGAAAAACGGTTGTAATTTTTGATGATTTAGAACATCGAAAAAAGGATACTTCTGCATATTTTTGGCGTGAAATTGCTCCTGTGTATGAAGGTTTTGTGAAGACCGCCAAAAGAGGGGAACGAGAAATTCCTCAAGACTTGTTAGAAGCAGCATATGTGGCTACTTTGCGAGCATATGATAAGACTGTTGCTCCTCACCTGAGCCAACATCCAGGGCGTATCGCTTATATACGAGCAGATTTGAAACGCCGTTTACACACCGCTTTATTCCCGCAAAAATGATCTCGTTGATAGGAAGGATCCCCTATGGCTCAGCAATCATATAACAGTCTCCTTAACTTCACGCTAAGAGTAAGAGGACCCCAATCTAACTCAAAGAAAGCCTGGTCAGCTCTTCGAAAGGGCCTAGTACCTACTCTGGAACACTACGCTTACCCCTATGTGCTACCACACCTAGAGAGCACCAACGACCAAACGGCGACGCTTCGTGCCATTGGACTTATTGCAGAATTTAAGGATATTCCCGCTCAGAAACCTGATAAAGACGGGAAATACCAGTGGAAGAGCGTTGGAACGTGGGCGGCAGAAGTAAGCCGTGCGCTTGCTAACAACAAAAATATCGAAGTAAACCCTAACACTAAAAATATCGAGCTAAGCCCCGATAACCCAGACAGGATAGGTCAGCTTTTAGCGTATCTGCACACACAAAACTTAGAAGAGGCGGTTCGTACCTTATATCGCATCATGCACATGACGAAAAACCTTAACAACGTTCCTGCAATGCATTTTGGTGCACTCATTAACGTACTCACTTATTGGGGTAATGGAATTTCTGAAGAATCACGCGAACACCGTCTAACACTGATTCGCGATTACTATTCAGCAGTTTTCCCTAAAAAAGAAAAAACCGAAGAAACAGAAGCATAAAGCTTTTATACACACCAAATATTTTTTAATACTACTGACTTGAAAGGCCGTTGATATGTCTCGCCACCTGACCTTGAGCATCGTCTCATCTGTACCCTACTCTAACCTTAACCGCGATGATAGTGGAACACCAAAGCGTGCAACTATCGGCGGAAGTTTACGTGCACTGCACTCCTCGCAATCCATCAAACGAGGAATCCGTGTTGCCTATGAGAACGCCTCTTTAGACTGTTCTGTGCGTTCTGGTTCTCTTTCTGAAGATGTCGTGGCAAAAGCCTTAGCGATTCAACCTGATGCAGACGAAAAAGCTTTAACCAAAGAAGCCAAGAAAATTATTGGTTCGCTAACTAAAAAAGATAAAAACGAAAAAGAAGGTGACTCAGAACGTTCCTCATGGCTCAGCGAAGAGGAACTCACCACAGCTGCATACACAGTACTAGGACGTACCAACGGTGAATTTATTGAAGACGGACGTACTGGGTCTCTTGCGATTGCTGCCTTCGGACGCATGTTCGCGGGAAAATCTGAAAAGACTACCGAAGCAGCTCTCAGCGTCTCACCAGGAGTGACAACACACCCCGCAACCATCGAAACAGACTACTTCTCCACTGCCGACGATATTAAAGAACGCAAAGGTAAAACTGGCGCAACATACCTTGGCGTTGCACAATACACGAACGGTATTTTCTACCGGACTGTAAGCATCGACCGTGAACAGCTCAAGAAAAGCTGGGCAGGATTTGGCCAAGAAAACTCTAAAGAAAACCTACGCCAACTCATCACCGCAATTCTCTACGGAATGCCCCGCGGTAAAGAAAACAGTACCGCCCCTTATGTTCAGCCTGCTCTCGTTCTAGCAGAAGAACAACAGTACCGTACCGCATACGACTTCGAAACACCCGTAAAAAATGGTGCTGAAGGCGGATACCTTGGCGCAACAATCGACGAACTCGCTCAACAATATGCTGCAGCACGACGCTTCGACCCAGACAACTTCGGACCCGTCGAATCCCTCACCGGAACATACACTGACCTTGATGGAAAGTTTGGTGACCTCAAAGCTGTCTCCCGCAAAGAATTCGTAGAGAACATCGTGGAATGGATTTGCCAATGACATCATCGGTGTATTTGAGACTAGCTGGACCCTTACAGTCTTGGGCTGGGGAATCCGTTACCGGTAATATCGTCAACACAGGTAAACTCCCTACACCAAGCGCTCTCAGAGGGCTTCTCGCAGGTGCTTTGGGGTATCAACGAGGGCAATGGCCACAATGGTTAGAAAACGTAGAGTTTACTATCCGTGTGGACCGCCCTGTACAATACACCGACGATTTTCAGACGATTAATCCTATTAGCGTTGAGGAAGAATCCTTTTTATACCGTATAGCACTCCTACACGGAAAGCGAGTATCGAGTAACAGGATTAAGAGCTTGTCTTTTACTCCTGGAAGAGACCGTAGCAAGCCCTCCATCGTGAACCGTACATATCTTGCAGATAGCGAATTTATTGTACGTATCACCGCAGAAGGTAAAACTGAAGAAATAGATGCGGCACTAAGAAGCCCTCAATTCAGCACCTATTTAGGGCGCAAAGCGTTTCCTGCAGTGTTTCCTTTTTACTTAGGAGTAGGGGACTCGGACGAAATCTATAAAATCCCTACGGTCAAGAGGAAACAACGAAGAGAGCAACGCTCCACTATGCAAGAGTCGGGTGCAGAAGAATCGGCAACAGTGATAATCTATCAATTTGTTGACGATATTCCCGTAGCACCGTCAAAGACTAGAGTTCCTGTCGTACAAGACCGCAATATGTGGTTAGAAAAAACAGCAGAACTTCTCAAACGACGTAAAACGCTCATATAAAACAGCAAGAACTCGTTGTGGAACCCTACTTTAGGCGCACCACAACGAGTTCTTTTGCCATACCCATTACTAAGGAAAAACATGACTTACACCGTTGAATACTTACACCCCGCACAAAAACGTGCTGGAACACATCTCATTCTTCTCTTACACGGGTATGGTTCTAACGAACAAGACCTCCTGCAAATAGCCAAACTCATCGGTTCAGAAAACATTACATGGGCGAGTATGAGAGCACCTCAACCCGTCGGCGCAACCATTGACGACACCGCAACCACCGCACATATTCCCGCCGTCAGCTACGGGTACCAGTGGTTTCCACTCAACCAGCTCTTAGATAGCTCCTTACACAGCATTAACCTATCCTGCGACTACGTGAACCAATGGTTAGACAAAGAATGTGCAGACTACGATGGGATAACGCTCCTCGGCTTCTCACAAGGTATGGCATTAGCAACAAGTATTGCGCGACGCTATCCCGAAAAAATATCAGCAATTATTGGCCTTAGCGGATACATCATTGAAACAGAAGAATGGGCTAAAACCACACAACAACTCAAACAACGACAAATACCAGTCTTCTACGGTTACGGCGACCAAGACCCCATTATTCCTACTGGAAAAGAAGAATATACTCGCTCATGGTTAGAAGAAAACACCAACCTTGAATTACACGAATACTCTGGAATGGCTCACAGTATCTGCCCGCAAGAGATACAGCACGTAGCGTCATTTATCCAGAAAAATATACTCCCGTTAACATAGCTATAGTGAGGAAAACAGCTACGCTACACGCACACCAAATCTTAACTGCAACCGGTATATACAGTAATTTACTGTTTACTTTCAGAGGCGACCTCAACAGTAATACCGTTGAGCGTTACCGTGTCGCCATGGCGTAGCTGCTTTCCGCGGGCCTCTTCAATATCACCGTTAACCTTCACAAGACCATCTTGAATGAGTTCACGGGCATGAACACCGTTCTCTACCAAAGCAGCAAGTTTAAGAAACTGCCCTAGTCGGATACTCTCATCACGAATAAAAATACGTTCAACATTACTCATAACTAATACTCTAACCGATGAACCAGCAGGCAAAAGACCTACGCCCTAACTCAAGACGTATCACACCGCTCAGTAACAGAACGAACCATAATAATAAGGTACTCTTAGACAACGCGTACAGATACGCACAGACACTATAAAACAACCCCTGCACGTCGTCTCCAGCGGCGGGGCACTAGGAGTAATAATGGCAGAAAAAACAGTTCTCGATAACGTCATCACCTTGGCAAAACGCCGAGGCTTCGTCTTCCAAGCCGGCGAGATTTACGGTGGAACACGATCAGCGTGGGACTACGGCCCCCTAGGTGCTGAACTTAAAGAGAACATCCGCCAACAATGGTGGCAAACATTTGTACGCGGACGCGAAGACATGGTTGGACTCGACTCTTCTGTCATCCTCCCCACCAAAATTTGGGAAGCATCCGGCCACGTAGAAACCTTCACCGACCCCTTGGTCGAATGCCTTTCATGCCACACCCGCCTACGACAAGACCACCTCATCGAAGCCTACGAAGAGAAAAAAGGTCGCGCACCAGAAAACGGCATGGCAGATATCGCCTGCCCCAAATGCGGTACACGCGGACAATGGACCGAACCACAAAACTTCTCTGGTCTGATGAAAACCTATCTCGGCCCAGTCGATAATGAAGAAGGCCTACACTTCCTCCGCCCCGAAACAGCGCAGGGAATCTTCGTAAACTTCAACAACGTGGTGACTGCTGCACGCAAACGCCCGCCCTTCGGCATTGGACAAATTGGTAAAGCCTTCCGCAACGAAATCACCCCAGGAAACTTCATCTTCCGAACTCGCGAGTTTGAACAGATGGAGATTGAATTCTTCACCCACCCCGAAGATGCACCACAACACTTTGAACAATGGGTTGAAGATTGCTGGAACTGGTTTGTTGACCTAGGCATCAACCCAGATAACATGCGGAAATTTGATGTCCCTGAAGACGACCGTGCCCACTACTCTGCCGGAACCATCGACATTGAATACAAATTTGGTTTCCAGGGCAACCCTTGGGGCGAACTCATGGGCGTTGCAAACCGTACAGACTACGACCTCGGTGTGCATAACAAACACTCAAACGCTAAGCTTGAATACTTTGACCAAGGAACCGGCGAACGCTACGTGCCTTATGTTATTGAACCGTCCTTCGGGCTCACCCGTTCTATGATGGCGTTCCTTGTAGATGCGTATCTAGAAGATGAAGCGCCTAATACTAAAGGCGGAGTGGACAAGCGTACTGTGCTTAAACTTGATCCTCGTCTTGCACCTGTTAAAGCAGCGGTGTTGCCACTATCTAAAAAAGAAGATTTGGTGCCAACGGCAAAGAACCTTGCACAGCAGCTTCGTCGTCAATGGAATGTTGATTATGATGATTCTGGCGCTATTGGACGTCGTTACCGCCGTCAAGATGAGATTGGTACACCGTTCTGCATTACCGTAGATTTTGACACTCTTGAAGACCAGGCAGTGACGATTCGTGAACGTGACACAATGAATCAAGAACGTGTTTCTTTGGACAAGGTACAAAGTTATCTTGCTGAAAAACTTCTAGGCTAAAACCTAGGTTCATTCTTATAGAAATTCATAATTCTTATGGTGTCTGGTGCTATCTTCGTGGTGGTGTCAGACACCATTTTTATATCTAAGGATAAAGAATGAAAAAAGAGACAAAAAACTTATACGTCATATCAATAATTGTCGCAACCTTATTTATGCTTACGTTTATATTGGCGGCTTCAGGACTGCTGAGTTTATTTTTTGATTCTGATACAGAAAATAGCTTAGATACAACCAATTACCTATTACTTGTATCTATCTCTTAAATTTTCTGGGTTCGCTCAATAGAACCCCCTACTCTAAGCCTCATCTATGGGTGATGTTCTATGGGGCTACTAAGAGATACTGCTCTAACCTTGTGTATCTTCTCGTTATTGCTTGGGGCCGAGATGATTCGGGTTTTGTTTCATTTTCCTGTTCGACTGCCATTCTTGGTCTTCTCTATAAAGTTTCTTGAATCCGTAGTAGAGAAAGCGAATCACCAATACAACTATTGCTAATGATACGATTATGCTGATTAGGGCGAGAATGGAAATAACAAGGTGAGTCATAAATTTATTCACTCCTTAGTCATTTTTGAGGGCTTGATGAATGGCTATAAGTATCGGTTGTTGTAAACCATCAAGTGAGATGCAAGTCACTATACACTGCTTGTGTGGAGTGTTCAAGGAACTTGTTAGCTTCTCCGGTATGGGAAGGCTCATTTCTTAAGGAAAGGAGATTCCCTGGCGTGGGGAAGACTTAGCGCACCCGCATCAGTTCCGCCTGAATTAGGAATTATCCCCACTGGCGTGGGGAAGAGGTTTTTGAAGCCGTTTAAAGAAAAGGTCGTCAGGAATTACCCCCACTGGCGTGAGGAAGAACAATACATCGAACAACAAGACAAAACCATGTGGGAATTACCCCCACTGGCGTGGGGAAGAGTTTAGACCGCAGAAGATGATAAACAGTATCTCGGAATTACCCCCACTGGCGTGGGGAAGAGTTTCGGGCTTTTGCCATGCGGTGCTCCCGCTGGGAATTACCCCCACTGGCGTGGGGAAGAGCAAGGCGAGCGCTCATGATTCAGCCCTTTGCAGGAATTACCCCCACTGGCGTGGGGAAGAGGCGCAGAGTGCGTCTCTTCTGGGTTGGGTGCTGGAATTACCCCCACTGGCGTGGGGAAGAGTCAGCTCATCAGCTCTCAGAACGTCCCATTAGGGAATTACCCCCACTGGCGTGGGGAAGAGCTTATCACATTGGGTGCGGACTTGTCATCCATGGAATTACCCCCACTGGCGTGGGGAAGAGAGATAGAGAATCTTTTTTTTCGCTGGTATTTTGGGAATTACCCCCACTGGCGTGGGGAAGAGCTTTAAAAGACCGAGAAACCTTAGTAATTTTTGGAATTACCCCCACTGGCGTGGGGAAGAGATTGAAGCAGACGCACGGCGCACATTCTGCCCGGAATTACCCCCACTGGCGTGGGGAAGAGTTGCCCGTCCAATCGCCAGGCCATCGAAGCCTGGAATTACCCCCACTGGCGTGGGGAAGAGGCAAGGACGCTGCCGCCCGCTGGAATGACCTTGGAATTACCCCCACTGGCGTGGGGAAGAGTTTTGGTTGTCATTTCTTCCCTTTATCTTCTAGGAATTACCCCCACTGGCGTGGGGAAGAGACAGGCTGATAGCGGAGGTCAAAACCCGAGATGGAATTACCCCCACTGGCGTGGGGAAGAGCATCAATAATCAAATTAGCCCAATCTGCGAACGGAATTACCCCCACTGGCGTGGGGAAGAGAATCAGCGATTCCAGGAAACGACCTTGGCCTTGGAATTACCCCCACTGGCGTGGGGAAGAGGGTGGATTAGCACCGCGGGTGATGAATCATCGGGAATTACCCCCACTGGCGTGGGGAAGAGTCACCTTTGGCTTCGATAGTCGCCATGCCGTCGGAATTACCCCCACTGGCGTGGGGAAGAGCGACGATAATCCTCGGCTCAGAATTACTGTAGGGAATTACCCCCACTGGCGTGGGGAAGAGTGTTTGCTTATAGTGTTGCTTTCATTATTTTTGGAATTACCCCCACTGGCGTGGGGAAGAGTTTTTACGGTCTTTAGTCACATACTGATACTCGGAATTACCCCCACTGGCGTGGGGAAGAGTACGTGAAAAAATCATTCACATGCACATTAACGGAATTACCCCCACTGGCGTGGGGAAGAGAGGTGTCAGGAACAGTAGCAGGAATAGTTGGTGGAATTACCCCCACTGGCGTGGGGAAGAGACTACCTGACCAGCAATTATTCCATAGAAAAAGCGAAAATATCAAAGTTTTTGATATTTAGCTGCATTTATGTATCTCCAAAGAATAGATATTTATGGAACATTCTCAAACAACGCGCATGCCGGTGTGTTTTAGATTTTTACGACGGGCAGTGACGCAGTGCTGAGAGAGGCAGGGGAATGTGCTTGTTCCCAGTCTTTTCTGAGAATCGCTTTAATCATGGAGTCGTGATATTTGCCGTCGTAGTAGAGTGCTTCACGGCGGCGTCCCTCACAGACGAAGCCGCATGAGGTGTACACGTATCGTGCTCGTGCGTTGAAATCGAATACTTCAAGTTCGATGCGGTTCAGCTTGAGCACCGCGAAGGCGTAGTTGACCATCATTTGTGTGGTTTCGGTGCCGAGCCCGTGGCCTCGTCCTTTTTGTCCGATAATGATTCGGTAGTTGACGGACTTATTTTGAGGTGAGTAGTCGTTGAATACGGCTTCGCCTACGTATTCGTTGTGTTTGAGTGAATATATTGCTAAGTCGAGTCTGTTGTTTTGGTTGTTTCGTGTGTCGTACCAGCTTTTTGCGTGTTTGACAGTACGTTCATTGCGGTTTAGTGCTTCTTGTGTGGAGTGTACTGCCCCTGTTTTGATGAGAACTTCTGGTTCTGCGAGGATGTTCATCATTGCTTGGGTTGATTCCTCGTTGAAGGGGCGTAGTTCGACGAGTTTTCCTGTGAGGGTGGGTTTGGTGGCGAACGTGTTGGTGGGTGTGTTAACTTGTGTGCGCATGTTCTCATTTTAAGTCAGATAAGTGCATTTTTACCTCAACTGTTGGTGTAGGTTTTCATTCTCTTGGATGAATTTTTTCTGAACGATTCTAGATGTTGTTCCGGTGAGCTTCTGCGCTATGGTGGTGTACAGAACACATTAATAATTCGATGATTTTGAGGTAGGTTTTTGGTGGATAATTATACTTTTCGTCCGTGGCGAGAGGGCGATGATTTAGAACTTCTTCAGCTTTGGGGCGACGCTGAATCTTCAGGGTACGATTCTTTTCGTGCGATGTTTCGCCCTGATCAGGATTCTGGCCCGTGGTCTCGCACTCTTGTAGCGGAACATCAGGGTGTTGCGGTTGCTGCCGCCACTGTCTATGAGACGTCTTTACATGTTCAACGGTTATGGGCGTATATTGAGGTTGCCGTTGACCATCGTCGGCAGGGGCTTGGTGCTGAACTATTTCGCCGTTTGCAAGAGCTTGCTTCATCTTCGCCTTCGGGTGTTCAGGCTTTGCGTTCTAAAGTGCAAGAAGGCTCTGCCGGTGCTTCCTTCGCTCAGGCTATGGGGTTGGGGGCTATTCAGCGTAGTCAGATGGTGAAAGTTGCTTCGGGCTCTGTGCCTGAGGTTCCTTTGCGCGTTGATTCTTCGGGGCAGCCTATGCAGGTTATTGAAAATATTGCTACGGGCTCTGTTGAGCTAACACAAAAGATGTGGGAGTTCTATTCTCGTTCTCACCGTTGGGATCCTCCTGCTGAGATTTCTTTGGGGCAGGTTAACCGTTTGTTCTTATCAGATGAGGCTGAAGCGCTTGGTGCAATTGTACTACGTGACTTTGATTCGTCTGATGATTTTTCGGGGAAGCCTCCCATCAAGGCTTTTGTGGTGAGTTACCGCCCGTTAGAGCAAGAGTTACCGGGGCGTCAACTAGCTGATGATGAGGCGACTGAGATTCTCTTAGGCTATGACTTTGATGATGTCAGTGCACGTGAGGCTATTATGCAGTTGCTGTATGTTCTAGTTCATCAGTACCCAGTCATCTTAGAGGTAGATGAGTCGATGGAAGACTTGCAGGTGATGATTAATCAGCTGGTGAAGATGGGTTCTGCTCAGGTTCTTGATACAACGTTGGTGGTTGCACACTAGCAGTCTTCTGCTTTTCTGCTAGACCGCTGTGATGCGTGCTTGGCTGAGTGTTTGTCGTATTTGTGTCACAATTGCTAGGTGACTGAAATATCGCAGACTTTTTCAAAGACTCAACAGCTAAAACTTCCGCCCTTACAATTAGGTAAGTTCACGGTACAAACGCCGGTTGTTCTTGCCCCTATGGCTGGGGTAACTAATAAGGCTTTTCGTCGTTTGTGCCGTGAATATGGTGGCGGTTTGTATGTGACAGAGATGGTGACGGCTCGTTCTTTGGTGGAGCGTCGTCCTGAGTCTTTACGCATTATTGAACATGACGATGATGAGCAGATTCGTTCTATTCAGATTTATGGTGTTGATGCCGTGAATGTGGGTAAAGCGGTTCGTCTTGTGGTGGAAGAAGATCGTGCTGACCATATTGATCTAAACTTTGGTTGTCCTGTTCCTAAAGTGACGAAGCTTGGTGGTGGTTCTGCTTTACCGTGGAAGACTGATTTGTTCACTGCCATCGTAAAAACTGCGGTTGATGAAGCTTCTCGTGCGGATGTTCCTGTCACTATTAAGATGCGTAAAGGCATTGATGATGAGCATCTGACCTTTTTGGAGTCTGCGAAGATTGCTCGTGATAGTGGTGTTGCTGCTATTGCGTTGCATGGTCGTACCATGGAGCAACATTATTCTGGTCATGCTGATTGGGACGCTATCGCTCAGCTACGCGAGGCTATCCCCGATATCCCTATTCTTGGTAACGGCGATATTTTTAGTGCGGAAGATGCTATTGCTATGGTCGAGCAGACCGGTGTTGACGGTATCGTGGTGGGTCGTGGCTGTCAGGGTAGGCCGTGGCTTTTTGGTGATTTACAGAACGCTTTTGAAGGTTCTGCTGAGCGTATTAAACCCGGTGTTTCTGAGGTTGCGCAGATGATTTATCGTCATGCTGAGCTTCTTGTTGAGACTTTTGGTGATGAGCTCAAGGGGCTTCGTGAGATTCGTAAACATGTGGGCTGGTATTTTCATGGGTACCCTGTGGGCGGTCAGCTACGTCAAAAGATGGCTACTGTTCCTGATTTAGCGAGTTTTCGTGAATATCTGGCTGAGTTGGACCACAGTATTGGTTATCCTGGTGCTGCTGTGGAGGGTCCACGTGGTCGTGCCGGTAACCCGAAGAAACCTCATCTTCCCCATGGATGGTTAGATTCGCGTATCCTTGGTGATGCTGAGCGTCTTGGTTTGGTCGGGGCAGAGCTCGACATTTCGGGTGGATAATATTGCAATAGTGATGGGCTGGTAACGATGAAGAATGTACCTGTTGACGGTTTAGTTGAAGGCAACGAGTTGACGGAGACTCCCGGCTATGTGGCTGAGGATGTGGAGCGTTGGGTGCCTGAGCATCATCGTAATGTGTATCGTTCTGCTTTTGAACGGGACCGTGCCCGCGTCTTGCATTCTTCTGCGTTACGTCGTCTAGGCGCTAAAACACAGGTGATGGACCCTGATACGGATGATTTTATTCGTACGCGTTTGACGCATTCTCTTGAGGTTGCTCAGATTGGTCGTGAAGTGGGTCGGATGCTTGGCTGTGACCCTGATGTTGTTGATACTGCTTGTTTAGCTCATGATTTGGGGCACCCTCCTTTTGGGCATAATGGGGAGACTGCTTTAAACGAGTTAGCAGCAGATGCTGGCGGGTTTGAAGGGAACGCACAGACTTTGCGTTTGTTGAGCCGTCTTGAGCCGAAGGTTATTGGTCATGATGGTTCTTCTGCTGGGTTGAATCTTACTCGTGCTTCTTTGGACGCGTGTTGTAAGTACCCTTGGACTCTTGCCGAGGCTCCTGCGCGTGCTGATGGGCGACCTAATCGTAAATTTGGTGTGTATCAGGATGATCAACCTGTCTTTGAGTGGATTCGTCGGGGTGCTATTGCGCAGGACGGTTCTTCTTTGCCTGCTAAGTGTATGGAAGCTCAAGTGATGGATTTAGCCGATGACATCTCGTATTCGGTACATGACGTTGAGGACGCTGTTTTTGGTGGGCATATTCAGTTAGAAGATTTATTAGACCCCGCAAAACGTGAAGAAGTTTTTTCAAAGACTCAACAATGGTATCTTCCGCATGTTTCTGAGGTGGAGCTTGAGCAGGCGTTGTCTCGTCTTGAGGGCCTGCCTCAATGGGTGAAATATATGAGTGGTACTCGTTCGTCGATGGCTGCGTTTAAGGCGTTGACTTCTAAGCTGATTGGTCGTTTTGCGGCTTCTGCAATGGAAGCTACGCGTGCACAGTATGGTAAGGATCGACCTCTTGTTCGTTATACTGCGGAGCTCATCATCCCTGATTCTACGGTGCATGAGATTGCTGTTCTTAAGGGTATTGCTACAGCTTTCGTGATGAGTGTTCGTGATGCTCAACCTCATTATGAGAACCAGCGTGAAATTTTGAGTGTGCTGGTAGAAGCTCTCTTAGACGAACCAAAGTATTTGGCGTCTTCTTTTGCCGCTGATATGCAGGAGCTTGGTACACGTGATGATGATGCTCGTTTACGTTTAGTAATTGATCAGGTTGCTTCGTTGACGGATCGTTCTGCGGTGGCGTTGTATAAGCGTATTACGGGTAATCAATGGCACCATGGCGACAAGCCTCTGTGGTGAGTTCGGAAAAGTTATAAGTTAGGGAATTCGAGGTCTTTGTCCTCGTGCTGATGATGGATATGATGTTTTAAGTGGCTGGTTTAATTCGACGTGAAGATATCGATGAGGTTCGTTCTCGTACTGATATTCGCGAAATTATTGAGGGCTATGTACGCCTCAAGAGCGCCGGTATTGGGTCGTTTAAAGGGCTGTGTCCTTTTCACGATGAGCGCACCCCTTCTTTTCATGTGCGTCCACAGATGGGCACCTATCACTGTTTTGGGTGTGGGGAGTCTGGCGATGTTATCGCTTTTTTGATGCAGGTTGAACATACTTCTTTTACGGAGACGGTTGAGAAGTTGGCGGCTCGTATCAATTATGAGTTGCATTATGAGCAGGGGAGCGGTCTATCTCGTGAAGAGGTGGGGCGCCGGCAACGCCTCTTAGACGCCCATAAAATTGCGGCAGAGTTTTTTCAGAAGAATCTTTATATGCCTTCTGCCGTTGAGGCTCAACGTTTTTTGGGCGGTCGTGGTTTTGACGCAAAATCAACTGCTCAATTCGGTGTGGGTTTCGCGCCTCAAGGCTGGAACAATCTACTGAACTTTTTGCGTAAGCAGGGTTTTTCTGATGAAGAGCTTGAAGCCACCGGAATGTTTTCACGTGGGCAGCGTGGTTTATATGATCGTTTCCGTGGGCGTATTATGTGGCCTATTCGAGGTATTGCGGGGGAGACCATTGGTTTTGGCGCCCGCCGTTTATTTGATGATGATACAGGCCCAAAGTATTTGAATACGCCTGAGACGGTGCTGTATAAGAAGTCTCAGGTTCTTTATGGTTTGGATCTTGCTAAACGTCATATTGCAAAGCGTCGTCAGGTTGTTGTGGTTGAAGGCTATACCGATGTGATGGCTGCTCATCTTGCTGGTGTTGATACGGCGGTAGCAACGTGTGGTACTGCTTTTGGTGTTGACCATATTCGTATTTTGCGTCGTATTTTGGGAGATGACGGTTCTGGCGGGGAAGTGATCTTTACCTTTGATGGTGATGCTGCTGGTCAGAAGGCTGCGTTGTCTGCTTTTGAAGAGGATCAGCGTTTTATGGCGAGAACTTTTGTTGCGGTGGCGCAGGAGGATATGGATCCATGTGAGCTTCGTATCCGTCGGGGTAATCATGCGGTTCGTTCTCTGATTGAACATAAGCAGCCTCTTTTTGAGTTTGCTCTTCGTAGTACTATCCGTAAATTTGATATGGATTCCTTGGAAGGGCGTGTGCAGGCTATGCGTGCTGTTGCTCCTATCCTTGCTGGTATTAAAGACCCTGCGTTGAAGCCAGCTTATATCCGTGAGGTTTCTGGGTGGCTAGGTTTAGGTGCGGATGAGGTTCAACGTGCTGTTGTTTTAGCTGCTCAACAGGTTTCAGCGGAGTCTTCTTCTCTGCAACAAATAGATCATACTGGTGGGCCTGATAGTTCTGGCGAGGTTGTTGTCCAGTCCGCTGCTGTGCCGTTTGAAGTTCCTGATAGTCATGATCCTTTGGCACGTTTGGAGCGCACTGCCTTAGAGGTCTTAGTTCAGGTGCCGCAGGAGGTTCCTGTAGATTTTTGGCAACAGTTGGTTCAGGTGCAGTATCGATATCGTTTACATACGGTGCTGGCGCAGGGAGTGATGTCTGCTGCTGCTGAGGTTGTTCCTGCTGCTGGTCATGCTTGGCTGAATCAGGTGCGTTCGCATATTCCTGAGGCTGCTCATACGTTTTTGGCGGAGTTGAGTGTGTCTCCTCTTCCTGCTTCCTCTGCTGAGCAGCTGACTCGTTATGTGCACGATATTTTGAGGCGTTTGTTGGAGGAGGATGTGAATCGTCAGAAGTCTGAGCTGTTGTTGCATCTTCAGCGTTTGGATGCACGCACTGAGTACGAGCAGTTTCAGCAGATTCAGCGTCGTTTGATGGAGTTAGAATCTCATCGGCGTAAGATTCGTCAGGGGATAGAAAACACCCTATAAACGTGTTGCAGATTACATGCTTTTGATTTGTGAAGAGAAAAAAATCTGTGTATAGTTATTACTCGTTGCGGTGATAAGTCGTAACGAATATTCCCCCGTAGCTCAATTGGCAGAGCATTCGACTGTTAATCGAAGGGTTACTGGTTCGAGTCCAGTCGGGGGAGCATAGATAGAACACCTGACAAGATAATTTGTCAGGTGTTTCTTTTTTTGCGTAAAAACTTCTCAAAAGCTTACTTCTCTCACCTGGCAAGTACCAATATTCTTAAATCGTCTGGCAGGAGTGAACTAGCAGCTTCTCTAGATACTTCGTCGATGATGTGACACGACTCAAGCTCATAGATTGAAGAAAGTCTCTAACAGTAGAATAATGAGAGAAACTGGTACACTTGCACCGGAAAGCACACTTACTTTTGGAGAGGTTGAGTATGACCGATAACGGTACACCTATCAGCAACGGGGCTAAGAAGAAATCTTCTTCTGGCCTTAAAGCTACATTTTCTAACTTGAAGTCCAACGTCACCAGTACTATCGATGCAACTAAAGTAGTTACTCGCCTCACCCCGAAGCAGATTAAAGACGAAGTTCAAATTGCTAAACTTGAGCTCAAGAACAAAGGCGTTGCATTCGGTAAAGGTGCCGCATTTGTTGTCGTTGGTGTGGTCTTTGGACTATTCCTCATTATTTCACTGATTACTGCAGGCATTCTTGCTCTAGGTACCGTCATGAAGCCTGTCTACGCTGCGCTGACACTAGCATTAGTGTTCCTGCTTCTTCTACTTGTTTTCGCCCTTATCGGTGTCAAGAAGATTAAGAAACAGCTTCCTCTCAAACCTGAATCCGCAATTTTCGGACTCATGTATGATCTCGGCGTTCTCAAACATGGCTCCCAGATGGACTCTGCGCGTCTGAAACGTGAACAAGAAGAGAAAGCTAAAGCCAAAGCAGACGCAAAGAAAGCTGCTGCTGAAGAGAAAGAAAAAGCTGCCGCAGACCCTTCAACTACCGCAGTTCTTGCTTCTGCACCCAATGAAGAGCAACTCAAACAACGCACCAAACAGCGTCGTGAACACCTCAAGAGCCTACGTGATGACATTCAAACCTACAGCGGCAACGTTAAGGGGCAATTCACGGGTTTTTTAGACGAAACAAAGAGTAGCGTAGTTTCTTTGCCTGCGACTATCTCTGAAACAGGTAATCGTCTAGCAAAGAATGCAAGCGACCCCGACGTCCTCAAAGCTCGTGGCGGTTCTTTCGCGTTGCTCATCGGAGCTGTAGGTGTCTTCTTCATTTTCTTGAAAAAACTTCTACGCCGTAACTCCTAACAAAGGTTCTCTAAGCTAAGTACGTGCTAAGAACCACCCACTAAAAGGCGTCTTATTCATCCTAGTCTTCATAGGAAATAAGACGCCTTTTGTGTTTTAAAGCTCCCCAACTCTGAGACAAAAATATGAGATTATAGAGGAATAACAATAAGCTTTCTTCATTGATACGCAAGATACGGTCACTTGTAGAACAACTCTGCAAGGAAAATACAACGCGAATAGGTGTTCCACACGATATGACACAACAGTCTCTAACCATCATGATTGGTGCTGATACGTACCCTCCAGATGTTAACGGTGCTGCTCAATTCGGTTATCGTTTGGCAACAGCAATGCACCACCGCGGACACCAAGTCCATGTGCTTGCGGCAAACCCTAACGAACGTAAAAACTATACTCGCACGGTTAACGGCGTCGTTGAACATCGTCTCATCTCGCATAAAGCACTAACCCACCCTACTATCCGTATTTGTACACCTTGGGGTATCTGGAAACGAGTAGGCGAGATTCTCGACGATGTTAAACCTGATGTCGTGCACGTCCAATGCCACTACATCGTAGGACGAGTACTACTTCTTCAAGCCCGCAAACGTGGTATTCGTGTTATCGCAACAAACCATTTTATGCCCGAGAACCTCGACCCATTCTTGCCCTTTCCCCGCTGGTTTAACGATGCGTTTGCAAAACTCAGCTGGAAGGACATGCGCTTCGTCCTTGAACGTGCTCAGGTTGTTACGACACCTACCCCGATTGCTGCGCGCGCGATGAAGGAAGCCGGCAATTTTAAAAAACCAGTTATTCCTATCTCTAACGGCATTAACTCTGACGATTACCAGCTTCGCGAGGGAGAGCATTTCGACCCTCACCCGCAGGAGCTTCGTATTTTCTTCGCCGGCCGTCTTGCTGTTGAAAAGAATATTGACGTGCTGATTGAAGCTCTCTCACTGTTGCCTCAAGAACTGAACCACACTGTTCTTGAACTTGCCGGTGAAGGTGAAAAGCATGCAGAACTCCAAGAGAAAGCACAAGAATGTGGCGTTGCAGATCGTGTACGTTTCCTTGGCTACGTTAGCGATGAACAGCTAAGAGAAGGATATCTCCGAGCTGATGTATTCTGCCAACCGGGAACAGCAGAATTACAATCCTTAGTGACCCTTGAAGCGATGAGCGCTTCTCGCCCCGTTGTTTTGGCTAATGCATTGGCTCTACCTCATCTGGTACAGGAGGGAGAGAACGGCTACCTATTTGAACCGAATAACGCTGCAGATTTAGCTCAAAAACTTGCGCAGGTACTTCTTGCGCCGGAAGAGGAACGTCGCCGTATGGGGCAATGCAGCAGACAAATGGTTGAAACCCATTCTGCTCAAAAGACGTGGGAAACTTTCGAATCTCTCTATCTTTCTAACCAGATATACTACGATTTCGTGGTTTCTCAAAAAAAATAGTGCTGTAGATTTTTTCTCTACGGTATTATCGGGTACGCTATTAACCGTTGCTCTTTTGGTAGCGACGGTTTGGGGCCTTAGCTCAGCTGGTCAGAGCAGGGGACTCATAATCCCTTGGTCGCGGGTTCAAGTCCCGCAGGCCCTACAAGAGCTAGTTCCGCTTCGGTTCTAGCAATCATTTGATAGGTCGTCCCTACCGGCATAAAACCGGTATGGACGACTTTTTTCTTACCTCTTGTCTTCTCTGGAACGTTGGTCATAGAGACACGCTAAGTGGTGAGAGCCTTGCCTAATAACTCGGTGAGAGTGGAATCAACATTTAGGGCCACCTCAACTCTATTTCTTGCTGAGAGGAAGAGCCTATGCCGGTATCTGAGCCGAGTAACTTGCCCCAGTTCCGAGCCGTCTGCTGCATCTCAGATGTAGGCCGCAGCTGAAATCGGTAGTGAAGCATCAACCGTTTTCGAAGACATATTGGGGTACGGTGACGTCCTCAATAACTGCTTCAACTAAACTGTTTTCAACAGAGAAGGGTTGCAATTACAGACATCCCTCCACCCGTTTTTTAAAATCAATAGGAGTGTTACTCATGGCCTCGAAGCATGTTTACGATCAGGACCACCGAGAATATGTTTCTCTATCCACGGCGTATGTCGGGCACCTCATGACAAGTAGTCTTCTAGCACCCCTTGCAGGCCTTATGTACTGGTTACTCTCATACTTCTTCCCTGTCCTCAATTTTGGGATTCAAAACCTCGTTATCTTTATCATTGCTGTGGTCATTGTGGGTGAGCTGATTGTGGTGCTGATTCAACGCCCCTTTATTATCAAGGCTTCTCACAGTGACCCAGGTGGATGGGGTTATGCTTTACCTGAGTTTCTAGTGCTCCCTTGTTTGGCTGGATTAGGAGCATTTCTCATCTCTCGTGAGCTGTCAGCTGGTCTTGTGTGCGCGCTTGCGTTCTTTATTGTTTTTGGGGTTGCAGGTTTGTTGTCTAAACCGTGGAAGCCAGGTCTGTCTCGTGCTGAGATTCGTGAGAGATATGAGCAAACTAAAGACATGATTCAAGCAGGCTATATAGAGGAAAAATATCGTGATGTAGAAGTTGATCCTTCGCATAGAGATTTATTTAAGAAACGATAGACTCTTACGACTTTATGAAAAGACACGGAAGCTTTCTTCAATGTCTTTTTAGGTTCCAAGGCAGAGGCTGTTCTGGGTATATGTATTTTCTGACGATGAGATGTCTCTGAAAATGCTTTATGTCATCGAGCATATTCAGAATAAGCTGTTTGTTCTGCAACGGTGGAATTTTGAATAGGAACTGTTCCGATTGGAGCCATCTAAGAACAGTAGTAGCTGAAAAAGAAAAGTGGTAGCAAACTCAGCAACAGCAGCCTTCTTTATATTTTAGTCTTCTTTGTGGCTGGTGAATAAAATCGGCGTCCTTGACGAGCTAACAAGATTAAAGAAAACAAAGACAATGAGATGGGAACTAACTTAAAATTGCTACCCAGGTCCTTAACTATTAAATGAGAAGTGTAGAAAACAGCTACCGATATGAGCAGGGAGACAGCAATAACGAAAATCTTCTGACGTGTGTTCAAGCCTTTAACTTCTAAGTTTTTTGGGGTTGTTCCGGGAGAAGTGCGGAATCCCAAGAACAATAGAGTCTTATGCATAGGGTTCCTTCCACATAACTGAAATATATCCTACATCACACTAGTGGTGTCATCAAGATGTTTGAGGGGCGCGTAATACCCTGATTGAGATTTATGAGCCCATATGTGACAACTCAAGTGCAATTCACTCCAGCTCAGACCTGTATAACTACAACTTCAGTTTGGGTACTTCTAACCTTCCTCTTCGCGCCCAATGAGCGAAAGAACAAAAGAAGAATACCCGGCATGAGCATGCAAAACTACCTAAATTGACCGTGAATATATCAGGTTAGCGGAAAATTCGGCTAAAGAAAGATTTGAATTAAAAACTTGTAATATGGTGGCAATATACTAAATGCTTGTAGGGGGGAAGCAAAAAGATTTTTGCTTCCCCCCTACAAGCATCTAACTATCATGTTGTTCGTCATCCTGAACATACCGTCCAGCAGCTGACTTAGATACTCCTATCTGTTCAGTAATTTTGTTGGGCTGATAAACCTTAGGTACAGATTCTGCTACCCGTTTTCGTTTGTCGTTGGCACGAGCCAGATACTCGTCTCGAGGCTCCGCTAAAGTTCATGAGTATGTGACCTCAAGCGGAAAATACTTATCGAGTGATACTGAGCCCACCTGATTCTGACCATGTGAACACATATCCGCGAGAGAATTCAATACGTGCTTGCCCATGACGTACAATCTCGTCAGTTACCGGATAACCGTACCGCCGAATGTCTTTAATCCATGTATTATAAAAAGCACCTCGGGCGTTAAACACTTTAGTGCCAGTATCTGTATGCCAGACGAGGGCTGATTGATGGTTGCTTCCCGTTGCTTGATATATAACGTGAGCTCCACCAAAGTCGAGCTCACTCTCATCAGTGATAGGGAAACCTAAGGTTAAGGCGCCTCCTCGTTTCGCCCATGTATTGAAAATACCACCGCGGGCGTTCATAGAATGTGCGCCGGTTTGTTCAGACCAGTACACAACGGTTTCTCGACCAGTACCAATATTTTTGAATGTTTGTTTGGCTCCGTGGTTAAACGTGGATTCGTTCATTGTTGGGTAGCCCCAGCCGCGTATGCCACCATCGTGAGTATGTTTAACTCCAATTGCGCCCGGTTCCCATACGGTATAGGTTCCGGTGTGTGCTGACCAGTAGACTGCGGTGCTTTTTCCCTGTTTATTGCGGAAACGTTGATAGTATCCGCTATCGGGCAGTTTTTGCTCGCTCATTGCGGGGTATCCAAGTTTTTGATAATGCTCAGTATAGTATGCGCCGATAGCGCCCGAACGTTTGACAGGGTGAGCGCCCAGCTGAGACGTCCAATAAATTGAGTATTGGTTTTCAAAATGCTGTACTACTGCACCATCTGCTAGGGGAATCTCATGGGACGTTGGTTCACCGTAGGTTTGTATCCCGCCGGTTGCTCGGTATGTGTTTTCAATACCTGAGTTTTCTTTGAGACGGTAGACGGGTGGTGCAAGTGATTTTGCGGTGAGCACTGCTTTATGTGCGTGTACTAGCGGGTAGCCTTGTGTCCATGTTCCAGTCTCTCTAAGGACTCGGCGTATTTGTTCTACGCTCATCTCGGGATTGACTTCTTTCATCATGGCAATGACGCCTGCAACATGAGGTGCTGCCATAGAGGTTCCGTTCAATGCCGCATAGGCTGGTTTCTCTTGCCGATAAAGCCCTGTATTTGAGGTGGAGATAACAGGTGCTCCTACTGTTCCTCCGGGGGCAATGACATCTATTTCACTGCCTTTATTGGTGTATGCGGTCAGTGCACCCCATGAGGTGGTTGCACCAACAACCATTGCTCGATAGCAGTTAGCGGGAGCATAATTTTTTGTGTTCTCGCTAAAATTTCCTGCTGCAACGACGACAGGAATGCCTCGTGCATGAGCGTAATTAACCGCTCTTTGCAGATACGGATCGCATTTGCCTTTCCACGCTAATGACATATTAATAACGTCTACGGGTGGTTGTTCAGGGAAACCTGATACTTTTCCGCCGGCTGCAGCAAAAACAGCGTCCGCAAAATCGGCAAGGTATCCGCTACCGGAGTTTCCTATAGCTCTAAAATGCTTGGTGGATGCTTCTGGTGCTGTAATTTTGGTGTCACCTTCGACGTGTGTGCCGTGCCAGTCAGAATACCTAAATTTGGAGTATGTTCCGGTGTCTGTTTCGTCCCAGTCTCTACCAGGTTCCCCGTCACGTCCATAGAATTCGTCGCTGATGAGGTCTAACCCTCTGATTCTATTAGCTAGGAGTGATGGGTGTTGTGTTGCTCCTGAATCAACGATGCCAATAACGATGTTTTTCCCTGTAGCGAGGTGTTCTACGTTATGTGCATTAATTTGTTGAGCTGTCCACGTCGAAAGTGACGCATCTCGAACAATATGTTTTTTCTGTGAGGCAAGAGCATTATGGATAACAGGGTCAGGGCGAGCTTCTACAATTCTGGGATCTTCTTCAAGCGTTTGAATTGCGATGTTCTGTTCTTCTTGACTGAGCGGGGAATCTACCTGAATAACTGTGGTGTTTTCGTCGTCAAGCACAGATTCTTTGACAATTTGTGTGTGTTCAAGGGTGTCTGTTCTATCCTCGGCATTATCGAGCGCTTGAGCTTTTTCTTCTACATCGGTATTTTCTGTGAAACTGACGATGAGCCTATCGGTTTCTTCTGCAATGTAGGGGCGTTGTTCGGCTAGCTCTTGGAGGGTAGTTTGTTGGTCTGCTTGCTGTTCGGGTGTTTCTTGCGGGGGCGTGGCCTGTGCTGATGTCATGTTGCTCAGCATGAGAACCACGGTAACGAAGATGGGGGATATCCTTTTCACTTTTTCTCTCTGTGTAGGGGAAGGGATTTTGTGAGAGGTGTAGAGGAGACAACAAAAGGGGCGGAGCTCGTTGCTCCGTCCCCTCTTATATCTGCGAGTGAAGTATGTTTGTATTAGTATGAGTCTTTCGACACCCCTCAGAACTATCATTATGCCTTGTCAAAGCTGTTTTGGCGAGTGAAGATAGAGTGTTTTATGCAGTAATAGATACTTTTATGTATGAATAACAGCTATGAGAAGACAGATTAGGCCAAAAAATCATCTTCAACGGGTAGAAGAACACTTGGCTTCTCTGCATGTAATAGTGCTAGGGGGTTGATATATTCCCATTCCTCTGCAATCTTTTGACGAACACCCCAGTGAATACACTGTTTCGTGCAATGGTGAATGGTGTTATCCACCTGCGCAATGATTTCTCCTAGGGAGACTTCTTGACCTGCTTCTTTTGCATTGGTAACAGGCTCAAAACTAGATTTATACCCATCATCATGTTCAATAGTGATGACGTATCGATCAACAACTTTTCCTGAAAAAATGATTTTTCCACTTCTGGGTGCCCGTATTGCGCCATCAGCAGCCATATCTACCCCTCTATGTCCTTTAGACCAACGATGCTGAGGTTTTTGAAAAGCTCGTAAAACCTCTACCGGTTCAGGAACAGGGGAGACCCATCGAGGTTCTTGACGGTGTTTCATCACAGAATCAACAGGCGTATACCCCTCTTTTGACGGGGGAGCTGCGCTCGCAGTATTGCAAAAGAGTGCGATAACGATGATAAACAGTGTGGTAACTCTTTGGGTGGTATTGCGTATGGTTTTCATCTTGTTATGTTCTTTCTTCTGCGAGAACGGAAAAAATACTATCTTTTTGAGTTTTGTTGATGCTGTTCGCGTCTTTACCGGATTGGGTAAAACTGTGGATAACAGGGCGCTTGATCGTGATAGATGTTGAGACGGGCTTCATTCTGTTATCGAGGGGGCTACCCTTTGATGACTTGAATAGGAATATGTGGGAGGGGCGTATCTAAAAAACATCGGTGTGGTGTATTGGTTGTTTGTGTGATGTTGTGGTGTTTCCTGTTGTCTGCATAAAACCTTGGTTTTTTGCTCACATTCGCCGTATTCCGTATGTTTTTGACGCTGTAGATGCGGTATAGTTGGCTACTGCAGTTCGATATTTCCTGCCTAAAAACTTTTGTTGTATGACTAAGGTTTTTTGTTGGGGTTTCGAAAAGTTGCCGTACATAGTGACTTGCCACTATAGAAGTGGTCTGACAACGCGTAAAACAATATCTTCATGATGACTCAACATCTTTGAACTTTCGTGAAGACTGAGAACTTTCGGTCCACCGAAGAGGTGGTGAAGGTCTGAGTATTGTTCAGGGTATCCTCCCTCGAACAATATGAGTTTTACCAGGGGAGTGTTTTACTCCAATGTAAACCGATAACTACTATGCGCGTGGACGGTTAGCCTGGAATCAGGGGTCGCCACGGCACATCTATATAAAAGGAGACGACATGCCAGTCGTAACTATGCGCCAGCTTCTTGATTCTGGTGTTCACTTTGGTCACCAGACCCGTCGCTGGAACCCCAAGATGAAGCGTTTCATCTTCACCGAGCGTAACGGCATTTACATCATCGACTTGCAGCAGTCCTTGGCTTTCATCGACAAGGCTTATGAAGCTGTTAAAGCAACTGTTGCTCACGGCGGCACCATTCTCTTTGTTGGCACCAAGAAGCAGGCTCAGGAAGCTATTGCTGAGCAGGCTACCCGCGTTAACATGCCTTATGTTAACCACCGCTGGCTTGGTGGTATGCTCACCAACTTCGAGACTGTTTCTAAGCGTATCGACCGCATGAAAGAACTAGAGCAGATCGATTTTGACGATGTTGCAGGCTCACAGTTCACCAAGAAAGAACTCCTCTTGCTTCGTCGTGAGCACGAAAAGCTTGAGCGCACTCTTGGCGGTATCCGTAACCTCACCAAGACTCCTAGCCTTTTGTGGGTTGTAGACACCAAGAAAGAGCACCTCGCAATTGACGAAGCTCAGAAGCTCAACATTCCTGTTGTGGCAATTCTTGACACCAACTGTGACCCTGACGAAGTTGCTTTCCCCATCCCCGGTAACGACGATGCAATCCGCTCCGTCAACCTCCTCACCCGCGT
Source organism: Rothia sp. CCM 9418 (assembly GCF_048512825.1). Lineage (NCBI taxonomy): Bacteria > Bacillati > Actinomycetota > Actinomycetes > Micrococcales > Micrococcaceae > Rothia > Rothia sp. CCM 9418. Next base: position 240,207 of record NZ_JBLXXX010000004.1, read on the forward strand.
CATTGCTGATGCAGTTGCAGAAGGTCTCCTAGAGCGCAACAACAAGAAAGCAGGCAAGGGAAACACTGCTGAAGAGCCTATGGCTGAATGGGAGCGCGAGCTTCTTGAACAGCACAAAGCTGAAAAGACCGCAGAAACTACTGAAGCATCTGCAGAGTAATTTCACATAAAACTAATGGCGCCCACCTAAAGTTCTTGGGTGGGCGCCATTAGCAGAAACCATACTGTAACACCCCTACAGTGTGTATCTATAAATCTTTGAACTAAAACAATCAAGGAGTTCACAATGGCGAACTACACCGCAGCAGACATTAAAGCACTGCGCGAAAAGACCGGAGCAGGCATGCTCGACGTCAAAAAAGCTCTCGATGAGGCTAATGGCGACCAGCAGAAAGCAATGGAAATCATCCGCGTTAAAGGCCTCAAAGGCGTTACCAAGCGCGAAGGCCGTGCAACCGCTGAAGGCCTTATCGCTGCACGCGTTGAAAACGGCGTTGGCTACATGGTAGAAGTCAACTCTGAAACTGACTTCGTTGCAAAATCTGATCCTTTCGTAGAGTTCGGTAACAACGTCCTCGAAGCAGCTATTGCAACTAACGCTTCCACCTTGGAAGAACTTCAGGCAGCTACCGTAGACGGCAAGACCGTTGAAGAACTCACCACCGAAGCTGGCGCACTCTTGGGCGAAAAAATTGTTGTTCGCCGCGTAGCACGCGTTGAGGGCGAGAACATTGCTGTGTACTTGCACAAGACCTCCAAAGACCTCCCTGCACAGGTTGGCGTTCTTTTGGCTGTCACCGGTGAAGACACCGATACCGTAGCACACGATGTTGCTGTACACATCGCAGCGTTGTCTCCTAAATACTTGAACTCTGAGGCAATCCCCGCTGCTGACGTTGAAGCAGAAAAGCGTGTTGCTGAAGAAACCGCTGCTGCTGAAGGTAAGCCTGAGCAGATTATTCCAAAAATTGTTGAAGGTAAGCTCAAAGCTTTCTACAAGGAAAACACTCTTCTTGATCAGGACTTCGCAAAAGATTCTTCAAAGTCTGTTGCTAAGGTTCTTGAAGAAGCTGGCGCTACTGCTACCGCTTTCGAGCGTTTCCGCGTTGGTGCATAAGTAAAAACTTCACTGTTTTGCTCTCAAAAAATAGAAATATTTTAGATTGAGCCGAACATAACAAGGGGAAGTGCCTAGAACGGCACTTCCCCTTGTCGTATGCTATTAGACGAGAACGCGTTTTATGACGCATCATAAATACAGAACTTTTTGGAGGCGCCATCATGACTCAGCCCGCTACTACCCCCACCTATCGCGATGACACAGGACGCCGTCGAGTTCTTCTCAAACTATCGGGGGAAGTCTTTGGCGGTGGAGAAGTCGGTATTGCAACCGACGTTGTTCGTGGAGTTGCTGAACAAATTGCTGCAACCATCGGCAAAGTAGAGACCGCTATTGTGATTGGTGGAGGCAACTTCTTCCGTGGCGCAGAGCTTTCAAATGCGGGAATGGATCGTTCCCGCGCAGACTACATGGGCATGCTAGGTACTGTCATGAATTCCTTGGCTCTTCAAGATTTCCTTGAGCAGGCTGGTATCGATACTCGTGTTCAGTCTGCTATCACCATGCCGCAGGTTGCTGAGACCTATATTCCACGCCGAGCTATTCGCCATATGCAAAAAGATCGTGTTGTAATTTTTGGTGCTGGTGCTGGCCTACCATATTTCTCGACAGATACAGTTGCTGCGCAGCGTGCTCTAGAAATCTCGGCAGACGAAGTTTTGGTGGCAAAGAACGGCGTCGATGGTATTTATACTGCAGACCCAAAGACTAACCCTGATGCTGAGCGTCTTTATAGCCTCACCTATGATGAGGCAATGCGTAAGAACATCCGTGTGATGGATCAGACGGCGTTCTCTCTCTGCCGTGATAACAACGTCACGATGCGCGTATTTGGTATGCAAGGTGACGGTAATGTAACTCGAGCTATTCTTGGTGAAAAGATGGGAACTCTGGTGACAGCCTAAGAATAACTAGGCGCGATGTTTTTTGAGGGTTCTTTTGTTCATCTGGTGTAAATACCTAATGAACAAAAGAACCCTTTGCGTTGGTAGCTCTTCACTCTTCATGGAATTAACACTTGCTTCTTCGAGATGTCTTAAGCAAGAAGAGAGTAAATCAACTAGACTAATAGGGAGCATACCTGTCAGTTATTTTGACTGATAAAAATACTGTATTAAAAGGAGATACCGTTGATCGAGGAATCATTAGCAGAAGCAACAACAAAGATGGATAAGGCAGTGGAAGCTGCAAAGAATGAATTCGCTAACGTGCGTACTGGCCGTGCAAATCCTTCATTGTTCTCTTCACTGACCGTAGAATACTACGGAACTCCTACTCCCTTGCAGCAGCTGGCGTCTTTCCAGACTCCTGAAGCTCGAACTATTCTTATTACCCCTTACGATAAGTCTGCTCTTAGCGATATCGAGAAAGCTCTACGTAACTCTGATCTTGGTGCTAACCCTGCAAACGACGGTAATGTGATTCGCGTTGTGATGCCAGAAATGACAGAAGAACGCCGTAAAGAATACATCAAAATTGTTGGTCATAAAGCTGAAGAAGCGCGCGTTTCTGTGCGTAACATCCGTCGCACTGCAAAGAGCGCTATCGACAAGCTCGTCAAAGACGGCGAAGTTGGCGAAGATGAAGGTGCTCGCGGAGAAAAAGAACTAGACGCTTTGACAAAAAAGCATATTGACCACATTGATGAGCTTTTCAAGCGTAAAGAAGCGGAGCTTCTCGAGGTCTAAATTTGATGAGTGCTCGGGTTAAACAGCAAACTGGGTCAAAGAATTCTAAAGCGGGACGTAATCTTCCTGCTGCTATCTTCGTAGGTACCTTTTTAGGTGCTCTTCTTATTGTCGGTTTGTTTTGCTACCCTTGGCTTCTTGTCATTCTTGGTGCGCTTGCTGCTGCTGTTGGTACGTGGGAAGTAACTTCTGGTATCAATAAGAAACGTGGTATGGGAATACCCATGTTTCCTACAGTAGCAAGCGCATTATTCCTACCCTTAATCGCTTATATTGGGGGTGGGCAATGGATGATTACTGCGATGGTCTGCGCTATTCTAGCGCAGATTATTTGGCGTCTTTTGGGGCCTAAAGATGGCATGATTATGTCAGTGATGGGGTCTATCTTTGTGACCTCATGGGTTCCTTTTATGGTGGCATTAGCCTTGTTGTTGTTTAGAACTGACGGTGGTTCTGGCAAAATATTTTTAATTTTGTTGATGGCTATTGCGAATGACACTTGGGGGTATCTGGCGGGTGTTCGCTGGGGTAAGCACCCTATGGCTCCAACGATTTCTCCGAAAAAAACGTGGGAAGGGTTTGCTGGCTCCTTGATAGGGTCTGCATTGACGGCTGTTATTTCGTGTTTCTTTTTAGGGTATCCGTGGTGGTTTGGCGTTATTCTGGCGTGCGCATTGGTTGTGACGGCGACTGCTGGTGACCTTTCTGAATCTATGATTAAACGTGAAATTGGCATGAAAGATATGTCAAACATTCTTCCTGGTCATGGTGGAGTAATGGACCGGTTAGATTCTATTGTTTTTTGTTTAGCTGTTGGATACGTACTATTTACTGGTTTTGAATTCCTTGTTTAGGGTCTTTGACGATGAAGGAATAGTATGATTTTCATGGGTATTTTGAGGTGGTTTATATGGGAGAAAGACGTCAGCGTGTTCGTGAGTTCCGTGCTGTTGAGCCGAAGAAACAAGGATATTCTGCGCGTGAAGTAGACGCTTTTTTTGTTCAGCTGGTTGAGGATTTTGAAAATTTGCGCGCAGGACAAACTTACCCTGGGATGATGACCTCAACGACTATTCGCACCATGAGTTTTACACCGGTGCAGGGTGGTTACTATCCGGCTGACGTTGACGCGACGTTGGACCGTGTTGAAGACCGTTTCGCGTCTTTGGAACGTCGTCGTTATATTGAAAAATATGGACGTCAGACGTGGCGTCAAGCGGTAGAGGAAAGTGCTGAATTAGTGATGGGGCGTATCAACCGTGCCTCAGGAGAGCGTTTCCGTCGTCCTAGCTCTGCACGGGTTCAAGGATATTTTGTGGATGATGTGGATGCATTATGCGAGAAGCTGCGTCAGCATTTTCGAGGTGAGGGAGAACTTTCTGCGGGTCTGGTTCGTCGGGCAGTTTTTCGTAGCGCTGTAGGTTCTTTATGTTATGAAGAGACGCAAGTTGACGCATTTATGGATCGCTGTATTGAACTAATACTTGATTTGAAATAGTTTTATGTCAACTTCATTACTTGCTGAGAGCATAATGTCTTAAGAAAATATCACCCTGCTGACTATCTAGGTATAATGACTAATGGTTGAAGCATTTTCTGTCATCATACTTTCAGAGAGCGGAAACTCTCATAAAAATAGGGAGATAAAAATGGGTCTTATTACCTGGATTATTTTAGGCCTCATCGCTGGTGCACTCGCTAAGTTCATTATGCCCGGTGAACAAGGTGGAGGATTTATTGTCACCACCGCATTGGGTATTGTTGGTGCGTTCATCGGCGGATGGTTGGGAACCTTTATTCCTGGCCTTTCTAACGGCATTACCGAGCTCAGCTTCGGTACTATCGTCACTGCTGTTATTGGTTCTCTTATTGCTCTGTTTATCTGGGGCAAACTAGGCGCAAAAAACTAAAACTTAGCACTACCGTGCGATGCGAGGCTGATAGCTCTCAACCGAGATGCTAGCACCCTCGCATCGTCATTTTAAAACACGGCTACTAATCATGGTGTCCTCAAAGTGTTTCAGCAAAGACGGTAAACTACATACTATGAAATTTGGTGGCACAGCTAAACCTCGTACAAATACTCATCCTCTAGAGTCCCTAAATGATGAATATCTTCAACATTGTGGGGTAGGCCGAACCCTTAGCATTCTTGGGTCAACTGGCTCTATTGGAACTCAAGCACTCCAAGTGCTACGGCACTTATGCTCGCTATCGCATACTAGCCTCTACGATGCTGATGCCCCCATCCGTGTTAGGGCGCTCTCTGCTGGACGAAACTCCTTAGAACTATTAGCGCAACAAGCTGTAGAAACTCGAGCAGAACTGATCGCAACGAGCGGAACAGAACAAGACCGTATCACCTTACAAGAACTCATCCAACAGCACAGCACAGCACATGGATTATCTGGGTACACCCCACAGATTATCTGCGGCGAAAACGCATCTTCTGAAGCTGCGAGCTGCGGTGCAGATATAGTACTGAACGGAATCACCGGTTCCATCGGTTTACGCCCAACCTTGGCAGCTTTAGCCTCTGGCTCCCACGTTGCGTTAGCAAATAAAGAGTCCCTCATTGCTGGTGGGGCTTTAGTCCGCCAAGCAGTAGATCAATCACCACGCGAACAACCCCTAATTCCCGTTGATTCTGAACATTCTGCTCTAGCTCAGGCCCTAAACGCCGGACACGACAGCGAAATTGAACGATTAATCCTCACCGCATCGGGCGGGCCATTTCGTGGAATGACCAAAGAACAACTACAACATGTTACCCCTGAGCAAGCCCTAGCACACCCTACATGGGATATGGGTAAAGTCGTAACAACAAACTCTGCTTCGATGGTCAATAAAGCTCTTGAGGTATTAGAAGCACACTACCTCTTTGGTGTAGACCTTGACCATATTGACGTCACAGTGCACCCGCAATCAGTGGTACATTCTATGGTTCAATTTATTGACGGTACAACAATTGCCCAAGCTAGCCCACCGACCATGCTCCTACCCATTGCGTTAGGTCTGACATGGCCGTATCGTATCCCTCGCGTTGCACCCGCCTGTAACTGGAACATCGCACAGAAATGGACTTTTGAGCCTCTTGATGAAGAAGCGTTCCCAGCAGTCCGTATCATCAAAGACGCTGGACGTCGTGGAGGAACCCTACCCACGGTATTTAACGCTGCGAATGAAGAAGCAGTAGAAGCCTTCCATGAGAAGAAAATTTCTTTTACCGCGATGATTGATACCGTTCAAAAAGTACTGGACGAACATGAATCGTCGAGTGCATATTGTTCCGAAAAAAACTTGACCTTGGACTCAGTTTTAGAAGCAGAGCGCTGGGCACGTATACGTGCCGGCGAAATACTGGCACAATAGTAGATGTACCAAAACGTGTTGACCACGGCGGCAAGCTCCTTGAGAACTTGCCGCCGTGGTCTTTAACAGCGCATATTTATGTGAACTACTAAAAAGTTCAGAATTCCAGTAACGGCACTTTAATAGACGGTGAGCCCGCGGTCCCGAAATTGTTGGCGTACCCGCTCTGTTTCTTCTTTACTGGGAGGACGAACGTCTTCAAGTTTGTATTCAAGACCCAAAGAATGCCATTTATCTGTTCCCATCTGGTGAAAAGGTAAGACCTCTACTCTTCGAACAGATTGGGGCCAGCGGCATACAATATCTGCAACATTCTCAACATTCTCATAAGAGTCGGTGTAACCAGGCACTGAAACAAAACGAATCCACACATCTTTGCCAAGAGCGTTGAGTCTGTCACCAAAATCAATAGTTGGTTGTAAACGTCGTCCTGTCACACGATGGTAGGTTTCCTCATCACCGGCTTTAACATCGAGAAGAACTAAATCTACTGACTCAAGAAAATCATCGGTAGCTGCTGCACCTAAATAACCAGAGGTATCAATGCACGTATGAATACCTAAAGATTTAGCGCCCATGAGAACATTCCACGCAAAAGCACGCTGCATGAGGACTTCTCCACCAGAAATTGTTAAACCACCACCGGTAGATTTAAAAATTTTGCGATACCGTTTGATGCGTTTGATTAATTCTTGAGCCTCAACTGGCTGACCATCACGCATATTAAACGTATCTGGATTATGACAGTACACGCACCGCAACGGACAACCATTCATAAAGACCGTCATCCGAGTGCCGGGGCCATCTACCGCAGTAACGAGCTCCCAAGAATGGACAGAACCTAATTTTCCCTCTCTCATTCTTTTAAGCTGTTCGCTTCGTTCTAAATCGGTGAGTTCACCAAGACCCCACGTTCCAGCTCCTGCATGACGAGACGCTGGGGGAGCAAAGCCTTGTTCCCCCAACGGCATCGTTTCTACTGTTGATGTAGACATTATTGACCAGAAGAGAGTTAAGCACTCTGGTGGAAAGTCCGTGAGAGAACGTCAAGTTGCTGCTCACGCGTCAAACGCACAAAGTTTACGGCATACCCAGAGACTCGAACGGTGAGGTTTGGGTATTTATCGGGGTTTTCCATTGCGTCTTCGAGGGTCTCACGGTTGAGGACGTTGATATTTGCATGGTATAGGCCATGCTGATCTGCAGGGACGTTAGCTCGGTTAGCTTTCATCTCTGCAAGACGTTCTTCAAAGGTTTTGACTGCCATGATAATTTTCTCCTTAGATTTTTCAAGTGATGTGTTGGTATATGCCTCAGCACGAGGGCATATACCAACACGAGGTAACCCATGGGGTAACCGTTATATGCGGTTAGTCTTCTTCTGGTAAGAATCCTGCATCAAGGATGCCTACAAGGTTCTGAACTTGTTCTTCTTTGGTGCGCCCCAACGCGGTGGGAGTGATGGTGTTGGTCAAGGAAATACCGTCGAGGGCATCTTGATAGTCAAGTTTGCCAACAGAGAGCATGGATGCCACCATGCCGTGTGTATCCATACCGTTTTCGGGGTTTGCGCCGGGGGAGAAGGGTGTTCCTGCACGGTGTCCGGAAGGGAAGTTTCCGGTAGCTTTACCGTAGACAACGTTTGAGGTAATCGTGAGCACTGACTGGGTGGGAATAGCATCACGATAAAGCGGGATAGCTTTAATCTTGCTCATGACCGTATGGACGATTGTTGCGGCGATATCGTCTGCTCTGTCGTCGTCGTTTCCGTATGCGGGGAAGTCTCCTTCGGTGATGTAATCAACGATGAGTCCTGTTTCGTCGCGGACAGGGGTGACTTTCGCATATTTAATAGCTGACAGTGAGTCCGCAACAATGGATAGCCCAGCGATACCGCATCCCATAGCTCGAATGACGTCGGAATCGTGGAGCGCCATCTCAATAGCTTCATAAGCATATTTATCGTGGCAGTAGTGAATGATGTTGAGTGCTTCAACGTAGGTTGCAATCACCCAATCGAGCATTTCTTCATATTTTTGCCAGACTTCGTCAAAATCGAGAGGCCCGTCACCGGTGATGGGTTCGTACCCTTCAACGATGAGCTTTCCGCTCATCTCGTCTCGTCCACCGTTGATTGCGTAAAGCAGTGCTTTAGCAGCGTTGACGCGAGCGCCAAAGAACTGCATTTGTTTGCCGACTTTCATGGGGGATACGCAGCATGCGATGGCGGCGTCGTCTCCCCAAGTGTTTCGGATTTGTGGATCAGATTCGTATTGGATGGAGGATGTTTCGATGGAGATAGCGGAGCAGAACTCTTTGTATCCTGCGGGAAGTTTTTCGTCCCAGAAGATGGTGATATTTGGTTCTGGGGCTGGTCCGAGGTTGCGTAGAGTCTGTAGGAGTCGGAAGGATGTTTTGACGACGAGGGTTCGTCCGTCGTCTCCGAATCCTGCGTCGGACCATGTTGCCCAGTATGGGTCTCCTGAGAAGATTTGATCGTAGTCGATGGTGCGTAAGAAGCGGACGATGCGTAGTTTGATAACGAGCGCGTCGATCATTTCTTGTGCATCAGATTCGGTGATGGTTCCGTTGGCTAGGTCTCGTTCGAAGTAGATGTCGAGGAAGCCAGAGAGTCGCCCGATGGACATGGCTGCACCGTCTTGTGATTTGACGGACGCGAGGTATGCGAAGTAGGTCCATTGGACGGCTTCTTGTGCGTTTTTTGCGGGCCCTGAGATGTCGAATCCGTAGGATTGTGCCATGTTTTTGAGGCGTTTGAGGGCTTTGATTTGTTCTGAGTGTTCTTCGCGGTATCGTGCCCAGTGTTCGGAGAATCCTTGGTCAGCGACTTTGTGTTTATCGGCTTCTTTTTCTTGGATGAGGAAGTCTACGCCGTAGAGTGCTACACGGCGGTAGTCGCCGATGATGCGTCCACGTCCGTAGGCGTCGGGTAAGCCGGTGATGATGTGTGATGAACGGGCTGCGCGGATACGTGGGGTGTAGATGTCGAATACTGCGTCGTTGTGGGTTTTGCGGTATTCGGTAAATATTTTTTTGATGTCTGGGTTGGGTTCTTTGCCGGCTTCTTTGATGGCGGTTTCGACCATACGCCAGCCGCCGTTGGGCATCATGGCGCGTTTGAGGGGAACGTCTGTTTGTAATCCGACGCAGACGTCATCGTCTTCGCTGATGTAGCCGGCAGGGAATGCGTCGATTTCTGCAGGGGTGTTAGTGTCGACGTCGTAGACGCGTTGTTTGCGTTCTACCGAGAGGTATTTCTTTTCGAGGGTGTCCCAGACTCTGAGTGTTTTGTCGGTGGGGCCGGCGAGGAAGGAGGCGTCGCCCTCGTAGGGGGTGTAGTTGCGTTGGATGAAGTCTCTGAGGTCTACATGTTCTTGCCATGGTCCTGGTGTGAAATCTTTCCATGCGACGGCGAAGATGTCGTGCTCTGCTGTGTGCGATTCCGTGTGAACGGTCATGTCTGCACTCCTGTTTGCGGTAACCGCTTTTTGTTTATGTGAGCGGTGTTTTTATGTGACGTTTTTATCGTATCCATTGAGCTGTTGAATGTTAAAAGGTGTGCTGGTTTTGTTATGGAAAGAATTTTTATGATTAGCTTAAAAATGTCTTTTGACTAGTAGTTTTATTGATATTAGAAAATGTTATTTTGTATTTATGTGGTACGTAACGCCTATTATGTTCTTTTGTGAAGTTTTTGTGTTGGTGACATATAGTTAAAGTTCTGCAAGGTGTTGTGCAGAGGGTTTTTGTGACCATAAGGAGATTGTGTTCTTATGGTTTCATCTTTTCTTGTGTTGTTTTATGGAGGGAGGGGAACAACCTGCACAAATAACACTCACGCCTCGACCCTGCACACAATAACCACCAAAAATACTGTAAAAACTACGCTTAACATCCCAGAAAAAACTGTGTACTAGCTCAATACACGGTGCGTAGCACTGCCACAACACTCGAAAACATGGTTTGATAGGTGAAGTTTAAAGAATTTCACCACGAACAGCGCAGAGAGGAAACAAACATGGGTACCGCCTTATTTATTGGGGGAGTCGTCATCATGACACTCGCCATCATTCTCTCTATCGCTTTACACGAAATAGGGCACCTCGTCCCCGCAAAACTCTTCAACGTCAGAGTGCCTCAATACATGATTGGGTTCGGCTCAACCATCTTCTCCCGAAAAGTTGGCGAAACCGAATACGGAATCAAAGCCATCCCTCTTGGCGGATACATCTCAATGATTGGGATGTACCCACCCGCCTCAAAAACCACTCGTCACAACCGCCTATCGCAGATTTACCAAGACGCACGCGACATCGACGCCGAACGTATCACACCAAAGGACGAAGGGCGATTGTTCTACCAACTGCCAGTCTACAAACGCATTATCATCATGCTCGGCGGGCCCACCATGAACCTCCTCATTGGGGTTCTCTGTATGGCAGTGCTCATCCTCGGTTTTGGAAAATACCAGCCCACAACCACCATCGAAACCATTTCACAATGCGTACATACCGTCACTGCCACTAACGCAGACCAAGCCAACCGTGCCAGCTGCACCAACACAGATCCCGACTCTCCAGCACACGCGGCAGGTCTTATAGCTGGAGATACTATTACTGTTTTTGCCGGTGAACAGGTCACATCGTGGGAACAACTCACCTCTCTCATCCAACGGAACGCAAACCACGCTGTTCCAGTAACCGTTGAAAAAGATGGAAAAACACGAGAACTGACCATCACCCCGTTGGAAACGGTGAGACCGGTCTATAACCAACTCACAGGACAATACGAAAAGAACTCCGACGGAACCTACAAAACCATCACCGTTGGTTTCATCGGTGTTAGCCCCACTAGCGAGCTAACACCAGGACATATTGGACAAGTTCTCCCCGAAGTGGGGAACACCCTCGAACGTATTGGTGCAACAGTCCTCAAACTTCCAGCGAGAGTATTCTCAGTGGGAGAATCACTCGTTACTGGAAGCGAACGCCCCGCAGACTCACCCGTTTCCGTTGTTGGGGTCGGGCGTGCTGCAGGTGAAATCGCAGCAACAGGCCGTATCGATTTACGTTCTAAAAGCGCTACGCTCATCTCCCTAATCGGTTCCATGAACCTCATGCTATTCGTCTTCAACCTCATTCCATTGTTACCGCTTGATGGAGGACACGTTGCCGGCGCACTATGGGAGGGCCTCCGAAAAGGTTGGGCACGCCTACGAGGTAAAGCTAACCCTGGACCCTTTGACCCCGTAAAGCTTCTTCCACTGACATGGGTCGTAGCTGGAGCATTCATCCTTATGTCGGCGGTCCTTATCCTTGCCGACATCATCAAACCTATTAACCTCTTCTAAAAACTATCTGTGACAAAACAGACAACCACTCTTATGAAGGTGGTATATCGTGGAAGAACAAACAAACACCGTCGCTCTTAACATTGCGCTGAGAGCTATATCTACAGCAGAAACTCGTCGCGAAGCCCACTGCATTCGAAAAAACACTAGTATCTGGTGCACAATAGATAACGGTATCGGTGCGCATCGCGCGCACCACCGACAAGTCTTTGGAGGAACATCTTGGCTTCGGTCAGTTTAGGCATGCCCGCACCCGCCCCGCTTACACTTGCGCCACGTCGCAAAACCCGACAATTCAAAGTTGGGTCCGTAGGTGTTGGCTCAGACTCTCCAGTGTCGGTGCAGTCAATGACAACCACCAAGACACACGATATTGGTGCAACCCTCCAACAAATTGCTGAACTTACCGCTGCCGGTTGCGACATCGTACGTGTGGCTTGCCCCACCGACAAAGACGCAGAAGCACTACCTATCATTGCGAAGCAATCACAAATACCCGTTATCGCAGATATCCACTTCAAACCCAAATACGTATATGCCGCCATTGAAGCAGGCTGTGGAGCCGTTCGCGTTAACCCCGGAAACATCCGACAATTCGATGACCAAGTCAAAGAAATCGCGCAAATGGCGAATGACCACGGAACCTCCATCCGTATCGGAGTCAACGCTGGCTCCCTCGACAAGCGCCTCCTCCAAAAATACGGCAAAGCAACACCCGACGCGCTCGTAGAATCCGCAGTCTGGGAAGCCTCACTTTTTGAAGAACACGACTTCTACGACTTCAAAATCTCCGTTAAACACAATGACCCCGTAGTCATGGTCGAAGCATATAAACGCCTAGCAGAACGCGGAGACTGGCCTTTGCACCTAGGCGTTACAGAAGCTGGACCAGCCTTTCAAGGCACCATCAAATCCGCAACGGCTTTCGGGGCGCTCCTATCTCAAGGCATCGGTGACACTATCCGAGTGTCGCTTTCTGCTCCTCCTGTTGAAGAAGTCAAAGTAGGTTCACAGATTCTTGAATCGCTGAACCTTCGTCCTCGAAAACTTGACATCGTATCTTGTCCCTCCTGCGGACGAGCACAAGTCAACGTCTGGGAACTAGCAGAAAACGTCACTAAAGGGCTCGAAGGCATGAAAGTTCCGCTTCGCGTTGCCGTTATGGGATGTGTCGTCAACGGGCCTGGTGAAGCTCGCGAAGCAGACCTCGGCGTCGCATCAGGTAACGGCAAAGGACAAATTTTCGTCAAAGGCGAAGTCATCAAAACCGTGCCCGAAGACCAAATTGTTGAAACTCTCATCGAAGAAGCTACCCGTATTGCCGAAGAAATGGAAGCCAACGGCGAATACATCCCAGAAGATGGGCCTGGTGCGCAAGTCATTGTCAAATAACCCGTAAGTACTGGCCAGGGAAACACCATACCCCTGGCCAGTGTCATACATTCAACCTGAAGAAAGCTGTGGCCACCGTGCTCTCATTTTTTCAACGCAACACAGAGGATGTTCTTATTCGTCCCCTAACCATTGACGATTGGGACGAACTTGAAACGATGATAGCCACCGACCCCATCAAGAACCTCTACGCTTCAGAACATCTAGAGCGCTTTGGACTACCAACACCCTCCACCTTGAGCGGGCAACGCCAAAACTATGGGTTCATGGGCATCTTCATACCTGTTTATGAGAACGCACCGATAGTCCATCACGGAGTAGAACTCGCCTACGGTAACTTTGAGACAGAACGCAAAAACACCAACACACGAAAACCGTATCTGCCCGATAGCGAACGAATGAGCCAAACCGTCAAAAAAGTTACGGAAAAACTTTTTGACAAAATTACATTAAAACCACGGAGACCTATCCCGCTACAAAATGAGATTCTTGAGCCTCATGAAAAATACTCTCAAGAACACTCCGCAACATTCTTCACGATGGTAGGCGCCTTCTGGTTAGGATCAAATTGTGTCCCTATCGTAATTCCCAAAGAATACCGTAAACATGCCAGTACCATGATTACCCGCTCTATCAAATACATATCATCCATCATTGGCGACGCTGAAGACGTTCTTGGGTTATGGGAACTTCTACAACCTAAAGCAGCAACGCCTCTCTCCGTGAGCGAAGATCAGCCGCTACTATACCTTGACCCACAGAAATCTTTAGAAACATTTACCACACAAAAAATTCAACCTCAGCAAAAAAACCTTGACGTTCCAGCCATTAAAGAGAACGCCGTCCGCTGGGCACGTACCTCCGACCGCCATTCACTACTTAAAGCTTCTGTGGCAATGTTTATTGAAGAAGTGGGTTATGACCCGATGACTAGAGACTCCGCCGGATACATCCAACGAGTTGAAGAATACATTAGAACAGGAAGAACCCTCGTTGCCACCAACGATGATGGTGTTGTCATCTTCAAAGCAGACCTTGGGCTAGCGTACTCAGATCTTTGCCAAATACAGGGGGTATGGTTGCATCCTGCCTACCGTGGGGTAGGGCTATCTGCACCTCTACTAGCTCAAGCTATCGAACTTATTCGCCCAAGATTCCCTCATATTAGTTTGTACGTCAATAGTCATAACCAACGCGCCTACCGGCTATATCAAAGTCTCGGTATGGAACAACACGGTACTTTTGCAACGGTGACGTTCTAAAAACTATCTTTTCTTCCCCCCCCCATAACATCGTCGATGCCTTGCCCGTTAAGGAACATCATCAACAGAGCATCTACGCTAAAATAAGTACAAATATTCCTCAACAAGTGTCACAAACACTCATGAGCACCCCACAATAAGAATGGATGATTTTGGTGGCTATTCGCCTTTCACAACTCTTTTTGCGCACCCTGCGCGATGACCCTTCCGATGCAGAAGTTATCAGCCATAAACTCTTAGTTCGTGCCGGATACATTCGCCGTGCCGCACCAGGTATCTACACTTGGTTACCATTAGGACTCTCGGTGCTCAACAAAGTGCAGAACATCGTCCGCGAAGAGATGAACGCTATTGGCGCCCAAGAAGTACACTTTCCCGCGCTGCTCCCACGTGAACCCTACGAAGCCACGAACCGTTGGGATGAATACGGAGATAACCTCTTCCGCCTCAAAGACCGCAAAGGCGCAGATATGCTCCTTGCCCCCACCCACGAGGAAATGTTCACGCTTCTCGTTAAAGACCTTTACACCTCGTATAAAGACCTCCCCGTCTACCTTTACCAAATCCAAACAAAATACCGTGATGAAGCACGCCCACGTGCTGGGCTCTTGCGCGGACGAGAATTCATCATGAAAGACTCCTACTCTTTCAACCTTGACGACAGCGGACTCGAAGAAGCCTATAACGCACACCGTAGCGCCTATCAGCGTATCTTTGAACGACTCGGACTAGAAATTGTGATCGTTCAAGCGCAATCTGGTGCTATGGGTGGTTCTCGTTCTGAAGAATTCCTGCACCCGACGCCTATCGGCGAAGATACCTTTGTGCGTTCTGCTGGTGGATATGCTGCGAACGTTGAAGCTGTCACTACCTACCCGCTAGAAACTGTAGATGCGAGTAACACACCAGCAGCAAGTGTTCGTAAAACGCCTCAGGCAACTACTATCGAATCTTTGGTGCAGGTATCAAACGAGCTTTATCCTCGTGAGAACTGCTCATGGGAGGCGAAAGATACCCTCAAAACACTGATTGTTGCGGTTATTTTGCCTGATGGAGAGCGTCGTCTGGCTGCTATCGGCATCCCCGGAGACCGTAACGTAGACCTTTCTCGTGTGGAGGTTAACATCGGTGCGCTACTAGGTGTTGGCGGCGAAGTTGAGGTAGAACCAGCAAACGAGAACGACCTCAAAGACTTCCCGCAACTGGTCAAAGGATATATCGGCCCAGGCGTATCACGAGAGCAACAACTCTTAGGTGAAGAATCTGCTACAGGTATTCCTTTCTATGTTGACCCACGTATCGTAGAAGGAAGCGCTTGGATTGCTGGCGCTAACCAAGCTGAACACCACGTGTATGACGCTGTTGTAGGCCGTGACTTCGTGGCAGACGCTACTATTGAAGCCTGCGAAGTCCGTGAAGGCGATATGGCCCCCGATGGCTCTGGTGAACTGTACACTGCTCGTGGTATTGAAATGGGACATATCTTCCAGCTAGGACGTAAATACGCTGAAGCACTTGAGCTCAAAGTCCTTGACCAGGACGGAAAGCTACAAACAGTTACGATGGGCTCCTACGGCGTAGGTGTTACTCGCGCGCTAGCTGCTATTGCTGAAAAAAATAATGATGAGAAGGGCCTTATCTGGCCCCGAAACATCGCACCAGCAGACGTGCATGTTGTGGCAACAGGCAAAGGTGAAGAAATCCTTGCTGGTGCTCAAAAACTTGTTGATGAGCTCGAAGCTGCAGGGATTGACGTGATTTTCGATGATCGTCCGAAGGTATCACCCGGCGTGAAATTTAAAGATTCTGAGCTGCTCGGTGTGCCAACAATTATTGTTGTTGGACGTGGCTACGCAGACGGAAAGATTGAAATTCGTGACCGCCGAACCGGATCATCTCGCGAAGTGAACCTTGATGAGGCCGTTGCACAAGTACAACAAGAAATAACGGCTGAAGAAGTATCTGCCTAAGAACAAACCATACGAAGCTGAGGGTGTCCGTACGATGTTTTCATCGGACGAACACCCTCAGCTATATACCTTGTCACGAAGTATCAGAAGAACTGAACTAGCCTTCTAAAAAGATACGGGTAGAAAGAACAAAAATTTGCGCATCACTTGGTACGTTGCGGTCGGCAACAACTGCTAAAGCATTCTTCTGTAAAACATCAGATTGTTCTTCTAAAAATGTGTACCCTTGTGCAACGTCAACCGGATAAGTAACCTGCTGTTCTGGTAACTGATACTGACACGATACTGCTTGAACAAGCTGGCGTTCAAAGAGTTGTGCTTGCTGCTGTGAACGCTCAATATCTGACACCTCTTGGGCAGAAAAGCTATCGACATCGGTTCTTGCCCCAATGACCTCACTGGCATAATGGTACGCATAGCTTGCTTGAAGAAGACGTGCAACGCTCTCAGGTGCTGGGGTACGCTCTGAAAGAGGACGGCAAGCAACTGTCTTTGGAGCTTTCACCTCAGAGAGCTTTATCTGATGTTCTTGAGCAAAATCTTGTAACTTCTGAACAAACTCTAACGGTTCAGAACGAACAAAATTTTGAGCTTCGGATTGTTGAGCTGCATTGATAAAAACCTCGTGATATAGCTTCTGTACAGAAGAATCAAAGGTCTTCTCCCACGAGGGAGAATCATCCTTGGGGTGGTCCTTGCTCGCTAGAATATTTGCCGAATGAGGTAACGAATCTAGTTGTTGTTGAACCAAAGATTTTAGCTCATCAGATACGGGAGTTTGCTGTGAAGCTAAAGAATCTTGTACCTCAATGAGAGCGCTAGATATGCGAGTGTACGGTGCTAAAGATTCTGCCTGATGACGCTCCTGAACTTGAGAGTATGCGCCAAGGGCTAGCACTATGACAAGAGAGCTACCTGTGAGCGCGCTTGCTAGAGTCGAAGATTTCATCGTGGTATAACCCTTTTCTTGTCATCAGCGGTGTTGAGAGTGTACGACCTGCCGAATCTACCTTCTCTTTTTACGTTAGCTCTCACACACCACCGTGTTAGGGGTGTTCTCATAGGAAAAGTGGTGCCATAGACGGTAGGCTTAACCGCTAGTTCGATTTAATCTGAAAAAGAAAGTAGCTGATGGTACAACCTTCTCAAAAGAATACTATGAATGCTAGAGAGCGTCGTGCAGCTGAACGTGCTTTAGCTCGAGTATCTGCACCCGAACAATACAGCGCCTTCCTCAACGTCGAGGACGTCAGAGAGAGCATTGAATCAGTAATTGCACAATTCGGTTGTGTGCTTGAGAGTCTTAAAGCTCAAGGTTCTGGCATGCACCGTACTCTAGAAGTTGTTGTTGACTACACCGAAGACCGCACTGATCTGCTCTCCCTCGACACCTTAGCTGAAATTTCTGGAGCTCTTTCTAACGCACTTGATGAAGCAGAAGACGGAAACGTCCCGTATGCTTTAGAAGTTTCTTCTCCTGGAGCTACACGTGCACTCACCGAAGTCCGACACTGGAAACGGGCACAGGGACGTCTACTAGACATCACTCTTGAATCAGGGGAACAATTTTTAGCTCGCTTAGACAACGTCGAAGAAGACGGCGCCATGATTCGTCGTAAAAAACAGACGAAAAAAGGTCAGAAAGAATCCTACAAAGAGAGCGAAAAACTTCTGTGGGAGGCAATTTCTGCCGCAAAAGTAGAAATTGAATTCAATCACTAGTGGGAAAATTCGCTAGAATCACTAAGTAGAGAAAACGTTAAACACGAAGGTTCATGCGGTATCTTCCGCCTGAATGTTAGAGAAGGCGGAGCCGGGGTACACGCGTGCCCCGGTCTGTTGTAGAAGGAAAGGCCTGCCATGGATATTGATTTGAGCATCCTGCGAAAGCTTGAAAAAGAAGGGGATATCGTCCTCGATGAGGTTATACCGATGATCGAGAACGCACTACTTTTGGCGTACCACAAACAGCCTGGAGCTATCCGCGAATCACGAGCAGAAATTGACCTCACCACAGGAACCGTCACTATCTGGGCACCAGAACTAGACGAAAACGACGAAAAAATTGGTGAATTCGACGACACCCCCAATAACTTTGGACGTATCGCTTCTTCAACAGCTCGACAAATTATTCAGCAACGTCTTCGTGACGCTCAAGACTCTCAAGTTCTCGGCGTTTTCCGTGACCGCGAAGGAGAGATTGTTTCTGGTATCGTGCAACAGGGCCCTAACCCTCGCATGGTTCATGTTGATTTGGGAGCTGTCGAAGCTGTCCTTCCCACTTCCGAGCAGGTTCCCGGCGAGCGCTACCCGCACGGTTTGCGTTTCCGCTCATATATCCTTGAAGCCCGCCGTGGGCCTAAAGGTCCTTCCATCGTACTTTCTCGAACACACCCCAACTTTGTGCGTGGACTTTTTGAACATGAAGTACCAGAAATTCAAGAAGGCCTCGTCGAAATCATGGAAGTAGCACGTGAAGCCGGCCATCGCACCAAGATTGCTGTGCGTGCTACCAAACCTGGCATTAACCCTAAAGGTTCTTGTATCGGTGAGATGGGCGCTCGTGTGCGCGCGGTGATGTCTGAACTTAACGACGAAAAAATTGATATCGTTGATTATTCTGAAGACCCCACAGAATTTATCTCTGCGGCTCTTTCACCGGCAAGAGTTAAACATGTAACGGTGATTGACCCTAAAACTTTCTCTGCTCGTGCGGTAGTGCCAGATGATCAGCTTTCTTTGGCTATTGGTAAAGAAGGTCAGAACGCTCGTCTTGCGGCGAAACTTACTGGTTGGCGTATCGATATTCTTTCTGAATCTCGTTACAATCAGGCCGTCGGAGAAGACGAAGAATAACACGCAGAATGCGAGTTAACTAACAAAGTTTCAGTTCTGTCGATGAAGAACGATAGACTGATAGTGGTGTTACGAAACGATGCACCATAGGTGTAGCCGTTTCTTGCGGGGCATTGACCCCAGAAGACGGCGTGAAATATCCGAATATAGTAAGAAGGGATGAGCTCATACTCATGAAACCCCAACGAACTTGTATCGGATGTCGTGAAGTAACAGCACAAGAAGAATTAGTCCGAGTTGCTTTAGAAAACGTCACGGCGGGGCAACCGCCTCGCGTGGTATGGGATATGCGACGACGACTACCCGGACGCGGAGCATGGCTACATCATAGCCATGAATGTTTGAATAAAGCTCAGAAAAAAGGAGCTTTCAATCGAGCGTTTCGCACACGGGTCAATGCCGTAGAACTCGTTGTCGAAACATCAACGTCAACGATGTTCTCCTCGGCTCGTCACCAGGCGAGTCGGGTGGCGAACTAATGTAAGTCAACTAGTTTGACGACTTCTTATTCGAAAGCGAGTCAGAAAACTGATGGAAACCTTATGAGTGCCGCACAATGAGTACTATTACGTGCTCTGTTACCGGCAAAATGATGGGTGGTTACAACCGTAATACACCCGTTTATCTCAAGTACTGAAGGTTCGCGCCGTCCTCGGCGTGAGCCAGGACAGGAGAAAAGTGGCTAAACCCCGCGTACACGAGATCGCGAAAGACCTCGGTATCACCTCTAAAGAAGCTGTCGCAAAGCTTCAAGAACTTGGCGAATTCGTCAAAAGTGCGTCTTCGACCGTTGAACCTCCCGTAGAGAAAAAACTACGTGCAGCGTTCCCCAAGAAAGAAAACTCTGCAGAAAAAGCTGAGAAAGCTCCGCAGAAGAGTTCTTCACCTAAAACAACAGGTGCAGCGAAGCCTGCACCTAAACCTTCTACCAGCTCAGCTGTTAAACCTGGACCTAAACCTCCAGCTAAAGCACCAGTTGCGGAAGCTAAAACTTCTCAGCCTTCACCTGCTGCTAAGCCTGCAGCGCAGCCAGAGAAACCTGCTCAGCCTAAGAACGCTGCCAAGCCCTCTGGCCCTCGCCCCGGCAACAACCCCTTCTCTACACAACAGGGAATGTCTCAGCCAACACCGACACCGGCAAATACGCCTAAACCCGGTGCGGTCTCCGCTAAGCCTGGGCCTAAACCTGGCCCTCGCCCCGGCAACAACCCCTTCTCTACACAACAGGGAATGGGCAAGAACTCTGAACGTGGTGGGCGTTCTGAACGTGGCGGTAATGCTTCTGCTCGTGGTGGACGTAACCAGCGTGGAGGACATAATGCCCCTCGCTCCGGTGGCGCAAACGCTGGAGCACGCCCCGGTGGTGGACGTAACCCACGTCCTGCCGGAAATGGTGCTCCTCGCCCCGCAGGCAACAATGCTCCTCGCTCCGGTGGCGCAAATACTCCTCGCCCAGCGGGTAATAACGCTCCTCGCCCCGCAGCAAATGCAGGTAGCGGCGCAAACCGCCCATCACCTAATATGATGCCAACAAAGATGACACCTGGTGCTAGCCCTCGTGGCGGCGGTGCCGGTGGTAACTCTCGCCGTGGCGGCAACTCCGGTGGCGGATTCAACCGCGGACCAGGACGTGGCGGACCCGGTGGTGGACGCGGAAATGCGCAGGGTGCTTTCGGCCGCGGAGGTGCCGGCTCTAAGCGCAAGAGCAAGAAGCGTGCACGCATCAATCGTGACATTGAAGAGGTTCTACTACCGCACTTGGCAGGTGTTCAGATTCCTCGCGGTGACGGAAACACTCTCGTTCGTCTTCGCCGTGGTGCATCTATTACCGATTTTGCTGAGAAAATTAACGCAAACCCTGCATCGTTGATTACCGTGCTATTCCGTCTTGGCGAAATGGCAACGCAAACTCAGTCATTGGACGAAGAAACCTTTGAACTGCTCGGCGCAGAACTCGGTTACGTTGTTAAAATCGTTTCCCCTGAAGACGAAGAACGCGAACTTTTCGAATCCTTCGACATCAACCTTGAAGCAGAAACCGCTGCAGAAGATGATGATGTTCTAGAAATTCGTCCTCCAGTGGTGACTGTTATGGGTCACGTCGATCATGGTAAAACCCGTTTGCTTGACGCTATCCGTAATACGAACGTGATTGAGGGAGAAGCCGGCGGTATTACCCAGCACATCGGCGCGTACCAGATTCACACGACTGTTGAAGGCGAAAAGCGAGCTATCACCTTTATTGATACTCCCGGCCACGAAGCGTTCACCGCAATGCGTGCCCGTGGTGCTAAAGTCACTGACATCGCAATTTTGGTGGTTGCAGCAGACGACGGCGTAATGCCTCAGACTGTTGAAGCTATCCGTCACGCACAGGCCGCTAAGGTACCTATGATTGTGGCTGTCAACAAGATCGATAAAGAGGGCGCTTCACCTGATAAGGTTCGTGGACAGCTTACTGAATACGACCTCATCCCTGAAGAATACGGTGGAGACACCATGTTCGTGGATGTCTCAGCACGCGATAACCTCAACATTGATGCGCTCTTGGAAGCTGTCTGCCTCACTGCAGACAACACCATGGTCCTTAAAGCGAACCCCCATAAAGAAGCTCGTGGCGTTGCGATTGAAGCAAACCTCGACAAGGGACGTGGCGCCGTGTCCACGGTACTGGTACAGTCCGGTACTTTGCATATTGGTGACGCGATTGTTGCCGGTGTGGCTTATGGTCGTGTCCGTGCAATGTTCGATGAGAACGGTCAAGCCCTTACAGAAGCTGGGCCTTCACGTCCAGTTCAGGTACTTGGTCTTTCTACCGTTCCTCGTGCAGGCGATACGTTTATCTCTACCGAAGAAGAACGTACTGCACGTCAAATTGCTGAAAAGCGTGAAGCTGCAGACCGTAACGCACAGCTTGCTAGCCGTCGTAAACGCGTCACCTTGGAATCCTTCGATGACGCAGTTGCTGAAGGCAAGATGGACACCTTGAACCTCATCATCAAGGGTGACGTCTCAGGCGCTGTTGAAGCTCTTGAAGAGTCCTTGATGAAGATTGAAGCTGGTGGAGACGAAGTTCAGCTCCGTATCATTCACCGTGGCGTTGGTGCTATCACTCAAAATGACGTGAACCTTGCAACCGTTGATAACGCTGTGATTATTGGTTTCAACGTTCGTCCGGCAGAGCGTGTGGCAGAACTGGCAGAACGCGAAGGCGTAGAAATGAAGTTCTACTCCGTGATTTACCGTGCCATTGAAGAAATTGAGCTTGCTGTCAAGGGTATGCTCAAGCCTGAATACGAAGAAGTGGAGCTTGGTTCTGCTGAGATTCGCGAAGTATTCCGTTCTTCCAAGTGGGGTAACATTGCTGGTTCTATCGTCAAAGACGGAATCATCAAGCGTAACGCTAAGGCTCGTCTGGTTCGTGACGGCTCCGTTGTTGCAGATAACCTCAACATTGAGTCCTTGCGACGATTCAAGGATGACGCTACTGAAGTTCGTGAAGGCTACGAGTGCGGTATCGGACTTGGCTCCTTCAACGACATTCATGAAGGCGACATCATTGAGACGTGGGAGCTACGAGAAAAGCCACGCGTCTAAAGAATATATGACGCTAGGGTGAACACTACGCTAGATAGATGTGGTGATTCACTCCGCTAATCTATCAAGGGTGAGAGTGCAGGGGAGTCTGCGCTCTCACCCTTGATAAGTTTTTGAGTGCATTGACCTTTAACCGGTAGACTGACATAAGAACCGGTATATTAAAACTATTTTTCAAGGAGAGACTGATGGCTGATGCAGCTCGCGCCGCACGCTTGGCAGACCGTATCAAAGTGATTGTGGCTCAGGCGCTAGAACGTCGTATTAAAGACCCTCGTCTAGGATTTGTGACGGTAACAGACGCTCGCGTTACCAACGATTTGCAACACGCAACCGTGTACTACACCGTATATGGCACACCTGAAGAACAAGAATCAACAAAAGCGGCTTTAGAATCAGCCCGCGGAATTTTACGTTCTGAGGTGGGTAAGAACATTACTGCTCGTCTGACCCCAACATTAACTTTTGTTCCTGACGAGGTACCGGTGAACGCTTCTCATATTGAAGAGCTTCTACGTCAAGCACGCAGTCGTGATGAGGCTTTAGCGCAAGAATCTGCTCAGGCTCAGTACGCAGGTGAAGCTGACCCTTATAAGAAACCTGCTGAAGATACCGAAGACGAAGAAGCATAACCGGTGGCACGCCGAGCACCTAACGGGCCTTCAGGAATCGTTGTTATTGATAAACCTGCAGGTCTAACAAGTCATGATGTCGTGGGGAAAGTGCGCCGTTTAGCGCATACTCGACGGGTTGGACACGCCGGAACTTTAGATCCTATGGCAACAGGCGTTCTCATCGTAGGCGTCAATAAGGCTACTAAGCTATTGACGTGGATTACGGGGGAGTCAAAGAGCTATACGGCTACCATCCGTTTGGGCGGTACTACTCATAGCGACGATTTTGATGGACAGCTGCGTTGGTTATGTTCTTCGGAGCATCTGAAAATAATACGTGACGAAGATATTATTCAACAGGTGCAGAAACTAACCGGAGATATTGTTCAAGTACCGTCATCGGTCTCTGCCATTAAGGTCGATGGTGTGCGTTCTTATGCTCGCGTTCATCAAGGAGAAGACGTCAAGCTTGCTGGACGTGCCGTACACGTGGCAGAGTTTAAGGTGCTTGATGTGTCTCGCCGGATGGTAAAAGTTGCAGATTTTGCTCGTGAGCTATCGGAAGAGCTCGTATCAGAATATACTCCTGAGACGATGGCTCCAGTCATCGATGTGCAGGTTGAAGTTTCTGTCTCTTCTGGTACGTATGTGCGTGCTTTAGCCCGTGATTTAGGGCAGAGCCTTGGCACCGGAGGATATTTAACTCAGCTGCGTCGTACACGTATTGGTACTGTGAACTTAGAACACTCGGTTTCTTTAGAGGAATTAGCTGAGCAAGAAGAGACGAACGGTCAGATTCGTCTGATTTCTTTAGAAGACTCTGTTCGAGCTATTTTTCCTTCTCGTACTCTTCTGGCAGAGGAAGCGACGGATATTTCTTTTGGACGTGCTATTAAGGCTGCCTCTGAAGACGTCGCTTTATACGTTGCTCCTGAAGAACCGAATAATCATCCGCCGGTTGAGGGTGTCGAAGCTGTTTTTGCTCCTGACGGTACCTTGGTGGCGTTGGTAAAAAACCAGAAGAAGCGTGGAAAGGTCTTGAGCTTTCCATTATTGGTGTGGGAATCAGGAAAAATATTTGAGGATCAAAACGCATGATGTTCGCTGGTTTAGATGTATGGTTTTGGGGGACCGCACTATTAGGTGGAGTATCTTCTCTTATCTGTTGTTGGCAGTTTCTTCGAGGACGGGTTCCTGATGATTGGTCTCAAGGTTCTGTTCTGATTCTTGAATTATGGCTGGTGATATATCTCATCGGTTCGGTAATCATGCAGATAACTACCGATGGTCCTAGCGGAGACTGGTTAGAATACTATGGTTATCTCATCACTGCGATGCTTATTCCTGCCGGAACTTTTTTCTGGTCGCTTTCAGAACGTACTCGTTGGTCTACCTTAGTGTTGGCTTTAGCTGGTGTTGTTTTGATTGTGATGGTGCATCGGATGAATATGCTCTGGTATTACTATTAGAGCTCAACTTTTCCGGTCTATGATGTAGGACGGATAAGAGGCCGCATTATCATGCGCTTGGACATGGTGCGCGGGTTATTTTCCGAACGTTAGAAGAGAAAAAGAGAACATGTCTAATCTCACCGCAACAAAGTCTCGTGGTTTTGGCAGACTGCTCATTGTTATTTATTGGGTGTTTTCGTTGTCTGCGACTGCTCGAGCTGGGTATCAACTGATTCGTAAGTTTGACCAAGCTCCAGTGTCTATTACGCTTTCTGCAATCTCTGCGGTGGTTTATATTGTGGCAACAATTTGTCTTGCTCGAAAAGATGCGACCTCTTGGAAGCTTGCTGTTGGTGCGGTAAGTTTTGAACTAGTAGGGGTAATATCGGTCAGTGCGCTGTCGTATTTGCGTCCTGATTTGTTTCCTTTAGCGAGTGTATGGTCTCACTTTGGTCAAGGGTATGGGTACATTCCTTTGGTGTTGCCTATTGTTGGGCTGTGGTGGCTGATGCGTACTCGGAAGCTTTCTACACCTTAATGGTGCATGCTATACCAGCTCGTAAGCTCTGAAACTTTTCTGTGAGTGTGTCCCGAATCTTGATGTGTTCTTGTGGTACGGGGTTCATTGCGTAGGATAGAAGTAAGAGAACCAAACTCAAGGAGAACTGTGGACGTCTACCGTCATCTCAACGATATGCCTGCACAAGGGGCACCCTCTGTGGTGACTTTAGGGAACTTTGACGGTGTACATACCGGTCATATTGCTGTACTGAAAACTGTTGTTGATTATGCTCAGCAACATGGTTTACGGTCGGTTGCGATTTCTTTTGATCCGCATCCTGCGCGGGTTCATCGTCCAGAGGTTTCTTTGGAAGAGATTATGGGGCAAGACGATCGCCAGATTTTCTTGGAAGAAGTAGGTATTGAGCATTATCTTCTGATGGAATACACTCATGATTTTTCTCTTCAAAGTCCTGAAGAGTTTGTTGAGTCTACTTTTGTTCATTCCCTCAACGCTAAATATGTGGTGATCGGTGAAGACGTGCGTTTTGGCCGGAATAATAGTGGCGATTTAGCTACGATGCGCCAGCTTGGGCAACGTTATGGTTTTGAGGTCGTAACTGTCGCAGATCTTAAGACAGATGATGGGGAGCGGGTCTCTTCTACTCGTATTCGTGAGCTGTTAGCTCACGGTAAGGTCCATCAGGCTGCCAAACTTTTGGGCCGTCCACATCGTATGCGTGGAGAGATTGTTCATGGTGCTGCTCGTGGCCGTTTATTAGGTTTTCCAACCGCAAATATGTCTGCTGATGCTGAGGGCTTCATCCCTGCTGATGGTGTCTATGCAGGATGGTTAATCGATGAGGCGGGGACACGTCACCCTGTGGCAACGTCGGTTGGAACGAACCCTACTTTTGAAGGTATTACTCGTCGTCAAGTTGAGGCGCATGTTTTGGGCCGCCCCGAAGAACCTATTGAAGATTTTAACCTTTACGGACAGCACGTTGTTCTAGAATTTACAGAGCATCTTCGGGATATGGTTGCCTATACTGGAGTCGACGCTCTGATTGAGCAGATTTCTCAAGATGTTATTGACGCTCAACGCGTGTTATTTGAAGAAGAGGTATCATCTTAGAATTGGCGTAGAAATAACAAGGTGGGGTGTGAACCGTTAACGGTTCACACCCCACCTTGTTGTGGGATAGAGTCTTTTACATTTCTTCGTGTTCTAGGGGGTTGTACCCTTTGCATGGAGCGACTTTATCGTATTCGGTAATACGTTTCATCTGTTCAGGGTTGAGTTCCCACGTGAAGACGTCGATATTTTCTTCCATACGTTGTAAGTTAGCGCTCTTTGGAATGGGAACCATTTGCTGTTGTACTGCCCAACGGAGCGCAACCTGTGCTGGGGTGACTCCAAGTTGCTGTGCAATATCGGCAAATACTGCATCATTTTTGAGGGTTTTCATACGGCCTAATGGTGACCAGCATTGGGTAATAATTGCATTTTGTGCGTTGTATTGTGTGAGTTCTTCTTGACGGTAGAAGGGGCTCAGCTCAATTTGGTTGACGGCGGGGGTGACACCGCTGTCTGCAACGATACGGTCAATATGTTCTGGGAGAAAGTTTGAGACTCCGATAGAACGGATTTTTCCTTCTTCTTGCATACGGACCAGTGCTTTCCACGTGGGTACGTAGAGATTTTGAGAAGGGTTAGGCCAGTGGATGAGACACAAATCAAGATAATCGACGTTGAGACGTTCTAAAGACTTGTGAACTGAATTGATAGTGGTGTCAAAGCCGTGGTCACGACCTGGTATTTTGGTGGTGACGAAAAGCTCTTCTCGCTCAACTCCGCATCGTTGAATGGCTTGTCCTACACCGTGTTCGTTGCGGTAATTTTGTGCGGTGTCGATGAGCCTGTATCCTCGTCGGATTGCTTCTGCTACGGCGACTTCTGCTTGGACGTCATCCATACCGTAGGTGCCTAAGCCGATGGGTGGAATGGTGTTTCCATCACGCATAATGTGGTCTTGCATTTTAACCTTCCCCTGACAGTTATTTCTTTATTTTTTCTATCATATGGAGGATGTATTGCGCTGAACGCGGTGCAACGATATCCATTGAAAGATGAAAATCTTGGTCTGCTGCTGGCCCGCAAAGGTCTGAGACACATCGTATTGCGATAAATGGTACGCGATGGCTGTAGCATACTTGGGCGATTGCGGTGGTTTCCATATCCGTAGAAAGAGCAGAGGGGAAGACTTCTCGTGTGTCTTTGACGTTATGTGTGGTGACGAAAGAACCGCCAGCTAACATTAATCCAATTTTGACCGGGTGGGTGCTTTCTGTTTCTATAGTGCGTGTATTCTCTAGGAGTTCGGTGTTGCTGTCGTAGTATGTTGGCATGCTGGGTACTTGTCCGCGTTCATATCCGAATGCGGTAGCGTCTGCATCGGTGTAGGTGTATTGTGTGCCGATGATGATGTCCCCAACGTTAACGTTTTGGTGGAGTCCTCCGGCTGTTCCACCGCATAGGATGGCGCTGGGATGTTTAATCTGTGAGAGGGCGAAACTGGTCGCGCTGGCGGCATTGACTAACCCGATTTTTGAGCGCACAAGCAAGATCGGATGTGCTGTTTCTTGGTGCATATGGTATCGAGGGAAGAATTTTGCTTCTCCGATGGTGTAGCTGGGTGCTGCTTCTATTGTCTTCTCGAGAAGTGGTGCGGCTTCTTCATCCATGGCTACTTGGACGATGACAGCGTGCGAGAATGCTTCTGGTAGGTCAGGTGTTGTATGTTCCATATTCCTTATTCTCTCTTACCTCTATGTTTTTAGCTACTGGGGCAGAATAAAACGGAGTGTTGGCAGGGGGAGTATCTGTGTGGTGGATGAGGTATGGGAGATTCTTCGGGTTTTACTCTGGTGTTTCTCAGGCGTGAACCATAGACTACAGGAGATTACTTTTGCAGGTTAGTGCAAGAAAATTGTGCTGATTGTAATTTTCTAAGGAGAATAATATGAGTGTGATGGTTCCTACTATTGCTAGCGCTACTGGTTTGATGGGCGGTTATAAGATCGCTCGTGTTACTGGTGTTCGTGCTCTTGGCGGTGTTTTGCTTGCTGCCGGTGGCGCTGTTGCGTATTCGGGGTGGAAGAAGAATGCGGGGACTCCTACGGCTCTTGCTTTGACCGGTGTGTATCTTGGGAGTTTTGGTTATTCTCATGTTCTTGCTCATAAGATTGGGGCGTGGCCTTCGGTGTGTGCGGTGACTGGTGCTACGGCTATTGCTTCTATAGTGTTTGGTCGAGAATCTCGTTAACCGTTGATGGGTTTATGACGGTAGTTGTCAAAGTTTTGTGAGTTTTAGTGTTTCTTATATCTCATCTATAGGAATAAGCACGCGTTATTTTGTGTACTGATGTAACAATGAGGGGTCAGATTGATTCCCCAATGATTCAGGAATAGCTCATGAACACTACCGTCTCTCCCTCCACCTCGGATACTCCCTCCACCCTGAGACGAGGTTTATCTCTTCGTCATATCCTTTTTATTGCTCTTGGTTCAGCCATCGGAACCGGACTTTTCTATGGTTCCGCATCCGCCATTTCTCTAGCTGGACCTTCAGTGCTCTTGGCATATATCGTCGGTGGCGCCGCTGTTTTCATGGTCATGCGCGCCATGGGGCAAATGGCTCTAGCCCACCCCGTCTCAGGTGCCTTTTCTGAATATGCCACCCGATACCTCGGACCATGGGCAGGATTCACCACCGGATGGACATACGCCTTCGAAATGGCACTCGTTGCCATTGCTGACGTTACAGCCTTCGCCGTGTATATGCAGTTCTGGTTTCCTTCCTCTCCGGCATGGGTCTGGATCGGCGTAGTTTTACTGTTGATTATGGCTATTAATCTTGTTCAGATTAAAGCTTTTGGCGAAAGTGAATTTTGGTTCACCACAATTAAAGTCGCTGCAATCATTGCCATGATTATCGGCGGCATTATTCTTATGCTGATTGGAACTCAATCTGTTGCTGGAAACACCGCCTCCATCACAAATCTTTGGAGCAACGGCGGATTCTTCCCTCACGGTATATCTGGTTTTATCGCCTGCTTTACCGTCGTTATGTTTGCTTTTGGCGGCATCGAAACTATCGGTATTGCTGCTGGAGAAGCTGAAAATCCTAAAGTATCTATTCCTAAAGCCGTCAACACCACACCCGTACGTATCCTACTGTTCTACGTTTTAGCGTTGACAGTCATTATGTCTCTTATCCCTTGGAACCAGATTCAAGGACAGAGCTCTCCATTCGTGCAAATCTTTAGCGCTTTAGGTATCCCAGCAGCTGCTCACATCCTGAACTTTGTGGTTCTTACCGCCGCGGTTTCGGCTATTAACGCTGACGTATATGGTGCTGGGCGTATGCTGTATGGTCTTGCACAACAGAAAATGGCACCTGATGCATTTACTCGTACCGCAAAAAATGGAGTTCCCTACATGACTGTTGTCTGTACCGGCTTAGTCCTGATTGCGGGGGTTTTCGTTAACGTCTTCTTTGAAAATGCGTTCTTAGTGGTTGCTTCTCTTGCAACTTTTGCAACGGTCATGGTCTGGGTCATGATTCTTCTATCCCATATTGCCTTCGTCCGAAAAAACAACCACAGTGCATCTCCTCTCGGTTCCTATGTGGCATTGGCTTTCATGGCCTTTATCGTGTTGCAATTTGCGTTCTTTGCGGATACTCGTTTAGCGCTGATAGTCGGTGCTATCTGGTGTGTGTTCCTCGGCGCTTTTTATGTAACTTTTGTCAAAAAGAATCAAGGAAGTTCGCTCCTGTAGTTCTCCTAGCGTTTTCTTTCAGGTAGAGTAAGAGAGATATGAGACTGCAGTCCGTGGTTGTCTCATAGTGTTCTTATTGCTTCTCAGCTTTTAGCGTTGCTAAATCTGAGGCGTAATATAACGAATCCCCGACAACAAAAATGTTGTTCGGGCCGTACACGGCACTAACTCTAGGAGTTATAACAGTGGCGCTAGATCCCGCAGTTAAACAGGAAATTATCAAGGAATACGCAACTCACGAAGGTGACACCGGTTCACCTGAGGTACAGATTGCAGTTTTGACTCGTCGTATCACCGACTTGACTGAACACTTGAAGTTCCACAAACACGATCACCACTCTCGTCGTGGCTTGATGATCCTCGTTGGTCGTCGCCGCAACATGCTTGGCTACCTCAAGAGTGTTGACATCGAACGTTACCGTGCTCTTATCGAACGCCTCGGTATCCGCCGATAAACATTAAACTTTGGGAGGGCGAAACCGGTGCAACATCTTTCATAGCCTCAGCGATGAGAGATGAAACATTGGTGACGCCCTCTTTCGGCTTTCAGAGACTCATCATCTCTCTCAAAGCCACCACCTAATACACCACCATAAGACCCGATACCTCGCTCAGAGGATTGACCGGTCCTCGGTTGCGGTTTGCGGAGCCCCACATCAACTCGTGCGTGTGCCGAAAACTTCCATCGAAGATCGATCTTGTCTGAGAGAGATATCGGCAGAGAAGAAATGGAGGAACCTTGGAAGGTCCCGAAATTAAATTTGCAGAAGCTATTATCGACAACGGAAAATTCGGTACTCGTACCGTCCGTTTTGAAACTGGACGTCTCGCAAAACAAGCAGCAGGTTCAGCTCTCGTCACCATCGACGAAGACACCACCTTGCTTTCCGCTACAGCTATTAGCAAGTCTCCACGCGAAGGCTTTGACTTCTTTCCGCTCACCGTGGACGTCGAAGAACGCATGTACGCAGCAGGAAAGATTCCTGGCTCATTCTTCCGCCGTGAAGGACGCCCCACCACCGAAGCAATCCTTGCAGCACGCCTCATCGACCGCCCACTTCGTCCAGCCTTCACCAAAGGTATCCGCAACGAAGTTCAAGTAGTCGTCACCGTTCTGACCATTGACCCTGACGAAATCTACAACACCGTAGCAATCAACGCAGCATCATGCTCTACCACCCTATCAGGCGCTCCATTTAGCGGCCCTATCGGTGGCGTGCGTATCGCCCTCATCGACGGCCAATGGGTATGCTTCCCGAAACATTCACAGCTCGAAAACGCCGTTTTCGATATGGCTGTTGCTGGTCGTATCGTCACCAAAGCCGATGGAACAGAAGACGTTGCCATCATGATGGTTGAAGCAGAAGCAACCGACAACTCTTGGACACTCATTAAAGATAACGGTCAGCAAGCACCCACCGAAGAAGTTGTTGCACAAGGCCTCGAAGCAGCAAAACCCTTCATCAAAGCGCTATGCGAAGCTCAGCTAGCCCTTAAGAATGAAGCAGGTAAAGAGCCTCTTGACCTACCAACTTTCGGTTCACACGACGAAGACGTAGATAACGCTGTCAAAAACTTTGCAGCGGACAAACTCGTTGAAGTGTACTCTATTGCCGGTAAACAAGAACGCGAACAGGCTGCTACCGAACTACAGAGCGCACTACTTGAACAGCTCACCGCTGAAGGACAAGAGTTCGAAGGCCGTGAAGACGAAGTAGAAGCAGCCTTTGCAGCTTTGACAAAACACACGGTGCGTCAGCGTATCCTCACCGAACAGGTACGTATTGATGGACGTGGTCTCACCGATATCCGCCAGCTAACTGCTGAAGTTGAAGTTCTTCCTCGCGTACACGGGTCAGCAATCTTCGAACGTGGCGAAACCCAGATTATGGGTGTCACCACGTTGAACATGCTCAAAATGGAACAGCAGCTTGACTCCCTACACCCCGTCAAAGCAAAACGCTACATCCACCACTACAACTTCCCTCCATACTCCACCGGCGAAACCGGTCGTGTTGGCTCACCTAAACGACGTGAAATCGGACACGGTGCTCTAGCAGAACGTGCGCTTACACCAGTGCTGCCTTCTCGTGAAGAGTTCCCCTACGCAATTCGTCAGGTCTCTGAAGCCCTCGGATCCAACGGCTCCACCTCCATGGGCTCAGTCTGTGCTTCAACCCTTTCGCTACTCAACGCTGGCGTACCTCTACGTGCACCTGTTGCAGGTATTGCTATGGGACTTGTCTCCGATGAGGTTGACGGCGAGACCCGCTACGCAGCATTGACCGACATCCTTGGCGCAGAAGATGCTCTAGGCGATATGGACTTCAAAGTTGCCGGAACCAGTGAGTTTGTCACCGCAATTCAGCTCGACACCAAACTCGACGGCATCCCCGCATCTGTTCTTGCCGCAGCGCTAACTCAAGCTCGTGAAGCACGCCTTCACATCCTCGAAGTTCTCAACGCAGCTATCGACGCCCCCGACGAGATGAGCGACTACGCTCCTCGCGTGATTTCAGTACAAGTTCCTGTCTCAAAGATTGGTGAAGTCATTGGTCCTAAGGGCAAGATGATTAACCAGATTCAAGAAGATACCGGAACCGATATCTCCATCGAAGATGACGGAACCGTCTATATCGGTGCAGTGGACGGGCCTTCAGCAGAAGCTGCTCGTGCGGCAGTGAACGCTATCGCGAACCCACAGGTTCCCGAAGTCGGCGAACGCTACCTCGGAACAGTCGTCAAAACTACAACTTTCGGGGCGTTTATCTCTTTGACTCCCGGCAAAGACGGTCTGTTGCACATTTCTGAACTTCGTAAGCTCAACGACGGCAAACGAGTCAATGATGTTGAAGACGTTGTCTCAGTGGGACAGAAGATTCAGGTTGAAATCGCCAAAATCGATGATCGTGGCAAGCTATCTCTTGCTCCTGTCGTCGCCGGCGAAGAAAATACCGACGAAGAAGAAAACGACAACGAATAATCTCGTAGGTCCTCTCTGAAAAGACGCTGCATCTGTAGCGTATTGTTTCAGTAGCCTGCATAAGTGTCTTGTGTACTTGTGCAGGCTACTCTTTTATGAGTTTTTAACCTTTCTAGAACAACGCCCAAAAACATGCCCCCCATCTAACGGTAAAAGCTGAGCGGGCTGAATAACACACTTAAAACACACACATTTAGGGGAATAATGGCTATATTGCTTCCAACCTCGTGGAACGAACTTCGTGATGAACTAGACTACGAAAACGGAAAAATCATCGAACAAGGAGAAGGCGGCCACGAAGTCCGCCGTTCTGTTCTACCTGGTGGTATTCGAGTCATCACCGAAAAAATGCCAGCATTACAAAGTGTCTCTTTAGGTTTTTGGGTGGGTGTCGGCTCACGAGATGAACAAGCTGGAATGTACGGTTCTACCCACTTCCTCGAACACCTCCTCTTCAAAGGAACCGCTCAACGAACAGCTCTAGATATCGCCGAAGCCTTTGACAGCGTCGGCGGAGATTCCAACGCCTTCACCGCAAAAGAACAGACCTGCTACTATGCTCGAGTTCTGACAAAAGATATGCCCCTCGCCATAGACGTCATGGCAGATATGCTGGCGCACTCTTTACTGGATGAAGAACTTTTAGAAAAAGAACGCCAAGTGATTCTTGAAGAACTCGCTATGGGCCAAGACGACCCTGTAGACGTAGCATTCGAAAGTTTCACAGAACAACTCCTTGGCACACACCCATTAGGGCGACCCGTGGGCGGTACAGTAACAGAAATTGAAGATGTACCGCGCCAATCTGTGTGGGAACACTACCGCCACTACTACACCCCTGAACAGCTAGTTATTACCGCCGCTGGTGGGTTAGAACACCGCGAGGTCGTCCAACAGGTTCTTGAAGCATTCTCTCGGTACGGGTGGGAACTACCCGAGAATACTGCTCCTATTGAACGACGTGCTAAAGGAATCAGCCACATCGCTGATGGAATAAACCACAAAATTATTGATAAAGGTTGCGAACAAACACACATCTTATTGGGCGTTCACGGCATTATCTCTCAAGACGATAGACGCTATGCATTGAACGTTTTAAACTCAGCTTTTGGGGGAGGGATGTCCTCACGTCTTTTCCAAGAAGTTCGTGAAAAACGTGGACTAGCATATTCGACCTCTGCTTTTTCGAATTCATACTCTGACGCCGGAATTTTTGGTATGTACGCAGGATGTTTACCCGATAAAGCTGAACAGGTACAAGAAATCCTCCGAACAGAATTCGATAAGCTAGCTCAAGACGGTCTACACCCAGAAGAGCTGAAAAAAGTAATTGGGCAGATGCAAGGCTCTATGTTGCTTGGTTATGAAAGTCCTGAATCACGTATGACTCGTCTAGGAGTTATTGAGCTAGGTTCGGGCATCTATCGAACTCTAGAAGAAAGTAGCCAGAAACTATGTGAGGTCACTTTAGAGCAAGTACAAGAGCTAGCACAATTCCTCGCCCAACAAGAGATGACAACAACAATCGTCCGATAGAACACCCCACATTAGAATGTTGATACGAAATTAAACGGTTCTTTACCAAGCGGGGGAAGTTGCTGGCTGAACAGGTTCTGCCGGCTCTTCCTCCGCCGTATCTTGGTGTTCTAAGTCTTTTTCCGCCTGAGCTACTGCTGTAGCAATAGTTTGGGCATAAACCTTTTGACCGATAGCTTGAGGATGCACCCCATCCGAGACAAAATACTCGGGGTGGTTCTGCGCTGCCTTAGCCCAATCTGCGATGACAATACTCTTCGGGTATTTTGCGGCAGCTTCTTTAATGACCTTATTAGAATCTTGAACCCACGTCAGATGTGCTGGAGCAGCGCCCGTGACAAGAACAATTTTTCGTTGACCATGATCTGAAATATCTTTAATCAGCTGGTCAATCTCTTCTATCGAATAAGTGGAATTGGTTGTTACCGAAAGTACGACAACAGAACCTAATTGTCCATGCTCGTTAAGACGAGAAATCACGGGGAAAGCCTTGACGATAGTACGAGAGACTTCTCCATCAACTGTCGCGTCAGGTAACGCCTCGTGAAGGGCCTCTGCCGAGGCTAAAGATACCGAATCCCCAATAACCGTTACCGAAGGATTCTCTTCCTGTCTCGTCGCTTGTTTAGAGGAGCTTTCTCTCTCCGTAGCAGCCGCAGAATCAGCGTCGGGTGTAGGCGTGGGCTTTTGGTCGGCGATATGTTCTTCATGCGCCTTTTGCGCTTGTGCTCCAGCTGCCACAATATCTTCTGCAGAAGTTGTCTTGGGAGCGGTAATAACTGCTGCTGTGGTAGCAGCAGTACATAGAAGAACCGCGCCTAAGGCCACAAAAGAGGGTAGTTTTTGTGCGCCAGAGAAGGTATTCCAAACAGACGATGCACATGCCACAAAACCACGTTGGCGGATAGGCTCCTCAACATACATATATGACAGGCCCGAAATGATTAAAGTCAAAAAGAGAACAAAGAACTCAACCCAAAATTTCTGATGGACACCAAAAGTGTAGTGTGCAAGAACATAGAGCGGCCAATGCCAGAGGTAAATACCGTAAGAACGTCGCCCAATCCACACTAAAGGAGCCCAGGAAAGAACCTGACGTAGAACATCTGAAGCAGGATTATGCACGTCAGGTAAGAGAGCCTGAATCACCGCCAACGCTAGGAAACCAGCAAAGAACAACCCACCAGGCATAAAAAATATTTGGGTCTGTTCTAAAAGTGTTGCATAAAGTACTAAACCAAAAAGGGCTAACCAACCGGCACCTGAACGTAAAGCCCCTTGCCAATGCTCCCCATAACCGACCAGCTGATATAAGCGAGAATCAGCTGGCGGGTACATGCTCCACGGAATCATTAGCGCTAGAAGAACACCCAACATCAAAGGAAAAAGATGCGTATCAGTACCATAGTAGATGCGGTTTGGAGAAACCTCGAAAACGTTGAGAACAACACATAATAGAACCGATAGCAACCCCAAAATAACGGGGATAAGCGCACGACGACTCCACCGCGAAACAAACATGAAAACAATGACGAGTACTACCGGCCATAGAATATAGAACTGCTCTTCAACTGCTAAAGACCAGAAATTAGTGAGCAACTCAGGGGAAGTCTGTGTGAAATAATCATTGCCAGAAAAAATATAGAGCCAGTTAGAAGAAAAAGTGAACGCACCAAAAATTTGACGCCCCAGATTCACCTGCGCGTCATGGCCAATAATGAGTGTAAGCGTACCAATAACAATGATGAGCAGAACAATCGATGGAATGAGTCGACGAGCACGACGAACCCAAAAATCAATGATGTTCATCTTGCCGGTGTAGGCGCCTTCACGCAAAAGCAAAGCAGTAATGAGGTAACCGGAGATGACGAAAAAAATATCGACACCAATCATGCCCCCTGGAAGCACTCCCGGCCATAAGTGATAGACCACCACACACAATACGGCTAACGCTCGTAAACCGTCTAAACCAGGTAGACGATACTTCCGTTGGCCTTCTGCAGGGTCAACACTGGAATAAAAGACATGCTCTTGATTCAACTGTTACCTCTAATTACCTACTGAGTTACTTCACGAGAAACGAAGTAACTGTATAAGTTTATGGCACAGTTGAGGATATCTCCGCAATTTTTCTGCGCTACATTTAGAGTGTTATACAGACATTGAAGAGAATAACGACTCTCTACCTGCATCGAAACACACCTCAAGGAGAAAACGTGAGTATGAGCACCCCCTGGAAAGTCGCTATCGCCGGAGCCTACGGAAAAATGGGACAAGAAGCCGTCCGAGCCGTAGAAAATGCACCTGACATGGAACTCGTCGCTCAACTCGGCTCTCACGATCCTCTAGAAAAGATGATTGAAGCGCAAGCACAGATTCTGGTAGATCTCACCGTACCCAATAGCACCGAACAAAACGTCCATTTTGCTATTGAACACGGAATCCACGCCGTCGTTGGAACCACCGGATGGGATGAAGAAAAACTCAACCGGCTTACAGAAAAACTGACACAGAATCCAATAACCGGAGTGCTCATTGCCCCGAACTTCGCCATCGGAGCCATTCTCGCCACAGAATTTGCAGCACGGGCAGCCCAATACTTTGAATCAGTAGAAATTATTGAACTTCACCACCCACAAAAAGTTGATGCACCATCTGGTACGGCCGTACACACCGCACATAAAATAGCTCAAGCACGCAAAACAGCAAATCTGCCAGTATCTCCTGACGCTACCGTCACAGACACCGGAAACTCTCGTGGAGCACTCATCGACGACGTCAGAGTACACGCCGTACGCTTGCGAGGGCTCACTGCAAGCCAAGAGATACTTCTCGGGGACGAAGGGCAACAATTAACGATTCGCCACGACTCCTTTGATCGTTCCTCGTTCATGCCTGGGATATTACTGGGTATCCGAAAAGTCAGCTCTCACCCTGGCTTAACACACGGACTTGACCATTACCTCGAACTGAGCTAAAAACCATGAACTCGCTACGAAACTTCACAGCGAGCGCATGCGTGCTCTTAGTCCTCACCATCTTCATACTGCCCTTAGAAAATCACACGAAACTTTCTCTAATCGCGGTTTTAGCCTGTAGTGCTCTATTCCTCTTCTGGGAGGTAACCGGACGAACCAAAGCCTTCGCATGGGCTATCATTATCGCGCTCACTCTTTACCTACTGATGAGCATGAGATATGCTCTGGCTTTATTCCAAGCAGGAACACCCACCGGTTATCTGATGGGCGCTGGCATGATAGGCCTACCAATACTAGGGGGGTGGGCCATGATACGAGAAATACTCTTTGGTATACGTGTCGAAAAACTTGAACAACAACTCCACCTCAACGACACCTCCAACTCGTATCGTGAACTGCTCCAACAGCTAGATGACGGACAGGCACAAGAACTCTTTAACACCATGGAGAAACTCATCGAACAAGAACCTCACAGCTGGAAGAACTGGTTTGTTCTTGGACGCATCTACGAGGTGCTCAAAGACCGTAAACGGGCCCGAAAATCTATACGTATAGCGCTCGCCTTATCTGAAGGTAAAACACCCGCATCGTTAGAGGTGTAGAGGTGTCAGCGGAGATGATGAGTCGGCAAAATACAAAAACTGAGCAAAAGAGGGTAGTCTAAGGAATATGTCTGAGTCCTTAAACCATACTAAAGGTACGTTTGTTGAGCCCATTTTTGGCAGAATGCTCACCGCTATGGTGACTCCTTTTTCTGCTGACGGCTCTGTTGATGAGGAAAAAACAGCCCAACTGGCACAATACCTTGTTGATAATGGTCACGATGGGCTAGTTGTTTGTGGCACAACAGGCGAGTACTCCACCATGACAGACGAAGAAAATGAGCGGGTTTTCCGTATCGTCAAAGATGCGGTGGGGCAGCGTACCACGATTATTGCTGGTGTTGGTTCTAACGATACTGCCCATACCTTGCATTTGGCTCAGCGTGCTGAAGCAGTTGGTGTTGACGGTCTTTTAGTGGTGACACCGTATTACAATAAACCGACTCAGTCTGGTTTGCTCGGGCATTTTACCGCTATTGCAGATGCTGTACATACTCCGGTGATGCTTTACGACATTCCTGGACGTGCGGGTATCCCTATCGCTCCTGCTACCTACCAGAAGCTTGCTCAACACGAAAATATTGTTGCTGTCAAAGATGCTAAGGCTGACTTTTCTGCGGCAACAGAAGTGATGGCAACAACCGATTTACAGTTTTATTCTGGTGACGACGGACTCACCTTGCCATGGTTGGCTATGGGAGCTGTCGGACTGATCGGCGTGACAACTCATATTGCACCGCAATTATTCCGAACATTGATTGATGCCGTTGTCGCTGAAGACTTATCTCAAGCGCAACAGTTGCATCGAGAGCTCACTCCTATTGTTACGGCAACGATGTCGTGTGTTCCAGGATGTGTAGCTGCCAAAAAGATTCTTACATGGCAAGGACTTTTGGATTCTCCAACGGTTCGCTTGCCGCACGTGGAGCCGACGCAAGCAGAGGAGACTCTCATGCGTTCTTATCTAGAGCAATCGTCGATAGCTTCCACTCTTATTCGCTAAAAACTCGGATGAAGCGGGTTCATGAACTCTTCTAGTTTGTGGACTCGCTTTTGCCATGACATATATTGAAGGACATAATATTGGCAGTATTTGATACAGAACTTCGCCAACCTAAAAAGTTGAAGAAAGACACTCTACGTGTTGTTCCTCTTGGAGGACTAGGCGAAGTCGGACGTAACATGACCGTATACGAGATTAACGGTCAGCTTCTCATCGTGGACTGTGGCGTGCTCTTCCCTGAAGAATCTCAGCCTGGTGTCGACCTCATTCTGCCCGATTTGAACTACATCAAAGACCGTCTTGACGACATCGCGGCAGTTGTCCTCACTCACGGACACGAAGACCATATCGGTGCGGTACCGTATCTATTGCGCCGTCGCCCTGATATTCCGTTGATTGGTTCTCAGCTGACTTTAGCGTTGGTTGAAGCGAAGCTTGCTGAACACCGCATTAAACCTTACACATTGACTGTTGTTGAGGGGCAGACCGAAAAAATTGGTCCTTTTGAATGCGAATTTGTGGCTGTTAACCACTCTATTCCAGACGCTTTAGCTGTATTTATCCGTACAGCTGCCGGTAAGGTGCTTCATACCGGTGACTTCAAAATGGATCAGTTGCCGCTCGACGGTCGACTAACGGATCTCCGTCATTTTGCCCGTCTAGGAGAAGAAGGCATTGACCTCTTCTTGCCTGATTCAACGAACGCAGAAGTTCCTGGTTTTACTCCTACCGAGAAAAACATTGGTAAGGTTCTTTCTCAGGTCTTTCGAGATGCCACCCAGCGTATTATTGTGGCGTCTTTCTCCTCTCACGTGCACCGCGTTCAACAGGTTCTCGAAGCAGCCCATGAGCGTGGTCGAAAAGTAGTGTTGGTGGGGCGTTCTATGGTACGTAATATGACCATCGCCGAGAAATTGGGGTACTTGAAAGTTCCTCCAAATACTTTGGTTGATTTGAAGAAAATTGACCAATACCGTCCTGATGAAATCGTCATGATGTGTACCGGTTCTCAGGGAGAGCCGATGGCAGCTTTATCTCGTATGGCTAATGGGGATCATAAGATTCAGGTTGAACAAGGTGACACTATCGTTCTTGCTTCTTCTCTGATTCCTGGCAACGAGACGAGCGTTTATCGCGTTATTAACTCATTGTTGAAGCTTGGTGCTGAAGTGATCCATAAGGGTAACGCAAAAGTCCACGTTTCTGGGCACGCTGCTGCTGGAGAGCTGTTGTACTGCTATAACATTCTCAAACCAAAGAATGTTATGCCTGTTCACGGTGAGGTTCGACATCTTATCGCAAATGGTAATTTGGCAATTGAGACGGGTGTCCCTGAAGAGAACGTCTTATTGTGTGAAGGTGGAACTGTTGTTGACTTGGCAGATGGCGTTGCTCAGATTGTCGGTCAAGTTCGTTGCGATTATGTGTATGTTGATGGTCGTTCTGTCGGTGAGATTACGGAGGAAGACCTCAAAGACCGTTTGGTCTTGAGTGAAGAAGGCTTCGTTTCTGTGGTTGCGGTGATTGACCGTGAAGCAAAGCGTGTGGTTTTTGGTCCTGATATTCACGCTCGAGGAGTGGCTGAAGACGATTCTGTCTTTGAAGATATTGCACCAAAGATTACTGCTGCTCTTGAAGACGCTTTGCATCTTGCTCCAGAGAAGGTTCATACTACACATCAACTACAGCAGATTGTCCGTCGTACTATTGGTTCGTGGGTTGCTCGTCGTCTGCGACGGAAGCCCATGATTTTGCCAACGGTTTTGGACACTCCTTCGGCAAAGACTGCAACTACTGAATAAGTTAAAGATAAGGTTTAACTTATTAGTTTTTATTCGTTATTATTCAAGCGGGTGAAACGACCTTCGGGAAGGTTTCGCCCGCTTGAGTCCACTGAAAACTTACGGGATGTATGGCACGCAGAACAACATCAGCTCATAAAACGAACACAAAGCGTCCTTCAACACGCACGCAAACTCGAAAGAAGAGTACCTCAACACGCTCATCAGCGCGTTCAACAGCGAGAGTTGAGCGTCCTTCTTGGTTCTCTCGTACCGTCCTTGGTACGTGGAATGGTTTTGCGCACCTTATTGGTGGAGCTATCCGACGTATGGGCGAACTTCGCACGGACATTGCACCAGAAGAGCGCCGCGACGGAGGCGCATTAGTTGTTTTGCTCATGGGCCTTATGACTGCCGGCGTTGAATGGTGGGCTTGGAGCACACTGTCTTTGCCGTCATGGGTTGAAAGCCCTCTGCGTTGGTGGCATGTATTCGTTGGGGGAGTCTGGGGACAAGGCGCTCTATTGATTCCTTTCTTCGCTGTGTTCTTCGCTGTACGTATTTTCCGTCACCCTCTAGAGGTTCGTTCGAACAACCGTATTGCTGCTGGGCTAACCATTATGCTCGTTGCCGCTTCGATGGTTGCCGCGAAACTGGACGATTTTCCAACCTTTGCTCAAGGTTTTGAAGGTGTCTGGAATGGTGGTGGGGTTGTTGGACTGGTTGTTTCTGCTCCTGCAGTGCGTCTTGTCGGCGGCATCAATATTCTTGAATGGGTTCTTTGCGGGCTTGTTTTTGCTGTAGGTCTATTGATTGCGACGAAGACGCCACTTCGTCACATTGGTCCTCGTTTGGTGCATATTATGGGGATTCTCTTAGGAGAGCCGCCCGCAAAAATGCCAGAAAACCATGAACCTGAAGATAAGGTTGAATCAAAGCTCCCTGTATACCATGATCGTAGCTACCTCTACGAGAACGAAACCACACCTGAAAAACCATCCTCCTCACGAGGCTTTTTAGCATGGCTTGGATTCGGCAAAAACGCCCGTCGAGACACCGCTTTAGACCGCTACGACGGAGACGAAGCCTTTGAAACTGCACTCCTAACAGAAGAACTAGAACCACACGAACAATTCACCCCAGAGCCTGCCGAAAACACCAGAAAAGGCCGCACTAAACGACGCGCTACAAGAACAGAACCAGACACACACAACCTAGAGACACTCTCTACCACCCAAAAACTTGACGGAAAAACACGTGTTGTTTCTCAAACCACACCAAAGCTCTTCGACCAAGACCAATGGGCGACACCAGAAACAAACACCCTAGACGCTCCTGCTCAACGTCTGGCACAAGCTCAACAAGCAGCCATCATCCACGGACGGCGTGAAGAACCTCAACAACACGAAAATATCTTCTCAACACCTGAAGAGGCTCCAACCTCTACCGTCGAACCCTCTACCGAAACACCGACGGCTACTGTTGAACAACCGTCTCCTGCTAAAACAGCAGATGTAGCACCACCTGCTATCGGGAAACCCGCACCACCAAAACCCGCCGTAGCGGAAAAACCCGTGGTAGCCGAAAAATCTACGGTGCAGTCACCGCTAACAAATAACACGCTCAAACCTGCAGTACAAGAGGCCCGTCCTCAACAAGTGGTAGCACTCTCGAACGGCACATACGCTCTACCTGAAGAGTCCATGCTCGTTGCCGGACCTCCTGCAAAAGAAAGCTCTGAAGTTAACGCTCAAGTCGTAGAATCCTTAACCAACGTCCTCGAACAATTCAATGTTGATGCTGAAGTTACGGGATTCTCTCGGGGGCCAACAGTAACTCGCTACGAAATTGAGTTAGGTGCTGGCACCAAAGTTGAGCGTGTAACCGCATTATCAAAGAATATCGCCTATGCTGTGGCCTCTGCAGATGTGCGTATCCTGTCACCTATCCCCGGTAAATCTGCCATTGGTATTGAAATTCCCAATACCGACCGAGAAACGGTCGCTCTCGGTGACGTTCTACGTTCTAGCCAAGCACACCATAATGACCACCCCATGATTATGGGCGTTGGTAAAGATGTTGAGGGCGGATTCGTTCTAGCTAACCTTGCAAAAATGCCGCATATGCTTGTTGCTGGTGCTACTGGTGCCGGTAAATCATCGTTTGTAAATTCGATGATTACCTCTATTTTGATGAGAGCAACTCCTGATCAGGTA
The DNA here is from genome assembly GCF_048512825.1 of Rothia sp. CCM 9418. Taxonomy (NCBI): domain Bacteria; kingdom Bacillati; phylum Actinomycetota; class Actinomycetes; order Micrococcales; family Micrococcaceae; genus Rothia; species Rothia sp. CCM 9418. Next base: position 283,343 of record NZ_JBLXXX010000004.1, read on the forward strand.
CGTTTGGTCATGGTTGACCCTAAACGCGTAGAACTGACCGCATATGAGGGCATTCCCCATTTGATTACCCCCATTATTACGAACCCTAAGAAAGCTGCCGAAGCTTTGCAATGGGTCGTTCGTGAGATGGATGCACGCTATGATGATTTGGCCCATTACGGTTACAAACACATCGATGACTTTAACAAAGCGGTCGAAGCTGGAAAGATTCAACCGGATCCAGGTAGTAAGCGCACTATCAAAACATACCCATATCTTTTGGTGATTGTTGACGAGCTTGCGGATTTGATGATGGTTGCTCCACGCGACGTTGAAGAAGCTATCGTTCGTATCACTCAGCTTGCACGAGCCGCTGGTATCCATCTTGTTTTGGCTACGCAGCGTCCTTCTGTTGACGTTGTCACCGGCTTGATTAAAGCAAACGTTCCATCTCGTATGGCCTTTTCAACCTCCTCTGTTACTGACTCTCGAGTGGTATTGGATCAGCCGGGTGCTGAGAAACTTATCGGTCAAGGTGATGCTCTGTTCTTGCCGATGGGTGCCTCGAAACCGATGCGTGTACAAGGTGCTTGGGTCAGCGAATCAGAGATTCACCAGATTGTTGAGCATGTTAAAACGCAGATGCCGGTGAACTATCGTGAAGATGTTCTACAATCGGCTCCAAAGAAACATATTGATGACGATATTGGTGACGATCTTGACGTCCTTCTGCGTGCAGCTGAGCTAATCGTAACGACGCAATTTGGTTCTACCTCAATGCTGCAACGTAAATTGCGTGTAGGCTTTGCTAAAGCAGGACGTCTAATGGACTTACTGGAATCTCGCGAGATTGTTGGTCCTTCCGAAGGGTCTAAAGCACGTGATGTTCTTGTACCTCCTGAGGAATTGCCGACTGTACTTGCGCGCTTACGCGGTGAAGATGTACCAGAACCATCTGTAAGTTCGCACAGCGCCGATACTGATGAATATCTCAGCGCTGGTGAGTCCTCATCGGATGATGATTCAAGCGAAGACGCATGGAGTTTAACTGGTCGATAAAGTCGACACAGACAGAGGAAGGTACTGTTATGGTCAGAAAAAAACAGCAGGAACTATGGAATGTGCCTAATATTCTTACCATGCTGAGAATTGCAATGGTGCCTTTATTTATGGTGCTGTTACTGGCTTCAGGCCCTTATGGCCAGTCTTCTTCTGCTGCGCGTTGGTGGGCGGTCGCTGTTTTCGTCATCGCAATGCTGACCGATTGGCTTGATGGGTATATTGCTCGTTCGCGAAACCTCATCACAAATTTTGGAAAAATTGCAGACCCTATTGCCGATAAATTATTGACCGGTGCTGCTTTTATTGGGTTTTCGCTCTTAGGTGAGCTTTGGTGGTGGGTTACCTGCGTTATCCTTCTTCGCGAGTGGGGCATTACGCTGATGAGATTCTTCGTGATTCGTTATGGCGTGATGGCCGCTGGCAAGGGTGGAAAACTCAAGACCGTATTACAAACCGTTGCTGTAATTCTCATGCTTCTTCCTCTGGGACTGTTAGGTTTCTGGGCCTTACTACCGGGATATGCGGTGCTAGCGGCAGCAACAATATTGACGGTTACTACCGGGGTTGAATACGTGCGTCATGCTTTAGAGTTGCGTCGTAGTGCTCGTAGAAGAAGGTTGTGATGTCTTACCAGACTCTTGCTGAACAGGTCGTGTTCTGCGCTCGCCAACGAAAAGCTTTTATTGCTACTGCCGAGTCTTTGACAGGTGGCATGGTTTCGCAACATTTGTGTTCTGTTGCGGGAGCTTCTTCGGTGTATCGTGGCGGTATCGTCTCATACGCAACAGATTTGAAGGCAAAACTTTTAGGTGTAGATGAGCAACTTCTAGAACGTGAAGGTGCTGTTCATCCTGAAGTGGCTCAGAGCATGGCTTTGGGTGCTATGCAGGTGTGCGGGGCAGATTATGCTGTTTCGACGACGGGAGTTGCTGGCCCTGAACCGTTGGACGGGCAACCCGTTGGTCGAGTATTTTTAGGTATTTCGACGCCTGATGGCGTTTTTTCTCAAGAGAAGATGTATCAGGGTACTCGTGAGGAGATTCGTGAACGTTCTTGTCAGGATGCTTTAGAACTTTTGTTGAACTATCTGAAATAACGTAAAAGATGTTTTTAGCTGAACTTTCAGTGAAACTACAGAAAACTTTGAGATAAATAGGGAATGAAACACGCTCGTTGTGCTGTTATATCTAATGCCTCTTTTATAGAGCATTGATGATTCTAAAAAGTTCTTTGTGAATCAGGATAGTAGATAGCTGATTGAGTATTCATCATACGCTAGGCTATAAAAAATATAGCTTCGAAGATTCGAAGCCGAAAATATCAGGAGTTAGGTATAAAAATGACCAAGCAACCCGTATCCGTGAACGGTGTCGTCCGTTGGAAGGATGTGGGTCAGTCCACTCATACTGCACCCACTCAACATGAGCCAAAAGTACTTCTTTTGCGTCAGGCTATTGGTGAGGTGCTTCGCGACGTTCGTCAGCGTCAAGGGCGTACGCTTCGTGAGGTTTCGCATAGCGCTCGTGTGTCTTTGGGGTATCTTAGCGAGGTGGAACGTGGGCAGAAAGAAGCATCTTCTGAGCTTCTTGGTTCTATCTGTCAGGCACTAGATATTCCGTTGTCTCAGATGTTACGTGAAGTTTCGGATCGACTATCTGGGGAAGATCGCTTCAGCGTGCCTGATACTGTTCCTACAGAATTTTCGGAGCAGTTTAATCGTGAGTATGGGATTGCTGCAACATCTTCTAAGGATATTCCTGCTGAGTGCACAACAACACGCTAGAACAAAGCGGTTAATAGAACGTGAAGTACGGTTGCTTACGATGGTAGGCAACCGTACTTTATCTGTGAGGACATTATGCGTTTAAGCGAGTTTTGGAGACTGATGGATGATGAGTTTGGTGCTCATTATTCTCGGGTACTTGCCAAAGATGTAGTTTTGGGTGCGTGTGGAGATATAACTGTTGTTGAAGCATTAGAGCGGGGTGTTCCGGTTCGCCAAGTGTGGGAGGCTATTTGCGATATGCAAGAAGTTCCTGAATCTCGACGTTTGGGGCGAGATATTCCACCGCGAAAAAATTAGTAATTTTGTTCGAGGTTATCTTCTGAGTAAGTAGAAAATATATTCGATAAAGGGTATGCTCTGTATTCGGAGCTTGAAGATATAACGCACGGTATCTTATCCACAGTTTTGTACTTCTCTGTTTTTCAGCTCGAACGCTTGTAGAGTGGTAACGAACAATAACAATAGTCATTCGGACGTGCCGAAGTGAGGTAACACAATATGGCAGCTAAATCTCGAAATACTCAGCCTGTAAGCCGAGTATCTGATGAAGGTCGCGAAAAAGCTTTAGAGACCGTTCTCGCTCAGATTGATAAGAGCTACGGTAAAGGTGCTGTGATGCGCCTCGGCGATAAAGAGGCCGTTAAAGTAGAGACTGTCTCAACCGGTGCTTTGTCTCTGGACGCTGCTTTAGGTATTGGTGGGTTACCTCGCGGGCGTGTTATCGAGATTTATGGTCCCGAATCTTCTGGTAAAACAACGGTAGCTTTACACGCCGTTGCTGACGTTCAAAAACGTGGCGGTATTGCTGCGTTCATTGATGCTGAGCATGCACTTGACCCTATCTATGCTGCAAAACTTGGTGTTGATACGGATGCTTTGCTTGTTTCTCAGCCTGATACCGGTGAACAAGCTCTAGAAATCATGGACATGCTTGTTGGGTCCGGCTCTGTAGATATCATCGTCGTAGACTCTGTGGCTGCTTTGGTCCCTCGCGCTGAGATTGAAGGCGAAATGGGAGATTCCCACGTTGGGCTACAGGCCCGTTTGATGTCTCAAGCGCTACGTAAAATTACGGGTCGTTTGGCACAGACCGGAACTACCGCAATTTTCATTAACCAGCTACGCGAAAAAATTGGTGTGTTCTTTGGCTCTCCAGAAACAACAACCGGCGGTAAAGCTCTTAAATTCTATGCTTCAGTTCGTATCGACATTCGTCGTATCGAGACGCTAAAAGACGGTGCGCAGCCTATCGGTAACCGTACTCGAGCTAAAATCGTGAAAAACAAGATGGCTCCGCCCTTCAAACAAGCTGAATTCGACATCCTATACGGCGAGGGTATCTCCGTTGAAGGCGGCATTATCGATATGGGCGTTGACAACGGCATCGTTAAAAAATCTGGTGCTTGGTTTACTTACGAGGGTGAACAGCTTGGGCAAGGTAAAGAAAACGTTCGTAAGTTCTTGAAAGACAATCCGGAACTGACCGAAGAAATTAAATATAAGACCTTAGTTAAACTCGGCATCATCGAAGACGATACGCAGATTGGGGAGAGTGAAGTTCAGGAGAGTGACCCTCTCAATAGCTCTTCAGACGGGCTCTAATATTTCTTAGATAGTGGGGTAAGGAGCGTATGCTTCTTACCCCACTATTTTTCGTGAACCATTGACATTTCATGTTGAGCTATATTGCCTAGCATCAAAGTTGAGGAGAAGAACATGGAATCTTTTGACGAAGAGAACTATCCTTCATGGCACCCTGCAGCATGGGGTGCAGCCGAAGAAGACTTACTTAAAAGTTCTCAGGACTTCTCTGGTTCATCTTCAGCGAGTCAAAGCTCTTGGGGCGATCAAGAAGACGCCTCTGAGAGCAAAGAGCTCAGCGAAGAACAGAAAGCCCGCGAGTTTACGCACGCAAAAAATATTGTGTATCAGCAGCTAGCCGCTTCTGCTAAATCGCGTTTTCAACTCGAGAAAAAACTATCTGATAAAGGAATCTCTGCGGAGATTGCAGAAGACCTTTTGCAACGTTGCGAAGCTGTTGGTCTTATCAACGATGAAGAGTACGCCCAAATGTATGTTCGCACAACAGCGAACATGAAAAAACTATCTCGTTCAGCGCTACGTCGAGAGTTAAAAACTCGAGGCATCCGCGAAGAATATATTGAGCAGGCTTTAGCTCAACGTAGTGATTCTGACGAATATGAGGATGCTGTTAGCCTAGTTCAAAAAAAGTTGCGTCCATCAATGAACTTGAGTGACTATCGAGAAAAAGAGAAAATTATGCGCCGTCTCGTCTCTATGCTAGGACGTAAAGGATATTCTTCTTCTCTGGCATTTTCTGTAGTGCGTTCGGAAGTAGAGCGCATGGCTGAAGATCAAGAACGTTCATCCTACGAATAAAGTTCACAACGAGATAGGGCAAGAGAACACATCGTATTGGTTGGCGCTATACGTACTTTGGTATGAGTGACCAAAAACCCGTAGAATCTACTCTTAGTGACAGCCTGACAGTATATTTCATCGAGTAGGGTTAAAGAGTGACTTTGAATCTTCCTGAACAACAGACTTCTTCAACTACGTGTGCAACGACCTCTAAGCCTTCACGAACCTATGAAGTTCGTACTTTTGGCTGTCAGATGAACGTTCACGATTCCGAACGTATGAGCGGGCTACTCGAAGCTAATGGCTATGTACCCGCCAGCTCAGAACAAACACCAGATCTCATTGTCTTTAACACTTGTGCTGTACGTGAAAATGCTGACAACAAGCTATACGGTAACCTCGGTCAGCTTGCTCCTGTAAAACGAGCCCACGAAGGCATGCAGATTGCTGTCGGTGGATGCTTAGCGCAAAAAGATCAAGATACCATCATCAAAAAAGCGCCGTGGGTAGATGTCGTCTTTGGAACACATAATATCGGCTCACTACCAACATTGTTAGAACGTGCACGTCATAACCACCAAGCACAAGCGGAGCTTCTTGAATCTCTTGAAGTCTTTCCCTCCACGTTGCCGACTAAACGAGATAACGTATATTCAGGCTGGGTCTCTATCTCTGTCGGTTGTAACAACACCTGCACTTTCTGTATTGTGCCAAGCCTACGCGGTAAAGAGAATGACCGCCGCCCTGGAGAAGTCCTTGCAGAAGTTCAAGCACTTGTCGACGACGGCGCTATTGAAGTCACTCTTCTTGGGCAAAATGTGAACTCTTATGGTGTAGATTTTGGTGACCGTCAGGCTTTCTCAAAACTTCTGCGTGCGTGCGGAAATATTGAAGGCCTTGAACGAGTCCGGTTCACCTCACCACACCCTGCAATGTTTACCGACGACGTCATCGATGCAATGGCTGAGACACCAAACGTTATGCCGGTGCTACATATGCCTTTGCAATCTGGCTCAGATAAGGTGCTTAAAGATATGCGTCGTTCATATCGGTCTAAGAAGTTCCTCGGCATCTTAGATAAAGTTCGTGCCCGTATTCCTGAAGCTGTGATTACTACGGATATTATTGTCGGATTCCCTGGAGAAACTGAAGAAGACTTCCAAGAGACACTAAAAGTCGTCGAACAAGCACGTTTTTCCTCCGCCTTTACTTTCCAATATTCGATTCGTCCTGGTACTCCAGCTGCAACAATGGAGAACCAAATACCTAAAGAAATTGTTCAAGAACGCTATGAGCGTCTTATTGCTTTACAAGACCGTATCGCTGGTGAAGAAAACCGTAAACAACTAGGAAAAACGGTAGAACTCATGGTGGTCGCAGAGTCAGGTCGTAAAGCAGAACAAACTCATCGTCTTGCCGGACGTGCCCAAGACCAGCGTTTGGTGCATTTTTCTGTCCCTGCTGGTTGCGAGCAACCTCGACCCGGAGACCTCGTCACTTTACCCATTACGGAAGCCGGTTCTTTCCACCTGATTTCAGACCCTAGCGCTGAAGAGTATTCTTTACGCCGTTCACGTGCAGGAGATGCTTGGGATAGAGCACAAGCTGATTCTTGCGGTACAACTGGCACTACTCAAGTTCCTGGGACACCGGTGAACTTAGGGTTTCCCACTTTTCGTTCCTAACCGCTAAAGGTGGTGTGTAATAGCCATGCCTGCTTCTAAAGTTCAAGAAGAACACGTTGTACCCGTCATTGCTGTTGTCGGCCCAACCGGTGCAGGGAAAACGGACTTTGCGGTTGAGTTAGCTCAACACCTCGGCGGAGAGTGTATTAATGCTGATTCGATGCAGTTCTATCGGGGGATGGATATTGGCACGGCTAAAGTGACCGTAGAAGAGATGCGGGGGATTCCTCACCATCTTCTGGATATTCTCGACATTCGTGATGAAGCTTCTGTAGCCGTTTTCCAGCAGCAAGCAAGAGAACTCTTCGACCAGATTCGTTCACGTGGAAAATATCCCATTATGGTGGGCGGCTCTGGGCTTTATGTTCGTGCCGCTTTAGATATTTTAGATTTTCCTCCTACTGATGCTCAGGTGCGTCAACGACTAGAGCGAGAGCTTATTGAACAGGGGCGTGGTGTTCTTCTCCGACGGTTGAATGAGGTTGATCCAGTATCGGCATCTCGCGTGCACGATGACAGGCGTCTAGTGCGTGCTTTAGAAGTGTGGGAAGTGTCAGGACGAACGTTTTCTTCTTTTATGCCTGAACGTGAGTATTTTCAGCCTGCTGTGCAAGTAGGCGTTAACTGTGAACGTTCTCAGCTGCATCAGCGTTTAGAAGCTCGGGTCGAAAAAATGGTTCAACGGGGGCTTGTAGATGAAGTCCGCTCTTTAGAATCTTTAGGCCTTCGAGAGGGAAAAACGTCATCTCGGGCGATTGGGTATAGGGAATTTTTGCGTCTTATCGATGCAGAACGTTCTGCGTCCAAGAGCTATTCTTTAGAACAGGCTATGATAGATACCACGACTGCGACTCGTCAGTTTGCGCGCCGTCAAATCACATGGTTTAACGCTGATTCTCGAGTGACTTGGCTCGAAGGCGATTCTCACGCAAAACTGACTCAGACACAGCAGCTTCTGGCAGAATACTGATAAATATCTTCGATATACAAAACAACATCTGATGTTTTGAATCGATGGCGAAAGGTAAAGCGAATGACGGAAAATACTTGGGGAGATCTCAGCGGTGTTCCTTTAACTAAAGGACACGGGACTGGTAACGACTTTATTTTCGTCACTGACCCTGAAAAACAGCTAAAACTACCAGAAGAACTCATTGCCCGTGTCTGCGACCGTCACTTCGGTATTGGTGCTGACGGTTTTATTCGCGCAGTCAAAGCACAGATGATGGAATCTGATGCACCTGAAGACCGCTGGTTTATGGATTATCGTAATGCTGACGGAACCATCGCAGAGATGTGCGGTAATGGTGTTCGAGCTTTCGTAGAATATTTGGTTTCTGAAGACTTGTTGACGCTTGAAGAAGGCGAACGAGTACGCATTAGCACCCGTGCTGGAGTGAAGACCGTGGGGCGAACAGACAACGGATACGCCATTGATATGGGGCCGTGGAGCTTCATGGATGGAGACGTCGCTCGTGAAAGCGGTGTGGACTCACAGGTCAGCGTCCGTGGACTTAAAACACCGCGTTCGGCACTTTCTATCTCGATGGGAAACCCCCATACTGTTGTCGCTTTGGGCACTGACGGAAAACTTGATGGGCTGAGCCTTGATGCTGCCCCGAAAGTGAGCCCGACACCTGCCCACGGTACGAATGTCGAGTTTGTTGTTCCTGAAGAAATCGAGGATACAGAAGCTGAAACAGGGTTAGCGCATGTGGGCGCTATTCGGATGCGCGTTTATGAGCGTGGCGTGGGGGAGACTCTCTCTTGCGGTACTGGTGCTTGCGCAGCAGCTGCGGCAACCCGATTCTGGGCTGGAGACGATGCCCCTGACGAATGGCTCGTGTACGTTCCTGGGGGAACTTTAGCTGTCACCTTTGTAACGGGCCCTGACGACCTCGAACATGTGGTGCTAGCAGGTTCGGCTAGTATGGTTGGAAAAGTCGTTCTTGTATAGTCGTGATGATGTGAGGTTCTATGCTTTGAGAACCTCACATCATCTTTTTAAGCGTTGCGAATTAAGCGTTGCGAACAACTTCAAGGATTCGGAACCCCTTAGAGGTACTGTAGCGTGATACTTGAAAAGTTCCCTGTGGCTGTTCTTCTAATTCGTGTGCTAACCATTTTTGTAAAGAATCTGCCCCGAGGTTCTTTTGAACCACGAGATATGCGCATCCGCCCACGTTTAACCGTGGAATCCATGTGCGCAATATGTTGTGTAGGACATCTTTTCCTACACGGATAGGTGGATTAGACCAGATGGTGTCAAACCGTAAATCTTGAGGTACTTCCTCTGGAGCGTAGACCGTCACATTGGTAAGCCCTAGCTTTTGCGCATTGGTACGGGTGAGGTGCGCAGAACGTTCGTTAACCTCAACACCGGTGACCTGAGCTTGAGGGTTTTTTAACGCCAAAGTCAGGGTAATAGGGCCCCACCCCGTGCCGATATCGAGAAATGATGTGCCTTCCGGCTCGGGCACGTTCCCAAGGAGTATTGCGGTGCCTTTGTCGATACCGCTGGGACTAAAAATACCCGATGCGCTTTGTACTCGTACTCGTTGGTTTGTTAGAGTGACGTCAATTTCACGAGGGGAGAAATCGCTATTGGGTGTAGCGGAAAAATAATGTTCGGCAACCATAGCTCACTACTTTACGGGAAAACAGAAGCTGGCGCTTGAACCTTCTTCCTCTGAGCTCGAAGAAATATCGTGGCTTCATACTGAATAAGGGCTGTAGAATTGAGAGCAGATTGACGAAAGGTACTATGAATACTTCTGAATTTAATGAGCAGAATCCTCGGAAACTCCCTAGCGACGAACTGTTGAGGGAAACAGTAGATCGTGTTCTTGGGCGTTCTGCATCTTCTCGTTCTGGGGCGCGTGTTTTGGACGAACAAGCACGCGAAATATCTGCCGTGGATGTTGAACATTCACACTATGATGGCGCTCAAGAAGATCTTGCTGAGCGTCGAGCCTTGCGACGTGTTGCGGGTCTATCAACAGAACTTGAAGACGTTACAGAGGTTGAGTACCGTCAGCTTCGTCTAGAGCGTGTGGTTCTTGCCGGATTATGGACAGAAGGTACCGTTGCCGACGCAGAAAATTCTTTGCGTGAGCTTGCTGCCTTGGCGCAGACAGCGGGTTCAGAAGTCTTGGACGGCATTATTCAACGTCGTTTAAAACCAGACCCTGGCACTTTTCTCGGTTCAGGTAAAGCACTTGAACTTAAAGATATTGTGCAGGCGACTGGTGCTGATACCGTTATTGTTGATTCAGAGTTGGCTCCTTCTCAGCGTCGTGCGTTAGAGGATATTGTGAAGGTCAAAGTCATTGACCGTACTGCTTTGATTCTTGATATTTTTGCTCAACACGCAAAGTCCCGTGAGGGTAAAGCTCAAGTTGAGCTGGCTCAGCTTGAATATATGCTTCCTCGTTTGCGTGGCTGGGGTGAATCTCTGTCTCGTCAGGCAGGTGGGCGTGCCGCGTCTGGTGAGGGTATTGGTTCACGTGGTCCTGGTGAAACCAAAATTGAGATGGACCGTCGTCGTCTGCGTGCTCGTATGGCAAAGCTACGTCGTGAGATTGCGGCGATGGCGCCCTCTCGTCAGACCAAGCGTTTGAACCGTCAGCGTCATGACGTTCCTTCTGTGGCGATTGCTGGCTATACCAACGCTGGTAAGTCTTCTTTGCTGAATCGTTTGACTGATGCTGGTGTCCTCGTTGAGAATGCTTTATTCGCAACTCTTGACCCTACGGTCCGTAAGGCGCAGACACCTGATGGTGTTGGCTATACGCTTTCTGACACGGTAGGTTTTGTGCGTTCTTTACCTACACAGCTGGTAGAGGCTTTCCGCTCTACGCTTGAAGAAATTGCTGATGCTGACGTCATCGTGCATGTGGTTGATGGATCTCATCCTGATCCTGAGGGACAGATTAAGGCAGTTCGTGAAGTTCTACATGAAGTAGATGCGCACGAGATTCCTGAGATTATTGTTTTGAACAAGGCAGATGCTGCTGACCCGATGGTGCTCGAACGTGTACAGCAACGTGAACGAGATACTGTGGTGGTGTCTGCTCGTACGGGACAGGGCATTGTAGAGCTTCAAGAAATTATTGCTCAGCGTATTCCACGCCCTTCGGTTCAGCTGAATCTGCTTATCCCATATACGCATGGTGAGGTCGTTTCTCGTTTGCATCAGTGGGATGCGGAGATTCTATCAACAGCTTTTGTTTCTGACGGGACATATATTCAAGTGCTGGTTCGTGAACAACTTTCCTCTGAACTAGCAGAATATGCTTTAGACGATGAGTTGATGGAAGTCTTACGACCAGAGATTGAACAAGCTCGTCAGGATGGTGCTGTTGAGGTTTCTTCTCGATGAGTTCTTGTGAAGAACCGGTGAGCGCTCCTACTGGAGAAGAGCTTGAGACGTTGCCTGGAGCGAAGCCTGCTCTTGAACTACTAGATCATGTGATTGCTTCTAGCGGGGGAGAACAGCGTGCTGGGCAACGGAAAATGCTCGCTCATGTGGCTCAGTCCTTTGAACTGAAACGGCATCTGCTGGTCCAAGCTGGTACGGGAACGGGAAAGTCTTTGGGTTATCTGATTCCTGCTGTTCATTATGCTCAATTTTCGGATAAGCCTATTGTGGTTGCGACGGCGACTTTGGCGTTGCAAACGCAGATTATCAATCGTGATTTACCGCGACTTTTAGAAACCCTTTCGAATGTTCCTGAGGGGCAAACTGATGTTGCTGTTCTCAAGGGCCGTAATAATTATGTGTGTGTTCATAAGCTTGAGGGCGGTTACCCCGACGATGAACAAGAGGATACTCTTTTTGCTGCAGATGTGGCCAGTGGTTCTGTTGGCCGTCTTGGTCAGGAAGTGTTGCGTCTTCGTCAGTGGGCTCAGACAACTGATACTGGTGACAGGGACGATATTAAACCCGGTGTTTCTGATCGTGCTTGGCGTCAAGTCTCTGTTTCTGCTGCTGAATGTTTGGGTAAACGCTGTCCTTTGGTGGAGTCTTGTTTTAGTGAGCTTGCGCGTGAGAAGGCTGCTCAATCAGACATTATTATTACGAATCATGCTCTTTTAGCGATTAATGCTTTTGAAGGTATTGGTGTTTTGCCGGAGCATGAGGTTGTTGTTATTGATGAGGCACATGAGTTGGCAGACCGCGTGACGGGTGCTGTGACGGGGTCTCTTTCTGCCGGAATGGTATATTCGGCTGCTCGTTTGGTACGTAAACACACGAAAGCTAGTTCTGATCCTTTAGAGCATGCTGGTAGCGCTTTAGAAACGTCTTTACGTGGCGTTGCTGCAGAGCTTTTACCTCGTGGCTTGACGGAGAGTATTGCTCATTCTGTGGAGTTGGTGCGTGAAGCTGCACGTGTAGCATTATCTGATACGAAAAGTGATTCTAAAGATAGTGATGCACCACGTCAGTTAGCGCGTAGTGCCCTTTCGGAGTTATTAGAGATAGCTGAACGGTTATTGGGCGCTGACGAGCATCATGAGGTGGTGTGGCTATCTCGTCCACAGTTGTGGGAAGCTGGGCGTGGTTATGCTCCTGCTTCTGATGATGACCCCGCAACGTTGTATATTGCTCCCTTATCGGTTGCGATGCAGCTACGTGAAGGACTTTTTGACGGGCGGACGGTGGTGCTGACCTCTGCAACGTTAAAGTTGGGGGAATCTTTTGATGTGGTTGCTCATTCTTTGGGGCTGAGCGGTGCAGGTGCTCCTCGATGGGAGGGGCTAGATGTTGGTTCTCCTTTTGATTACCCTAAACAAGGTCTGCTGTATGTTGCTGCTGATATTGCTAAACCATCTCAGGGGATTTCTACTGCTCAATTAGAGCGTATGTGTGAGCTGGTAGAGGCTTCTAACGGTGGTGCTTTGGGGCTTTTTTCTTCGAGGCGTGCGGCTGAGGATGCGGCAGAGTATCTTCGTGAACATACCGATGTTTCTGTTCTGGTGCAGGGGGAGTCTTCGCTTGGCTCTTTGGTGAAGGAATTTTCTGAGGATAGAGATTCGTGTCTTTTTGGGACGATGAGTTTGTGGCAGGGTGTTGATGTGCCGGGGGATTCTTGCCGTCTGGTACTGATTGATCGTATTCCGTTCCCTCGTCCTAACGATCCTTTGATGCAGGCTCGTACTCGGTCTGTTGCTTCTCGTGGTGGTAACGGTTTTATGAGTGTTTCTGCGTCATATGCGGCTGTTCGTATGGCTCAGGGTGTGGGGCGTTTGATTCGTTCTAGTGATGATCGTGGTGTGGTTGCTGTTCTTGATTCTAGGTTGGCTACTCAACGGTATTCTGGATATTTGATGAGTGCTTTGCCTCCTTTTTGGAAGACTACAAGAACTGATGTTGTATGTGGCGCTTTGCATCGCTTGCATACACAAGTGAGTTAGCGCATAAAAATATTGGGTGTGTTCCTGTTAGAGGCAGGAATACACCCAATATTTTTTATGTGGTTTTGGTATTAGAGACTTCGTAATACTGATACGACTTTGCCCATGATGGTGGCGTTATCGCCGAGTATGGGTTCGTATCGGGTGTTTTGTGGTAGTAGCCAGGTGTGTCCGTCGCGTTGGCGGAAAGTTTTGACGGTTGCTTCGTCTTCGAGGAGTGCTGCAACGATATCTCCATTATTTGCGGTTTGTTGTGCGCGGACGACAACCCAGTCTCCGTCACAGATTGCTGCGTCAATCATGGAGTCTCCTTTGACATGGAGCATGAATAAGTCTCCGTTGCCAACAATTTGGCGTGGCAATGTCATGACGTCTTCGACGGATTGTTCTGCGGTGATGGGACCGCCTGCGGCAATTCTTCCAACGAGGGGTACTACCGCAAAATCTTCGCTGTTGTGTTGAGGTGTTGGTAACTGAACGATGACCGATTCGGTGCTTTTTTCTTCAGTCGTTTCTTGTTCTTCTGCGAGTATTTCGATGGCTCGTGGGCGTTTGGGGTCTCGCCGGATGTAGCCTAGTTTTTCTAGTTGTGAGAGCTGGTGTGTTACTGATGATAAGGATGCGAGACCTACGATATCTCCAATTTCTCGCATTGAAGGGGGGTAACCGTGGGTGTCTATAGCTTCAGAGATGGCAGTCAAGATGTGTTGTTGACGTGAACTGAGAGGTTTTCTGCCAGATTGTGGCGCAATAGTAGCGCTGGAGTATGTGTTATCGCTCACGGCGTTCCTTTGTCCATGTTGAGGGGCCTGTCTAATGATGTTCTGGCGTAGCATCCCTAGCCATTGCTGAGATAGGGGATTTTAAAAGTCGTTAAACACTACCTGCCAATAAACAGTGTTAGGACAAGAGTATGGCACGTATCGAAAAAGTTCAAACATTTGTTCTAGTTTTTCTCGACTATATTCGAATTTTCTGATAGAACATATGTACTATATAGAACATAGTTTCGATTTATTCAGGGTGAATATTCGATATATAGCTCTATTGCTATCAGGAGGAAATATGTCAAACGTTCTGTCTTTCAAAGGTTCAGCACCTGTACGTGTCGTAGCCTCTTCACGTTCAATGCCACAGAACACCTCACGAGTTTATTGGGGTAACTATCGCATTTCCTTTCTAATAGGCGTGGCTTGTTTTTTCATTGCGATCTTGACTCTATTAGCTTGTTTCTACGTTGCAAATACTGCTCATGCTTCAACAACGCAAGAGTTGCAACAAGTGACCGAACAAGTCACGGTTGGATACGGTGATACTTTATGGAGTATTGCTGAAGAACATTCTGCAGGTATGGATGTTCGTGACGTTTTGCTTCACATCATACAAATTAACGATTTATCATCAACATCCCTAGATATTGGGCAAAAGCTCGAAGTGCCTATCTACTCGTCTTGAGAACTTGCGAGAAGAATGTGCGATGACTATCTGTTCTCGATAGACTGTAGGAGTGAATGAAGCATTAGACCCCCTTTCAGTATTACCTATTCGTGACGACTTACGAGGGCGCTCTCCCTATGGTGCTCCGATGATTGACGTTCCTATTACTCTCAACGTCAACGAAAATACGCACCCAATGCCTCAAGAAGTTATTGACGCAATTACCGCAGAAATAGCAACGGTAGCGCGTACCCTGAATCGTTACCCCGATAGGGAGTTTACGGCTCTTCGTGAAGAACTCGCCGACTATCTAGGACACGGACTTAAACCCGAAAATATTTGGGCTGCTAACGGTTCTAATGAAGTATTGCAACAGTTATTCCAAGTCTTTGGTGGGCCAGGACGAAGCGTGATGAGCTTCGTCCCTACCTATTCGATGTACCCTCTCTTAGCTGATGGAACAAACACTCGCTTCATCGCGGGAAAACGCGCACCCGATTTTTCTCTCGATGCAACATCTGCTGTCACCCAAATTCAAAAACATCGACCAAATATCGTTGTTTTATGTTCTCCTAATAACCCAACAGGAACAGGGCTTGGGCTAGGCGTTATTGAAGCTGTCTACGAAGCAATGCAAGAGCACGAGGGTATCACCATCGTGGACGAAGCCTACGCTGAATTCGCTCAAGATACCTCTGCTCATGCGCTAACTCTTCTGCCAAACCGCCCTCGACTGGTCGTAAGCCGTACCATGAGTAAAGCCTTTGCTTTTGCCGGAGCTCGGTTAGGATATTTTGCCGCAGACCCCGCGATTGCTGATGCGGTGCGTCTTGTTCGCTTACCGTACCATCTATCCAGCGTCACACAGGCTGTCGCAATAGCAGCCTTACGCCATCGAGAAGGACTGCTCGCTAACGTACAAGATATTAGAACCCAACGTGACCGTATTGTAAAAACTCTCAAAGAATACGGTTTACATCCAGCTGTATCAGATTCTAATTTCATCTTTTTCTCAGGCTTACGCGACGAAAAAGAAGCATGGCAATGGCTTCTAAACGATGGCATTCTAGTACGAGATAACGGTATCGCCGGACATCTACGCGTCACTGCCGGAACAGCATCAGAAACAACAGCTTTCCTTGAAAGCCTTAAGAAGTATTTGGAACATTCCGGAGAACTACCAGCCTCTTGCTAACATCAACATGAGATGATTCTTATAACAGAACTTTTCTCATCAAGAGTCGCCAAGACAAAGTATCTGCTCCTTACTATCAACAGATACCTTACGTGTACATCATATAAACCCAGAATATATAGGTAACCAATGCCAGCAAGCACTACAGGAATTGGCCCCCGTACCGCCAGATTAGAACGTACTACGAGTGAGTCCTCTGTCTTTATTGAGATTAACCTAGACGGCGAGGGACGTTCTGATATCGACACCAGCGTGCCTTTTTATGACCATATGCTCACAGCTCTTGCGAAACATTCCCTGATTGACATGACCATCAAATGCAGCGGCGATACCCACATCGACGTACATCACACCGTCGAAGATACCGGCATTGTGCTCGGTGAGGTGATTCGTGAAGCTCTCGGTAATAAAGCTGGTATCCGTCGTTTTGGGCAAGCAACAGTTCCCCTCGACGAAGCTTTAGCTCAGTGCGTCGTTGATATCTCAGGGCGCCCATACCTTGTACATACGGGAGAACCAGAAGGCTACGAATTCCACCTCATTGGTGGGCACTTTACCGGCTCGATGGTTCGCCACGTTCTTGAAGCTATCGCTTATCATGCTGGAATCTGCCTACACATGACGTTATTAGGAGGGCGAGATCCTCACCATATTGCAGAAGCTCAATTCAAAGCCCTCGCACGTGCGTTGCGTCAAGCGGTTGAACCTGACCCCCGTCATTCTGGTATTCCCTCAACTAAAGGAGCACTTTGATGATGAATGCAGCTGTTCAATCATCGCAGAATAAACCAGTTGTTGTTGTTTTAGATTATGGTGCTGGCAACGTCCGTTCTGCTGTGCGCGCTTTAGAACAAGCTGGAGCTGACGTGATTCTTTCTCGCCAAGAATCTGATGTGCTTGGAGCAGACGGTCTAGTCGTTCCAGGAGTCGGCGCATTTGATGCGGTGATGACGAGCCTCAAAAAGATTGATGCGCTTCGTATGATTGGCCGGCGCATTGCTGGCGGTCGTCCTGTTCTTGGTATCTGCGTTGGATTACAGGTGTTCTTTGAACAGGGAAACGAACACGGCGTCGTCTCTGAGGGTATGGGAGAGTGGCCTGGGACAGTAGAAAAACTTCGCGCGGAGGTTATCCCTCATATGGGGTGGAACACTGTCTCTGCCCCCGAAGGGTCAGTGCTCTTTGACGGAATCGAAAACGAACGCTTCTACTTTGTGCACTCCTACGCGGTGCAAGAATGGTCCTTCGATCAAAATAATGAAGCAATGCTACCTCCACAAGTCACTTGGTCTACCCACGGAGTGCCTTTTATTGCTGCTGTAGAAAACGGCCCGTTGAGCGCAACACAATTTCATCCAGAAAAATCTGCTCAGGCTGGTATTCGTCTCTTGCAGAACTGGATTAATTCTTTACCTCGTACAGGGCGGATTATCCCAGCAGGAAAGGACAGATAATGAGCCCTTTTCTCTCAGGAAGCTTATTGATGCTAGTAGGGGCTTTTTGTCTCGGTGGCGCAATTTCTTTTCGGCAACAAAAACTTCCTCTTATCGTTCAGCTGGCCATGCTCTGTGTAGCTTTACTTTTTATGGGCTACGGGGGATACGTCCTCTTCGCCTACAACTAAACTTTTACTTTTAAGGAATGTGTGATGACAACTCTTTTAGAACTTCTTCCCGCAGTAGATGTTGCGAACGGGCAAGCTGTACGATTGGTACAAGGCGAAGCCGGATCGGAGACTGGGTACGGGGATCCCGTAGAGGCTGCTCTTGCTTGGCAGAATGCTGGTGCGCGTTGGCTTCACCTCGTTGACTTAGATGCAGCTTTTGGCAGAGGCCACAACATCGAGGTGCTGACCTCTGTTGCTGAACACCTCGATATTAATATTGAAATGTCTGGTGGTATTCGTGACGATGAGTCTCTAGAACGGGCATTATCGTTGAACCCTGCTCGCATTAATTTGGGTACTGCCGCTCTCGAAAATCCGCAATGGACTCGAAAAGTGATTGCAGAACATGGCGAGAAAATTGCTGTTGGTCTTGACGTGCGTGGAACAACTTTAGCTGCTCGTGGTTGGACTAAAGATGGCGGTAACCTGTGGGATGTTCTAGAACGCTTAGAAGCTGACGGTTGCGCTCGTTATGTGCTCACCGACGTAACCAAAGACGGAACTTTGACTGGACCAAATCTTGAGCTTCTTAAAGAGGTCGCGCAAAAAACCGATAAGCCGGTGGTTGCCTCTGGCGGAATTTCAACTCTCGAAGACATCCGTGCTTTGCGTGAGCTAGTTCCCTATGGTGTTGAGGGGGCCATTATGGGTAAGGCTCTTTACGCTGGAAAATTTACTTTAGAGCAGGCTCTTGAGGTTGCTGGTTACTCGGAAGAAAACGCCGAAAAATAATGAGTAATAGTCACTCTGCGGGAGCTTCTGCGTCGCGTTCTTTGCCCGCTCATATTCAGGCTCAGCTCAACAGTGCTGGGGGCGAAACTGATACTGGTGGGCAACCTTGGAAGGGTCGAAATTTAGGTGAAGGAACGAGTCACCGTCATCAATTTTCTGAGGATGATGGTGCTCGTGATGCTGTTATTGCCGAGGTTTTTGAGAAGTTCGTTTCTGGTTCTTGTCGGGAAGAAGATGTTGTTCGTGCTCTAAGCCAGTGTCGAGTTTTTGTTCCTGTTGTTGCTGAGGTATCTCATTCTGTTGTTACTGATGAAGGTCTCGTTGCCGATAAAGAAGCAGATATGGCGTTGGTGAGCATTCAGGCTCCTGACGGTCGGAAGGCTCTTCCTGTTTTTACTGATGTGAAAGCGTTGCAACGATGGCACCCTGATGCTCGTCCGGTTGCTGCTTCGATGAGAAAAACTGCTCTTTCTGCGGTAGAAGATGGGCAGCAGCTACTTGTGGTTGATCCGGGGGAGTCCTTAACGTTTGTTGTGCGTCGTCCCGCGTTGTGGGCGTTAGCTAAGGGCGAGTCGTGGGCTCCTTCTTATCGTGATGAGATGGTGGAGCGTGCGCTTAATGAATTGATTCCTGCTGGCAGTGGTATTGTTCGTGTCCGTACTGTAGCTGGTGATGGTGTTGTGTCTCAGAGTGCTGAAGGGCAATTGCTCTCTGGCGGTGGTGCCGGACCAGAGCTTAAAATTGTGGTGGAGTTAGTTCCTGGTTTGACTCAATCTGAGTTGAATGTTGTGGTTGAGGAATTTCAGCGGCGTTTGGCGTCAGATGAATTAGTGGGTCAGCGGGTAGACTCGGTGCAGTTAGTCTTGTCGATGGTCTCTTCGTCATGAGGTTAATGATTTTTAGGTAGAGATGAGGATTTATGTCTAATCAGTATTCGTTCGATGAGGAACAGAAAAAAGTTCAGGAGCAGGTGCGTGATATTGCTGAGGTTCCTGCTGTGGAAATTATGACGACCGCTGCGGTGCATTTGATGAGCGCTGCTGCTGTTAAATGTGGTTTAGCGGAAGGGGAGGATTCTCAAAACCTCAAAGACCTTGATGAGGCTCGTAAATTGATTACGGCTCTTGCTGGGTTGGTGACGGCGGCGGCTCCCGAAATTGGTTCTCAGCATGCAGCTCCGTTGCGTGATGGCTTGCGAACTTTGCAGTTGGCTTTTCGTGAAGCGTCGATGATTCCTGATGCGCCGGGGCAAGGTCCAGGGGAGAAGTTCACTGGTCCGGTAATGTGACCTATCTTGTGAGTATCTTTGTGTTTGACGTTGAAATGCGTTCGTAAAGCCGGTAGACTATACACAGTTTGCAAGCGGAGGTTACTCCCACCTGCTTCAGCCACATTCATCCATATGATTAGGTTGACGGGTTATTCGTAGGTTTTCATGAGAATGAAAACTGAAGAAGTACACCTTCGTTTGCTGTGCATCGAAGGTGTTTTTTATATCTTTTATGTACTGATTATTATTCACGGGGAAACCCACTGAGCTAACAGGAGCTACTCATTAGCGATCCACGCATTAATGAACGTATTCGTGTCCCAGAGGTCCGCCTCGTTGGGCCAGGCGGCGAGCAGGTAGGCATTGTTCGTGTTGAAGATGCTTTACGTCTTGCACAAGAATCTGATTTGGACCTTGTAGAGGTTGCACCATCAGCGAAACCGCCTGTATGTAAGCTCATGGACTTCGGTAAGTACAAGTACGAAGCCGCAGTTAAAGCACGTGAATCCCGAAAGAAGCAAGTTAACGCTTCTTTGAAGGAAATCCGTTTCCGTCTCAAAATTGATACTCATGACTATGAAACCAAGGTAGGGCACGCTCGTCGTTTCCTATCTGGTGGTGACAAAGTCAAGGCGATGATTCAATTCCGTGGTCGTGAACAGCAGCGCCCCGAGATGGGTGTGCGGTTGCTAGAGCGCATGGCAGACGATTTGGTCGAGGTTGGTTCCGTAGAGTCAACCCCCCGAATTGACGGCCGTAACATGGTAATGGTTCTTTCTCCGCTTCGTGGTAAAGCTGAAGCACGTAAAGAAGCACAACAACGCTCAGGCGGACGCAAGGGTCGTGAACGTATCGACACCACTCAAGCTACTCCTGTGAAGAACTCTTTGGCAGACGCAATGCCAGCAGAGCTCAAAGCACAGGCTCAAGCTGAAGCGGAATAGAACAACAAAGTAGAAACGGCGCGGATAGCCATCTAGCAATGTTCTTTGAACGTTGCAGGTGTCTTTCCGATTGTCATGTTTTCTCAGTTTCCGTAGAAAACATGAACCTACCTTGTACATGCGAAGAAATTCGCTCAAGAGTTCTTTTGGAGATCATCCAAAAGCAGAACGTAAGGAGAACGGCAGCTATGCCGAAGCAGAAGACCCACTCTGGTGCTAAAAAGCGCTTCAAGCTCACCGGTACCGGCAAGGTTAAGCGCCAGCAGGCCAACCGTCGCCACTACCTAGAGCACAAGTCCTCTCGCCTTACCCGCCGTCTGGCTTCTGACCAGATTGTTACCGGCGGTCAGGCTAAGGTCATCAAAAAGATGTTGGGTAAATAAGCCCTCTCATCTTTGAGAAACTTGTGCCTCAACGGGCAATAACTTTTTAGACTCGCTCCTTGACTGGCATCAGCTAGCAAGGACAATAAGACGAAGGAGACACACGTGGCACGTGTGAAACGCGCGATTAACGCGCATAAGAAGCGCCGAGTAATTCTTGAACGCGCATCCGGTTACCGCGGACAGCGTTCACGCCTTTACCGTAAGGCAAAAGAACAAGTCATCCATTCATTGGTATACAGCTACGATCACCGTCGTAAAAAGAAGGGTGACTTCCGCCGCCTATGGATTCAGCGTATCAACGCTGCAGCTCGTGCTGAGGGCCTCACCTACAACCGTTTCATTCAGGGCTTGAAAGCTGCTGAGGTTGAAGTTGATCGTCGTATGTTGGCTGAACTAGCAGTCAACGAGCCGGCAGCTTTCTCTGCACTTGTAGAGATTGCTAAGAACAACTTGCCTGAGGACACTTCTGCACCTAAAGGTGAATAATTCTTAAAAGAATACGATTGTGCCGTTCTCTACTTGTAGTAGAGAACGGCACAATCGTATTCTGGGCTTTTTCAGGGCAAAAGATACAGAAAAATATATATCCGGTAGAGTGGAGACCGTGGATTTTAAAAAACGTTTAAGTACCCCCGTTATCATGGAAAACCCTCAGGCTGACCGTGTTAAAGACATCGCATCATTAGCAACACGTCGTGGGCGTCATAAGAAAAAACAATTTCTTGTAGAAGGCCCGCAAGCCGTAAGAGAAGCCCTCAACGCGCATCTTCATACGCCACTTCTTGATGCCGTATACGTAACGGAACGTGCCTTCGACCGTCACCGTGATATTGCTGAACTACTCGAAAAAGTACACGGCACACCGACACCAGAACAAGGCCGTAAAGTTTTTATGCGCATGGTCACTGAAGAAGTGCTCGAAGCCATGTCGGATGCTGTCACCCCACAAGGAATGATTGCTATAGCGTTCATTCAAGAACCCGATATATCACGTATTTTCTCGGCTCAAGGAAAAATACCTCAACTGGTTGCTGTTCTTGCGCGCCTGCAAGACCCCGGTAACGCGGGAACTATTATTCGTGCCGCCGATGCTGCTGGCGCCGATTTAATTGTGAGCACGGCAGACACCGTAGATATCTATAACCCTAAGACCGTGCGCTCTACTGCCGGTTCACTTTTTCATCTTCCTGTGGTGAGTAATCTAGCCTTGGCAGATTTTATTGAGACTGCACGTCGTTACGGTATGGGTATTCTTGCTGCAGATGGGTACGGGGCACTAGACCTTGACGAACTATCGGATATTGCAGTCGCTAAACGATGGACAATCCCTCATGACGAGAACTCATACGATCTTTCTCAACCAACGGTATGGCTATTGGGCAACGAAGCTCAAGGGCTAAGCGCCGACGAGAAAGCTCTAGCAGATGAGCGCGTTGCAGTTCCTGTTCATGGTTCTGCAGAATCTCTCAACGTGAGTGTTGCTGCCGCATTATGCCTGTACGCTTCAGCTCGAGCGCAACACGGAACGAAAAAATGACCCATATTTTTCCTCTCCAAGTTGTTGGCGGGGCCATCGTCGATTCTTTAGGACACCCGACTCGGCTTCTGATTGGGCAACGTCACGCCCCCAAAGAACTTGCTGGTCTATGGGAGTTTCCTGGCGGAAAAGTTGAAACCGGTGAGAGCTGTGAACAAGCCTTAACACGTGAACTTTATGAAGAACTTTCTATACGCGTCACGTTAGGGCACGAGATTACGGGACCTTATTCTCAGGGGTGGGCTTTATCAGAGCAAGCTGCCATGCGCGTATGGTTCTGCGCCATCTCTTCAGGAGAAGCTCATATGGTTGAAGGACACCAACAAATACAATGGGTTGATATTGACAGTAGCCTGCTATCGATTGACTGGATACCGGCAGATTATCCGATTGTACAAAAACTGATAAAGATGACAACAATGCCTCATCCTAGTGGACTGTGCACAGAGAACACCGAAGGTACACTAAACTAGGATGAAGACGAGATAAAAGGCGCATTCTGCGCTATACCACTATGCAACGAGACGAGTTATTAATGACTGATTCATTATCTGAAAGCACTAATCTGCCAGAGTCTTACCATACTCTGGCGAGCCTTCAAGAAGTTCTTGAAGCAGATTCTGTGCAGGGAATAGAGCGAGTTAAGGATGCTTTTTCCCAAGAACTTTCACGCGCCTTAGCTGCTGTTGAAGAATCATCAAACACCTTTGATGAACTCAAACAAACACGTTTAGCCTTCTTGGGAGATAAAGGAAGCTTCACTCTCGCCAATAAGCAGATGCGTCACCTCTCTAAAGAGCACAAAGCTGAGGTCGGCAAACTCATGGGGCAGGCTCGTGGACGTCTGAGTCAAGCTATCGAAGCGCGTAATAGTGAGCTTGAAGAAGAACACGCTGCTCGTATTCTCGTTGAGGAAGCGGTAGATGTTACTGCTGTTTCCGCACGTCGCGCACTAGGCGGACGGCACCCTATTAATATTTTGCAAGATCGTCTCACCGATATTTTTGTGGCTATGGGATGGGAAGTTGCTGACGGCCCTGAAGTCGAATCAGAATGGTACAACTTTGACTCATTGAATTTCCCTCCAGACCATCCTGCCCGTGAACTTCAAGATACATTCTTTGTTGAGCCTGTACAGGCACATTTGATGCTTCGTACTCATACTTCACCAGTGCAGATGCGTTCTTTGCTCACTCGTGAGCTTCCGGTATATGTTGTCTGCCCTGGCCAGGTGTATCGTACTGACGAACTCGACGCAACTCACACTCCTGTATTCCACCAGATTGAAGGTCTTGCCGTCGATAAAGGGCTCACCATGGCAGATCTCAAAGGAACTCTTGAACATATGGCTCGAGAGATGTTCGGTGACGACGCAAAAATTCGTTTACGCCCCAATTACTTCCCCTTTACGGAGCCTTCTGCCGAACTAGACCTCTGGCATCCAGGGGCTAAGGGCGGGCCCCGCTGGATTGAATGGGGCGGTTGCGGCATGGTTAACCCGCAGGTGCTTCGTGCAGCAGGTATTGACCCCGAAGAATACTCTGGTTTTGCGTTTGGCATGGGTATTGAAAGAACCCTGATGTTCCGCAACGGTGTAGAAGACATGCGTGACATTATTGAAGGCGACGTTCGCTTTTCACAGCAGTTTGGAATGGAGATTTAAAAGATGCGGATACCTCTCTCATGGTTGCGTGAGTACGCACCCGTCCCTGAAGAAGCACGTTCCGAAGACGTCATGGAAATTTTGGTGAAGGTTGGACTCGAAGAAGAAGACGTTCACCGTCCTACCGACGAAATTTCAGGGCCGATTGTCATTGGGCAGGTCCTTTCTCAAGAACCAGAAACCCACTCCAACGGTAAAACCGTGAACTGGTGTCAGGTGCGTGTTGTCCCTGAAGGGCAGACTCAAACCCTCACTGGTAAAGGCATCGAAGAATCTGGTATTCAAGGAATTATCTGTGGTGCCCATAACTTTAGAGTGGGCGATAAAGTGGTTGTCACACTCCCCGGTGCTGTACTACCTGGCGGTTTCGCGATTACTGCACGTAAAACATACGGTCACAAATCAGCTGGTATGCTTGCCTCCGCTCGTGAACTGGGCTTAGGCGAAGACACCGGCGGAATCATCGTATTATCTGATTTAGGATTAGACCCCGAAATTGGTACTGACGCAATGGAACTACTGGGCTTATACGATGAAGCCGCAGAAGTTAACGTCACACCCGACCGCGGATACGCATTCTCCATTCGAGGTATTGCACGCGAATACTGCCATGCAGTAGGGGAGCCTTTCCACGACTTCGTCACAGACTTAGCAGAACGCGCGCCTCAAACACACCCCTCAGATCATGAGGTCACTCTCAACGATGAAGCTCCTATCCACGGCAAACCTGGTTGCACACGCTTCGTCACTCGCAAAGTTACCAACGTCGCATCGGACACCCCGACTCCGTTGTGGCTGGCTTCACGTCTGCGTTTAGCTGGAATTCGTTCAGTATCCCTTCCTGTAGACATCTCAAACTACGTCATGTTAGAGACAGGGCAGCCACTCCACTTTTACGATGCACAGAAACTTTCTGGTTCATTGTCAGTACGTCGCGCTCGCGAAGGTGAAACTCTTCTAACCTTAGACGAGAAAGAACGTACTTTACATCCAGAAGATCTTGTCATCTGTGATGATTCTGGTGCTATTGCTCTTGCCGGTGTTATGGGCGGAGCAAGTACTGAAGTGACGGCTGAAACACGTGAGATTCTCATCGAGTCTGCACGTTTTGATGAGGTCTCTATTGCTCGTTCGTCGCGTCGTCATAAGCTCTCGTCAGATGCTTCTAAACGTTTTGAACGCGGCGTAGATTCTGCGTTGCAGGCAGCTGCTGCGCAGCGTGCTGTTGAACTATTGGTAGAACTTGCTGGGGCAACGATTACCGCAGAATCTAGCGATGTGAACCATACTGTTCAACCTCAACCGATTTGCCTTCCTGCAGATTACACACAATCTCGTATTGGAGTTGCATACACTCAGGAAGAGATTGTTAGCACACTGGAATCTATTGGTGCTCAGGTGAAGACTGCTGATGATGTGTATGAGGTGCTTCCTCCTACATGGCGTCCTGACCTGACAGATAAAGAAGACCTGACAGAAGAGGTTGCTCGTCTTATCGGATATGACAAGATTTCTTCGACTGTTCCGGTTGCTCCTCCTGGACGCGGATACACTGTTGAGCAGATGACTCGCCGTCGTGTTCTTGATGCGCTTGCTTCAAGCGGGATGACTGAAGTGTACGCTTATCCTTTTGTCTCTGCTCAAGCAAATAACGTGTGGGCTCAGCCTGTCGCTGGTGAGGTTGTAGCCTCTATTCAGCTTGCTAACCCGATTTCAGAGGCTCAAGGTTTTCTTCGCCGGTCTTTGCTTCCAGGGCTGATGGACGTTCTTAAACGTAATATTTCCCGTGGGTTCCGCAATCTTGCTCTTTATGAGACGGGGCATATTTTTGTTCCTTCAACTCAGCATGGTTCGGAGAGTATTCCTGGTTTGGGGAAGCGTCCTTCTGATGAGGTTATTGCTGATTTGAATGCGGGTATTCCTCACCAACCGCGGTATATTTCTGGTGTATTCTGTGGTGATGAACATGAACAGATGCCTGGTACGTCTGCTCGCGCTTATGATTGGCGTGACACATTAGATGCTGTGGGATTGATTGCTGATGTCGCTGGTGCAGAGTTTAAGCTTGCGCAGGGGACTCATCAAGCTTTCCATCCCGGTCGTACCGCTGTGCTTTTTGATTCTTCTGGCACGGTAATTGGTTATGCTGGAGAACTTCATCCGCAGCTGCTTAAAGAGCAGGATCTTCCTGAACGCACCTGTGCTTTTGAGATTAATTTCTCGGCATTATGTGAGGATAAAGCTGAAGTTGTTGAGGCTTACAGCATTTTTGGGTACCCAGCAGCTACGCAGGATGTTGCATTATTAGTTGATGTCGATGTCCCCGCTGCTGATGTGGCTCTGGCTTTATCTGAAGGCGCTGGTGAACTTCTAGAAGATTTACGAATCTTTGATGATTACCGCGGTGAGGGTATTCCTGAGGGTAAGAAATCTGTGGCTTTTGCTTTACGTTTTAGAGCTTCAGACCGTACTTTGACAGCTGAGGAAGCGAGTGCTTCTCGTGAGTCTGCTGTGGCTGTTGCGGTAGAACGTTTT
Source organism: Rothia sp. CCM 9418 (assembly GCF_048512825.1). Taxonomy (NCBI): domain Bacteria; kingdom Bacillati; phylum Actinomycetota; class Actinomycetes; order Micrococcales; family Micrococcaceae; genus Rothia; species Rothia sp. CCM 9418. The sequence goes on from NZ_JBLXXX010000004.1 coordinate 310,019, forward strand.
GGTGCTGTTCCTCGTGTTTAGGAGTAGTTCGTTCTAGCGCGTACCCATGGTGGTGCTTGTGGTGCTGATGCCAGTTTGTGCTGGTGTCAGCACCATTTTTTCAGGAGTTTATGAGGTTTATCGTGAAGAATGAAAGAATCAGAAATCTCTGAGGAAATCAGGGGACTCTAGTTGTTATCTAACGGGGCTTTTTGAGAAGTACACGTACAATAGTGTCTTATCCTCAGTGAGAGAAAACTATCTAAAACATCGGGAGATAATATCGTGACTGAAGAACCCGACAACGATTCTTTCTTTGGCTTTGATAAGGCTGAAGATTATGACGATGAGGTTGTTGATCACCGTAGCCGTTGGCTGACCGTCGGAATTATTATTCTTGCGATTATTTCTTCGGTATTTTTGGGTGTCCAAGGGGCACGTTCATTATCTGCTGCGTCTTCTCATGCTGGTTATGAAGACCGTACGTGGGTGCTAACTGGAACCTATAAGGATTTAACTCCTGATTTGAAGACAAAAGATAACGTTGCGATTTATAGCGGTAAATTACCGGTTGATCAGCAACTTGATAATAAGTTATTTATTTCTGAGCTGGGTGATCCTTTGACCGTTCACGCTGGCGAGATGGTTGAGTTCCGTGGCTCTGATGCTGGTCGTGTTCGAGCGGATTTCCCTCAAGAAGTAGATGCTTTGCTAGCGACGACCAAAGATAATTCTCTTGAAGTGATTCGTACTGGTGCTCCAGGTACGTTAAAGCCGATTACTGCTGGTGTGGTGTTTTCTGAGAGACTTACTGGTTGGGCGTATATCATTGGTGCTTTTGTGATTTTTGCTGGTGGTATTTTTGTGTCGGTGAAGATTAATCGTCGTCGTTCTGTGATGGATGATAACGAGTATTAGTCTTGTGTCACGGAACTTTTGAGTTTTGGTAAGAAGAAGCCTTTTGCGATGATGGTACATCTCGTGGGAGGCTTCTTTTTTGCCGGTTTATGCTATCCGTTAAAGAGTATGTTTATGCTTATATAGATGCTTATTATGGAGTATTTTTTGCATACTCTTTAGGAAGTATTCGTGTATTTTTCCTATAGGTGTATAAATATCGTAAAAATACTCATATAATCGGTGTGTGCTGTAGAAGATGTACAGCAGTCTAGTTTTCTTATTCTGTGATGTTGCGGGACTAGACTAACTAGCAGATTGCTTTGCTGAGAAAGAGAATGAAGAGAATGTCTATCCCCTCGACGAAAACAGCTCGTCAAGCTCGAATTGTTGATTTATTGCAAAAACATCATGTTCGTTCCCAGGCTGAGTTAGCGCAATTACTCGTCGACGATGGGGTCAAAGTAACGCAAGCTACCTTATCCCGTGATCTTGTTGAGATTGGTGCGGAGCGTGTGCGTGATGAGAAGTCCGGATTAATTTACGCGGTTCCTCATCATCCCGTTCGCCGTTCATCTGCAGACGGTGTTGATGCGCGCATGATTTCTTTGTTTAAGGAACTTCTCATCACTGCTGAAGCCTCTGCGAATTTAGTTATTCTTCGGACTCCTCCAGGTGCTGCACAATTTATGGCGTCTGCTATTGATCAAGCGAGTATTGAACCTATTCTTGGTACTATCGCTGGTGACGATACTGTTATGGTGATTACTCGTGACCCTCTTGGTGGGGAACAGATGGCTCAAAAATTTTTGGAGTGGGCAGCTTAGCCCTGTTTCTGGTGTTCTTCGATGAGCTGTTGCATTTCTGTGAGCTGGAAGAACTGAGCAACTTCGAGTGGGTGTTGTACGCCGATGCTTAAATCTGCTCCTGCGTTGAGAAGTCGTTGTGCGATCTCTTGGCTATTTTTAAATACTGCGCACAGTAACGCGGTTTGTCCTCTGTCGTTGAGGCGGTTAACGTCTGCTTGGTGTTTGAGTAATAGTTCAACGACGTTGAGCTGCTGGTGGTAGCTTGCAAGGATGAGCAGGGTGTCGCCTTGGGAGTTGGTGAGGTTTGCGGGAATACCTTGGTTAAGTAGTGGTTCTAGTTCTTCGGTATTTCCTTCTCGTGCGAGGTCAAAAACTCGGTTGAGTAGGTCAATTTCTGCGGGGGTTAGTTCAGTCATAAGAATCTCCTGTGTTATTGTGAGTAACTCATAATAACAGATTTGCGCTTCCGAATAAAGCAAACTTCTTCTGAACGAAACCTTACGCAATCTTCAAAAGCTGAGGTTGCTGTCGCTCTTCTCCTGAGAACTTGACGTGCACTAATATGAGAACGTACCCAAAGCCTACAATGAATAGAACACAACGTGACAACCTCCCTCGAAAACCCTTGTAATGTAGCAAATCTTCTTCTCTCTCATACTCACCTTGACCGTCATGCGTTGCTATATCAAGGTACTGTTCTGAGCTACCGTCAATTACAAGAACGAGTGGTTCGCGCTCAAATAGAACTACGAGAGCTTGGAGTGGGGTATCAGACTCCAGTGGCGCTTTGCTTGCCTAATATTGTGGCAATGCCGGTGTACTATTATGCGATTATCTCTCTGGGAGCAGTGTGTATTCCGCTAAATCCTTTACTTTCAGAGCGTGAAGTGCAATATCACCTAGAAGACTCTGGCGCGCAGTTGCTAATCGCATGGGAAGGGTCTCGGGTCGTAACGGAACAGGTCTCCTTTGCCGGGGTGCAACAGCACATTGTAGATGCTCAGGCTTTTGTGAGTCCTTCGGATATGAGCATAGCTACCTTGGAAGATGTCGCTGCTGAATTAGTGCAGGTTTCACCTCAACATCCTGCCGTCATTCTCTATACCTCCGGTACTACGGGAAAACCCAAGGGTGCTATTTTGACCCATCACAATCTTTTATCAAACGCTATGACGGTGGCAGAATTCTTTGATTACACTGCAGAAGATGTTTTCTTCGGGGGGCTACCGCTTTTTCATTCTTTTGGGCAAACAGTTTCGATGAACGCTGTTTTTGCAGCAGGTGCTTCGGTTGCTTTGCTGCCACGTTTTACCGCTGAGTCTGCTATCGAGTTATGTGTTCAAGCTAAGGTGAGTATTATTGCTGCGGTGCCGTCGATGTATGCTGCAATATCTGCAACTTTAGAGGGGCAAGAATCTTCGGCGTTAATGGGGAATATTCGTTATGGAATTTCTGGCGGTTCTCCTTTACTCGCTTCAACTCATGCCGATTTTTATCAGCTGGTTGGCTGTCACATCCTTGAAGGATACGGCTTATCTGAAGCTTCTCCGGTTGTCTCTTTTAATCAGCCTTCTCGCCCGCCTGTTATTGGTTCTGTTGGGACGGCATTGACGGGTATTCAAGTGCAAGTGCGTGATAACTCTGGAGAGCTGCTCCCCGTGGGGGTTCCTGGGCAGCTGTGGGTCAGTGGGCCTAATGTGATGCTGGGGTACTGGAATAATGTTGAGGCAACTTCTCAGGTGCTCTCTGAGGGGTGGTTAGCAACGGGGGATGTGGCAACTATCGATGAGCAGGGGAACATTTTTATTGTTGATCGACTCAAAGACATGATTTTACGTCACGGATATTCTGTGTACCCTCGAGAGATTGAAGATGTTATTGCTGCGCACCCTCGGGTGCGCATGGTTGCTGTTGTAGGGCGAAAAGATGTACGTGTGGGGGAGGAGATTTATGCTTTTATCCTTCCTCGTCAGCGTTGCTCTCAGGATGAACAAGAGGTTCTTTGTGAGGAGGTTGAGCATTTGTGTAGCCAACAACTTGCTGTGTATAAACGTCCTCGTCATTATCGGGTTGTTGACTCATTGCCTTTAGGTGCTACTGGAAAAGTTCTCAAGCGTGAGCTGCGTCAATAGCTTATTAAAAGACCTTTGAAGAAATATTATCCATAGGTTTGCATATTTATAGATAATTATTCATACTTGTTGATAGTGAACAAACCCACTTCACCACCAACAAAACAAAGGAACACCCCATGAAAGAACGCGTCGTCCTAGCATACTCTGGCGGACTAGACACATCTGTAGCCATCGGCTGGATTGCAGAAGCAACCGGAGCAGAAGTCATCGCCGTAGCCGTAGATGTAGGACAAGGCGGAGAAGACCTCGAAACCATCCGCCAACGAGCACTAGACTGCGGAGCCGTCGAAGCCTACATCGCGGACGCCCGCGAAGAATTCGCCACTGAATACTGCATGCCCGCACTCGCAGCAAACGCCCTCTACATGGACGCTTACCCTCTAGTCTCAGCACTATCTCGTCCCGTCATCGTCAAACACCTTGTACAAGCCGCCCAAAAATTCAACGCAACCACCGTTGCCCACGGTTGCACAGGAAAAGGAAACGACCAAGTCCGTTTCGAAGTAGGTATTCAAACCCTCGGACCAGAACTCACCTGTATCGCACCAGTACGCGACCTTGCCCTCACACGAGAAAAAGCTATCAGCTACGCAGAACACAACAACCTACCTATCGTTACCACTAAGAAAAACCCATTCTCCATCGACCAAAACGTCTGGGGTCGAGCTGTAGAAACAGGGTTCCTCGAAGACATCTGGAACGCACCGACCAAAGATGTCTACGACTACACCGACGACCCCACATTCTCCCCAGCACCAGATACCTGCACCATAACGTTCAAACATGGAATCCCCACCGCTATCGACGAAAAACCCGTAACACCGCTAGAAGCCATCACCGAAATGAACCGCCGAGCAGGAGCGCAAGGCATCGGACGAATCGACATCGTAGAAGACCGACTCGTGGGCATCAAATCTCGAGAAATCTACGAAGCACCCGGGGCCATGGCGCTTATTGCAGCTCATCAAGAACTTGAAAACGTCACCATCGAACGTGAACAAGCACGCTTCAAAAAAATTGTTGGCCAACGCTGGAGTGAACTCGTCTATGACGGACAATGGTTCTCCCCTCTAAAAAAATCTCTTGACGCCTTCATCCAAGACACCCAACAGATGGTCAACGGAGAGATCCGTATGGACCTACACGCTGGACGAGCAGTCGTCACCGGACGACGCTCCACAAGCTCTCTCTACGACTTCAACCTCGCAACCTACGATGAAGGCGACTCCTTCAACCAAGCGCACGCACGCGGGTTTATCGAAATCTTTGGTCTGTCCTCAAAAGTCGCCTCCGCACGAAATCAACGCCTCAACCCCTAACACCGCACACCTACATCCCTCTACCAAGGTTCAAACTTATGTCTTCAGCACCTTCGAACGGCACAAATTCTGGTTCGCTCTGGGGAGGCCGATTCGCCTCAGGCCCAGCCGATTCCCTTGCCGCACTGTCTAAATCAACTCATTTTGATTGGCGTCTAGCACCCTACGATATCGCTGGATCTCGAGCACACGCCCGCGTACTACACCGTGCACATCTGCTCAACGACACAGAACTAGAACAGATGCTCACCGCCTTAAACACGCTCGAAAAAGATGTTCGGGAAGGAACTTACACCCCCGCAGAACACCACGAAGACGTTCATGGTTCCCTCGAACAAGGGCTATTAGACCGTGCCGGCAAACACCTCGGAGGAAAACTTCGTGCCGGACGTTCCCGCAACGACCAAATCGCAACACTTGGCAAAATGTACTTACGAGATAGTGCAGCTGCCCTTGCCCGCAAACTCCTCGAAGTTATCGACGCTCTGCTTTACCAAGGGGAACAACACCCCTACGCCCCTATGCCTGGACGTACCCACCTACAACACGCACAACCTATCCTCTTATCTCACCATCTCTACGCTCATGCTTGGGCTCTTAGCCGAAATCTTGAACGTTTCCAAGACTGGGATCGCAGAGCAGCCGTCTCACCCTATGGTTCTGGCGCATTAGCAGGTTCCTCTTTAGAGCTTGACCCAGAATCCATCGCACAAGAACTCGGGTTTAGCTCAGCAAGCTATAACTCTCTTGACGCAACGGCCTCACGTGACGTTTACGCTGAATTTTTATGGATTGCTTCCATGACAGCTATTGACCTATCCCGTCTATGTGAAGAAATCATCCTCTGGTCAACCCAAGAATTTTCTTTCGTCACCCTCGATGACGCCTTTTCAACAGGGTCCTCCATCATGCCTCAAAAGAAGAACCCCGATATCGCAGAACTTGCTCGTGGCAAAACAGGTCGTATCATTGGCGATCTCACCGGTCTCTTAGCGACCCTTAAAGCGTTACCGCTTGCCTACAATAGAGACCTACAAGAAGATAAAGAACCCCTTTTCGACGCTATCGACCAGCTCCACCTTCTCTTACCTGCTATTGCCGGCATGGTCGGAACATTGATATTCAACACGGAACGCATGAGCTCCCTCGCCCCGAAAGGTTTTGCGTTAGCCACCGACATCGCCGAGTGGCTTGTCCGTGAAGGCGTCCCCTTCCGAGAAGCCCACGAAATAACAGGCGAAGTCGTCCAACACTGTGAAAAGAATCAGTGCGAGTTATGGGAGTTAAGCGAAGAAGACTATCTCAATATTTCTCCTCACCTGAGCTCCGGCGTACATGAGATACTCACACTAGAAGGCTCCCTCACCTCTCGAAAGACTCAAGGCGGAACTGCACCAGAAGCCGTTGCTAAACAACGTCAAAAACTTCTTGAAGTGTTGAACGAACAGCGAAATTTTGCTTCACGAAAACCTCTGGTCGAGCCTTGGAGGAACTCCTAAGAAGGGTATACCGTGTTGTTTCTTGAACAAGGTATTTTAAAACTACTCAGTATCACTCAGATTTTTGGCGTATAATCTCCTACGGACTTTCTACTGTTATAAACGCCGCCATCATACGGCACGTAAGGTTTACATCACTCATGCATCAGAATGTATCTGCCGATATGCCCATCGACGAGTTAATTCCCGCCGCATGCGCACAAATACCGGACTACCCTAAAGAAGGTATTCTTTTCTACGACGTCACAACGCTTTTCGCTCACCCCGAAGTGTTCAAACGTTCCATCGACGAACTCGTTCATCGTTTCAAAGGAACCTTCGATATCGTTGCAGGCGTTGAAGCTCGTGGATTCCTCATGGCATCTGCTATCGCATACGCCGCAGGTACCGGAGTGATGACAGTACGTAAAGCAGGAAAACTGCCTCGAGATACCTTCACTAAAGAATACGAACTCGAATACGGCTCCGCGGCTATCGAAATTCACCGTGACGATATTCCTGCAGGAACGCGTGTACTCATCGTCGACGACCTGCTTGCAACCGGCGGAACTCTTGCTGCTGCCGCATTCTTAATGGAACAAGCCCAACTTAAAGTTGCTGGTATCGGCGTCCTTCTTGAACTCGACGGACTTGGTGGACGCGAAGCTATCGGAAACTACACCATCGAAGCGCTGAGCACCGTGACCGAATAAAAGGTGACCGACCAAAATCTTGAAGGAGGAGTAAGTTGTGTAAAACAGCGACACACAACTTATTCCTCTTTCCATTTCCACTAGAGTAGTAGCTCAACAAAAACGGTTTAATACTGCATAGGCATAGCGAATTAAAGAGTCCTCATCTTAAAGATGTTCTGCCACCTCTGAACGAAAGAAAGAATACGCATGACCGAGAACCTCAACGAACCTTCAACGTCTACGGCTCAACAGAGGAACGACGAAACTTACACGCGGGCGCTTAACCTTGAACGTGCCTATGTCAAAAAACTGTATCAACGCTTAGATGAGATGCGCGCTGAAACTGAACAGAAAATCTCTGATGTTCACCTTAACCAAGAGGCTGGTAATCATCAGAACCGTTCAGAACGTGACGCCTACGCCAGACATTATGAAGAGCGGCTGGCTCAGCTTAACGCTGTAGACCACCGTTTAGCTTTTGGACGTTTAGACTTCGACGATGACAAAACCCACTACATTGGTCGTATCGGCATAGCTTCGGCAGATTATCAAAGACTTCTCACCGACTGGCGTGCCCCAGAAGCTGGCACCTTTTACCAAGCTACCGCTTTCGATAGGAACGGTGTGCGCCGTCGACGGCACCTTACCCTTGAACGTCGTGAAGTAACAGCTATTGAAGACGACATCCTCGACGCCTCCTTACTCGAAGATGAGAGCGCTTTACACGGAGAAGGTGCACTATTAGCAGCTTTGAACAGAAAACGTACCGGGCGCATGGGCGATATCGTAGCAACCATCCAGTCGGAACAAGACCGTATTATTCGTGCAGATTTGCCAGGAGTTCGAGTCGTTCAAGGCGGACCCGGCACGGGTAAAACAGCAGTCGCTTTGCACCGTGCCGCATACCTGCTATACACCTTCCGCGAGCGCCTGAATAATGCTGGTGTTCTCGTCATTGGGCCAAGTGCTTCTTTTATGTGGTACATCGACCGTGTGCTACCTTCTCTTGGCGAAACTGGAGTGGTGATGTCCTCTCTAGCAACGTTATTCCCCGGAGTACGTGCTGTTGCGGAGAAAGACCTTAAAATTCATCAGCTTAAGGGCGATTTACGTATGGTTGAAGTGATTAAACGTGCTGTACGCGACCGCCAGAAAACCCTCGAAAAAACAGAATTTTTGAAGGTCGGTTCGAACCAGTTAAAGCTGACTCCTCGTATGGTTCGTTCTGCACGTGATCGTGCCCGTTCTACGGGAAAACCTCATAATGAGGCACGTGAAACCTTCGTCAAGATTTTGATTCGTGAGCTGACTCAACAGCTTCAAGAACAACTTGATTCTTCGTCTGGGCAGAGCCTCGAACGTCCTTATCTAGAAGAGGATATTCGTTCTTCTATGGATGTGCGTAAAGCACTGAATCTTGCGTGGATGCCGTTATCCGCTGAGACTTTGGTGCGCTCGCTTTTTGCAAAACCTCATTATCGTGATTCTGCGTTATCTGAGTTTACTGCTGATGAACGTCAACTATTGGCACGGAGCTGGGATGCCCCCTTGACTGAAGCTGATGTACCTCTTCTAGATGAGGCGGCTGAGCTTTTGGGTGATTTTGAGAAAGTTGTTGGTGCTTCGGCTGCTGCTCGTGCACGGTTGGAGCATCTTTCTAACCTTGAGAATGCGAAGAAGACTCTTGAAAATGTTCATGCTCAACTTTCTGATTATGGCGTTGAGGGCGTTATTACTGCTGAACAATTAGCTGATTCTTATGCGGTGGCTCCTGAACGTATGAGCGCTGCTCAGGCTGCATATGCTGATCGTACATGGGCGTATGGGCATATTGTGGTGGATGAGGCTCAGGAACTGACTCCGATGCAGTGGCGAGTATTGTTCCGCCGTTGTCCCATGAAGTCTATGACGATTGTTGGGGATATTGCTCAGGCTTCTTCTGCGGAGAGCGCTTCGTCATGGGAGCAGGCGTTGGAACCTTTTGTGGGGGATCGTATGACGTTGGAGACGTTAACGGTGAACTATCGTACTCCGGCACAGATTGCTCAAGCTGCGGTTGCTGTTGCTCAGGCTGCGGGGCGTCAGGTGGATGCTCCTCGTGCTGTTCGTCAGGGACAGTGGGCGCCTATTTTGCATCGTGTATCTTCTGAGTCTTTGTGTCAGAAGGTGTTGGAATGTATTACGGCTGAAGTTGATAATGGTGGCGGTCTCATTGGTGTGATTGTTACCGATGAACATTATGCTCAGGTTGTTCAGGCTGTGGCAGAGCAACATCGTGAACGTTTGGGAACGTCTATGACGGCTTTAGAACGTCAGATTCTGGTATTGACACCGTGGGAGTCTAAAGGTTTGGAGTTTGATGTGGTGATTGTTGTTGAGCCTCAGGCTGTTATTCGAGCTTCTCACGGTGCTATTGGCGATTTGTATGTTGCGATGACTCGTCCAACTCAGCGTTTGTATATGGTTGGTGCTGAAGAATTCCCTGCGGGGTTAGAGTAACCGTCGTATAGCGTTGAACGTGCCTCGTGATAGTTTGGGCATGTTTTGTAATGTTTTTGCCGATACACTAGAGACGGTATCTTGAGTTTTTGGAACAATAGGTTTGTCGGGAGAACCGTAAGAAGGAGTAAGTATGTCTGTGAGTATTCTAGAGCAGCAACGTAATGATGATTCTTTTGAGAACATCTGGCAGGAGCTTAAATGGCGCGGTTTAGTACATGTGAGTACTGATGAGCAAGCGTTAGAGAAGGCTCTTTCAGAGCAGACTCTTACTTTTTATACGGGTTATGATCCGACTGCAGCATCCTTGCATTTGGGGCATTTGGTTCAACTGTTGTTGATGCGTCGTTTGCAGCTTGCTGGACATAAGCCTTTAGGCTTGGTGGGTGGTGCAACGGGGCTGATTGGTGATCCTCGCCAGACTTCTGAGCGTGTTTTAAACTCTCGTGATGTTGTAGCTGGTTGGGTGAGCAAGCTTCGTTCTCAGATTGAGCGTTTCTTAGATTTTGAGGGCGAGAATGCTGCTCAGATGGTAAATAATCTTGAGTGGACTTCAGAGCTTTCTGCTATTGATTTTTTGCGTGAGATTGGTAAGAATTTCCGCGTTGGCACGATGGTGAAGAAAGAGATTGTTGCGAAACGTCTGAACTCTGATGAGGGTATTTCTTATACGGAGTTCTCGTATCAGGTGCTTCAGGGTAATGATTTCCTTGAGCTAAATCGTCGGTATGGGTGCACTTTGCAAACTGGTGGTTCTGATCAGTGGGGTAATTTGACTTCTGGTACGGAGCTGATTCGTAAGACGGAGGGCAAGAGTGTACATGCTATCGGTACTCCGTTGATTACGAATTCTGATGGTACGAAGTTTGGTAAGTCTGAGGGTAACGCGATTTGGTTGGACGCTCAGATGTGCTCTCCATATGCGTTCTACCAGTTCTGGCTGAATACTGCTGACGCTGATGTTTTGGATCGTTTGAAAGTCTTTACGTTTAAGACTCGTGAGGAGATTGAACAACTGAGTGTTGCTGTTGAGCAGGAACCTCATAAGCGTTTGGCGCAGAAGACTCTGGCATTTGATGTGACGTCGTTAGTGCATGGTGTTGAAGCAACTCAGAAAGTTATTGCTGCGTCTGAGGCTCTTTTTGGGAAGGGTTCTTTCTCTGATTTAGATGAGGATACTCTTGTTGCTGCTACTGCTGAGCTTCCTCGTGCGTGTGTGAACCTTGACGGTCTAGATATGGTTAACGTTTTATGTGAGAGTGGCTTATCTGAGTCTAAATCTGCTGCGCGGCGTACCCTTAAAGAGGGTGGCGCTTCGATTAATAACGTGAAGGTTCAAGGCGAAGACGCTGCGATTTCTCTTGATGATTTGTTGTTTGGTCGGTACGCGCTGATTCGCCGTGGTAAGAAGAATATGGCGGTTATTGAGGTAACTCGTTAGGTTCTTGATATACAGTCAGGCCCTCCTCTAGTTTTCTAGGGGAGGGCCTGAGTGATGTATGGGGCTATGATTTTTTCTTGGTGTTCTGGTAAACGATATCGAGGATATAGAAGAAAACAGTTGGAATCATCGCAATAAACGGTAGCGCAATGAAAACTGCTCCGGTAAAGGTATTCTGTGGGATTTTAGCAAAGGTCATGTCGACGTCTTGTGAGAAGAGCGTTATGCCGATGAGGAAACAGACGAATGGCCAGATGATTTTACTGGGGGAGAGTCCGCTGATACGACTGATGATGGTGCTTGTCGTTTTCTTTGTTCTTTTTCTTTGGAATGCTTGTACCGCTTGTAGTGCTGTGATGATTCCAAGGATAATCAGGAAGATGCCGAGGTAGTAGTTTTGGTAGATGACGTAGTATTTTGCGTTGAAGTTTCCGATGCATAGGGCAAGACCAAAGAGTAGAAATGCGATAGCTACAGATGTCTTTTGCCACGGGTTCGTTCTTTGCCACGGGTTGTGTTTGTTCTGGTTCATAGTGGGCTACCCCCTTCTTTGTGCTTGTCCCCTAATCTACTATGGTTTTTATAAATTTTTAAGGTCTATGGTGTAATCCTGTTGAAGAATTCTTCTTCGCTGAGAACTTGTATTGGTGAGCCTGCTTCTTTGAGGGCAGTGGCTTTAAGTAGCTTTCGTGATGCATTGGAGTTTGCTTTTTCGTGCTGGGGGCTGGGTATTCCGACGATGAGTAATGTTGTTTTCTTCGTGAGGCTTTTTTCTGCTGTTGCTCCGAGAACGGTGATAAGTTCTTGCACTGCACTACGTTGGCCGTGTTTGAGTGTTCCTGTTATAGCAATGCGTTCTCCTTCTAAACAGGGGGTTTGTCCATATCTTTCGATGAGTTCTTGAGCTGAGAGCTGTTCTGCATAGAGGCCTGGGCGTTGTAGACTTCCGCTTCTATTATTTTGTGTTGGAGGGCAGAGCTCTTGGATTTGTTCATATGGGTAGTCTTCCTGCATACGAACAAATATTTTGGCGCAGGCTATAGCATCTGAAATAGCTTGGTGGTGTGTGAATTCTTCGTTGGGGAAATAATAGTAGTAGACGTTATCGAGGCTTTTACGTTCTATCTCGGATGCAAGAATTTTGCGGGCTAGGCGTAGGGTGCAGAATCGTCGGTTCTCGATTGGTTTTTGTTGGTATAGACGATTGAGGTCAGAGAGTACATATCCGTCGAAGGCCATGTTGTGTGCAACGATAGGATGCTCTCCAATGAACTGAGCAACTTCTTTTGCGATATCTGACCATTCTGGTGCGTCTTCGATGTCTTTTTCGGTGATTCCGTGAACCCAGCTGTTAATAGGGTTGAAGTATCGTACCTCGGGGTGAGGCTTGATGAGGGTGTAGTAGGTGTCTAGGACTTCTCCGTTGGTCGTAAATTTGACCATACCGATGGAGCATGCTGATTTACGTTGTTCGTTGGCAGTTTCAAAGTCGATGGCAATGAAGGTGTTCATAATATTTCTGGGCTTTCTGTGATGCTTTAGTGCTGTTGTATGAGTGGTTTCCTAGAATCGATTTTATCTTTTTAGAGTGACGGTGATTGCTGTTTTGTATCACAATTTTATTTTCTTACTTCTGAATATCACTCTTGACTAGCAGTTTTGTTCTTTTCAGGGGAATCTTTTTCTGAAAATGTGACCGGTGTCTACGTTTTTCAAGTTGCAGAG
>NZ_JBLXXX010000005.1:0-204453 GCF_048512825.1 Rothia sp. CCM 9418
GTTTCTCATCATTGAGATGATAGAGACCTAGGTAATAAAAGAGCACCCCTCTGCGGAGGGGTGCTCTTTTATTTTAATAACCTTCTTAGAAGTTATTTTTATGGGAATGTATACTCGCGTTCTCAGTGGAGATATTTCATGCTTATTGACTGTATTGAAGGATTGATTCCTTGTGATACTTCTAAGAGCTATCCTTGCCCTTAAAAATCAATAGATAAAATTACGAAGCTGTATACGCACTTCGATAAATATTACGAATAAGCACTTGTTGACGTAGACGAATAAATACCTGTTCAAGAAAATCATGCATATAACGTTCGTCGGTGCTTGTTGAAGCAGCAAAGCTAAGTCCCGAAAACGCTCCAAGTACAATGGATACTTTCACCAGAACAGAGCTTATAGGAAGTTCTACTCCAAACAATAAAAAGTTCTCTGGAACATGGTTGACCCACGATGCAGCAGCTTCTGTTGGGATAGCAAAACTGCCAAACCATATGAAAAAGAGAAAAACAAAGATAGAAAACATGAAAGTTTGGATGCACTGAACCGTAGCTGGGACAAGAATAAAATTAATACGTTCACTTAGTCCTAACGGTTTAGCAGAAACAGAACCTTCTATACGTTCTGTAACCGTGTTCCAAAAGATCGTAGAGTCAGCCGATACTCTCTGATAATCTTCTGCATTAAAGTGGATTTCCTTGCCTTGATGATCTCCTAGAACCTCTTTAGAACGTTCAATAACAGTTGTTGTGATAATAAAAAGTGCAAGAGTAAACATTACGGCTGATACACCAAAGGTTTTTGTATAACTGAGAGTGTCTGCTACTTTCCATATTTCTGCGTTAACAAAGAAAAACAAGACTGCAACCATCAACATCGGCAAAACCTTTGCAATCATAATCATTGCCGATCCAAGCTGTACAAGAGTTTCTTTAAACGCCCACCATAGAATTGAATCTAACCCTAGAAAAAGTGCTAATAGTATAGCTACCACGCAAAGAATAACCTCAGTGGAAGAGCTAAAGAAGAGAGGCTCCCCAATACCCATTCGATAGCTTAGGCTGGGGGATAAAAGATACATGATGGAGAGAATGCTCGTAGATCCGGTAATAACAAAAAGTGTTTGCGGTATTTTTCTTTTAAAACGAAGAACTAGCCACGGGATAACAAATGCTACTAGCGGTCCACCAAATAAGAGAACGAAAGCTCCAATGCCTTTGATGATTTCTAGTTGGATATCATCACTGGTATCTTCTTGAACAAAAATTTTATCGTCTAGATGAGCCAAAATAGCCACAGAAATCGTCACAATGAATAAGGTGACTGATAGCCATAACCCTAAAGGAGTAATTCTCACGAACATTTCTTTAAGGCGCTCCTGTGGAAGAATAACTAAAGGAAGGCCATTCGCCCTAAACCAACGTGATGCCTCATGATGTTCTGAAGAAGATAAGCTCATAGTTGCTATTCTAGAGTATACAATTTTGTCTTTTTCTAGCGTAGTAGAGACTGAATAAACTTAAGTATGCAGATAGGATTCGCCGATGACTCGTTTTACTAATGAACAATTGCGTACTTTTACTTTAGTCGTTGATGAAGGTACCTTTGAAGCTGCAGCAGAAATTTTAGGTGTTAGTGCTTCGGCGATTTCTCAACGCATTAAAACAATGGAAACGAGTGCCGGTCGTATCCTTTTACAACGTACCAATCCTGTACGTCCAACAGATTCCGGTGAAGTAGTTCTCAGAGTTGCCCGACAAAATGAGTACCTCAACGCAGAATTAGAACAAGAACTCGGTGAGCGTGCCGGACAAGGTAGCATAACCATTGCTGTAAACTCTGATTCTTTGGCTACCTGGTTGCTCTCTGCTGTAGGGGAACTATCCCGATGCGATAAAATCTTTTGCGATCTCAGAAGAGAAGGAGAACAGCATTCCTCAGCTCTTCTCCGTTCTGGGGAAGTTATGGCGGCAATTACGTCTCATCCAGAACCCATTAATGGTTGTGAAGTTGAAGAACTTGGCCACGCGCGGTATTGGTGTGTTGCCTCACAAGAATTTGTCGATGAACATTTTAAAAGTTGGCCACACCATATAACAGCAGAAGAACTCAACACTGCACCCGTTATTGAGTTTGATAGAAAAGATCACGGACAGCGTTCTTCTCGTCATCTGATTCTCAAAGCCCACAATATTGAAGATAACGGAGGAGAATCACCGAGTATTTATATTCCCTCATCCCCTGACTATGCTCGAGCAGTAGAAGACGGTATTGGTTGGGGGCTTGTTCCAGAAGCTCAGTGCCGTCAAGGTCTTGAATCTGGCACAATAATATCTCTAGCGGGGGAGAAACCCCTAGAATTTCCTCTTTATTGGCAACGCTGGAAAATATCTTCACGTATTCTTGACCGTGTTACTGAGCGTATTTATGAGGCTGCTCAAAAATATTTAGAACCCAAAAATAACGCTTGAAAAATCTATAATAATAGTTTTGACAAGTGTATATTCTGTTTTGAGAATATACTTATCGTATTCCCTGCCATACAAAATACACGACAGCGGCAAAAATAAAACCAGCTAAAGCTAAACGACGTAACTTTGTCTCAAAAATGGCAGCACGAATATCCTCCCTCTTCTGGCGAGGCTCATGAGGATTCACCGGCGCCAAATTCGACGGATTCGTCACCTCAGGTTTATCAGATAAAGACCCCGTATCTTTCTCAGACATAACATCCACTAACGCCAACGAGTCATCATCAAAAGACCAGCCATCATCAAACCAACACCAATAGCAACATTCCACATTGAAAGACCCGGAATTGGCAGAGTTGTCTCACTAATATAGAAAACCATAATCCATAAAATACCGAGAACAACAAGACCAAACATAATAACCTGATACCACAGAGGAGTAGGAGAAGCGAAATCATCAGTAACCATTTCTTTAGCTATCCGACGGAAAGTCTCCTCCTCATGCAAATCACTATCCGTCATTACTTTCTTATCTTCTGCCATCTTTCCTCCAAATACTTATTTACCCATATGTCATATCAGGTACGGTTGAACATATACCTAATAAATCAACAGATTCATCGCTTAGAATTTTATCTGCTCAGACCCTAACAAACATAGCAGACACCTAAAAACACCCTCAAGAAAACCGACGAACCCGTACAACAGAAAATCTATGAAAAACACCTCCACCAGACCAGAAAAAAATACATCCCCTCATACAAAAGGGCGCATGGTCATACAAATTATCGGAGAAATACTCATCACCCTAGGGCTCATCTTGCTCCTCTTCGTCGGATGGCAACTTTGGTGGACCAACATCTCTGCTTCACAAACACAATCACAAGCAGTGCACACCCTCGCCGAAGAATTTAAACAAGCTGCAGAATCTGAGAAAACATCACCACAACAACCAACAACACCCGATACAACCACACCACAACAAGACCCGAATACAACGTCACAACCCCCAGAAACACAACCTCATGAACCACTAACACCGCACCCTACAGAAACCCCAACAACACCAGAAAAACATGAGAACATAACGCCCGAAGAAGAAAAAACCTCAGAACAGCCAACACACAACAATGCAGACTCCAATAACCCACCTGTAGGACACGAACCAGAATACGGAAAAGCCTACGGCATCGTCTACATTCCACGATTCGGTGCACACTACCAGCGCCCTATCGCAGAAGGCACCGGAACAGACGTCCTCGACACTCTCGGACTAGGACACTACGAAAATACCGCAATGCCCGGAGAAATTGGAAACTTCGCTCTTGCCGGACATCGCCAAACCAATGGAGCAGTGCTCGATTACATCGACCAGCTCCGTATCGGCGACAGAATATATGTACAAACCATCAACGGCTACTACACCTACACCATCTACGAAACATCAATCGTATACCCCGAAGACATCTACGTTATTGCGCCGAATCCTCAACACCCCAACGAACAACCCACTGAACGCATCATGACACTCACAACTTGTCACCCCCGCTTCGGAGACACCCAACGATATATCGTTCACGCACGCTACGAACACTGGCAACCACTCTCTGCCGGAGCACCCCAAGAACTTCAAATAGCGCAATAAACACCGCAAAAAACCAAAGGTATAAGAAAATATGTACGCATGGATCTTTAGACACCTACCCGGGCCGCTCTGGGTACGTATCATCATCGCCATAGCACTAGTGCTCCTCATCATTTGGAGCCTCATGGAATACGTATTCCCAGCTATCGCAGAGTATAGCCCCCTATACCGTGACGTGACCGTAGACCACTAGCCTCCATCCAAAGAAGGAACTATGACCAAAATCCTTGTTATCGACAACTACGACAGCTTCGTCTTCACCCTAGTTGGCTACCTAGAACAACTAGGTGCTCATGTCACTGTCATCCGTAACGATGAAGCATCCTTAGAAACCGTCATCGCCCAAGTCCAAGAACATGATGGCATCATGATCTCCCCCGGCCCAGGAGCGCCCCATGAAGCTGGCTGCATTATCGAGCTGATACAGTGGGCGGCACAACACCACAAACCGCTTCTCGGCGTATGCCTAGGACATCAAGCCATTGCAGAAGCGTTCGGGGCCGTAGTCCACCATGCACCAGAAATTATGCATGGGAAAATATCTCACATCACACACAACGAACAATCCGTATTCAACGGATTACCTAGCCCGCTACGAGTAACGCGCTACCACTCACTAGCTGTAGACCCAACAACAATGCCCGAAGAACTTGAAGCCACCGCAACCAGCGAAAACGGCATCATCATGGCACTACAACATAAAACATGCCCCATCCACGGAGTTCAATTCCACCCAGAATCAGTGCTAACAGAAGGCGGATATAGCATGCTTGGAACATGGTTAGAAGAAGTCGGACTCAGCGGTGCCCAAGAAAAAGCACAAAAACTTAGCCCTCACATCAACTCATAAACCCATAAAAAATGCTGGTGTAAAACTCATAGCGAGTTCTACACCAGCATTTTTTTTACTAAAGATATACCAGCTACAACATATCTGCTAGTAGCACCTAGCTATCTGGCTTCTCATCAGCGGCAGGAGCAGAAGGCGCAGGGGCCTGTGAAGAACGCTCCGGTGCCGGACGGCGCTGATTATTGCCCTCAGCATCGCCTGACGCAGGAGCAGAAGGCGCCGTAGAATGCGAAGGCTGAGGAGGACGTGGATTCTCTGGCGCAGGAGGGGCCGGACGACGCTCAGGCTGAGGAGCAACCGTCGGACGAGGACGAGGAGCGACCGTCGGAGTAGGAGGAGCAGCAGCAACACGAATAGTCACAGTGCTTCCCTGACCAATAGTCGTACCAGCAGCTGAACTCTGAGAAAGAACCGTACCTGCTGGAGCAGCATTGGTCTGAACCGTCTCAATATTCGTACTCAACAAAACATCAGGAGCACTCAATGCAGCAATCGCCTGATCACGGCTTAGCCCAATCAACTCAGGAACTGTCACTTTACCGTCTGAAAGAACAATGTCAATGGTAGAACCAGCCGCAACCTTACTTCCTGGCTCCTTCGACAACGACACAACCATGCCAGCAGGAATCGTTGCACTATTGACCGTAGACGTACGTCCAGGAACAAACCCAGCATCCTGCAAAGCAGAACGAACATAAGCCTCAGACTGGCCCTCGACATTATCCGGTATCGCCAACTGAGAAGGACCCTTAGAGAGCGTCAGAAGAACCTCGCTGCCTTCCTCAACCTCAGTACCTGTCACCGGCGTACTCTTAATAACATCGTTCTTAGCCACCGCATCAGAGAACTCTTCATCCCACTTAACCGTCAGATTAAGATTACGGACTGCCGTTTCAGCATCATTCTTTGACAGACCCTGAACAGCAGGAACCGGATGAACAGGAACCTTCTTCAACTCATTCTGGTAATACAACACCGTTGTCACCGAGAAAAGAGCCAAAGCAACAATAATCATGCCCGTAATGACACGAGTCCATGCCTGACGACGACGACGCTTCTTTGCTAAAGCTTCATTTCGCTCATAATCATAAAGCTCTTCATCAGTATATTCAGCCTGAGCATTATCGAACCAGCCACCTAAACCAGCTGCCTCATCGGAAGAAGGCTGAGCATGAGCACTCGTATTCAACGAAGAATACGCGGCAGAACCACCAGCAACACCTGTCGCAGCTGCTGCACTCAGCGCAGTTGTAGAACCAGTCTCAACATCCTCAAACGTTGCAGAAGGAACACCCTGAACAACATTTTTCAACGCCGAACGGAACTCATCTGCAGACTGAAAACGATCTGAACGAGACTTACTCAAAGCCTTAAGTAGAACACCATCTAAAGCCGGAGCAAACTTTACCGAAGCATAAGAACTCGGGTCAGCAGGGGTCTCACTAAGTTGTTGACGCGCTAAATCCTTTGCTGACTGAGCAATAAATGGAGTGCGACCACATAACATCTGATAAATGACGCAGGCTACAGAATAGATATCACTACGAGAATCTACGGTCTCACCGCGAACCTGCTCTGGGGCAATATACGCATTAAAATGGTCTGCCTGATCAGAGTCTTCGGAGGAACTTCCCACATTCTCTAACGCTCGAGCTAAACCAAAATCTAAAACCTTCACCTGACCAAATTGGTTCTTTGAACGGTCTTCTTCAGTGCAAGGTAACACCATAATATTGGTTGGACGTATACTACGATGGGCAATGCCCCGATCCTGAGCATACTGAAGAGCCTCAAGAATCTGCGCACCGTAAGAAACTGCCTCATCAACTGGAAATTCGCCACGCTCTTCCAACAATGTTGCAAGGGACTTTCCTGAAACTAATTCCATCACAAGATACGGAATCTGATGTAGAGGAGTACCATCTTCACCCTCTACTGTAATTGTTCCGGTGTCGTAGACTGCCACGATAGCAGGATGGTTCAAAACAGCAGCAGATTCTGCTTCACGTTGAAAACGTGCGCAGAAAAGTGGATCCGCGGCAAGCTCTGGATGCACCACTTTAAGTGCAACCTGACGCCCTAACCGCGTATCTTCGGCAGAATACACGGTAGCCATCGCGCCGGAACCAAGAACATCTTGAATCCGGTAACGTTTATCAATCATTTCAGGAAGCTGAAATTCCATTCAATTCACCCGTTATTCGAAGCAGTTGGAGTAGTAGATGGATTAGTTGAAGGCTGAGAATCTTCAGGCTGTTCTTGAGAACCAGCACTAGGAGAATCTGTAGCCGTTGGCGAAGCTGTTGACTTCGGTGAAGTCGCAACGTAAATATCTACGCTACTACCAACTTCAACTTTAGTCCCAGAAGAAGGGTTAGTTCGGAGTATCGTGTTTGGCTCCGCGCTATGAGACTCCTCCTGATGAACTTTCACATTAACACCAAGTTTAGTAATTTCACTAATAGCTGTGTCGGTATTCATTCCCTCTAAATTAGAGGGAAGCGTCACAGAACGAGGACCAGTCGAGTATGTCACCGTCACCGTAGAACCTGGACTTAACGGACCCTCAGGTGATACCGACAATACCGTATCTGCTGGTTGATCAGAAGTTCTTCCCGCCGTTTTTGTAGATAACCCCTGTGCGACAAGATCATTAACAACTACCTCAAGTTTCTGCCCCTCAAAAGCGGAGGAGACCACCTCAATAGTTGCCGGAGAATCATCAGCAGGAGCCTTCACCTCAGGAGAAGCCTCAACCGTTGAAACCGTACCAGATGCCGTTGGAACAGGAACATCCTCAGAAGAACCAGGTGTTCTCTGAGAACCCTCAAGAACAACAAACCAAACTACCAAAGCAACCACAATAGCTGCCAACACCAAAGACACCCAAACCCACGGTGACTTCTTCTCCGGTCTTGCCGGATAAGAACGATACGTAGACTCAGCGACAGCCGGTATTGGAGCCGTCGTAGACTGCGGAACATGACGTTGACCAGAACCAAAACGAGGACGTTGAGGAGTAACAGCAGTAGGCGTAGTAATTACCTCGGTCGTAGAAGTACCATCAGGCGACAAGAAATTAGCTAATGTCGGCACACTCTTAATCGCAGCTTTAATATCCTTACGGCGGATAGCATCAATAGCAGAAGCTAAAGCTGTCGCATTTTTGGGACGCTGAGCAGGATCCTTCGACAACAAACACATAATCAACGCGGCCGCTGGCGCCGGAACAGATGATGGCAACGGAGGAGGCGGATCATTCACCTGAGCTAAAGCAATAGCAATCTGAGACTCCCCAGTAAAAGGACGTTTCCCAGCTAAACACTCATAACCAATAATGCCTAAAGAATACATGTCAGAAGACGGAGTTGCCTGCTGACCAGTAGCTTGCTCAGGAGCAAGATACTGAGCAGTGCCCATCACCTGACCAGTAGCCGTTAACGGAACCTGATCAGCAAGACGAGCAATACCAAAATCTGTCACCTTAACACGATCGCCAGGAGCAATAATCAAATTTCCAGGTTTCACATCTCGATGAACAAGACCCTGATCATGAGCAACAGCAAGAGCACGCGCAGTCTGAGCAATAATGCTCAAAATACGATCTGAATCTAAGGTACGTTCCTTCTCGATAATGTTCGATAACGGATCCCCAGGAACAAGCTCCATCACCAAAAAGGCAGAGCCTTCTTCTTCACCATAATCAAAAACATTTGCCACACCAGGATGATTTAATAAAGCAGTATGGCGAGCTTCCGCACGAAAACGTTCCAAAAAACCAGGATCGCCAGTGTACTCCTCTTTAAGGATTTTGACCGCAACAATACGACCAAGTACCTTATCGCGAGCCTTCCACACCTCACCCATACCGCCAATAGCAATACGTTCGGTCAGGTTATAACGGCCACCTAACGACGTCTCAGTTGAAGGTCTCACTTATTCAACACCGCCTCAAAGAGTTTTTTAGCTGCGGGGGCAGTAAGCTGAGTGCCCTCAATGGTACTGACATCTTCATACATGACTGCAAGAGCAACCTGCGGATCATCTGCTGGTGCAAAACCAGTAAACCACGAATTATTCTGACCATTTACACCAGTCTCCGCAGTACCCGTCTTGCCCGCTACCTTCACGCCACTAACTGCAGCACCAGAGGCAATGCCGTTATCCACGTCGTTAACCATCCAATCACGAATTTGTTGCGAAATCTTTGGCGACGTAGAAGTACGCAACTCCTTCGCCGAAAATTCATAAAGAGAACTCAAATTATGAGACTTTACAGAGCGAATCAGATTCGGCTTCATCTGAACACCATTATTAGCAATAGCCGCAGACATCATCGCCACCTGCAAAGGCGTCGTTCTCACGTCATACTGGCCAATAGCCGATAACGCCAAAGTACTATCCGACAAATCTGACGGAAAGACCGACTCCGAAACAGGTAAAGGAATCCTCAACGAATCATCCTGATACCCAAAGTTCTTAGCCGTACGAGCAATAGCATCCTGCCCCAAATCTATCGCAATCTGAGCAAAAGGCGTATTACACGATTGAGCTAAAGCCCATTCTATAGTCGCCTCTTGAGAAGATGAACAATGACCATTGACATAATTAGGTAATGCCGTATTCGTCCCAGGAAGAACATACTCTTGAGGATTAGGAATAACACTCTTAGCAGAATATTTTCCCGACTCTAAAGCAGCCACCGCATCAATAATTTTAAACGTTGAACCAGGAGCATACGTCTTACCCGCAATAGCACGGTTATACAGAGGTGCACTCTTATCATTATTGAGCTTCTGATACTGAGCCAACACCGACTCATTCTGAGCAGAAGACAAAAGATTAGGATCATAAGACGGGCTCGTTGCCATCGCAAGAACCTCACCCGTCTTCGGATTCAACGCCACAATAGCGCCTTTATGTCCCTCTAAAAGCTGATACGCCAAAGTCTGCAACTGAGAATCAATAGTCAACTCAACCGTCGCACCCTGAGCAGAACCACCCGTAAAAAGATGCGCAAGACGATCATAGAACTGGCTGTCAGAATTTCCTGACAACTCATCATTCATAGCATTTTCTAAACCAGTTGAACCATAAATAGACGAGAAATAACCGGTCAACGGAGCATAAACATACGGGTCCGAATAAACACGTTGGTACTCATAACCATTATGAGAAGGAATTGAAGAAGCAATCTCCTTACCGTCAACCACAATAGAACCACGCTGAGAACCATAATTCTCATATAACGTCCGAGAATTCCACGGATTATCAGCTAAAGCCTTAGCGTCAAAAAACTGGATATATGTCAGGGAACAAAACAAAAGAACAAAAATGCAACCAGAAGCAATCCACGCCTTACGAATGGCCTTATCCACGGGGTGAACCTCCTAACCGGTCACGCATTGTCATTTTAGAAATAAAACGAGTCACACCGCTCTCTTGAGAACCAGCATCTAATGTCCCATCAACGCCTGCTGAAGAATCAACAACATGTGGGGCACGTGCAGAATGTGAAACTGAAAGTAAAAGCGCAATAATAATCCAGTTTGCCAGAAGAGAAGACCCACCGGCAGATAGGAAAGGTGTCGTCAAACCAGTGAGAGGAATCAAACGAGTCACACCGCCAACGACCACAAAAAGCTGAATCACAATGGCAGCAGACAAGCCGCCACTGAGCAACTTACCAAAAGCGTCACGAGTTCCTAAAGCAGCACGGAAACCACGAGTAACCAACAAAAAATACAACAATAAAATCGCTGATAACCCAACCAGCCCAAGTTCTTCACCCAAAGAGGTGACAATCATGTCCGAATTAGAGAACGCCACCAAATCAGGGCGTCCCTTACCCCAGCCACGACCAAAAAGACCTCCGGCGCCTAAACCAAAAATCCCCTGAATAATCTGGCCTGAACCGCCATAAGCACGGTTATAAATATCCGGATCAAATGCATGCATCCACCCATAGATACGAGCATTCACATGTCCGATAAACTGGTACGCCAAGACGCCACCTAAAGCGACAAAACCCAGACCAAGGAAGACCCATGTAGAACGCCCCGTTGCAAGATACAACATCGAGACGAACAAGCCGAAGAACAAGATAGCTGAACCTAGATCCCGCTGGAAAATAAGAACGCCGATACTCGCCAGCCACGCAATAAACATGGGGGCTAAATCTCTAAAACGAGGAAAACGAAGCGGACCTAGCTTGCGACCAGCAACCAAAATCAAATCACGATGAGTTGAAAGATACCCGGCAAAAAATATCGCCAGAGTAATCTTTGCCAGCTCACCAGGCTGGAATGTACGACCCGCAACTGAAATCCAAATGCGAGCACCATAAATCTCAACACCCAAAAACGGAACTAGAGGCAACAGCAACAACACTAACGAAACCAGCAAAGAAACATAAGTTACTCGACGAAGAACACGATGATCTTTCAACATCAAAAGCGTTACTGCCGCAACAACCATCCCTAACGCTGTCCACATAATCTGCGTTGCCCCAGCATTAGCAGGGGTCGTCAAATCAATACGATAAATCATCGCCAGACCAAGACCGTTCAACAGCACCACAATAGGTAAAATCAACGGATCAGCATACCGCGCTCGCATGTAAAGAACACCATGAATGAGCAACGCACCACCACCAAGGACAGCTGTTGCAAGAACCCAAGTATTATCATGATTGAGCATAATATTCTCAGGGTCTATAAGCCACATGCTGATAGGGCAGAACGCTATAGCAATAACCGTCAAACATAGTTCTGTGAAACGACGAGAACGAGGCCTGTCTGAAGGCTTAAACAACTTAGCCACGGGTAGCCTCCTCGGACGCACTTGGTGAAGGCGAAACACTGGTCAGCTCTGGAACAGGAGTAGCAGATGCTGAAGGTTTCTGTTGGTCTTTCTTCTCATGAGCAGAATCAACCTGCTGCCGTAAATCTGAGACAATTCGTGTAGCGTCGGATAAATCATGAGCAGAAATAGTGCTACGAACTAAAGATTGCGAATACTCCGGAAGCTCTGCAACCTCAAGAGAAGTTTCTTCAACAACCTTATAAAAATGAATGGCACCTAAAGACTGTGGAACCCCATTAAAAACGGCAACTTTCTCGTTATTGATGCCGACATAATATTGGTTCGATACCCAAGACACGAAAGTCAAAACACTAGCAAAAAGAGTCCCCGCAACTAATAAAGCAGTGAAAATTCGAACACCCCACCGAGAACGAACTGAAGGCTCTGGCGTGGTAATAGCTGCCTGAAATTCTTGAGGTAATTCAACTTCTTCTACCGGCACCAGCATCGTAGGCGTAGTAACTAAAGTTGCCCGCTGTGCTACCGTACGCTTCGTGACGGTAGGAATCATTCCGGTGTTAGTTGCATTTGCTGCTGCACCGACTAGCTGATGTGGACGCTCCGCCAATTCTTCACGAAGCACTGCTGCAGATGAATCCTCAATATTTTCTGGACGTTCATCTACCCCAGAGGTCTCAGTCATCATATTAAAAACACCGTCGGAGAAAGATTCTCCACGCCACTTACCATGGGTCAGGGCGTTACGAATCTTTGTCTCTACCGGAAGGCGACGGCGCCACGGAGCACGATGTGAAGAATGATCCTGTTTGGCTTCTTCTTGCTCTGATGATACTGACTCGATAGGAGCATCTTCATCCAGCGTATGAGGATTTTTAACAACACCAAGAAACTCGCCTTCGTCAGAATACTGACGTAAAGGAATAATCGGTTGAGGTGAGGTAACAGTAGAAGAAAGGGAATCTTCTTCGATGACAGAAAGAGCAACCACCGTTACGTTATCTGGTGCACCACGGTCTAAGGTTAAATCCACAAGAGAATCCACAATATGCTTGAGGTCCTCCGTGGAGCGCATCAACTCTTCAATTTCCTCAACGCTGACAACAGCGTCAAGACCATCTGAACTTAGAACCCATTTCTCACCACATTCTGCGTCTAGGGTCAATAGTTCTAGCTCAGGGGAGGCGTCGACATCACCGAGGACACGCATAATAACGTTCTTATGAGGATGAGTCAGAGCCTGTTCAGGGGTGATACGTCCCTCTTCTAAAAGACGTTGTACAAAGGTGTGATCTGTTGTGATCTGTTCAAAAACATTATTTCGTAGACGATAAGCTCGCGAATCTCCGATATGTGCAAGCTCAATTTTTTCACCGTCAACTAAAAGAGCTGTGCACGTTGTTCCCATACCAGAAAGGCTTGGGTTTAAATCAACGAGTTCGTTCATGATGATATTAGCGGTTTGAATTTCATCCGCTAAGTACACGCCCGCAGAGCCCTCATAATTATTGTGATCTAAGGGTGTGAGGTCAAGAACTGTTGTTGCGGAAGCTACGTCACCGCCGACATTCCCACCCATACCGTCGGCGACAACGGCTAGATAATGTCCGGCGTATCCTGAGTCATCATTCTTAGAGCGCACACGACCAACATCAGACCGTGCCGCAAAACGAAATGCAATTCCCATAGGTTTTATGCCTTCAACTGCATATTTGTATGGCCGACACGAAATTGCATGCCTGTCTCCAACAAGGTAGCCCTCGTCAAACGCTGACCATTAACAAAAGTGCCATTTGTCGATGAAAGATCCTCAATGAACCAACGAGACCCCTGTGGAAACAGTCGTGCGTGTTGACCCGAAGCATAATCATCTTCAATCTGCACGTCAGCATGAGCACCTCGACCAATTACTAGAGGCGTATCGGATAGGCGGAAAACCTGACCTGCATACGCGCCGTCCGTAATAAGAAGCTGCTGAGCGCGCGCAGGTGGCTTAGGCTTAGCTGGAGTAGCTGATTGTGGGCCTGTTATCGGGGCTGACCCCTCAGAAATATATTCCCGTTGTTCTATCCGGTAATTTTTCCCGATTGCTAAGTCTTTACGCAAGGCAGCAACAACGCCATAAATGAACAACCACAAAATTACTAAAAACGCATAACGAAGGATAAAAAGTGTAAGTTCTGAAGCCATTAACGTGCACTCCTTGGAACCATAAGACGGAAAATAATTCGTGCACGACCCATCTTAAGGATTGAGCCATGAGTAAGTTCTCTACGACCTCGAAGTTTTTGGCCATTGAGATAGCTACCATTAGTGGATCCTAAATCAACGGCAAGATACGTTCCGTCTTGTTCCATAATTTCTAGATGATATCGAGAGACCCCAGAATCCTCGACCGTAATATCAGCTTGAGCCCCGCGACCAAGAACTACGGGGAAAGAGTCAATAGAATAGTTCTGACCATTAATATTCAAAACTACCTGGGTTTTTTCGACAGCTTCGTCCGATAACTGATGATCCCACGACGGAGAATGTTCGTGAGCGCTATACGAACCCTGAGATGTTCCAGCACTATTTTGACGATATATATCTTGGTGATGAGGACGAGGAACTGACGGGCGAGATTGTTGAGAAGGAACCTCTCCGGTTGAAATTTTCTCTTGAGCAGAAGAAATCTTAAAATCTCCAGCATGAAGAGAATCCTCACGAATAAAAGTCACGCGTACCGCCCCACGCAAAGAATACCCCTGAGCACGTGCTTGCCGAATTGCAACATCACATAACTCTTCAGCTAACGGAGTACCCCAACTTTTAACGCGCGGAAAATCTTCAGTAGCAAAATATAACGTAAAGACATTAGGCGCTAAAGTGTGCCCAGATTCTATGGAATATGAACGGTCATCCATCTCCGTACGAATCCGATTAGCCAAGTCGGCAGGCTCAAAACGGCTATTCCCGCCACTAAACGTTCCACGAACAGCTTTCTCTAGGCCTTGCTCAAGTTTGTTGATAAAACCCATGCTTGCCTCCTTGAGAATTTATATGTCCTTGACCGCAGATAACAGTAAAAACACCTAATAATGACTTTCAAGAGTGATAATCTACGTTCCTTATACGTAAACACACTACAATGCCAGTCTAATAGATGATTGAGAGAAACCTGTAGGAATTAGGGTTTTCTCTCCCTAGGAAGTTTTTTTAGAAGTTAAAGGACTGATCAATCTTTTGCCCTGAAGCTGAATGATATTTCGTCCGAAGCTTCCGAAGATGAATATGGTGAGTAATGCGGATAGAAAGACGAATCAACATCAACATTGAACCAACAACAAAAAGCCACCTTCCAGCAGTAACCGTCTTAGGTGAGAAAAAAAGAAAAGAACCAATGAGGAAAATAACACCGATTAAAATGTCATTCAAAATGGATAGCGTCTCATATCATTGGCGAATAATGAGCTCTTCATTGCCCCAACGTATCTCTAAGGAAGTATCTGTTTGAGGTTTTTTCATGAAAACATCATGTCATGATTACGAATAAGTATGTACCAGTCGGGTGACTGAAGACATGGTATTTTTTGCAAAGAACACCGTTTATAGGTGTATAATAATTTCTCGTTGTCGTCATTAAAACGACTCTAGCGCAAGTGGCGGAATTGGCAGACGCGCAGGCTTCAGGTGCCTGTGCCCGCAAGGGCGTGGGGGTTCAAGTCCCCCCTTGCGCACCAACAGAGGTGCTTCCCTATTCACCTATGAATAGGGAAGCACCTCTTTTATTAAACGCATCATACAACGCGGCTAAGAACCACGAGATTCCTGATACTTCTTCTCATGATGGGCTCGAACCATCCAAGAAATCGGACCAAAAACAGGAAAAGCTAACGCCACAAAAAGCCACCCAAGCTTTTGACCACGAGAAAAATAAGGGTTTCTATGAATGGTCAAAAGGCAATACGCCGCAAGAACAGAACCTACACAGATACCTCCTAAAATAACCCAACTTAACACCGTCGGATCAGACGTATTTCTCTGCGAGACCTCCAAAACCTCAGCACTTCGCCACACCATAAACACTCCCACCTCCATAAACCGAATAAAACTCAAATAGCATATACGAAGACGTCGGCTCCCTCGACACAAGAGAACCGACGCCTTATCTCACGACATTACCAATCGTCGAAGAAAACTACACCTTAACGGCGAGTCTTCTCTCGATCAACCTGTTCCCAGAACTCACGAGTACATACCTCATCAGTACCGTCCCAAGCAGCAAGATTCTTAATCTCGGGCATGTCTGAGGCCTTAAAAATAGGCTCAAGACCAGCCTTACGCTGAACCTCATAGTTACGAAGCAACTTCATGACCTTCGGCATCAGCAAGCATACAGCCGTCAAGTTCACAACAACCATGCCAGCATTCAACAAATCTGCCAAGTTCCATACGAGCTTCAACGAAGAAATCGCACCAAAGAATACGAAGAACAAGACAAGAACACGGAAAATAAACATCGGGGTCTTGCTCTCGGTCAAGAAACGAAGGTTTGACTCACCATAGTAGTAGTTACCAACGATGGAAGAGAACGCAAACAACGCAATAGCAATGGTCAAGAAGTTAATAGACCATCCACCCAACTGCTCAGAAAGTGCAGACTGAGTCAATGCCGCACCCTTAGCGTCACTACCATATTCTGGGTTTGAGAGTAGAACAATAAACGCAGTCACCGAGCAAACCAACATCGTATCGAAGTAAACACCGAGAGTCTGCACAAAACCTTGTTTAGCAGGATGAGAAATTGTTGCGGTCGCACCGGCGTTAGGTGCAGTACCCATACCAGCCTCGTTAGAGAGCAAACCACGACGCATACCCAGAGTAATTGCCCCAATCAAACCACCAGTGGTGAATTCTTTAAGACCAAAAGCACCCTGAAGGATTTCTCCAAGAATATGAGGAATCTCGGTAAGATTCATCAGCACTACCGCAAGACCAAGCAACAGATACAGCACCGCCATAATAGGTACAAGCCATTCAGTTACAGAAGAAATAGCGCGAATACCACCAAAAATAATGCTTGCAGCAAGCACCATAACGATGACACCAATAGCAACACGCAAACCAAGAGAATCATCAGACGCAGAATCAAAACCAAAAGAAGTCGCTGCCGCATCAACAATAGAGTTCGTTTGCAAAGCAACAAAAACGAAAGCGTAAGTGACGATAATAAACGCCACGAAAATGAGGCTCAACCAGCGCGCGTTCAAACCACGCTGCATATAGTATGCGGGGCCACCAATATAAGAATCTTGACCATGCTGTTTATATAGCTGTCCAAGGAGAGACTCTGCAAAAGCAGAAGCCGCACCAATAGCAGCAATAACCCACATCCAAAAGACAGCACCAGGGCCACCGAGAGAAATTGCAATCGCAACACCAGCAATATTTCCAGTACCTACACGTGAAGCCGCAGACACCGTAAAAGCACGGAAAGAGGAAATACCCTTACGCCCATCGCTCTCTTTACCAGACGGTTCAACTATGGAGCGGAACATCTCAGGAAGGGCACGCCACTGCACCGCACGAGTAGCAATAGTAATGCCAAGACCAACAACGATTAAGACAATAAATAAAACATTCCAGACACTATCTGAAATGGATGTAATAACTTCTGCCGCGGAGGCAGTAGCATCATTGATGTTATTAATGACATCAATAAAAGCATTCATAAAATGCTCCTTTACTGAGGAACGCACCGCACTATCTTACGGGGATAAGATGTGCTGAGCTGGATGATTATGTGCCTCTGAACGACAGAAACGCAGTGTGTTACCGAGCAAGATAGAAAACGATGAAACCATCGGCAACATCCGAAAACCCAATGAGGGTAGCCAAAAAGTCTATAAGGCACGGCTGTAGATATTACTTAACTGGGTTATACACTAAGGGAAAAATGTTTCATCGGTGTAACACCAAAACGCGAAATAGTCTCAAAAAAGCCCAAAGCCTAAGAAAAATCTCTAGATAACCATAGTTCAAAAGGCCAGAGCTGTACGCTATTGAAAGAGCTCCGACAACGGTAAGAATCGACACCATTATGGTTGTGTAAGAAAGAGTGCTGCGAACGTGAAGAATAATTCAAAGACCCAACACATCACAACGCTGTGGGAAAAACTTACCTCACGTGCAGAACGCACCGCTCGCTGGGTCATTGGTATCTATACTATTAGTTTCGCATTATCATTCGTCTCATGGGTCCTAACGCCCTTCCATAAAAACCACGTAGGGTACCCCTGGTGGGAAATACTACTTGGCGCCATGAACATACCAGTAGACCACACACTGGTGTCAGCCGTCGTCCTACTCCTCATCACCACAGCTTTAATTCGCAGACGTCGAGTTGGTCTATACGCCGTAGTGTTCTTCCAATACGCTGGCATTCTCGTCAGTATCCCTGGCGTATTGCAAGTCATAGGAAATAGCCAAGAATTCAAACATCTCTTTGACGTTTATAGCTCTGTTGCCAACGGACTCTCCCTCATCTTTGCTTTATGCGCGCTAATTCTCCTGTACTCATGTAAAAGCGCATTCCCTGCACACACTCTGCGCTCGCGGTGGAAACAAGCCGCAGTATCTTTGATAATCGGCACTTTTATGACATGGTGTATTGCATTCTCCATGGGCTATATCCAAGAAAGAATGGGCTCTGGAACGCTCTGGAAAAACACTCTTGAATATGGGCTTTCTGTGGTAAATATTTCCCCGTTGGGCACCCCTGATGGGTCTCATCGACTAATCCACTTTTTTAAAGCGCTGATTGACCTCTGCTATGCAACAACCCTTATTGTCACTATCGCTGTAGCACTTAGAACACCTGCTGATAGAAAAAGCTGGACTCCCGATAATGAACTAGAACTTCGAGCGCTCATTTGGGAATATGGTGATAAAGACTCCCTCGCATATTTCGCAACTCGACGTGAAAAATCCATGATTTTTTCTGATGATCGCCGAGCTGTTATTACGTACCGTCTTATCCACTCCGTAACGTTAGCTTCTGGAGACCCCATCGGAGCACCTAGCTCATGGGACAGTGCTATCAGAAACTGGATGAAACACGCCAGAACCTACGGCTGGACACCTGGAGTCATCAGTGCCAGTGAACGCGGGGCGAAAGCCTACGCTCGGGCAGGATTAGCGATCACCTATATGGGAGATGAAGCGATACTTAATGCTGAACGATTCCGCATTAACAACACCTCTTTAGCAGAAGTACGTCACGCAACGAGAAAACTATCTCACGACGGGTACACTCTCAACATTCGACGCCACGTAGACGTCCCTGCGGATGAGATGGAATCTGTAATAAAGTTGGTCAATCAGTGGCGCCATGGTGCAGAAGAACGTGGATTCTCTATGGCATTAAACCGGCTTGGAGACCCCTCAGACGGTAAATGCGTACTGATGACAGCCTCTTCTCCCAGCGGAGATATTGTAGGAATCTTATCTTTTGTTCCTTGGGGAAAAAATGGAATTTCACTAGACGTGATGCGTCGTTCTCCCCAGGCTCCCAACGGTTTGATGGAGTTCATGATCGCAACGATGATGCAAACCCTGCCAACACTTGGAATTACAAAAGTTTCATTGAATTTTGCGATGTTTCGAAAAACTTTTGTGGAAGCCGATCATTTTGGTGCAAGCCCTTGGACACGTCTAACATCATCGACTTTGGGAATCCTTAACAGATTCTTGCAGCTTGAAAGACTCTATCGTTTTAACCAAAAATTTGAGCCTACATGGGAGCCTCGCTACCTTGCAGCAGATTCTATGTTGACGCTTTTCCAAGTTTGCATATCTTCAGGAGTAGCAGAAGGATTCTTACCACCATTGCTCGTGCAAGAAGAACGAAACTTACCCATACTAGATGATGAGCATCTGCATCAACTTCATGAAATCGAAAATAATGCAGAAACACTCACCTCGGTCGCTCATCGATACACTGGCCACACAAGAGACCGTATTCGTCATCTTGAGATGCTTAGGGAATACGGTATAAACCCCTACCCTCTAGGCGTCAAAGCACAATATACTGTTGGACAACTTGCAGATTTTTTGACCTCTAATGGAGGGAAACCTACAGGCCATATAACCGTCGCCGGGAGAGTTCGAGCTATCCGAACGCACGGAGCTGTTGTGTTCTTAACGCTCATAGACGGTTTTAAACAAGCTCAAGCAATTTGCGAACAACAATTTCTTAACGATTTCCGAATATTTCGCACCACAATAGATCGCGGCGATATTCTCATCCTTACAGGAACTTTAGGCTTTTCACGTAACGGAACGCCCTCCTTCATCGTCCATCATTGGATTCTTGGTGCAAAAGCTCTACACGATATTCCGTTTGAACACTTTAGCGATGCTGAAGCACGGTTGCATCGCCGTTCAACAGACTTGCTAGTTCACCCGAAACAACGTGAATACCTCAGAATGCGCAGCACGGTTATCACTTCTTTACGTAAAACCTTAGATGCGTCAGGATTTCTTGAAGTGGAGACACCTATACTGCATACCATCCATGGCGGAGCAAATGCACGACCATTTAAAACATTTATCAATGCGTATGGCTCAGACCTATATTTACGTATTGCCCCGGAACTATATCTCAAACGTCTCGTTGTAGGAGATATGGGCGCTGTCTATGAGATTGGGCGTAACTTCCGTAATGAAGGTGCAGATGCTACTCATAATCCAGAATTTACAGTCCTAGAAGCTTATAAACCATATGCTGATTACAGGGTGATGCTTGCATTTACTCAGACTCTTATTAAGAACGTCGCATATAGTGTTTTTGGTAGTGAGTCTCTACCTTTAGGAGAACAGAAGAACGGACAACGACAGCTTATCGATGTCTCTGCACCATGGCCCGTCAAGACGGTGTGCGAAGCACTATCTGAGGTGCTTAAAGAGCCTGTTTCTTTAGACACTGACTTTGAAGTTTTGCTTGCTCACGCTCGAACTCACGGTATCTATGTGCGAGATGATATGGGCTCTGGTGCCATTATTGAGGAGCTCTATAGTGAGCTCATAGAACCGTATACGATATACCCCACGTTCTATATTGACTTTCCGCAAGAAACGTCTCCTTTAGCGAGTGCTCACCGAAAGATACCTGGATTAGCTGAGAGATGGGATTTAGTAGTTGATGGTATGGAGTTAGGAACTGCGTATTCAGAGATGGCTGATGCGATAGAACAGCGTCAGCGGTTTAATGAACAATCTCTTAAAGCTGCTGCTGGAGACGTTGAAGCAATGGAAGTTGACGAAGACTTCCTTTACGCTTTAGAAGTTGGTTTACCGCCGACTGGTGGTTTGGGTATTGGAGTAGATCGTTTAATCATGTTGTTAGCAGGGCAGAGTATTCGAGGCGTTTTGAGTTTTCCTTTTGTTAAACCAACACGCTGATAAGAATAATCGGTGTTTATGAGTGTTTTGAATTATCTGGGGCTGTTATTACCTTTAGGTATCGCTGGTTTTGATCCGACGCCAGCATTATTAGCGGTGTATTATCTTTCAGTTCGCCCAGGAAAGCGTTCACGTAGAGCCGTCTTTGTTTTCTGCCTGTCAATTATTTTAGGCATTGTAGTGTGGGGTCTTTTGCTCACTGCTGTCTTGGGGGAGACTCTAAATCATTTACCGTGGAAACAGATTCTTTCGTGGATTGTCAGTAGCCGTCAGGTTCCTGTTCTTGTGGGTAAATTGGTGTGTGCATTGCTATTGGTCACTTACGGAATATATTCCATTATGAGAATACGTTTTCATGCTCACCGCTTAGATAGCAATGAAATGCACACCAAAAAAATGCGTTTCACAAGCCCCGTGGGGTTAGCTCTTTTTACACTAGGTTTCCTTGCAATCATTACTTTCGAAATTTCTTTCACCACATATATTGCGTTATCAGCACAACAACCACTACCTATCCGTAGCCTTGGATTATTAGGTTGGGCTACTATCTCCCAACTTCCACTTGTCTTGCTGCTACTGTTGATGCTGTACCGACGAGAAGCGATATTTGGGGTCATGATTGACGCGATACGTCGTCGATGCGGGCGTTTATTCGCGTATATTATCCCCGTCTTATGCTTTAGCTTGAGTGCTATCTTATGTGCAGATGTGTTTATCTATCCAGTACTACAAGCAATTCTTGAGATATTCCTGAAAACAGCGTAAAGAGGACTTTGGCTAACTCGTTTTCCGATGTGATGCTGCTTTAATTTTGTCAATATCGTCGCTAAATACGTCAGGAATCCCGTCAGCGTTCTGATCGATGTTCTCTTTAACTTCAATATCTCGA
This sequence comes from Rothia sp. CCM 9418, assembly GCF_048512825.1. NCBI lineage: Bacteria > Bacillati > Actinomycetota > Actinomycetes > Micrococcales > Micrococcaceae > Rothia > Rothia sp. CCM 9418. Next base: position 22,122 of record NZ_JBLXXX010000005.1, read on the forward strand.
TACTTTTTATTGCGGAGAGAAAGTAACGTCCCGCTCATACATGCTGCGGTAACGGAACCAACAAGAATTGCAATTTTAGCGTTTTCTGTATGGATAGAATGAGCCGGAAACGACAACTCAGAGATTAACAGTGAGACGGTGAAACCGATACCTCCAGTGATAGAAATACACAGAATATCTATCCATTGAATATCGGGGTCAAGGTGAGCATTTTTGAGTCGAGTAATCAGCCATGTTGTTAACGTGATACCTATACTCTTGCCGAGGACTAGGCCTCCAATAATTCCTAAAGATACGGGGTCACGTAGAGCTTTGAGGAGCCCGTCAACTCCACCGAAAGATACTCCTGCAGCGAAGAACGCAAAAAGCGGGATACAAAAGAGAGAAGAAATCGGCCGCATTCTTTTTTCGAGGACTTCTGCCAGCCCAGCATCGGCCTGAACCGCGCGAGCTTGTGGTGTATATTTGACAGGCACACAAAAACCTAAAATAACACCTGAGATTGTTGCATGGATACCAGATTCAAGAAATAGCGCCCATGTTATGACGCCTAGAGGTAATAAAATCACCCATGCCGCCCAATCCCGAGTATGAAAGAAATACTCAAAACGATGAGCAATCCACAAATATGCAACTATCGGAATAATCGCTAGTAGAAGGTACATTACCTTAAAATTATGGGTATAGAAAATAGCAATAATAAAAATCGCAATGAGGTCGTCTACCACTGCCAGCGTCAGAAGAAAAGTTCTTAACGCTGAAGGTAAATGAGAACCAACTGCCGTAATAACAGCTACAGCAAATGCAATATCTGTTGCTGTAGGAATAGCCCACCCATGGACTGCTGTTGAACTGGAATGATTAACAGCAAAAAATATAAGTGCTGGTGCAATAACGCCACCAAAAGCTGCTGCTACGGGGACAATAGCTCGTTGAGGGTCTCGCAAATCTCCAAGAACAAATTCCTTTTTAAGCTCTAGACCCGTCAGGAAGAAAAAGACTACTAATAGTCCGTCTGCTGCCCACTCGCTAACAGACATCATCAGGTGACTAAACCCTGGAATATGTGCGCCTAGCTCTGCTTCTTTGACTCCAAAATACCAAGAGGAGGCAGGGCTGTTTGAGAGAACCAAAGCTAGTACTGTTGCAATAAGTAAGATAAATCCGCCAGTGGATTCTCGTTTGAGAATATCTGCAACACGAGAAGACTCTGCATAGGTCCCACGGGAGAAAACAGCGTTAGGTTGTTCGTCGTTTTCATCGTGAGCTAAATGTGCCATGGCAAGAAGAATCCTTTAAATGTGTTGGTGTGTTGTTATGTACTTTAGCTAATAAAGACTAAAAATAGTATGTTTGCTGATTAGTTGATGGATAGTGTGTACTATCTCATGACAATAAAGTTAATACATGACAGACATAAAAAACCCACGCTATAGTCAAAAACGCTATAACGTGGGCTCATAGAAAACTTCTACAGAAGAGTAACTTTATCCGTCTGAATCATCGGTGAAAACGTCAGGGACACCATCACCATCAGCATCAACGGATTCTTTTGCTTCAAGGTTCTTATAGTATTTATTGCGAGAACCAAGAATAAAAGCACCAATACATGCTGCCAAGACAGAACCTGTAAGAATCGCAATTTTAGCGTGGTCATTGTGCTCTGAACCAATGCCGAAAGATAACTCTGCAATGAGTAGCGATACGGTGAACCCAATACCGCCCAGAGCCGCTAGCCCTAAAACATCCACCCACTTAATATCAGGATCAAGGTTTGCATGACGCAATCGAGTGATGAGCCATGTAGAACCAAAAATGCCGATAATTTTACCGCCAACGAGAGCGACAATAATACCGAGAGCAATAGGATCTTTGAGAGAACTCGTAAAACCGTTAAAACCGCCGATAGCAACACCTGCGGAGAAGAACGCAAAGACTGGAACGCAGAACCCTGCAGAGAATGGGCGAACTCGATGCTCCATGACTTCTGCTAGCCCGTGATCTGCATCAGCTGCATGGGTATGCGAGGTATGCTTTACAGGAATAGTGAACGCAAGGATAACACCAGCGATAGTAGCGTGAATACCAGAATTAAGGAATAACGCCCATACGATAGCTCCGATTGGAAGAAGCACAAGCCACGAAGTGGCCGGCTTGAGGTGGAACATTTTTTCACCTTTACGAGCAATGAGCGCATAAATGATGATGGGCACAATAGAGATCGCTAGGTAATGAATTTTCAACTCTGAGGTGTAGAAAATAGCAATAATGATAATTGCTATCAAATCATCTACGACTGCAAGAGTTAAAAGGAACGTTCGTAGAGCCGCTGGCAAATGAGTGCCAATAACGGCAAGAACAGCTACCGCAAAAGCAATGTCGGTCGCAGCAGGAATAGCCCATCCGCCGAGAGCTTCAGCACCTGAATTGAGGTTGATAAGCGTATAAATAATGGCTGGAAGTGCCACGCCGCCTGCTGCTGCAGCAACGGGAACAAGAGCTTTTCCGGGGTTGCGTAAATCGCCAATAACAAATTCTTTTTTGAGTTCAAGACCTGCAAGAAAGAAGAACACTGCAAGCAGTGCATCTGCAGCCCAGTGCCCTAACGACAATTTGAGGTGAAAATCCCCAATATCTTGACCTAATTTAGTATCTCGTAGGTTGAAATAGAAATCTGCAGCCGAAGTATTAGCGAGTATGAGAGCGAGGACTGTTGCCCCGAGTAGGATAAATCCACCAACAGATTCTTTGCGTAGAATCTCAGTAATGCGCTGTGACTCTTTATATGAGCCGCGCGAAAGGACGGTCTGAGAAGACATATAGCTCCTTGTGCGTGTGTGGTGTGACTTTGATATATTCCGTTTCGACAGGGGTTATATAGAAACGAGCCGACCAGACTTCCCGGCACACCATACTCTCGGGTGGACAGTTACGATACGCTTTTCCATCGGTATTATCCACATAGAGTATTAGGTAGCAAGCTTATCATAGGAGAGAAAGCGTCATAAATGATGACTTCTGTTAGTCTAGGCACCACTACTATGAGAAAAGTCCATATATATGTCCTCAAATATTTATGAAACAGACATAATGTCTTAACTAATCACTAAAATAGAAAAGGTTAGATTTTTTATACTGCGGACATTAGAAAGAACGGAGGCTTGAGCGTGAGTACACCCTCATCTGAAGTATCTTCTCAGGATACTGATACCGTAGCGTGGCTATCTGAAGAAGAACGCGAAGGATGGCTGTTTCTCGCCTCCGTGATGTTTAGCTTGCCTGGAAAACTTGAAGCGCAACTCCAACGAGATTCTGGTTTGAGCTTTGTCGAATATATGGTTTTAGCAGTGTTATCAGAAGCTTCTGAACAATGCCTGACCATGACTGAGCTGGCACATCAAACGAATACGTTATTGCCGAGACTCTCTCGAGTTGTAACTCGCCTTGAAAAAAATGGTTATGTCACCCGCGCCTTGTGGAGTAAAGACCGCCGAGTGTCGATGTGTAGGTTAGAGAGTAAAGGTCTGACGAAGGTCCAAGAGGCTGCTCCGGGGCATGTCACAGAAGTTCGTCAGCAGATTTTTGATAATTTAGGCGCTCGCCAAGTTAAACAATTAGCAAAAATCGGTGAAGCAGTTTTAGGAGATAAGCCTTCTGAAGTTATTTCGGTTAAACGTTCTATGCTCTTGGGCTAGCCTTAGTCGGGTATGGGTGCTTTAGACTGGGATATAAATAGCCCGGTTTTAAGGATTTAGCGTTGTTGAGTCTTTATGAGGAAGCTATTGATATTGCAGATTAACATGTATTTTTTCTGCACATAAAAACATGCCTATCTGCATGTGAGCCAATATATAAGGAGAACACCTAATGGCTAAGAACTTCTATGAGCTTCTCAGTGAACAAATTGGACATGAGTTCCATGCGTCTCACCAATATTTAGCGATGGCAGTGTGGCTCGACTCTGAGGATCTTCCTCAGCTTGCTCGCCATTTCTATCGTCAGTCTTTAGAAGAGCGCGGACATGCTCTGATGATGGTCCAGTATCAGCTCGATCGGGGCCAAGAAATTCAGATTCCAGGTATTCCTCATGTTGAAAACAATTTTTCAAGTGTTCTAGAAATTGCTGAGCTTTCTTTGCAGCAAGAGAAGACTGTGACTGAGCAGATTGAGGCTCTTTTTGAAGCTGCTCGTGCTGAGAACTATGCTTTGGGTGAGCAGTTTATGTTGTGGTTCCTCAAAGAGCAGGTGGAGGAAGTTGCTTCAATGGAAACTTTGGTAACTATCTGTAAGCGTACCGATAACCTCTTTGACATCGAGAACTTTGTTGCTCGTGAGTTTGGCGATGACCACGGTGTTGATGATTCTGCACCGACACCCGCGGGTTCCTAAAGTGTGTAATATTTGAGCTTCTTATAGAGTCTCAAGAGTGGCGGGGTGTGGCATTATCTTTGAGCTGCGCCCCGTTGCTCTTTAAACACCCTTTTGAGTCACAGTGTGATAAATCACCATAAAAAGGCATGATAAATATTACTTTATACGTCTAGGAACTTGTAATGGAAAGTATTTCTAGACGAAGATAAAGTTATGGATATTTTAAGAAATACACCTTCATCTTCTGTAGGGCTTTTGGTCCTACGTCTTGGACTAGGTATTGCAATGATGTTGCACGGCTGGCAGAAATACAGCGAAAAGACCATCAGTGGTGTTACCGCGGGATTCGAGAAGTTAGGGATTCCAGCTCCTGAAATCTCAGCAAACTTTACCACCTATGTTGAGCTTGTTGGTGGCTTGCTCATTGTTCTCGGTCTAGCAACTCGTTTAGCGGCGCTTCTTACGAGCATTGCTATGTTTGGCGCTATCGCTTTTGTTCACATTTCACATGGATTCTTCGCAAGCGGTAGTGGCTTTGAGCTTCCTCTTAGCTACGCAGTCATGGCGGTTGCCCTTGTTCTTACTGGGCCTGGAGCTTACGCTGTTGACCGTATCTTCTCTCGAGGGAAAGTAGCTGCTTAGTCTTCACGCTAAATTCTTCTAAGGAAGGTTCGTCGTTGATATCAACGACGAACCTTCCTTTTTTATCGTCTCTTATAGCGATGAGTTATACACAGCTTTTATCCACAGGGGTGGAAAACTTACAACTATGTGATTACACCAGTGTGAGGATGTGGGTCATAGCGGTCTAGGTTGGGTGTTCAGCGATAAGCTTTTGACATGCTGTTTCTTTGGCTTCTAGAGGTGTTTTTTGAGCACTGGTAGAAAACATCACGGGGGCTTACCTATCTAAAGTATTTGACTATCCCCACTTGTGGATAACTATGTGCACAATTTCCACTTAATGGCGGAACAATCTGCTCTAGGTGTGGAAATATCGGAAAAATGTATGGTTGAGACCTCAGGGGAAGGCTGTTTTAGGCTAGTTATGCACAGGTTTTATCCACAAGGGTGGAAAACTTACACCACTGTCATTATCGAAGATTAATACGATGATTTCTGAAATTATTCGAATTGCATAGAAAAATAAGCAATTTTTATTCAAAATAAGCCAATACAATCGCTGATATTCGAACATTCCACATGTTTATCCACGAGTTGTGGAAAACTTTGTTCACATTATTCACAATATTTTCTTGAGAAAACAATGTGGGGGAGTGAATCTCTAAAGCTCCCCTAAAACCCACTTAAAGTGTCTCTGACATGAATAAATGTATTCTCAATAGAACAAATACAAGAGCTTGAAAGTACTCAAAAAACCTCAACGACAAGTCGAACTGTAGTTCCCCTTGGAAGACAACCCTACTTTCAATGCGTAAACTGTACATGAAACCAAAAAATCACGATACAAAACAACACAACTTGTGAAAGGAACTCTCCTGATGGCAGAGAAATACGTTCTTCCAGACCTACCCTACGACTATGCGGCACTTGAGCCACATATCTCAGCACGCATTATGGAACTGCACCACGACAAGCACCACGCAGCTTACGTCGCTGGCGCTAACGCAGCGCTAGAGCAGCTCCATGAAGCACGCGAAAACAACTCCTTTGGTACCGTCTCAAAACTGTCCAAAGACCTCGCATTCAATCTCGGTGGACACACCAACCACTCCATCTTCTGGCAAAACCTCTCCCCAGAAGGCGGCGACAAACCTACCGGCGAACTCGCTGCTGCAATCGATGAATTCTTCGGCTCCTTCGACGGATTCCGCAACCACTTCACGAACGTTGCCACCACCATCCAAGGCTCAGGATGGGCTATTCTCGCATGGGATACCGTTGGTGAACGCCTCATCATCGAACAGCTCTACGACCAGCAAGGCAACATCTCTGTCGGTCTTATCCCACTACTACAACTAGACATGTGGGAGCACGCTTTCTACCTCGACTACCAAAACGTCAAAGGTGAATACGTCAACGCATTCTGGAACATCGTTAACTGGGCAGACGTCCAAGACCGATTCTCCCGTGCGGTATCCCAAACTAAAGGACTCATCATCCCTAACGTATAAACCTGCATTAAGACATCAATCTTAAATGCTGGTGGGGCAACACGTACGTGTTGCCCCACCAGCATTTAACGGTTATAAAATCAGCTAAAACTAGCTGCCAGGACGAACCGGCTCATTCGCCTCAGACTGCTTTTCTTGTTCAGTTTTACCTTGAAGGTCATAATAGTTCTTGCCGAGAGCGTTCTTAAGTTCTTTGAGCTGATCCTTGACCGCATCAAGAGTCACGATAGAACCAATCCACGTATTTGGAGATTTCGCCGTAGACATTAACGTGTTATAAAATCTTGACGCAGCTTTATAAGAGCTTATGCGTGCATCCTCATCATCAGACTCGTTTGCTTGATGAACTCGATCGATATGGAGCTGGATAGCATGAGGAAGAGCGCACTCAACATCTTTAGAATAAATACCTCGCCCTTCACGAGCAGCTTCTTGCTGAGCCTCAGAAACAGGAGCATAATGCTCATCCCTCTGAGAAAGGAATGTTGTTGTCGCAAAACCCTCACGGACAACATCAGCATTAATAAAATCATCACCAACATAGACTGCAGCTTCAAGATAACCGGAAGAACCTACTCGTGAGTTATCAAAGTCCAACGTTACTTCAGTACCTTCAGGAAGCTTCTGCCTTAAAAAGTCTGTGGACTCAGGTATTAAACATGACCCTGAAAACTCATTATTATGTTCGGTTGGTGCAACAACATTCAGCAGACGGACTTCCTTAGTCTGTCCATCAATATCAACGCTAATCGTGTTCGCCGTTTCAACAGAAAGAACCTTAGCGTGCAACCCATCCGTATAAGAAATTTTGCTTGAAGACGGTGAAGGCTCAGCCTCCGGGGCAGCAGAAGAACAACCTGAAAGCGCCAAGAGAGCTACCCCTGAGAGAACAAAAGTGCGAGTGATTTTCATAAAATTCCTTAGAGGTTAAAAAGGTTAAAGGTTATTTGCTGCATGCTCTGCAGCACGATACATACCCAACGGCCCTTGATCAGCAAAAGCCTTGGAATGATCATAACGATACAAACGCGGAGGACGATGACGAGTTCCCTCAACTCGTTTACCTGTATCAATAATAGATTTAGACGCAGCAATCTGGCGACGGAAATTCGCCGGATCCAAAGGACGCCCCAAAATCGCTTCGTACACCTCACGCAATTGAGCTAAAGTGAATTCCTCACCCAAGAAAGAATGAGCAATACGAGAATATTCCACCTTGTTCTGCAAACGATATAACGCATACTCAATAATCTCGTTATGGTCAAAAGCCAACAACGGTAACTCATCAGCAGGGAACCAGCGGATATTCTCATGGATTCGGGTATGGCTGACTTCCGTCGCAGGAATAGAGGCCCAATACACAACAGACACAGTGCGCGGAGTATTTTGAGTATCCGTCGATGGAACAGGTAAGGACCCACCATCACGGTGTACGCGATAATCTGGTGTCCGATGAACATCACCAAAAGCATAAAGTTGCTCAAGATAACCCGGAACAAGCCCCGTCGCACGTTTAAGGGTAGAACCTGCTGCCTGTTCCAAAGACATATCGTAAGGCAACGGACCACCAGGCAACGCCCACTGTCCCTTATAAGGTTCGCGTAAACGACGTACTAATGGGAGCCATAGAGAATGTTGCGATTCCCCCTCCTTAGCACGCAAAGCAAGAATAACAGTAGACACCGCAAGCTGAGTAGAAGGGCAATTCACTCCCTCTGCAGTATTGTTTTCTGTTTCCTGTGGGTTCACAGTCATTAAGGAATCTCCCATAGTTGGTTATATATAGACGGGTTTACACTATCCATACTTATTCTAGTGAAAATTACCCACACTAGAACCGAGAAGACTCAGAGAAAACGCTATTACTCTTAGAGGTGAGAAAACAACACCCATATTCCCTGAGTCTCCCCGCAAGAAAACTCATGTTAAAGCCGTTTAGCCCTCGACTTTAAGCTCTCCCATCTCATCCCAATCATGCCCCTCAATAACACGAGAAATAATCTGAGGAGTACGAGTGAGAAGTGGTTGCAACGTTTTCATTGCCTCACGGAAATGATCAGAATTAACGTGAGCTTCTGCTGCGTCCTCTTCAAAAGCTTCAACAAGGACAAACTCACAAGAATCTTCTACGCTACGAGACCACTGGAACCACTTATTACCAGGTTCTGCACGAGTCGCCTCGGTAAACGGAGTAAGCTTCTCAACGAAGTTCTCAGCTTCTTCAGGCTTAACAGGGAACTTAACAACAATAAAAATCATGGGAAGTACCTCTCGAGGATTTAAACTATTTAGAGTACAAACCACTGTAAAAGTAGATACTCTTATTTTGACACGTCAGCATAACAGCCCCAAACGCACAGTAAGAAATATTTCCCACGAAGATAAAAACCTAGGATAGAGTACAGCATATGACTCAACCTTTGGTGCAATTCGTCGATACTAACGCCGCTATTATCTGCGCAGAAACAACACTGAACGCAAACGTCCAAGAGCTCTACACCTTCATTGCCAACCCCGCAAAACATTGCGAGCTCGATGGTGGGGGAAGCGTCCAAAAACTGCTTTCACAACAAACTCCAGAACTCACAACAGGAGACCGTTTTACAGAGAAAATGTTCTTGTTGCTTCCCTATCAGATGACGCTCACCGTAACCCGTGCCCAAAAAAATCAATTCATCACATGGCGTCACCCCGCAGGGCACGAATGGGGCTGGGAACTTATCGACCACCATGACGGGTCTGTAACAGTACGAGAAACCTTTGACGCCCGAGAAGCACGATGGGGGAGATACTCTCTCCACCCAATATATAAAGTACTAGGAATGTATCGCAGGAACCGGAAAAATATTGCTCTATCCCTTGCCAAACTGCATCGAACCTTCAAATAGGAGAATCCTTAGATAACTCGTGAAAACTGCCCCCAACACCATCGTTTCTGAACACCAACTGATAAGCAGCTCACGTCGTCGCTGGTCTGCTCTAGCTGTGCTGATGCTACCGGTACTACTCGTATCCGTAGACAACACTGTACTTGCTTTTGCAATGCCCTCTATCTCTCAAGCGCTACAACCTACTGGGGTGCAACAACTATGGATGATTGACGTATATTCTCTTGTCCTTGCCGGCCTATTAGTTCCGATGGGAAGTCTCGGAGACAGAATCGGCCGTAAAAAACTTCTACTAATCGGTTCAACAGGGTTTGCGCTCGCTTCCGCCTTAGCCGCTTTCTCGCCAAATGCCACGTGGCTCATCATCGGGCGGGCAACTATCGGGTTCTTTGGCGCAATGCTCATGCCGTCAACCCTTTCGCTCATTCGTAACATCTTTACCCGCGCTAGTGAACGAAGGACTGCAATAGCTATTTGGGCAGCAACGTTTTCTGGTGGTGCCGCATTGGGACCTATCGTTGGAGGGCTCCTGCTAGAACACTTCCCCTGGGGCTCCATCTTTCTGATGGGGCTTGTGGTTCTCCTACCATTTCTTGCGTTAGCGCCGTGGATTCTTCCAGAATCTCAAGACCCCAACCCCGGAGAAATAGACGTTATCTCCATTTTTCTTGCAATATCAACGATGACCCCCATCGTCTACGCCATCAAAGCGGTTGCAGAATCAGGGTTAACACCCTTGACCATTCTGACAGGAATCACCGGAATAATGTGCGGTGCACTTTTCGTTCGTAGACAGCTCAAGCGTCCTATCCCGATGCTCGATGTACGGTTGTTTACCAACCCAACCTTTACCGGCGCTATCGTCGGAAATCTCTTAGCAATTTTCTCCTTAGCGGGGTTCATTTTCTTTGTCTCACAGCATCTTCAGCTAGTTCGGGGAATGTCGCCCATGGACGCCGGTATCTTTCTCTTACCAGGTCTAACTATTACCGTTCTGGCAGGTTTAGCTGTCGTAAAAATCGTACCTAAAATTGCTCCTGGGACGGTCGTTGCTGGTTCTTTGATGCTCAGTGCTATCGCCTATGTCGTGGTAGCAGTTTCTGATAACGCTGTCACGAACTTAGGGCTGATGATTGCGTTCCTCATGCTTGGTTCTGCCTCCGGAGCAGGTGAAACTATCGCTAATGATCTCATGCTCTCGAGCGTGCCATCTGAAAAATCTGGGGCTGCCTCAGCTATTTCAGAAGCCTCGTATGAGTTAGGTGCACTCTTAGGAACAACAATATTAGGTGGAATCATCACCGCAATATACCGGTCACAGATTCAGCTACCCCAAGGACTTAACGCTGAGGATGCACATCATGCACAAGAAACCTTAGGAGGTGCTGTCGCTGTGGCACAACATATGGGACACGGTGCACAGTTACTTTCCTCAGCTCAACATGCTTTCGACGCTGGGGTTGTGTGGACGGCTATTATCTCAGCAATACTGATGGCTTCAGCTTCCGTTGTTGTGCATCGTCTCTTGCGTAGAGCATAAAACCTATGACATAACGCAAAAGAGTGTTTTTTGAAACCAGCGTGGTTTCAAAAAACACTCTTTTAATGAGCTGAACTCTACGATGCGCGACGTGTTTTCACAGATGAAAATACCCACGCGACTAAGAATCCCGCAATCATGGTCAAAACAATTGTTCCACCTACGGGTAAATCACAAGACCACGAAAGATACAACCCAATCGTTGAACATATAGCACCAAAAATAGGGGAGAAGAACATCATCCCTCGTAACGTAGAACATAACATGCGAGCAGCAGACGCTGGTACAACAATCAACGAAAGAACCAGAACGTTACCTACCGTCTGTAAAGAGATAACCACGGAAACAGTAACCAGAACGTAGAGAACAATATCCATCAGTAAAACAGGAATGCCAAGAGCTCGAGCGGACTCTTTATCAAGACTTACCGTGACGATGGGGCGATGAAAAATAGCTAAAACGAGAAGGACAACAGCACCAATTAATGCAGCCGTTGCAACGTCTTGTGCCGAGATACCAACAATAGATCCAAAAAGGAAATCTTGGACAGACCCCGAATACCCTGGCTGCAAGGAAATAATGACAATACCGAGTGCAAAAGACCCCGCAAAGAAAATGCCGATGACCGAATCTTCACGTAACTTTTGGTTCTGACTAAAAATAGCAACCAAAATAGCAGTCACAACACCAGCGACCATCCCGCCAAGCATCAGATTAGAACCGATGACAAAGGCAACCGCTAAACCAGGGAAAACTGAGTGCGCAACAGCATCACCGATAAAGACCATCCCCCGCAAGACAACATGGTTACCAATAATTCCTGTGACAACCGAGGCGATAACAACAGCACCAAGCGCACGAAGAAGAAAACTCAGATGAGGGTTCAAAAGATCTTGAATAAAATCCAAAGGGGTAATCAATTACGCCTCCCTAAGCCAACGATGAAGTTCTTCCACACTGAGCTGATGCGCAGGAGCATCTAAGGCAAGGCTCCCACGAACACCACAAATACGAGAACAATGCGTTAGCGCCGAGAGCATATCGTGAGTAGACATCACAATACCCAAACCCTCTTCGGCTAACGACGTATATAACTCATTGAGAGAATCTTGCGTGGGCGCATCAACACCGGTGAACGGTTCATCAAGGAGTAATAAAGAAGGATCTGAAGCTAAAGCTCGGGCAAGCAAAACCCTTTGACGCTGACCACCAGATAGCTCCCCGACCACCCGATCTTGCAGATGAGTAATTCCCGAACGCTCAATAGCACGGAACACGCTCACCCAATCATCCGTTGACGGGCGGCGAAACCACCCAATAGCACGAGTCCTACCCGTAAGAACAGCATCTTTGACAGTAATGGGAAAAGACCACTCAAAGTAATGTTTCTGAGGGACATAACCAATCTTTTCACGTGCCGCTATCGGCGACCGACCCAAAATAGATACGGTACCCGAACTTGGAGAAATCAAGCCCATCAGAGTTCTTAAAAGAGTAGTTTTTCCGGCACCATTTGCACCAACTAAGGCAATAAACTCTCCCGGTGAAACTTTCATATCAAGACCCGAGATAATCTCCCGATGCCCGTAATGAACTCGAACATCTTGAGCTAACACAAGGGGCGTTTGCACAGCAGAATCCTGAATAGAAGAAGTAAAAGAATATCTCAACGAAGACGCTCCTGCGCTTCTTGTTGAGCACGTTTACTTTTACGAGAGAAAACATACAGGAGAACAACAAGAATCACTCCCACACCAGCAAATAATGCGATGGGAAGAATAGAAGAACCTGAACTTTGAGAATCTTGTGCTGAAATTGCTTGAGCTGATGATGCTGACTGAGGAGCTACCGGTGAAGAAGACACTTGAGCATCATCTGGTGAAGAAGATTCTGCCGGTTCTGACTCTGCTTGTGTAAAAAGCTCTTGCGGATTTAACACATTGCCAACAGCAAATTGTAGTCTTTCAGTATCTGAGACCTTTGTGCCATCTGCGAGAGTCCCATGAGCCTTAACCGTCACAAAATATGCACCAGGTTTCGTGAAAACCCAGTTTGCGTGAACGTGGCTATTATTGTCGACCCAAATATCTTGAGCTTGAGTATCTGCAGAGTTCCACAGTACCTGCGGGGCACTGAAATTACCGTTTTCGAGGTAGAGGCTCATCTGGCCTGGGCCCTCAACCTTCTCTAGGGTGAGTGTCATACCCTCACCAAGACGTGAAACTACCTCTGGGTCTTGACTGTTCCATCCAGGCCAAACAACACCAGAACGTTCGGTCTGAGGAATAACATAAACATCATCACCAGCAGAAGCTTGCACAAAAGCATAGCGCGGGTCATCTGGTACCGGAAGCTTAGCATCATCATTACCGTGAAGAACAACATCAGATAGATGACGCCATACAGGGGACTGACCATGATCGTCGTGAAGCATCAAACGCCACTGCCCATCAACAAACTTTGGTCCCATATCAACATGGCCTTGGGAAATGACAACATGTTCTGTACCAATTGGGGCATCAGAACTTAGCGTCTGCTCTAACGCTCTTTCTTGAACTGAAACATTTGCATCGTGATGCTCTGAACCAGACTCATCTGCTATTGCTGGAGCAATAGAAGAACTCATCCCCACAAATAATAGAGTGCATATAGCGGCGGTTAAACGAGGAAATTTTTTCATAGAATTTTTTTCTCCCAACATGTCATCTGTGAATTATTTTCCTGATGAACAGGTTCGTATCATGTTTGCATTAGCTAACATCATGTCTAAATAATGAGGGGCTTGATCATCGAGCGTGTCTGAATACAGCTCGCACACTCTTGTACCAGTATCTGAGGCAACTTCTGCAAGAACACTTGTCCGCTGAAGTATTCCACGCTCTAAATAAAGTGCTGGAACATTGAGATCTTCAATGGTTCGACGCAAACGCGCTCGCTGTTGCGCACTTGGTTCTGAGCCGGCGGCAGGAGTAACAAAACCTGCCACTTTGAGCTGATATGTATCGGCTAGATACCGGTAACCGTCATGAGTGGTGATGATATTTCGTTCAGACTCGTTGAGGGCCCCATATATTTCCTGTAACTTTTGGTGCCCTTTTGAGAGTTCTTTAACGTATTCAGAAGCATTGCGTGCGTACTCGGTAGCACCTTGAGGGTCTGCTGCGCTCATGACATCACGAATAACAGAGACAGCAGCTTGAACATTGGGAATAGAATGCCAAAAATGAGGGTCAGTATCCCCATGAACGTGTTTTCCAAGAACAGCTTGAGCTAAGAGATACACCTGTCCCGTATCGTTATGCAAAAAACGGTAGTGACTACCTGAAGGTATTTCTTGCAAGGTGCGGGTCGGAACTTCTATAAGGGTCTTGTCGGGGTCTAAGTACTCGATATTTTCGTGTGAATCGGTACGTAGAGAAATCTTGCCGGTATCAATATTTGCAGTAATATCTGCGTGTCCTGCATCGAGAACTTTCACCTCTGAACCAAGTTTTTGAGCAAGCTGGGCAGAATCAACACCAACAGCAAAACGAACAACTTGTTCTTGTGTGGTTTTTCCTTGATGGTCTGCTGCTTGGACCGTTATCTCATAGAGCCCAGGTTTTGCAAAACTCCACGAAAGGTGGGTATGAGCTTGTGCCGGCAATTCTACCGATCCTAAAGCACCAGTCGAGACTTCTTGCCCATTTAAATCTTTGCGAGTTGCTTGGGAAGAATGAGAATCTGAAACAGTGTCAACGGCACCGAAAGTTTCTGTAATAAAACTTGCGGATTGTCCGGGGCCTACCATCTTTGTTGTGTTCAGATGAACTGGCTCACCAGCATGTCCACCTTCAATACGTACACCGAGCCAGAGGGAATCTAAGGATGCGTCTTCGACAATACGTTGGAGTTGCCCACCGTATTGAGAGATATGTTCTGCAACGGGAACGGCTTCTACCGGTTCGGGAAGGTTCGCGTCAATAGTCCGAATAAGCTTATTTTGTTCTAATAAAAGACCGTTAGTTAACGCGACATGAGCGTAGGCGATATCTCGAATATCGCGTAAAGAAGGCTCATATGAGTGGGGGTTAGCACCGGGGGGAACGAGTGAGGTAACGTGCGCGCGTGAGCCTCCAACAGTTTGTGCTAAATCTGCCAGGATAGGCGTGGAAGCCACCACCTGCAATGGTTGGTTGCTGGTGGTGGCTGCAGGGGGCGTACACCCGGTCAGTGCAAGAGCAAAGACTGGGATGTACGCCAATATGCGCGCTATGCGCGATTTACGCATTCTTGCGACGAGCGATAGTCAACGCGCCCGCGCCAGCTACGAGAAGCAAAGCTGCGAAACCGAGATATGTTCCGGTTTGCGAACCTGTGTATGCAAGTTTGCCGGCTGCAGATTCTTTCTGTGCTTGTGCAAGTTCTTGCTGAGGTAGTGTGCAGTCTTCTCCGTCAGCGGTTTTTCCAACGATGCGAACTTTCGCCCCATCAGGACGTGTGACGATACCTGTTGCGGTATCAACAGTGCCTCGTTGGGTTTCTTGTGATTCTTGTTGTGGAGTTTTTTGAGGAGTCTGTGCCTTAGGGGCAGAAGCTTTTTCTTCTGCTTGGCTCTTATCCTTTTGAACGTCTCCTACTTGGAAGTTGAGGTCGGCAGAAGTTGTGACTTTCTGTCCATTTTTCAACGTTGCGGTGAAGGAGATGTTTGCGGTGTAGTTGCCGGGTTCGGTAAATACCCAGTTGCCGTGTTGGTGGGTGTTTACTGGAACGTCAAATGATCCTAATGTGTTGGAGTCAAAGACCTTTTGCCCAGCAGAACCGAAGTTTCCGGAGAGGAATACTGCCATTTTTCCTGGACCTTTGAGGCTGTTGAGCTTCATGGTGACAGGGCCTTGAGCGTTTTTGACAAGTTCTGGATCTTGAGTATTCCAACCTAACCATGGAACTCCAGCTTCTTGGGTTGCGCCAATCAAGTACACCTCGCTACCGGCTGGAGCGATGTCACTCATGCCAGCAGGGAGTTTTTTCTGTGCGGCGTTACCCAAGACGAATTGCAATGAGGTAGGTGCAACCCATCGAGATGGGCTAACGCGATCGTCCTTGACGGAGGCTGAGAGTTTTCCTCCGTTAAGTAGCGCACCGAAGTCAAAGTGTCCTTCGTGAACTTGGTCAGCTGAAGTATTGACGACGGTGCTCGTCTGAACAGCTCGCTTGATAGCCGGTACAAATGAAGCGTTAGTAGCATGATGCGCGTGATCATTGTGAGATGCGTGGGCAATCACTTGCTCTTTGGGGTAACACTTCTTACCTGCTGGAGCTGTTGCTTTAGCGTGTTGAGCAGATGATGGTGCTTGGGCAGTCGGTGCTGGAGCTACACCGTGGGTGTGCCCATGTTCATGGTGCTCATGATGGTCACCGTGCTCATGATGGTCACCGTGCTCAGCCTGTTCAGGGACAACAACCTCAACGACAGGGTCTGTGACTTCTGGAGCTGGGGTGTCTTCTTCTGAAGACGGTGGCATCGTTGCTTCGGGAGCTTTATCCTCTACTTCAGGAGCTTCAGGAGCTTCAGGAGCTTCAGGAGCTTCAGGAGCTTCAGGAGCTTCAGGAGCTTCAGGAGCTTCAGGAGCTTCAGGAGCTTCAGGAGCCTTATCCTCGACTTCAGCTGCAGTCATGCAAGAAGTAATAGCTTCTTCTCCAACAGCAAAAGAAAGCTGCTGTTTTTCGCTGCTTACTTCAGTTCCATCCTTGAGAGTGGCAGTGTAATACGTCGTAAATGCATAGTTACCTGCTGTAGAGAAAATCCAGTTCGTATGGGTATGCGTTGCATAGGAAATATCGATAGTATCGAGGTTCTTTGTTGAGTCTAAAAGAACTCGATTCTGACCGAAAGCATCGCTAAGGTACATACCAAAAGTAGCGTCTTGAGGCATCATCGTCGGTTCAATGTGCAATTTAACGCTGCCGTCAATCTTTGAATAATCAATTTCTTGAGTGTTGTACCCTGGCCAGATGGTTCCTTGAATCTGAGTCTGTGGCAAAGCGTAGAACATTGATCCTTCTTTACCGACAAAGCTATCAAGTTCTTCTCCACCCATGAGCGCTGTGCGGGTATGACGAGCATGGTCACCAACAGTAAAGACAATATCATTGAGGTTTCTATCGACAGCTTTTGAATCGATTTGGCCAGTTTCGTCTTTGAGAGCTAAGCCGAGGCTTTTTTCTGAAAGGTTGAGCGTGCCTTTAATGTCGACGTGTCCATCACTTAGGATTTTTTTACCAATAAATGGTGTTGCCACACATTGGTCTTTAGTAGGCTCGGCTGGAGCGGGAGTCACAGGCTCAGCCGGAGCAGGATCAACAGGCTCAGCCGGAGCAGGATCAACAGGCTCAGCCGGAGCAGGAGAAGCTACGGAATTCAGCTTAATTTCTGAATCAGCAGCATAAGAAGTACCACTCTTATACTTATCGCTTAGTACAAGAGATGATGCATAAGCATCAATATCTGGATGAGGAAAAATCTTAACAATCAAGTGATCGTTGTTAATCCAAGAACCATCATCGCTATAGTAAGCCGTTGCTTCACCATTAACAAAAGGCGCATCAAAAGCTGTATCTGGATATGGAGAATCAGCCTTAAAGTAGAAACCTCCGCCTAAGACTCCTCGGAAATTAGGGTCATCAAATTTAACTTTAACTTTCCCATATCCTTCAATATCTGAAGGAAGAACCTCAACGGAATATTTACCGGAAGTCATAGAATAATTCTCGGTTTTAAGGGTCAAATTATCGGGGTCTGACACCTTTTCAGGCCAAGGACTCTCTCCCTCTGCGCTAGTGACGCTACCAGAGCCCCCTTGAGTGTAAGACAGAGGTTTTGAAATCCATCGAATGCCTTCAGAACCTTCATGTGGAGTGAATACTGCCTGAATATTTGTAGCTGATGTTCCAAAGAGCTCATCCCATTGAGCCTGTCCATCGACAACATCTAAATCAGTCAGGAAATAACCATTATTGAACAAGGTAAGTTTTCCGTTAACCTTGCTGTCGGCATGGAATGTGAGAGTTGTGAGTAAATCATCTCCATCACGTTCAACTTTTTCCTTCGGAGCATAGGAGAGCTCGTACTGAGCCGTCGTTACATCACCAGAAGGCGCGGCATCGTAGCGGTTTTGAGTGTCATTCTCGTTCGCTTGAGATGCTCCGCTACCGGAGAGTGGGCGTTGACCGCCTACCTGCCATGTAACGGTTGTTGGCTTGGACTGAATAATCGTTCCATCTGTTGCACGAGCAACAGTGCGATAGGTGAACTTATAACGTCCAGGAGTGGTGAAACTCGTGTAATTGTGAGTGTGGCTTCCTTGACGCAAGAGGGAAGACTGATAACCGTTTTCTGTTGAACTAAGAAGACGGCGGAAAGCGGTGGGGGAGTTGCTTCCACTGTACCCAAAAAGCTGAACTTCGCCTGGGCCGTCTACATGGAGCAAATCAAGGTAGAACGTTGCATCACGGAATTTTTCAACAGGAATATCAGAGTCTGCACCAAAGCCAACCCATGCAGGGTCATGGTTGAAGTTCGGAAGCTGTGGCGCTGTATAGAGTACGTCACCAGGATTGCCTAAAAAGCGTGCTGATTCAGAATCTGGTACAACGAAAGCGTACTGATTGGCTTGTTTAAAGTCTGAGCCCCAGCCTTTGCCAACCCAAATAACAGCATCATTTGGATCGTAGTTTGCAGGCCCTGTGCCATCTTGTGAAGGTGCTTCGGCATAAATCGCGAAGGTGTTTTGATCTTCATCCCAGAAACTTTTGGGGGTGTCGATATGTGCTTGAGTGGCAACAATTTTGCCATCATCAGGTCCAGCCTGTGCTGCTGGTAGAGCGGCGAAGAGAGAGCTAAATGCTAAACCTGCTGCTAGCGTGCAACGGGTAATAGGGTGCTTTGATGCACCAGGTGTGGGTGTAAACATCATTGCCTTTCTAGTGATATGCATTCAGCATCATAACTTAATAATGAGAATCGTTATCAGTATATGGCTAAAAAATTTTCTTTACATGTCGTTCCAAAAAACAGCACCTTACAATAAAGAGTCGTGTGGGTGTTTTCAAAAAGAAACTTTGAAAACACCCACACGACTCTTTATCTAAAAGAAAAATTAACTATATGGCTAGTATATATTCCATTTAAGTTATCTACCAGATGCGAACTCTATCCTCCGTAGAAAGATACATCGGGCTACCTTCTGGAACATCAAAAGCATCATAAAAATCATCAATATTCTTTACAACACCATTAACACGGAACTCATCTGGAGAATGAGGATCCGTCGAAAGCAACATCTGCGCCTGCTGAGGGCGAGTCTTCGTGCGCCAGCCCTGCCCCCACGCAATAAACACACGTTGTAAAGCCGTAAAACCATCAATAACAGGTGCCTGACTAATATCGTTAACACCAGCTTCTTGAAGCGCAATACGATACGCCTTCAACGCAATAGATAAACCGCCTAAATCACCAATATTCTCACCCAGAGTCAGCTCACCATTGACACGATACTGCTCAGCATCAAGCCCGCGAGGAGTGTACTGAGAATACTGATCAACAAGAGACTGTGTTCGACGCCCAAACTCTTCACGGTCTTCATCAGTCCACCAATTATTTAACGCACCGGTGCCATCATACTTAGACCCTTGGTCATCAAAACCATGGCCAATCTCGTGGCCAATAACAGCACCAATACCACCATAATTAGCGGCGTCATCAGCCTCAGGATCAAAATAAGGTGCTTGAAGAATCGCCGCAGGAAACACAATCTCATTTGCCGGAGGCATGTAATACGCATTAACCGTCTGAGGGGTCATCAACCACTCATCCTTATTCACCGGTTGCCCGATACGGTCAAGATGGAATTGCGTCTCAAAAGCATAAGCACGACGGATACTCTCACACAATTGACCAGGCACAAGCTCAAGAGAAGAATAATCACGCCAACTATCAGGGTAGCCAACCTTCGTCACGAATTGACTCAACTTCTCAAGCGCGCGACCACGAGTCTGCTCTGTCATCCACGGTAGCTCACTAATAGACTGGTGATACGCCTTAATAAGATTCTGCACCAAAACGAGCATCTTCTCTTTATGCGCCGGTGGGAAATGCTGAGCAACATACTTCTGCCCTAATTCCTCACCTAAATAGCTTTCAACCGCAGACACTCCGCGCTTCCATCGAGGACGTAACTCCTCCGTACCTGAAAGTGTTCGTCCAAAGAACTCAAAATGAGCCTGAACTAACTCGTCATTAAGATATGAAACCCGAGCCAGAAGCACCTTCCACAACGAATAGAGTTTCCATGACTGAAGATCAACACTTTGCCATAGCTGAGCCACCTTGCGAAGATACGAAGGCTGCCCCACAATCACCGTTCCAAATTGCTCAGCCGAAGAACCAAGAAGCTCAAACCATCGAGAAAAAGCAAAACCAGGGAACTCACCCTCTAACGCAGAAGCATCATAAGGGTTATAGCGTTTATGAGCATCGCGTAAGGTGACTTTATCCCAATGATGAGATGCAATTTTAGTCTCCAACAACATAATGCGCTCAGCAATGTCCTCAGCCTCAACGCCAACACGCTCATCGAGGGCACTGAGAGAAAAGACTTGACGAATATGCTCCTGATATTGGCGACGAATCTGCTCATACTTCTCTTCGCGATAGTAGCTCTCATCCGGAAGCCCTAGACCAGACTGCATCAGATACGCAACGTATCTTTCAGGATTCTGAACATCGATAGAAGTGTACCAACCAATAAAAGAGCCAACCCCCACACGTGAAGCACGAGCATTGACATCAAAGAGCTCTTCTCGAGTTGACGCTAAAAGAATCGGATCGATTTCACTCAGAATAGGAGAAATGCCGTCCTTATTAATGGTCTCAGTATCCATGAACGCCTGATAGAGGATGCCGATACGACTCTCTGGCTCCTGCTGAGCTGTCTGCTCGATAATCTCACGGACATTCTCCTCTGCCCGATCTCGCAGAGTATACATACCGCCATCTTTAGAGCGGTCTGCGGGAATAACATGGTTGTCAATCCAACGTCCGTTAACGTGGCGGAAAAAATCTTCTGAAGGGGCTACCGACTGGTCAAAATATTCGGTATTAATTCCTGAAATTTTAGTACTCATACAACCTAAGTCTAGAGGAGAGTCACGTGTAATTGCAGTTAAAACATTGCAGAACTGCTACCACAGCAAGCATGAATATGCGTACCCTAGAACTATGCAAAACACCATGGAATACCGTCAATTAGGACAATCTGGGCTCACTGTCTCCGCCATTGGACTAGGATGCAACAACCTCGGACGTGCAGGAACACCCACAGAAACTCAAGAAGGTACTAATACCGTCCTCCGCTCAGCACGAGAAGCAGGAATCAACCTCTTTGACATTGCTGATATTTATGGAAAAACTCCGGGGTCAGCTGAAACACGCTTCGGGCAAGCGCTCAAATACCTTGGGACTCAAGAACGAGAAAACATGGTAATCGTCTCTAAATTTGGTATGGACATGAACGGTGCCTCTGGTGCAGATTACGGCGCCCGCGGTTCTCGCGCGTATATTATGCGGGCAGTAGAACATTCCCTGACGCGACTTGGCGTAGACCACCTTGACGTATATATCTACCACACACCCGATGGCATCACCCCAATTGACGAGACACTTCGTGCATTAGACACCCTTATCGCACAAGGAAAAGTACGCTACATTGCTCACTCTAATCAGGCTGGTTGGCAAATAGCTCAAGCCGAATATGTTGCTCGAGAACTGGGATGTGAACGTTTCGTCGCAGCAGAAAATCATTACAATCTCATGGACCGTCGAGCAGAACTGGAAGTTATCCCTGCAGCGCGAGAACTACAACTTGGGGTACTGCCATACTTCCCACTTGCAAACGGTCTACTCACAGGAAAATACCGTCAACATCAGCAAGCGCCAGAAGGCTCACGGCTGTCTCATTCGCGTAAAGAATATCTACGACAAGCGCCGTGGGAACAACTTGAACAGTTCTTCACTTTCGCCCGTGAACGAGAACTGCCAGAAGCACAAATTGCTCTGAGCTGGCTTCTAGCTCAAGATACCGTCAGCTCTGTGATTGCTGGAGCAACGACACCAGAACAAATACACATGAATGTCCAATCAACCCAAGTGGCACTAAACCAATCTGATATTGAGGAACTAAATCATATCTTTCCCGCCCCACCGAAAATCGCCCTATTCTAAGGGGCAAAAATCTGCATATCGTGTAGATACCTGCACGATATAACAATGGTGGGTGTTTTCACTACATTCAATGTATTGAAAACACCCACCATAAGGATTCTTTCGTAATAGCTACGCACCTTGACGGATACGTTTTTGCCATCGCTGAGCCACTTGAGGATCAGTAGGCTTTGTGAGAAGTGAAGCCACGATATAGACAATGAAAGAAGCAACCAGACCGATATAAATCGGTTCGTTAGCCATTACACCGTATATCATCATGCCAAGAATAACGCCGATAGAGCCGACTGCCATGGATAATGCTGCAGCGGTTCCTGTTCCGCGCTTCCAAAGTAAGCCACCAAGAATCGCAACCAGAAGACCGCCGACAAGAATGTCATAGGCAATCGTCAACCCTGTAATAGCGTCGGTGAGGAAGAGTGCGATAACAGTGGTGATTACACCAAATCCAAGAACATACCAGCGGTCTGCGACAAGAGCGCTATCAGATGATTCATCGGAGTTCTGCAAAGAATCTTTTCCTAGCAGGAACGGTACAACATCTACGCGGGCAACAGTTGCTGAGGCGATGAGTGAACCAGAAGCTGTGGACATCATAGCCGCCACACCAGCTGCAAGGACGATGCCGCCTATGCCAATCGGTAGATAGTTTTGAGCGAGAGTCGCAAAGACATCATCACGATGCTCAATATGAGGTTCGATGACGCGTGCAGACATGCCAATAATTGCTCCAGCTACAGAATAAATAATGACGTAAATACTTGCTGCAGTGCCGCCCCAACGGGATACTTCTGGGGAGCGAGCGGTGAATACGCGTTGCCAGATGTCTTGTCCAACGAGGAGACCGAACGTGTAAATGACGAAATAGGTGATGATAGATTCAGTGCCGATACTACCAACGGCAAAGAACTCTGCATCAAGGCGCTGGTGTAGACCGTCCCAGCCTCCTGCATGATGTAGAGAGAAAGGGAGGAGGAGGAAAAATACGCCGACGGTCATTAGGATAAATTGCATCATGTCGGTGAGGGTAATGGACCACATGCCACCAAGCATGGAATACCCGATGACGATGATAGCGCCGAGAAGAATAGCCCATGTGCGGTCTACATCAAAGAGCACGCGGAAGATGGATGCGTATGCAGCTGTAGAAGTGACTGTGAGCATGACGGTGTACGCGAGCATCACGATAGATGATATTTGGGTGGTGCGCACGCCATACCGCAAGGTGAGTACCTGTGAGACGGTATATAGCTTGACGCGGGTGATGATAGGGGCGAATATAAGGCTCAACAGTAGCATTCCAACGCCGATGGCTGTTACCAACCACATTCCTGAGATTCCGTAGGTATAGCCGAGTCCTACACCGCCAACGGTGGAGGCTCCACCGAGAAGGAGTGCGCTCATGGTGCCGGTGTAGAGAACGGGGCCGAGTCTGCGTCCTGCTACACGGAAGTCTTCTGCATTATGTGCTCGTTTTTTGCCGAGGTAGCCGAATGCTACGAGTGCTATGAGATAGAGGACAATAATGAGGATGTTCATAAGAAGTTCATTTCCATAGGTCGCAGACACTAAATGTGGTCTGAGTAACGTGCAATGTATATAAAGTATGCACTAATCTGTATAACGATTCAACCAGGTGTGTTTCTGTGTTTCCTCAAAAATGACTCACCGCTCAAAATGGTGCGCTCGTCACCATAAAAATCATTCCCATAAAAAACAACAGGAGGGAAACCCTCGCGGGGATTTCCCTCCTATATCCAGCGCCTTGCGCGTACCTAAAAATTAGCGCAATGTCTCACTAATCTTCAAGTGAACTAATGAGGGACCAGATGTGTTGAGAGCTTCTGTTACTGTGTCTGCCAAAGAATCGACAGTAGCAGAAAACGCGGTGGCACCAAACGCTTCAGCTAACTTAACCCAATCTGGCTGAACCAAGTTAACCGCAACATCTGAAATGCCACGATCACGCTCATTTTGACGAATTTCTCCATACCCGCCATTGTCCACGCAGATAATTGCAATATCGAGGTGCTGCTCGACTGCCGTCATGAGTTCCTGTATTGCAAACATGAGCGCGCCGTCACCGAGTAAGCAGACGACAGGACGTTCAGGGGCTGCAACTTTAGCTCCAATTGCTGCAGGTAAGCCGTAACCTAGCGTGGCGTACGTTGCCATATAGAGCAAAGAATGAGGTTGTGGTGCACGGTAGAACGTTGTGGTGCCCATGTAAGTTACCTGAGAAGAATCGCCGGCAATAATGGTGTCTTCAGGAAGAACTTCCATAATGCGTTCGTTGAGTTCTGCAAGCTCTGGTGCGATAGCTCGCCCCTCATTATCAAGAGCGTCAAAAACTTCTTGTAAATCTCGTTGTTCTCGGGTGCCTTGGGTGACTCCACGCTCTTTGAGAGCTTCTAATAATTGGGGAACTACTGCTGCAGAATTACCTGGTAATTCAATATCAGGTGCGATATTGCACAGCATTTGAGAACGCTCAATATCAACGCGAATCACGGGCCCTTGTGGGTGGATATCTCCATCCCATAATTCTGCTTCACCAATTTTAGAGCCAATGATGAGCATGGCATCGGATTCACGGCAGAAAGCGTGTGCCGCTGATAGACGGAGGTCTGCGCCTAAGGACAGGCGGTGTTTTTCTGGAATCGCGCCTTTGCCGTTGACGGATGTGATAACTGGTGCTTCAAGAGTTTCAGCTAGCGCCAATATTGATGTTGCTGCTGGTAGGGACCCGCCACCGGCTACGATGAGTGGGCGTGAAGAGTTCGCAAGAATATCGGCAGCTTTCTCAATATCTTCTACGGGTGCTGGTTGTGGGCTTCCCAGTGGGCGTGCTTGGAGTAGTGTGTCAGGGAGGTCAACTTCTTGTTCGAGGATATTGAGGGGAACCTCAATATGAATGGGGCGGGGGCGTTCATGTGCAAAAGAACGAAATGCGTTATGGATAATGTCGACGGCTTCTTCTGCAGAGCTGACTCGACGGCTAAATTGCACGATGGAGTCTACTGCTCCGGTGGGATTTTTTGTTTCGTGTAGTGCCCCAATATCACGGTATTCTTGGCCGACAGGTCTGCCGGGGGAGAGGATAATCATGGGGCGTGATTCTGCGTATGCGGTGGCTGCGCCAGAAAGAGAGTTGAGTAATCCTGGTCCGGAGGTGGTAATGACAACCCCTGGTAATCCTTTGATTTGTGACCAGCCGTCAGCGCCGTAGGCTGCACCTTGTTCGTGTCGGGTGGTAATGGGGGTGATGTTGAGTTCTTCTAGGTGTCGGTAGAACTCAAGGTTGTGTGTTCCGGGGATGCCAAAGACGGTGTCAATACCGTAATTTTTGAGAGTGGCTAGAATGGCGTAGCCTGCGTTGTGGCGCGGGGTTGTTGTGGTCACAAACAGCTCCTTGGTGACGGTGGTTGGGTCTTTGAGGTGGATAGTTTTTATGGAATATCGATACAGTGTATTGAAGCAAGTGTATAAGTACACTGATTGTTTATGAGGTATTTAGCCTTATGAAAAGTTATCCAGCTCACTAATAAATATTCACCAATGAATAAAAACCTATGGGGTAGTTCACAACTCCGTCAATTTATTGCATAGTGGGAAAGACAGAACCGCACCACACAACACCACAGACACCGCCAGGAGAAAACATGACACACCAAACCAACATCCCCGCACAACCCTCCTTCTCTGCACAAGCAGAACGCGTCATCGCAACAGGCGCAGACGGAGTAGAACGCATCGGGCCCATCAACGCCGCACAAGTACCACGCTGGGCAGGACTCGGCACCTTCGCCCGCCTACCACGCCTCGACGAAACACCCAACGCAGATATCATTATCGCCGGAATGCCCTGGGATTCAGGCGTTTCCTACCGCCCCGGCGCACGATTCGGCTCAAACCACGTCCGCGAATGCTCCCGACTCCTACGCCCCTTCAACCCCGCCGCCAACATCTCACCGTTTAAAGAAGCACAAGTAGCCGACGCCGGCGACATCATCGGAAACCCCTTCAACATCGAAGAAGCACTGGCACAAATGGAAGCCGGCGCACAAGAACTCACCAAAAACGGGGCAAAACTCATCACCATCGGCGGAGACCACACCATAGCACTCGCAAACTTACGTAATATGCACCGCCAACACGGAAAAATTGCGCTACTACACTTTGACGCCCACCTCGACACCTGGGACACCTACTTCGGAGCAGAATACACCCACGGAACCCCCTTCCGTCGAGCATTTGAAGAAGAACTCCTCGACACTGACGCCCTCTGCCACGTCGGAACCCGCGGACCACTCTACGGAACAGAAGACCTCGACGACGACCGACGCTTCGGATTCGGTATCGTCTCCTCCGCAGACGTCTACTACCTCGGAGTGCAAAAAGTTGTTGAACTCCTCAGAAAACGCATCGGAAACCGACCACTCTACATCTCCATCGACATCGATGTACTAGACCCCGCACACGCACCCGGCACCGGAACACCCGAAGCCGGAGGCATCACCAGCCGAGAATTACTCGAAATACTGCGTGGACTACGCGGACTGAACATCGTCGGCTCAGAACTTGTCGAAGTATCCCCCGCCTACGACCACGCCGAACTCACCGGAATAGCAGCAGCACACGTTGTCTACGAATTCATCAGCCTCCACGCACTAGGTGCCAACGCCGGAACCGGAAAACCAGCCTACGGCGAAGCCCCCATCAGCTACGGCGACAAAGAATAGGAAACCCCACCCCCATGGTAAAAATTCATGAACTACTCGACGGCGCAAACACCGAAGAAGCACGACTCATGCAACACTTCGCTGAACGCGCAGGAGGATTCCGACCATCAGCAGTGCGCGACGTCTTTGAAGTCGCAATGCGCCCCGGCATGATATCCCTCGCAGGAGGAAACCCAGACCTGAACCTCCTGCCCCTAGAAGAACTCGGTGCAAGAGCCTCTCGAATCATCATCGAAGAAGGTTTAGAAGTCCTACAATACGGTTCCGGTGCTGGTCTTGAACCCCTTGCAGAACTCATCTGCACCCTCATGAAAACAGAAGGGGCAAACCCAAAAGTCTCAGACATCCAAATCACCGCAGGCTCCCAAATGGGATTAGACCTTGCAACAAAACTCTTTGTCAACCCACAAGACGTCATCCTTGCAGAAGGACCCACCTATACCGGAGCACTCGGCGTCTTTGAAGGATACCAAGCCGACGTTCGCCAAATCGATGTAGACGAAAACGGCCTTGACCCCCAAAAAGTGAAAAAAATGGTGCAAACCATTCGCGCCGAGGGAAAAGACATCAAATTCCTCTACACCATCCCTAACTTTCAAAACCCCACAGGAGTCTCCCTCTCCGAAGAACGACGTCAAGAACTCACCCGTGTATGTAGAGAACTCGACATCCTCATCGTCGAAGACAACCCCTATGGGCAGCTTTCCTTTGACGGAACACGACGTCCTTGCCTCTACTCATATGACCCAGAGAACGTGCTCTATCTCGGAAGCTTCTCTAAAGTCTTCTCTCCCGGTGTACGCGTCGGCTGGATGATCGCCCCAGAACGCATCCGTAAATTCTTACAGATTGCAGCAGAAGCAGTCACCATCTGCCCCTCCGTGCTCTCACAGCGTCTCGTCTTGAGCTTCATGAGCGACGGGCTCTGGGAAGAACACACTCGAAAAACCGCATCACTTTACCAACAACGATGCGAAGCAGTCCTGAACGCCTGCGAAAAATACATGCCTGAAGGAACCCGCTGGAGCACCCCAAGCGGAGGGTTCTTCACCTGGCTTACATTACCTGAGAACAGCCCATGGAAAGATGCAACAGACGCGCTAGCCCCAGCAATAGATAACGGCGTTGTCTTTGTCCCCGGAGCCGCCTTCTACGAAACCGTAGACGGAAAAAACCCTGGAGCAAACCAACTACGTATCGCATTCTCCTCAGTAGAACCTGCAGTACTAGAAGAAGGGGTACGACGCTTAGCAGAAGTGTTCAACCGATAAACCTCGATAGTGCGCTCTACCTCAGCAATACCAAAAATAAGGTCATGTTGCGGTGGAGCGCACTATTTTTTTTTTAAAACCTTCCCCAAAGAATCTGCACCTCAGAACAAGAGAACCCCACGCTGTCACCTAAACTACGTACAAAAAGACCGTAGGATAATATCTTAGATTCAACTACCTTGGGATAGTTGGATTCTTTGTATATCCCTAACGGCAACCCTAAGCCGTTTCAATGAATCATCAACCTTTGCAGCCCATCTGCGCGGATGGTCTAAGAAGCATCAAGCTCGCGTCCTAGGGCACAACACATAGAGCGAATATTTCACCTCTGCTCAAGTTGACAACACAACCGGTGAAACAACGCGACCTAAGACGTTTATATAAAACCACACACGCATGCAAAGACGAGCGATGCCCTCCTTCAAGCCACGAAGGAGGGCATAAAACGTTAAACACTAAAAATAGATGCTCATAAAAACTTCTCTTTTCCGGCAAAAACTATGTACTCTGTCACTATGGCTCGTATTTTTGCCCACCGTGGACTCTCTGGAATTGCACCTGAAAACACCCTCAGTGCTATCAAAGCATGCTGTGAACACAACGTGACATGGTTCGAAACAGACGTCGACATCCTCGCCGACGGAACACCCGTACTCATGCACGACACCTCACTAGCACGCACTACCAACAGCACCAAAACCCTCTACGACATCACTCAAGAAGACCTCAAAAACATTGACGCAGGCTCATGGTTCAACGAGAAATACCGTGGAGAAAAAATACCCACCCTCGCCGAACTCATTGATCTCATGAACGCCGAAGGCCTTAACGCCAACATCGAAATTAAATCCAATGAACAAGGCGCAGAAAGAAGTTACCAGCTACTTGACGCCGTCATTGCAGAACTTGAACGACTCAACCCTGAACGAGAAGTCCTCGTCAGCTCTTTCAACCATGTGCTTCTCAACGAATTCTCGCGTCGTTCCCCCCGACATAAAACAGCGGCGCTCTTTACCGCAGAAATGCTACAACCAGACTGGTTATCGGTAGTCCAAATGCTAGAGGTAGACGCTATCCACCCAGAAGATAGCGTCATGACAGAAAAACTCACCCAACAGATGAGAGATGCAGGATACGATATCAACGTATGGACCGTAAACTCTCGCGCTCGCGCTAACGAATTAGTGAACTGGGGAGTAACCGGACTCTTTACCGATTACGCACACCTCATGAGCGATTTCTCGTCATAAACATATGCACCACTAACACCTCTCACATAACGTCTTAAAATCTTCAGGAGACAATAGCCATGTGTACGGCCCTCACCTTTTCCGTCAACGGAGAGACCTATTACGGGAGGAACCTAGACCTAAATTGCGGATTCGGCGAAGAAGTCGTCATCACTCCACGAAACTACACCTTCAACTTCACCGACGGTTCTTCCTCCCCATCGCATTACTGCATGATTGGTATGGCCACCGTTGTGAACAACTACCCTCTATACGCTGAAGCAAGCAATGAAAAAGGTCTCAGCATTGCTGGACTAAATTTTCCGGATAATGCACATTATTTTGAGCCTCACCACGAGAAAACTAATGTTTCACCTTACGAGCTAATTCCTTGGGTTCTTAGCAGATACGCAAGTGTAGATGAGCTAAAAGTTGTGCTGCCGAACCTGAACCTCACCCATATTGCTTTTGCGCAAAATATGCCGTTAGCACCCTTGCACTGGATGGTCAGCGACTCACAAAAATCAATAGTTATAGAATCCACCACTGAAGGGCTAAAATTTTACGATAATCCCTTCGGCGTCCTGACTAATAACCCGCCATTTCCTTACCATCTTGAGAACATCAAAAACTATATTAATCTCACGCCGGAATGGCCTGCGAATAACGTTGCACCAGAACAACCCTTGAATCCTGTGGGTGTTGGCTTCGGCGGTTTTGGACTACCTGGCGACAGCTCACCAGCATCACGGTTCGTCAAAGCTGTTTTCTTGCGCTCTAGCACTTTGAATCATCTAAAAATATTGCAAGAAACAGCAGAAAACCAACAAGAAACAGTAGCTGTAAGCCAGTTCTTCCACATTCTCGACAATGTTGGGATGGTTAAAGGTTCTTGTTTTAATGAGCAAGGAGAATGCGAACATACGGTGTATTCGTCCTGCTGCAATACTTCCCGTGGTATCTACTATTACAAAACATACGACAATAGCTGTATCAATGCTATAGAGATGTCTTCCTGCGATACCAACGGCAAAGAACTTATTCAATATCCTCTTGTACGGCATCAAACCATACACTATGCAAACTAACGTTTAAGAAGATACCGGGAAGTGAACATTACTGACGATACTTAAGTTTCTCGACAGAATAATGTGGATCCGGGTCACAAGTAACCTTGTACTTTGATGAAGCAAGTTTATTAATACTCTTCACATAATTTTGAGTCTCACCATACGGCGGTACTCCACGGTACTCTTCGACAGCTCCGGGGCCTGCGTTATATCCAGCAAAAACAAAATCCTGAAGTTCTTGCGGTGTCTTAGCTAAAGGAGCAAGACGCTCTTTCAGATACGCAAGATACTTGCCTTGAGCGCGAACCGAAGCATGAGGGTTAGAAATATCGCCCTGGCCCCAAATCTCCCAAGTATCAGGTGTAAACTGCGCTAACCCCTGAGCGCCGGCATGAGATGAGGCTTCTACTCTCCAATGAGATTCTGTCTCTAACTGAGCCGCAAGAAAACCAGTGCGAATACCAGACTCTTCAGAAGCTCGCTTAAGATCTTCATGAATCACCACAGGAGCATACGTCAAATCAGTCTCACCACAATAATCTGTATATGTTGCGGCAAGACCAGCCACACCGCCGGCCAGCAAACCCGCTGAAGCAATAACCTGCCAATGAGCGAGCACGCCAGAGAAGATGCGGACTATAAAAGGAGAACGTGAAGTTTTTTCTGCAGTCATCGGATACTAGACTAACCTAAAATTCGAGGTAAATCTCTGCTTAGATACACTAACCCAAATTATCGTGAGCGTTTCTCTGACGTACGACGAGGAAGAACCACATCGGAAACAAAACCACCACGAATCAGAACTAGACACTTATAAAAAGAAGAACCCATCGACAATAAGCGCAAACATCACCAGCGCAACACCCACAGACACCTCCCGACCAATAGCCGGAATCTGCTGAGTCGTCTGCTCCAAGCTAAACTGCACTTTCTCACCGCGAGACTGAGCCTCAAGAAGCCGAGCACGCCCCCTAACCGACGCCCTCACCGAAAGAACCATTAACGGAATAAAAGCGCAGAATCCTAACACCCCTAAACTCGCCGTCAATGGAGGAAGAGGACGCTCAACATACTCAAAACCAACAGAGACCAATAACGCCAGATTAATAACACTAATCCGCACCCACGCATAACGATTAAAAATAGCATTAGCGGAACGCACCGCAGAAGGCCCACCACCAATCTGCACCGGAAAAAGATACGTCATAGAACCTAAAAGAACCTGCAATAAAAACCCTGCAACAAATATGGGCGTCAAAACACGCATGTTGACATCAGCAAAAGACGAAGCATTCAACACCAAAAATGACGCCACAACAACCGCAATAAACAACCAGAACACCGCACACAACACCGAACCGGTAGAATAATCAACCGGCTTTTTAGCAGCACAGGTTTGAACCATCAACACCAGAACCAACCCAATAGCCACAGCATAAAGAACAAACCCAGCCCCCGAAACATAGTACGCACCAATGAATGCACCTAACAAAATAACAAGTACCGACCAGCTCATCATTGCTAAAGCTACCAGTGACAAACGTACTGCTTGTGGGTGCATTCTGGTGCGCAACATCGTCGGCCATAACGTCATCAACGTACCAACAACGGTAATACCCACAAAACCAAGAATATTAATCGCTTCATGAGCAAGAAGCAGCTGCGCATACCAGCGATGAATTACCGGAGGATAGGTCAATAAAGCACCGCATACGGCACCTAATGGAAGCGTCCATGCCGCCACAATATAAAAATAAACAGTGGATCTAAAACGTGCTGGCAGAGCCTTCTTCAACTGCCATAGTAAAGAAAAACCATGGCAAGTAAGAACAATACCAACCGCTAAAGAACCCATAAAAGTCAGCGCAAAGATATTATTCAGCATCCCCGCAATAATGACAAAAATTGCTACGGTCAGCGTGTAAATACGACGTACCTGCCATAGTCGAGCTGACTCAGGCAAACGATTCTTCAGCAACGCCTCCGTAAAATGCTGACTCCACACCATAATCGATGTTGTAATAAGCCCCAACGTCACAATGTGAACAACAAGCCACGAGAAAGATGGAACCCAAGGCTTCGCAAGAAGCACGAACGGCAAAACCACTAACCAAAATGTTACTGGCCGACCAACCTTACGATGCCACGTCGCTCGACCTGACGCCTGATCAACAAATTCTTGGGGAATCGGGCGAGCCCCCGTGAGAAAAGTTCGTACTGGCTGATTACCGCGATGTGTCAACGTCTCATCCTTTATACCTAAAAGTGGTGACTTTACTTGCGATTATAAGGCTCCTAAAAAAATCAGAACGCAACCTCGAGTAAAAGATGTAGACTAGCCTGCGTGAAATCTTTGCCAGTATCCTTACTTCTTGTTGCCACACTCATCACCCAAGCAATGGGAATGTTCTCGTACACCAATGACTCTATGGGAATTACAGGTCAAGTATTCTTCCCCATTATCTTTATCCTGCTACAAAGTTACCTTGTATTCCGTAACCCTCAAGCTGCCGATAAATATAAAATTGGGCACTTCACCATACTCGGCTTAGCGCTCTTAACTCTCGTGGCAACAGTCGTAGGATTCGCTACAAGTTTCACCAGCTTATACCCCTCACCCTACTTGTACTATGTTGCGCTACTGCTACTAGTGATAGAAGTCAGCCTTATCATTGCAGCGCTACCACCTAAAGAAAATAAGCCACCTAAACCACCAGCACAAAAGACCCCACATCGTCATGGAAGCACCCGTTTGGTAGCAACTTCAACAAAAAATAACTCCTCAGAAACTACTAAATAACGGTAATATATACCCTTTATGTCGTTACCTTTCAGAACCGGAGCACCATGAAAATATCACCCCGAGAATCTTGGCCAAACACACCGCAGTTGCAACGATACGCATATGCAGCGTTAGCCGTTGTCTGTATCGGTAACCTCATGTATTCGCTGAGCATCGGTGGACTAGACTTTTCGGTGTACCGTTCTGGGGCCATGACCATTTTTCATAATGAAGGCTTTGACAAAGAACTCTACGTCATTGACCTATTGCGCCTTGGCCCAGATTTTGCGTTGCCTTTCACCTACCCTCCCTTTGCGGCACTTTTGTTCTTACCCTTTGCGTTCTTACCCCAAAAAGTAGGCATTTTCCTGATGATGATACTCGCCTACGCTGTTGCATGGTGGGTTGCAACCCTTATCTACAATTATGTGCAAAAACGAGGGCGTACCTTACCTCTTCAACACCGCCTCGGACGATACGGCACCATTGCTTTGCTTGCTGCCATCATTTTGCTTTCAGGCCCTTGGCGTCGTGGGCTAGGGCTCGTTCAGATTAACCCGCTCATTATGCTTCTTGTTCTTTGGGATTTTATCCGCCCAGCTACGCGTATTCCTCGCGGACTATTTATTGGCATAGCCGGTGGTATCAAACTTACCCCTCTGGCTTTTGGGCTTATTCTGCTCATGCGTAAAGACTTCAAAGGCGTCATAACCTTAGGTGCAAGTTTCTTCATAACTATCATTATTGGTTTCATCTTCCTACCCCAAGAAGCTATCGAATTCTGGACCTCAGCGGTTTCTGACCCCTCCCGTGTCGGAAATACGAACTACCTCGATAACATCTCTATTCAGGGCTGGCTCATGCACTTTGGGCTAAGTTCGGGGATACTACTCAAAGTTTTACACTACGGGCTTATTGCATTGCTCATGGCAGGTACAGCATGGCTTATCTACCGTCTAGAACAACGTCAACTGCTCATCTCACAGATAGCACTCAACGCCTTCTTAATGGTCTCTATCTCTCCCATTAGCTGGTCTCACCACAACACATGGTTGCCGCTACTAGCAATTGCTCTGTGGGCGGATGCATTCCCCCTATTTATCGATCAGATGTCCTCAGCCGTTCGAATGAGCGCGTTGGTGTTCTCCTGGGTAGGTGTTGTTGGACTCTATATTTCACCGATGTGGATTGGTATCGCTGTACACGGTTCCCTTGATCGTCTGGAAGATATTGCACCGCTAGGGCTTATTCTCTCGGCAATTCCCATTACGGCACTCTTTAGCGCCGTACTGCTTTGGATATACAGTTCTCTAAAAACTACAAATAAGCCACTTGTATAACAGTCCATAACATTAAATTAAAGTGGTGCATTCATGACAGTGAACGCACCATTTTTTACGCCTCAAATATCTTCAAAGAATATGGCATCGTCGTGAAAGAAAAGGCTGCACCCTCCACAAAACCGTCATATTCCAAATCAGCTATATACCCAACTCGCATGCAATAAAAACCTAAAAACAGAAGAATAACAACCTCACAATAGGGCACACAACGCGCCAATAAAACGCTTTATACTCCCTAAGGCTGATGAAAAAACACACAAGGAAAATTAGGCTAGAAACATGGCAGTAGAACAACAACCTCATCGAGAGAATATCCACATACCCTGGCAACAAAAAAACCAGCAGGAAAACTCACACAAACCAGCACCACAGCAAACACCCCAGCCCGCTGTCGGACAACCCTTTATCTACCACGTACCGGTAGAAGAACGTACCCTCGCATACCACCGTCTCTCTCACGCCGACCCCCGTACCCGCTGGTGGTCACCCCTTGCAGAAGGCCTCCTCGGCGGACTCTTCTACCTCGGATTCTCCATAGCCCTCGGCATAGCCTTTGCCTCTATCCTCGGACCGCAAAACATCGCCCTTAACCTGCAAAGCCTACAGAGCCTTGCACTCAAAGACCCCCTCATCTTTGCTTTAGTCTTCGGCTCCGTCGCGCTTCTTTATCCCTCCATGTTCTTAGCACGGCTCGTAACCGGGCCAAAACCTTGGGGGCTAGTACATTCCGTCTACGGAAAAATCCGTTGGAGCTGGATGGGTTTCTGCTTCGCTATCGCCATCATCGGATACATCGTACTGCCCATGCTCATCAACGCATTAGGCGAAAGCGTCCAAGCCCCAGACGTTGAATCTCCTGGTAAAAACCTTGTATGGCTCCTCGTCCTCGTCTTTACGATTACCCCCATCCAATGCTACGCAGAAGAACTTGTCTTCCGCGGCTACCTCATGCAAACCCTCGGACGGTGGATACGTAACCCCATCATCGTTATTACGCTACCTGCCGTACTCTTTATGCTCGGCCACAGATACGATTTTTGGGCGCAAATGTCCGTACTCACCATGGGCTTAGTTGCCGGATTCCTAACATGGAAAACTGGTGGTCTTGAAGCAGGCATCGCACTGCACGTCGTTAACAACCTTTGGGTCATGTTCATGGGAAGCCTTGGACTAGCTGACCCCTTCGCTCAGGAAGGCTCCACAGCAGGAGAATTCCTCGGAGCTTTGAGCATACAACTCATTATCGTGCTCATTGTGATGCTCTCAGCACGCAAAATGGGTATCCACAATACACAAACATTCAGTGTTGCTATGACTCACGGAAAATCTATCCCACGATAGATCTTCCTCTGAGAACAACGGGCAAGATCGTCTATAAAGTATCAGTAGTTATAGGATAGAAGCATGACTGTTGATGCTCGTACAAATATAGATGATCTTGCCCGTTTTGTTGCTGCTTCACCAACTAGCTTCCACGCCGTTGAACAAGTTGCCTCACGCCTTAAAAAAGCTGGTTTCTACGAACTCTCAGAACAAGAAAGCTGGCCAAAAAACACTGCAACAGGGCGATTCTTCGTCATCAGAGATGGCGCCATCATCGCTTGGGCTGGCGGACAAAAGACACATCTTAGCCAATACCGTATCTTAGGTGCTCACACAGACTCACCTAGCTTCAAAGTTAAGCCACAGTCTTCGATTTCAACATTAGGCTGGAATCAAGTCGGCGTTGAAGTCTACGGTGGTGCACTCCTGAACTCTTGGCTTGATAGAGAACTCCGTCTAGCTGGACGTCTAACCGTCAAAGATGGTGCCTCCACCCGAAACGTTCTCGTCTCAACTGGTGCGATGGCACGTATCCCACAGCTAGCCATACACCTTGATAGAGACGTTAACCAAGGACTCCAACTCAACAAACAACAGAACCTCTACCCCGTATGGGGAACCGACAAAACAGAGAATGATGTCCTCGGCTACCTCGTAGAACACGGCACAGAGGAAGATATCGCTACAGAAGATATCCTTGGCTACGATTTACTTTTTGCCGACTACCAACACCCTGAAACCTTTGGCGCCAACAAAGAATTCCTCGCATCTGGACGTTTAGATAACCTGTCTTCTGTGCATGCAGGATTATGCGCACTCGAACGTTACGTAACCGCTGGGTACGACGAAACAGCTGAACATACCGTCATGCTGGCAGCGTTCGATCATGAAGAAATCGGTTCAGAAACACGTTCTGGTGCTGCGGGGCCCTTCTTAGAGGACGTCATTAAACGTATTTCACAGACACGTGAAGAAACTCAGGAAGAATATTTGCGCTCTATTGCAAGCTCAGTGTGTCTATCTTCTGACGCGGGGCATCTCGTCCACCCGAACTATAGCGGACACCACGACACTCAGGTGCGACCTCAACCAGGGCACGGGCCACTTCTCAAAATCAATGCTAACCAACGGTATGCAACAGATTCCATCGGCGCCGGTATTTTTGCGTTAGCTTGCCGTCACGCAGAAGTGCCCTATCAGGAGTTTGTCTCGAATAATAATGTTCCTTGCGGAAGCACTATCGGGCCTATTACGGCAACCCGTCTAGGTATCCGAACCATCGACGTGGGAATTGGCTTGCTCTCTATGCATTCTGCTCGAGAAATGTGCCATATAGATGATATGGCATATATGACAAGAGCTATTGAAGGGTTCTATACTCTTCCAACTCTCTAACTCACACTGACCAGTTACGCCCGCATCATAGCTATTAGTTGTGCGGGCGTAACTTTTGCCCAGAGCGTTCTTCAATCAAATGTGCAAGATACGGCCACTGCCCAAACCCGTCAGGCGTATCTAAATGACCTCCATCTTTGACGAACTCTAAAGTTGTTCCCCAGCGTTGGGCAAACTCTTTGGAGCGTTCGACGGTGGTGTTGGGGTCATTGGTTGAAGCAATGATATGGAGAGGTAAGGGGAGTTTCCCGCTAGGTAATGGTGATTGGGCTTTAATGTCGGGGTATAGGGTTGCAGATTCTACATCGGCAGGAGCGACAAGAATACCACCAAGGACAGGGGCACTATGGGTTTCTTGCCCGTATTCTTCTGCCCATTGGGCGATAAGTGCACCACCACAGCTATGACCAATGAGGAATAACGGCTCTGTGATATGAGTGATGGTGTGGTGAAGTTGTTGTAACCACTGTTCTCGGATAGGGTGTGCCCAGTCGTCTTGTTCTACCGTGATGAAGTCTTGGTACGTTTCTGAGAGCCACCGGCTCCAGTGCCCCGGTGTACAGTTCATATATCCGGGAACGAGTAGAAATTTCATCATTATTCTTCCGATAGCCAGTAATACTGGAATAGTATCTTAGAGATGATGCGATATACCGTTAACGGTTCAACATCATCTTATGAAACCAGATTTTATGATATGTACAGAGCGGTTCTTTTATAACCAATCTTTACGCTTAAACAGCCCCCACAAAAACATGGATATACCAAACATTAGTGCAAGAGAAAACGGGTAACCATACTTCCAATGAAGCTCTGGCATGTTATCAAAGTTCATACCGTAGATAGCTCCGATAATCGTTGGAGCAACAAGAATTGCCGCCCACGCTGAAATTCTCTTCATATCATCGTTTTGTCGTTCTGCGACAAGGGTACTGTTGACCTCTAAAGCGTTTTGTAACGAGTTGCGTAAATCGTCAAGACGTTCATTGACAAGAATGGCGTGGTCGTGCACATCTCGGAAACGGCGAAGAATTTCTAACTGTTCTTCAGAATCATCACGGTATCGGAGCATTCTGAGCCTACCCATTAACAGGTCAAGAATTGTTGTCATAGGTTTACATGCACGTTTAAAGTCTGCAACCTCGTTGAGTAGTTCATAAATACGTTGTGAGATTTTAGAAGAATCTACATCTTCACGTGAGAAGAGACTGTCTTCAATTTCGTCGCCATCATTCTCTAAACCATCAATAACAGGGGTGTAACCATCAACTACGGCGTCAAGAATGAGGTGCATCATG
The DNA here is from genome assembly GCF_048512825.1 of Rothia sp. CCM 9418. Lineage (NCBI taxonomy): Bacteria > Bacillati > Actinomycetota > Actinomycetes > Micrococcales > Micrococcaceae > Rothia > Rothia sp. CCM 9418. The sequence continues at coordinate 60,769 of NZ_JBLXXX010000005.1, forward strand.
TCCCATGAGCTGTCTTGCCCACCCATTTGCCCTGCAATTTGAGCGAAGAGCTGACGAATATCCTGCTCTTCTCGTAGGTAGTCTTTGATGATACTGACAAGAAAATTTGGCCCCATGAATAAGTGAATTTCACCGAGTCGAATCTCTTCTTCACGGTCACGGTACACTGCCGGTCGTAACACCAAAAAATAGCTGTCGCCATAACGGTCAATTTTGGCTCGTTGATGACCTTCCATCGAGTCTTCTACTGCGAGCTCATTCATCCCAAATTTTTCAACGAGACTTCGCATCTCTTCAACGCTGGGATCTCTCATTCCAATAAACGCTACAGACTCTGGCTGTTCACGTAATAGTGAATGCGTGTTCTCTAAAGAATCGCTACTAGTTGAAGAACCGTCGGGCAGGTTGATGGTGTTGACGAGAATAGGCATAGCAACAATCGTAAAGCTTCTGTAGATATTGTTTTGGAGTGATACGCTAGTTTGTCGGTGTTTTTGCCGACAGTTACTCCTCTGATAGAAAGAAAAGATGCAAGAGAACGTTCTTCGTATGCCCGGCATGGTTCCTATTCTTGCCACCTTTGCTGCCGTGATGAGTAGCTTATCAATACTTCTTCCGGCGTCTCCTGCATGGGTTACTGCTGGAGGTGCTGGTGCTTCTGGGGCGGGTTTAGTGACAGCTACCCTCATGGGAGTTACCGTCTTAACTCAGCTGGTTGCGGTACGCAAAATGTTAACCTATATCGGCTGGCCCGTCACAGTGTGCGCAGGCACTTTATTCATGGGCCTCCCTTCACCATTACAGGCTCTTAGCTCAGACCTATGGGTGGTTCTTTTAAGTTCTGCTTTGCGCGGTATTGGTTTTGGTATTGTGACGGTGTGCGGCTCAACAGCGTTGTCTATTCTTATTCCTAGTCACCGTCGAGGGACTGCTGTTGGCTTATATGGTTTAGCTGCCGCTATTCCGCAAGTTATTTTTACTCCTCTTGCGCCGTGGCTTATTGAGGTTCTCGGGTACGGTTTTGTGCTCAGCAGTGGACTCATCGCGGTAGTTGGTGCTCCCTTTGCATGGAAGTTAGGGCGTCTTGTAGAAGAACAGACTTCTGCTGAACCTTCTGGCGAAGGTGTAGATGGTCTTGGTCTTGTAATTCTTAGAATCTGGCCGGCTCTTTTGACCTTGACATTAATTACTGCCGCTGGCGGAGCATTCTTTACGTTTGCTACCGAGCTAGGTTATACACCGGCACTGGCAACGTTAGCGTTATTGTGTTTGACGGCGGTGGGGGTTCCAACCCGTTTATACGGTGGTTCTTTGACTGATCGCTGGGGTACACGTATTTTGATGACCCCTATTTTGGGTGCTTCTTCGGTGGGTATTGCTGGTATCGGTATTTCTGCAGGCATGGAAGAAGGTTCTTCTCGTGCCACAGTTTTTATTGTCTCCACCGTTATTTTAGGTATTGGTTATGGGTTCTTGCAGAGTGTTTCTATGGTGCGTGCCTTGGCAGATGCTGGGGCTAAAAATGGTGCTGGTGCAGCTGTTCTATGGAACTCAAACTTTGATATTGGTACGGGGTTAGGCGGTTTAGCTGTTGGTGCGATGGCACAAGTAGCTGGTTTTTCTGTTGCTTGGTGGATTTGGGCGGTACTCGTCTTAGCTGGTGCCGTGGTGATGGGATTTGGTGATATGAAGAGTTCCGCTTCGCGTCGTTCACAAGGTCGTTGTTAATATGCCAAAGGGTGGCGTGTTGTTCCCTGAGAAATGGGGAACAGCACACCACCCTTTGACGTAGTGGATGGAATATTAGTCGTTGTCGATAAGATCTCGGACGACGATGGTGTTATCGCGGTCGGGTCCAACACCGATGGCAGAGATACGGCAACCAGAAATTTCTTCAAGTTTTTCGACGTATTTGCGGGCGTTCTCGGGGAGGTCTTCGAGGGTTTTTGCTCCGGTGATGTCTTCATTCCAGCCGTCAAAATATTCGAAAATGGGTTTTGCGTGGTGGAACTCAGATTGTGTCATGGGCATTTCGTCGTGGCGTACTCCGTCGACGTCGTAGGCGACGCAGACAGGAATTTTTTCGAGACCGGTAAGCACATCCAATTTGGTGATGAACAAGTCGGTAAACCCGTTAATGCGTACAGCTTGGCGTGCGAGAACGGCATCGTACCAGCCGCAACGGCGAGGCCGTCCGGTGTTAACACCGAATTCTCCGCCGGTGGTTCGGAGGAAGTCTCCCATCTCGTCAAAGAGTTCGGTGGGGAAGGGGCCCGCACCCACACGAGTGGTGTAGGCCTTTTGGATTCCGATGACTCGTGAAATGCGGGTGGGTCCGACTCCTGAACCGACTGATGCTCCGCCGGCGGTGGGGTTTGAGGAGGTGACGAAGGGGTATGTTCCGTGGTCTACGTCGAGGAAAGTCGCTTGTCCACCTTCCATAAGGAGGGTTTTACCTTCGTCGAGTGCGTTGTTGAGTAGTTGGGTGGATTCAACAATCATGGGTTTGAGTCGGTCTGCGTATTGCATGAAGTACTCGACGATTTCTTCAACTTCTACGTGTCGGCGGTTGTAGACCTTGACGAGGAGTTCATTTTTTTGGCGGAGTGCGCCTTCAACTTTTTGACGCAAGATGGATTCGTCGAGGATGTCTTGTACGCGGATGCCGAGGCGTCCTACTTTATCCATATAGGTGGGGCCGATTCCTCGTCCGGTGGTGCCGATGGCTCGTTTGCCGAGGAAGCGTTCGGTTACCTTGTCCATGGTCTGGTGGTAGGGGGCAACGAGGTGTGCATTTGCGGAGATTTTGAGTTTTGAGGTGTCTGCTCCGCGTGCTTCGAGTCCGTCAATTTCTTCGAAGAGTGCTTCGGGGTTGATGACGACGCCGTTTCCGATGACGGGGGTTGCGTTTTCAGAGAGGATACCGGCGGGTAGGAGTTTTAGCTCGAATTTCTGACCGTTAACGACGACGGTGTGTCCGGCGTTGTTTCCTCCGTTGGGTTTGACGACGTAGTCGACTCTTCCGCCGAGGAGGTCAGTTGCTTTACCTTTACCTTCGTCGCCCCATTGAGCGCCGACGATAACTATTGCTGGCATATTGGGTCATGCTCCTTTGAGTGCTTCACCGTTCGGATTTCACGAACAGTGCGGTGTGTGCTGTCCATAGCTTAGTGGCGTTGTGATTCTCAAAGTGTTTTGAGGGTTGTTAGCTTTTTGATACGGCTCAGAAAACACACCATGTACTAGAATACAGTGATTTATTCGGCTGGCTATAGCTTTGTGGTGTAGCTGTGTGTATTCCGTGTTGATGTGATAGTCAGTTTGCTTTTGGTGTTGTGCGTTGTGGGTGGTGGTGAGATGAGGTCATTTCTACCCAAAATTCCATATTGTGGAATTACTAGGCGTTTTAATGGGCAATTAACTGTTTCTTACTTGACCTGCACCGTAATGCTAGGGAACATGAGTGTTACGTGTCACTCGCGTAATGTTGAATTCACAGGAGTTTTCTATGAAACACCACCCTTTCGGTAGGAAAGTGGCTCGCTCATGTATAGCTACTGTTGCTGGAGTCAGCATGGCAGTATCCATGCTCCCCGGCGCACAGGCAGTTATTACTGAGTCCAATAGCCAATCGCCTATCACTAACCTGAAGGATGCAGCAAACGAAGTTTTGTCTGAATCCATGAAAAAAGCTGAAGGAAAAATTGCAGCTTTTGTTCAGTTCAAAGGCCAAGGCGCATTCGAACTAACCCAGCCCGCCGAAGTTCTCAACGGCGATAAAGCGCCGGTAGAAGCTAAAGGCCGCGTGCAGTCAATTGCCTCTGCCGTTGAATCTCAAGGGCAATCTGTCGCTCAGAACTCTGATGCGACATTGCTGTACACCACTCACAACACTGTTCGTGGTGCAGCTATTCTTGGTGATGCTGAAGCTATTCGACAGCTTGCGAAGCGTAAAGACGTTGAACGCATTACTCCTATTACCCAGAAATTCCCTGCAAACTCTGTTTCTGACGTAGACACTAAAGCACTGGCTTCATGGGTTAATACCGGAAAGACTGGTAAAGACGTCACCATCGCTGTGATTGACACAGGACTTGATTACACTCACGCCGATTTTGGTGGCCCTGGAACTGAGGAAGCCTATCAAAAGGCGAAGAACTCAACGGATCTTCCTTCTACCCGTTCAGGACTATACAACCCACAGAAATTTGTGGGCGGATACGACTTTGCTGGTGATGATTACGATGCACGGAATCCTGAAACAAGCATCCCGAAACCAGATAACAACCCGCTAGACTGTAAAGCCGCTGGACATGGAACTCACGTAGCAGGTACTGCTGCTGGATACGGTGTTAACTCTGACGGCGAAACATTCCAAGGCGACTATAACAAACTCACTGCGGATGACGTCCACAATATGCAAATTGGTCCTGGCTCTGCTCCAGAAGCAAAGCTCGTGAGCCTGCGTGTATTCGGTTGTGATGGTAGCACTAACCTTACTGGCGAGGCTCTCGACCGCGTGCTTGATCCTAACGGTGATGGCAACTTTGACGATATGGCTCAAGTTGTGAACATGTCTCTTGGCGCTGACTACGGACCTGTTGATGACCCTGAAAACGCTATTGTCGAAGCTCTGACTCGTGCGGGCGTCCTTTCTGTCGTTGCTGCTGGTAATTCTGACGATATCTACTCTATTGGTGGTAACCCCGGCAACGCCCCAAGTGCTTTGACCGTTGCTAACTCGGTTGGATCTATCGCACACGGCGATAAGGTCGTTGCTACTGTTGGGTCTGATAAGCCTATGGACTTAATCGGTGACTACAGCGTCAACTTTGACTATGATGCCGCTCGACCAGAAGACCTGATGGGTGACGTCGTTATGGCACCAGCTGATAATCGCTTCGGTTGTAACGCTTTTGACGGTGTCGACTTCGCGGGCAAATGGGTATGGATTGACTGGGAAGATGAACCAGGTTCCTTCCCCTGTGGTTCTGCAACACGTTTCAACAACATTGAAGCTGCTGGCGGTAAGGGTGTTGTCCTTGCCGGCGCTGTTGAAGCAGAAAATGCTGGTATTGCTGGTAACCGTACCATTCCTGGTGTTCGTTTGAACAAGTCCAGTGCAGCAAAGGTTCGTACCGCTGCTGCTGCCGGAAACCTCAAGATTCAGGTTAACCCTGAATGGCGTGGCGCTATGCAATTCGAATCTGGCAACTTTGACACATTGAATACAAGCTCCTCTCGTGGTGACCATGGAAGCTACGGAAACGTTAAACCAGATGTTGCTGCACCTGGTACAAGCATCGTTTCCGCTGGTGTCGGGTTGGGCAACGGTTCCTTGACCATGAGCGGTACTTCTATGGCAACTCCACATGTTGCTGGCATTGCTGCACTCGTGATGGAAGCCCACAAAGACTACACTCCAGCTCAGGTTAAGAGCACTATCATGAACACCGCTACTCACGATGTTCGTGATAGTGAAGGAAACATCTATTCTGTGGAGCGTACCGGTAGCGGACGTGTCGATGCTCTAGCTGCTATCAACAACGATGTTTTGGTGTACAACGCTGACTCACCTCAGCAGGTCTCTGTCGCATTCGGTGTTGTAGAAGTTACTGAAGATACCGCAACTTTCGCGCGTAAACTTACTGTTGAAAACAAGTCCGCTTCTGAGCGCACTTTCAAGGTATCCTACGCTCCAAGCGTTGATATGCCTGGCGTAGATTTTAGTTACCCTGAATCTGTTACTGTTGGCGCAGGACAGAAAAAGACCATTGTGATTACTGCTCATATCGATCGCAATCGCATGGAAAAGACCTTTGATAAGGCAACTGTTGAAAAGCAGCTTGGCGAATACGAACGACAGTTTATTGCTACTGATTCTGGTCGTTTAGAGCTTCGTGATGCTCAAAGCCACCTTCGTGTACCACTGCACATTGCTCCGAAGCCCTCTTCCTCACTTAAAGTTGATGGAGAGAATATTGACTTCGGACGTTCCCTTGAAAAAGAACTAACTATCAGTGGTAAGAACCTTGATCTTAAGGGATACCGTGCTGGTCTTGGAGCTTTCCAGCTAGGTTACACCAGTGGACGTATTCCCACCGGTGACCTGAACGGACCTACCATGCAGTCTGCAGATTTGCAGTACGTTGGTGCTTCTTCAACTCTGCCTCAGATTCTTGCTGAAAAGGGTGACCCCAGCGAGGCCATGCTCGGTATTGGTATCTCTACTTGGGGAACATGGGATTCCTTGACCCCATCTGATGCATCGTTTGAAGTATCTATCGATACAAATAACGATGGTACTACTGACTACACCGCATACACCATGATGCCTAAGGGCTTGGACTACCCAGTGGTGGCGCTTAAAGGACCAAACGCTAGCGGAAAAGTTGAGGTTCTCGATATCCTTCCTCTCAACGGTGCTTTCGGTGACGTCGATACCAATACTATGGACAGCAACACCTTGGTTCTTCCTATCCGCCTATCTGCATTGGGTATCGACGGCTCTTCGCCAGTAACCATCAATTACCAGGTCAAAGCATTCAGCAAGTATCTTGGTAACCTTGATCCAGAAACCGGTGAAAGCCTTCCGGTTGATACGAGTGATGTCATCACCTACAACCCTGTAGCACCTGAACTATGGTTCAGCTCTGATGACTTCTTGACTCCCGTTCTTTTCAAAGCGGGCGACAAACTCCAAGCTCACCGTAACGGTACCAACAAAGACGATAAGGCGTTGTTCCTTTTCACTCATAACGCGACCGGAAACCTCTCCGGCATCAAACAGGGTGTTCACGGTGATCGTGCACAGGTTATGGCAGTATCGGCTGAAGAGCCTATCACCGCTTTTGACCCGCACTTCACTGACGTTTCCAAGACTCATCCTTTCTATCAGGAAATTTCTTGGTTAGCTCAACGCGGTATTACTCGTGGTTGGCCAGACGGTTCGTTCCGTCCATTCACTCCTGTGAATCGCGATCAGATGGCAGCGTTCTTCTACCGCATGGCAGGATCACCTCAGTACACTGCACCAAGCGTATCCCCCTTCAAGGATGTTCCTACGGATTACGTCTTCTACAAGGAAATTGCATGGATGCACGATCAGGGTATTACTCGTGGTTGGCCAGATGGAACCTTCCGCCCCATGACTCCTGTGAATCGCGATCAGATGGCAGCGTTCTTCTACCGCATGGCAGGATCACCAGAGTACACTGCACCAAGCGTTTCTGCTTTCAGTGATCTTTCCACGGATTACGTCTTCTACAAGGAGATTTCATGGATGGAAGAGCAGGGTATTACTCGCGGTTGGCCAGATGGAACCTTCCGTGCCCTGTCACCAGTGAATCGTGATCAGATGGCAGCGTTTATCTATCGTTACGATCGTGGAGTTCTCTCCGGACGCTAAAACAATCTAGTGGAATGATATTCCACTAGATAATAAGAGTCCTTGTTGTTCGTGCTGCAGCACGAACAACAAGGACTCTTTGCTTTATGGATTTTATTATGACAAGTAGAACTGATAACAGAAATTATTTAAGAACACGAATCTGTAGTGGATATTCATAAATGGTGCCTTGGCGAGCGGAAAGGGCGCCATTGATATGGAAAATCAGTAGCATAAGAGATGTAATGACCAATGTAATGAACAGTACAAAAATGGCTAATCCGAAGGTGAGAAGTGTCAGAATAATTGCCACAATATTGATGGTCATCAGAGTGAGATTAAAGTTAAAAGCGCGGGCTGCAGATGCTGAAGCGAACCGATAATCTGGGTTGTCTTGATAGATAAACCAAATGATCAGAGGAGAAAAGATGCTGAGAGTGCCGGCAGAAAGGAAAAGAAAAATAATCGGAAGAATATGTGATAAAACGGCAATGCTTCGTTCTTTATCGCTGATTTTTACACCTGAAGCATCGTAGAAATTCTCAGAATCGTGCGGTGCCTGATGCGTATAGTTGCCATAAAAATCCATGGGTGTTGTTGCGTCGGTTGGAGGTATCGGCTCCGAGGGGTGTTGATCGCTCATAGCGTTGCTCTTTCTTATCAGAATCTGAGAGTTTTCGATGATAACCATAGTAACTATCTCACCATGAGGGTGGGGGGAGCTGCAGAATAAATCATCCTTTAGGAGGATAAACCCCTATGGTTGGGATAAGCACACGAGTACGATAGGGACTATGCGCGATATACAAGCAAAAATTATTGAACAGATGGGCGTCAAACCCAGCATTAACCCTGCAGAAGAGATTCGCCAACGAGTGCAATTTCTTTGTGATTACCTCAAAGCAAGTCATACTCGGGGCTTTGTTTTAGGTATTAGCGGTGGCGTAGATTCTACCCTTGCTGGAAGACTATGCCAGCTCGCTGTCGAAAAACTAGCAGAAGAAGGAACTCCCGCAGAATTTATTGCGGTACGACTTCCATATAAGGTGCAATTTGATGAAGCTGATGCTCAACAAGCCTTAGAGTTTATTCAACCTCAGCAGAGCATCACCTATAACATTGCTCCCGCAGTAGATGGCTTTACTCAAGAGTTTGCTCATGCGTTAGGGGAGAGCTCCTCTGATTTTAATAAGGGAAATATCAAGGCTCGCTCACGCATGATCGCCCAATATGCTCTCGCCGGTCAGAAAAATCTTTTAGTAGTTGGAACAGACCATGCCGCCGAATCTATCACGGGATTTTTCACAAAGTTTGGTGATGGCGGTGCTGATATCCTTCCTTTATACGGTCTGAACAAACGTCAGAACCGCGAATTACTTAAAGAATTAGGTGCACAGAAGCGTCTGTGGGAGAAAGTACCCACTGCAGATTTGCTCGACGGAGTGCCTGGACGTGCCGATGAAGATGAACTCGGACTAAGCTACGACGATATTGATGACTACCTTGAAGGAAAAACGGTCTCTGATGCTGTAGCACAGAACCTTGAACAGCGTTTTATGCGCACTCGTCATAAGAGAACTATCCCTGTCACTATCTTTGATACGTGGTATCAAGATTAGTTAAGGCTAGTCGCGTCGAAGGCAGAACATCATCATAACGTCAAGGAGGTGGGGTTGCTCAGTAGTATCTTCAGCAACCCCACCTTTCTTGATGGGCAGGGAATAATTTTCTAGATTGTACTGTTTCACATATCAGATGATTGTTACCCTCATCTATGCGAAAACCTTCCATTGAACACAAGGACACCTGTGGGACAACTACACCACGAAACACACTCTACTCATCACCTCAAGAATGCTATTGAGTTTCGTAACGTCACCAAAAAATACGGTGAGGTTACCGCTATTAACAATCTCAATCTAAGTATTCCTGAAGGAAAAATCACGGTTTTTGTTGGCCCCTCTGGCTGCGGGAAAACTACATCATTGCGCATGATTAACCGCATGATTGAGCCAACCCAAGGAGAGATTCTTGTTCATGGCGAACCAAACCACAGCATCCGTGACTATCAGCTACGTCGTTCTATGGGATACGTGTTGCAACAGGCAGGGCTGATGCCTCATCGAACTATCGTCGATAACATTGCAACAGTTCCGCGCCTTAACGGTATGCGTCGTTCACTTGCTCGCACAAAAGCGTGTGAACTAATGGACACGGTGGGCTTAGACCGTTCTTTAGCGAAAAGATACCCTTCAGAGCTTTCTGGCGGTCAAGCGCAACGCGTTGGCGTTGCTCGTGCATTAGCAAATGATTCTTCCATCCTTTTGATGGACGAACCGTTTTCTGCTGTAGATCCGGTGGTGCGTAAAGATCTTCAAGATGAGTTATTGAGGCTTCAAAAGACCTTGAATAGAACCATTATCTTTGTAACGCATGATATTGATGAGGCAATTCTTCTTGGCGATTATATTGCTGTGTTTTCTGAGGGGGAGTTAGCGCAAGTTGGTTCTCCAGAGGAAATTCTTCGCGAACCAGCTAACGATTTTGTGGCTTCCTTTATTGGGCGTGACCGTGGCATGCGACGGTTAACCTTCGCCTCAGGAGAGGGGCTCAAAGTGTACCCTCTCGATAGTCTCAATACCCCATGGCAGCGGTGGAAACTTAACGTTGAGGACGGAAAACCCGCCGGATGGTTTATCGACAACAGACTCGTTGCAGGCGGTTCGCTGTATCGTGAAGGTGGTAACTTACGTGACGCTTTAGATTCTGTTCTTTCTTCACCTTCAGGTTGGGGCGTCGTTATTGATGATGAAGGCTACGTTAAAGGTCTTCTAAACTCTGATGATGTTCTTGACGCTACAGAGGCAGAACGTCACCGACGTTATGGGGTGAGTGTGTGAGCTGGCTGATTTCTAACAGCACTTATGTGTTACACCTGCTAGTCTTACATCTTCTTCAATCGGTGATTCCGGTTATTGCCGGAACTCTTATAGCCATTCCTTTAGCTCGTCTTGCTTTAGGTCGTCGTCGAGATGGACGTTCCACAGAAAAGAGCACTCGTTGGGGGAAGGTTCGACGTTCATCGGTCGTCAACTTTGCTGCGTTACTATATACCATTCCTTCTCTTGCGCTTTTTGTGGTGATGCCGTTGATTTTGGGCACTTCTATCACATCAGTGCTTAACGTCTACGTGGCATTGACGTTATACGTTATTGCGATGATGGTGCGTTCGGCTGTCGATGCTTTTGAATCAGTGTCTCCGATAACCCTTGAAGCTGCTACTGCTGTGGGTTATCGTCCTATATCTCGTTTCTGGTTCGTAGAATTACCACTTGCTATTCCGGTGATGATGGCTGGTTTACGTGTTGCTTTAGTATCAAATATTTCCATGGTTTCGGTGGGAGCTATTATCGGTATTCAGTCTTTAGGAACGCTATTTACCGACGGTTTACGTCGTGACTTACCAGCTGAAATTTGGACAGGAATTATTGGAACTCTTCTTTTGGCTCTCGTCTTGGACCGTTTATTAGCTAGCGCAGGCGCATTGCTGACACGGTGGAGGAAGCTATGAATATTTTTGATAAAACGTGGGCATGGTTTACTGCTGAGGGTGCGTGGACAGCTCCTGGTGGTATTTGGCAGCGCATCATTGAGCACCTGAGCTATTCGGGGATTATTCTGCTTATTGCTGCGGCTATCGCCATACCGTTAGGTTTGTGGGTCGGTCATACCGGTAAGGGAGAGTCTCTTATCGTTGGGATAACTGGCGCTTTACGTTCTTTGCCGACTCTTGGTTTGTTGACGTTATTTGCGTTGTGGCTTGGTATTGGTTTTACTGCTCCGGCGTTGGCTCTGATTCTTCTTGCGTTGGCTCCTCTACTGGCGGGAACCTATGCCGGTATTTCTTCTGTGGACGCTACAACAGTGGACGCTGCTCGTGCCCAAGGTCTTACAGAATGGCAGATTCTGTGGCGGGTTGAGGTGCCACTAGCATTACCCGTAATTTTTGGTGGTATTCGTAACGCCACGTTGCAGGTAATCGCTACGGTTACGGTGATGGCTTATATCAATCTTGGCGGGTTAGGGCGATACCTCATTGATGGTTTAGCTGTTCGAGATTACACCCGTATGGTTGCCGCCGTAGTTCTTGTTGCTGCCTTAGCGTTTCTTGTCGATATTCTGTTGAGCTTGGTGCAACGGCTCGTTACTTCTTCTCATATTCGTTAGGACTTTGTTGATATGACTGCTTCTCTTTCTCGCCGAAAAATATTTGGTCTTGCTGGTGTGGGTGTTACCTCGTTGGCGCTTTCTTCGTGTGGGCTTTCTGGAAATACTGCTTTTGGTACTGCTAACCCATCTGAGACTATTGTGGTCGGTTCAGCAGATTTTACAGAGTCTCAGATTATTGCTCAGATTTATGCAAGTGCCCTTAACCTTCGCGGACTATCGGCTCAGACACAACCAGCAATTGGTGCACGTGAGGCGTACCTTGGTGCTTTAGAAGAAGGAACTATTAGTGTTGTTCCCGACTATTCGGGTAACCTTCTTTTATATTTTGATGCTCAAACGTCTGCAACGTCTCCAGAAGAGATACTTCAAGCGTTGCCTAAGGCTTTGCCTTCTTCTTTAGCCGTTTTACAGGCTTCGCCGGCAGAAGATAAAGATACTCTGGTGGTAACAGAGCAGACCGCTCAAAAATATGGGATTCGTTCTCTTGCTGACCTCGCTCAACATCAAGATCAGCTCTCGATTGGTGCTCCTCCAGAGTTCTCTGAACGTTCTTATGGGTTAGCTGGTATGAAAGAAAAATATGGTTTCACTCCAGCCTCGTTTAACCCTATTAACGATGGTGGTGGGCCGTTAACCGTTCAAGCGTTATTAGATAATCAAGTGCAGGTTGCTAATATTTTTTCCACCGATCCGGCAATTGCTCAGAATAATTTTGTGGTTCTTGATGACCCCAAAAATAATTTCTTAGCTCAACAAGTGATACCCGTTATTAACGCTCAACATGTTTCGTATGCTGCAGCACAAGTTCTTGATGAAGTGTCTGCACTGTTGACGACGGACGACTTAATTCATCTGAATAGTCGAGTCTCTGGGCAGGAGAAAGCAAACCCTTCACAAGTGGCTCAAGAGTGGGTGGAAGAACACTTCTCCTCGAAGAAGAACGATTAGTGTTCTTTATCTGCTGAGTGCGAGTAAAGAAGCACGAGAGCTTGATAGGGTTCAAGAGTAATTGTTGATTGGGTAAGCTGCGGTTCTTCTTCACGGTTATTGAGTAGTATCTGCGCGTGAGAGAACTCTTCAGGCACGCTAATGGTGCTGTTTTTGCCGTAGAAATTGGTGATTACAAGCATACGATGTTTGTGGTCTTCACGGAAGAATGCGTAAATGTCTGGGTGCTCTAATTGATAGGGGGCATACGTTCCGCGGGCAATAACCGCGTATTGTTTACGCAGTTGAATGAGCTTCCGATAATAGGGAAGGATTCTTCCATCACGTTCTTCTTGAGCAACATTAATCTGCTGTGCGTGGGTGGGCATGAGCCACGGTTGTACGTCGCTAAAACCACCATAGGTGCTGTGATCCCACGCCATAGGTACGCGTGAGTTATCTCTTGCCTTGGTACGAACAATGTTGAAGGCTTCCACGTCGCTGAGTCCTTGTGCTCGTAGGCTCTGATAGGCGTGGTGTGCTTCAACATCTACATATTGGTTTATCTGGGAGTATGTTGGATCGACCATTCCGATTTCTTCACCTTGGTAGATATAAGGTGTGCCTCGAAGCATGTGCGTTACGGTCGCTAACATGGTGGCAGATTCTTGGCGATACTGTTGTGCATCACCAAAACGGTTGAGTGCTCTGGGCTGGTCATGGTTGTTGAAGAAGAGAGCATTCCAGCCCCCACCATTTTGCATGCGAAGAGCCCACTCGTTGAGAGTTTCTTTGAGTAACGCAAAATCAAAACGAGTGTTAGTCCACTTTTGTCCTTTGTCGTAGTCCGCTTTGAGGTGGTGGAAGCTAAAGACCATCGATAATTCGTCTCGGCTAGGTTCGGTGTACCCAATAGAATGTTCGATGGTTGTTGAGGACATTTCACCTACGGTGATGACGTTTTGATATGGTCCGAAGGTTTTTTGATGTAGCTCTTTGACCCATGAATGAACTTGTGGGGTGTCGGTGTAGAGTGTCTTATCCACGACACCAGCTGGTGCGTCGCAGAGCTGTTTATCTTTACCGATGACGTTGAGCACGTCAAAGCGTAATCCTCGTACTCCTTTGTTGAGCCAAAAGTTGACGATGTTAAAGAGTTCTTCACGCACATTAGGGTTGTGCCAGTTGAGGTCTGCTTGGGTTTTATCGTAGAGGTGCAGATAGTAGAGCCCGGTTTTTCCGAAGGATTCCCATGCTGGTCCACCAAATTTAGATTCCCAGTTGGTCGGTAGTGAACCGTCTTGTTGTGGTGCTTGGATGTAAAAGTAGTCGTGGTATTTTTTCTCTCCAGCGAGTGCTTTTTGAAACCACGGGTGTTCGGTTGATACGTGGTTGAGCACCATATCAAACATGACATCGATATTGTGGGCGTTGAGTTTTTGGATGAGTTCTTCAACATCCTCCATGGTGCCCATGCTTGGGTCGATATTGTAGTAGTCGGAGATGTCGTATCCGTTATCGTGTTGTGGGGAGACGAAGAACGGGTTAAACCACACCATATCGATTCCTAATGACGCGATATAGGGTATTTTTTCGATAATTCCGCGGATATCTCCGATACCGTCGCCGTTACTATCGTAAAAAGATTTTGGGTATATCTGATAGATGGTGCGTTCTGTCCACGGCATAGTTAGTGGTATGGCGAAGGTCGCCTACTCCTTAGCGGTTAGTGGTGGAATCGTTGTCGGCGTGCAAAGTCTTGGTACACAAATTTATCGGCGCGGTGGCGTGATTCGGTGAATTGGAATGTTGTGGTGTCTTCAAGGCTTGTGACCGTTGTGGTAACACCGACGTATTCTCCGGCGGCTAGGTTCAGGCGTTCGCGGTCATCGATTGTTGCTGGTTCGATTTTGATTTGTTTACTGGCATAAGAGATAGCAAGCCCTAATGTGTCTTCAAGGTAGGTGAAGAGGGACTCTTCTGCAACGTTGCGCGGAATGCTCGGCACCACTGAACACAGAATATAGTTTCGGTCAATAATGGAGGGTTCCCCATCAATATAGTGCACGGTTTCTAGGTAGTAATAGGGACCGGTGGGGAATGATGGGGTAATAGACCTAAAGATATGTGGTGGGTGGTGAACTTTTTCGCCGCACGATATAACTTTGCTAGAGAAGCTAAAACCGCTGATATTTGCAAGTTCTTGGTAACTAGCGATAAAGGATACGGGAAGCGCATATTGGGGTCGGTTAATGACGATGGATCCTTTACCCATAATTTTTTGGATGTACCCGCGGTTGGTCAGGAGAGCTAAGGCTTTACGAGCTGTTTCGCGTGAAACTCCGTAATGTTCTGTGAGCTGTTTTTCGCTGGGTAGGAGGGATCCTACCGAGTAGGTGCCATCATCAATCTTTGTTGACAGGTCTTGATAAACACGCTCATATTTTCCCATCGATCGATTACCTCTTCATGGTGTGTGTATGCGTCGAAAACTGCTGCTAACACTCATATAAAAGGTGGGAAGGATATAGCCATGAGTGCTTGGCAGTACAGCACAAGTTTAGGTGTGCTTTATAAGAGTGTCTACGTGTTAACTAAGCGTTACGTACTTTGGGGCATATAAGAGTTTTTGACATATTTTTTTCATTTTAACGCAATATTATGCTACAGGTACGGACAATTGGATAGCTGTTGTATCCTCAACACATATTGGAAGCTAAGACTAGCGCAGCAATATTCTCGGAATATGAGTACTTCACGGGAAGAAATTGAATGATTGCCCAGAAGCAGGCGTACACTTGAGGACAGTCACCACAGAACATAAGGAAGAAGAGCTATGCCCGAATTACGTTCACGTACTTCTACCCACGGTCGTAACATGGCTGGTGCACGCGCACTATGGCGTGCTACCGGAATGGGCGACGAAGACTTCGGGAAACCCATTATCGCCATCGCAAACTCGTTCACACAATTCGTTCCAGGGCATGTCCACCTCAAAAATATGGGACAACTCGTCGCCGGCGCTATCGAAGAAGCCGGCGCTGTCGCAAAAGAGTTCAACACCATTGCTGTAGATGACGGAATTGCCATGGGACACGATGGAATGCTCTATTCCCTTCCCTCACGAGACCTCATCGCAGATTCCGTAGAATACATGGTCAACGCGCACCGAGCAGATGCCCTCGTCTGCATCTCTAACTGCGACAAAATCACACCTGGAATGCTCCTTGCCGCAATGCGCCTTAACATTCCTACAATCTTTGTCTCCGGTGGGCCAATGGAATCCGGAGAAGGTATCGAAGACATCGTAGAACACCGCCTCGACCTTGTTGACGCTATGGTGATGGCCGTTGACGAATCAGTCTCCGATGAAGCTCTCGCACAAATCGAAAAGAATGCTTGCCCCACCTGCGGGTCTTGTGCCGGCATGTTTACCGCAAACTCCATGAACTGCCTCAACGAAGCAATCGGACTAGCACTACCCGGTAACGGCACCACTCTTGCGACCCAAATTGCTCGCAAAGAACTTTTCCTCAATGCCGGAAAAACCATCGTTGAGCTCACTAAACGTTATTATGAGCAAGACGACGATTCCGTTTTACCTCGTTCTATCGCCACAAAAGAAGCTTTCGAAAATGCTATGGCACTAGACGTCGCAATGGGAGGATCGACCAACACCGTCTTACACATTCTTGCTATTGCCCACGAAGCAGAAGTAGATTTCACCCTCGACGATATTGACGCTATCTCACGACGTGTCCCGTGCTTAGCAAAAGTAGCCCCAAACTCCACCAAATACCATATTGAGCATGTTCACCGTGCTGGAGGAATTCCTGCTCTCTTAGGTGAGCTATACCGTGCTGGGCTACTGAACACCAACGTTCATTCTGTCCATTCTGAATCTCTAGAACAATGGCTTAACACATGGGATATTCGTTCCGGAAAAGCAAGTGAACAAGCGCAAGAACTTTTCAAAGCTGCACCTGGTGGTGTCCGCACAACAGTAGCATTTTCTACCGCAAATCAATACGAATCTCTCGAGTACGATGCGCAGAACGGGTGTATTCGCTCTGTTGAACATGCTTACACCAAAGACGGTGGACTTGCTGTACTACGTGGCAATATCGCTCAAGACGGAGCCATCATCAAATCTGCTGGCATTGATGAAGAACTTTTCCATTTTATTGGCAAAGCTTTTGTTGTGGAATCTCAAGATGAAGCAGTACGAGAAATTCTTTCAAAGAATGTTCAAGCCGGCGATATCGTGGTCATTCAATATGAAGGCCCCAAAGGCGGCCCCGGTATGCAAGAAATGCTCTACCCCACCTCGTATCTTAAAGGTCTTGGACTAGGAAAAACCTGTGCGCTCATCACAGACGGAAGATTCTCTGGCGGCACATCGGGTATCTCTATCGGACATGTTTCTCCTGAAGCTGCAGCAGGTGGAGCGATTGGACTAGTGGAAACAGGCGACGAAATTGAGATTGACGTTTCTCGCCGTATTTTGCGTGTTAACCTTTCGGACGAGGTTCTTGAACAGCGTCGCGCTCGCAAGGGTGCTGTTCCGTGGAATCCTTCAAAACCGCGAGAGCGTCGCGTATCAAAGGCGCTTCGCGCCTATGGCATGATGGCCGCTTCTGCTGATAAGGGTGGCGTGCGTATTCTTCCGCCGGAGTACAGCGACGAGACTTCTGTCTAAAAAATATTTTTAGCTCAACATAAAGGGTGGGGTGGCACAGACATAATGTCTGTGCCACCCCACCCTTCTTCGTGCTCTGTTTCTCTCATCCTTGAGGAACAGTGCTAATTTTTAGAAGTCGTAGACGCTTACCTGTAGGGGCTCTGCGAGGTATTCTTCCCACTCACCAACAGCTGTGGTGAAGTGCTCTTTGCCCATGTGCTCTTTGAGTGCGTCATGAGATTCCCAGCGTTCGATGAAGGCGTATTCGCCTTCGGTGCCTTCTTCTGAGAGAGTTCCAAAGTCGTAGCTGATGAGTCCTTCATCGTTGGAGCGTGTTGCTTCTACGAGGGTGTGTGCAGATTTTTCGAATGCTTCGATAGATTCTGCTTTGATGGATACTTTGGCAAAAACACCAATCATGGTTTTGCTCCTAACATGAGAATGGTTGGGATGTGGCTCATATTATGTGGTGTATTTAGAGCCTAACAGCAGTTAGGACGCTGTGGGAAGCTCATAGATGGTAATTTGCATGGGAGATGCTAGAAGGCGCTGGCATTGTTGGTCAGCTTTTTTGAAATGCTCAGTATCCATATGAGTTTCGAGGTCTTCGATGGACTCCCATCGTTCGATGAATGCGTATTCTCGGTGTTCTGCCGGTTGTTCTTCGGTGGCTAGTGACCCAAAGTTATAGCTGACCATACCTTGTTCTTCTTGAGCTTTGTCAACAAGGTGCTGCGCTATTTTTTCAAACTCTTGGGCATGGGTGGTTTTAATGATTGCTTGTGCGTACACGCCGATCATGATGCTCCTTAAAGTATATGGGTGTTTGGTTCCTTGTGTGTGGGGTATCAACCTATCACCGCTTGAGGCTGATGACGAGGGGCGTATCAGCACGTGGGACATTCCATGATAGCTGTCTGCGGATATTCTGTCTTTTTGCTCTTGCAGAGAAAAAGTGTTGATTCGTTCACATAGAAAAGATATAAAAGATATATATGGGATAACTGTTTTAAAGAACGTAAGGGGGTAGAAATTGGTTATATGCTTTGTCGTATCTCGAGGACAAGCTACTGCTCTAAGTTCTCATAAGAGCGGTTCACGCGATGTTCTGTTCGCTGTTTTTTAGACCTCATGATACAAGCGCCTGTTTTGAATACACGCGCAACGCTGAGAAAACACCTGATAGCAATATTACGTAGCTAGGTGTGGATATATGTGCAAACGATAGTGCGATGACTCAACAACCATACGTAAAGCCTTAAGAATGAGGCACCTCTACTAGTCTTTACCCTAAATATTGAATAATTTTCTTGCACCTGCGTAGTGTTTTATCAGTAAAAATCTTAACGATTTATCAGCGCATCATAAGGAGCGGGTTAGCCGCTCGACAGATGGCATCACGCCACATATTTAATGATGGAACATTCCAACTTAAGGAGGTGGAGAAGATGAAAATATCACCAGCACATATTAAAAAAACTACGCTTACATGGGAAGCCCCAGACTATACATCCTCGTATCCAGAAGGGTTTATAGACTTAGGAGTAGCTGTTATCGCGCTCTTAATGGAATCAATTCAAGAAAAAGGACGATGTTATACAGGGCTGTCATGTTTGATATTTATTTCCCGTGAGAACGGTGATCGAGAAATACTTGAGATTGAGCCGGTGACGGACTCTTGTTCTCATTCACTTTTAGAGCCATGCGATGAGGCACATGTTCGCATGATTGGCAGAGCGATTCTTAAATGTTGGGAGTATATCCCAGCGCTCTATAAGAATAATTTGGTGACGGTTACTGCTCATGTGCGCTATTTGAAGCTTCTTTTTCAGCAGTTTCCAACGTTACGCACCATTATGCAGTATCGTCCTATCGATAAATTATTGAATCCTCAAGACTCATATTCTTTGGGGGAATTACATATCCGGTTGACGAGTGATTGTGACCGAAAAATTCTGGATGAGCATATTCAGCGTGCTGCCGAGATAGCTCGTCAGGAGAAAGAAGAAGACCAACGTGAACGTCCTGTAGAAGAATTACCCGTATATGAGGTTTTTACAGACTGTTCTTTCCGCGCTTCAAAGAACAAGCAGTATTCTCGCGGCGGTCGTATGGGTATCGGTGGTGTCAGCGAAGAAGGCTTCTACTTCCATTTGCATTATGATGCGACGAATATTATGACTGGTGAGCTTTCTGCCATGTTGGCAGCATTTAATATTTTTTATCACCCTGGGCGTCAGCTAGTGATTCATACTGATTCTTTGGGGGCTTTGACGTTTGTCTTGCGTCTTGCCCATAACCGTTGCTCTTTTGAGAAATGGGTAAATGAGGGTGTTCAAGATCATTTAGTTGTTGCTGAGATGATGAAACTCACTGAAGCGATTCGTGATTATCGTGTGATTGTTAAACATATTCCGGGACATTCTGGGCATGGTCTTCAAGAGTCCTCGGATTCTGTGTCGAAGATGCATCGTCATTTTCCGGGGCAGGTGGTTGCTAAGGGGTATGTTCACGCTTTCAACCAACGGTGTGAGTCGATTATTGTGGCGTTGACTGATTGTGAAAGGGCTGTGCGTTTGCAGTGTCCTTCGTGGGTTCAGATTCGTCCTTCTGCTATTCACGCGCGGAACCGTTTTTGGCGCTGAGGTTGGCAATAAAAAATTAATACTTTTGGAGGAATATATTTTTTGCCCATAAAAAACACGGTTGGCTAGTGGAAATAATCTTCGTAACAATTGCGTCATAAAAACTCGTCAATTTGACTGCTGAGGATATAGGCTTGTTCTCACAACGATAACGCACGCCTACACCTCAGGAGAAAACATGGCAGGGTTCACCACACGAGCAATACATGCCGTACATAACCTCGAAAAAAATGCCATAGTTCCTCCTATCTATCTAGCCTCCACCTTCATACAACCTAGCGACGGAACACCCGGAGAATACGAATACCAACGCGGTTCAAACCCCACCAGAACCGCCGTAGAAACTACATTGGCGCAACTTGAAAACGCACAATACAGCTACGTGTACTCCTCTGGAATGGGAGCAAGCTCCGCCGCACTAGGACTCGTACGCAACGGCGAAACACTTCTGATGGGAATGCCCAGCTACGGCGGAAACTACCGCTTTGCCACCATAGAACTTCCCAAACGCGGAGCACACGTCAAATTTATTGCAGACTTCACGACCCTCTCCGATGAAGACTTTTCAGATAACGTCACCATGGTGTTCCTCGAAACGCCCACAAACCCCACCCTCAAAGTCAGCGACATTACACGTATCAGCCAGATTGCACACCGAAACGGGGCCATCGTCGTCGTCGACAACACCTTCTTAACCCCATACCTGCAACGACCCCTCGAACTCGGCGCCGACATCACCGTACAATCAGCCACAAAATACCTATCTGGACATGCTGACCTCCTCGGCGGAGTCGCCTCAACAAATAACCCTGAGCTAGCTGAAGAACTTCACAAAGCACAACTCATTCTCGGTGGAATACTCCCGCCTGCAGACTCCTACCGTCTACTCCAAAACGTTAAAACTCTCGGCCTACGCCTAGAGCGCCAACAAGAGAACGCACAACGCCTCATTCAAGCCATCAAGAAACACCCCGCAGTAGACTGTATCCTTTACCCCGGCTCTGCAAGCGCAGAAGAAACAAAAATTCAATCTCAACAAGCACAAGGCCAAGGCGCAGTATTCTCCTTCATCCTTGCAGAAGGACACGATATCCAAAAATTCATCGAAGCCCTCAACATCTTCAGCTTTGCTGTAAGCCTTGGCGGTATTGAATCTCTTGTATGTCTACCTGCAACAATGACTCAAGGCGCTTACACCCAAGAACACCTTGACATGTTTGGAGTGCACCCACGGCTTATCCGAGTAGCCGTAGGAATCGAAGATTACGAAGACCTGCTCGAAGACTTCACCACAGCACTCAACGCATCCTAAAAATTTCTATCCCATATAAAAATCAACAACACCGTGAGGAATAACCCATGAAAAACACCCTGAACAGACGCTCTGCCATCGCCCTGACCGGAGCCCTCAGCCTAGCCGGATTACTCTCCGCATGCTCATCCTCCCAACCGGCGCAAAAAACCAACCGTCTGGAACAGATTAAAGAACGAGGCACTATCCGCATCGGCATGGAAGGAACTTACCGCCCCTGGAATTACCACGATGAATCCGGAAACCTCGTCGGCATGGAAAAAGAAATCGGAGACCTCATCGCCCAAGACCTAGGTGTTAAAGCAGAATATGTTGAATCGCTCTGGGACTCGCTCATCGCAGGAGTAGACGCAGACCGCTACGACATCGTCATCAACAATGTTTCCCCAACAGAAGAACGACAGAAAAAATACGACTTTTCTACCACCTATGTTCGTTCAGAAGGCAAAGTAGCTGTTCTTGACTCTTCAGAATTGCGCAACATCTCTGACATCCCAGGGCATACCGCAGCCTCATCTGAAACCTCAAACTTCCGTACACTCCTAGAAGCTGCCGGAGCGCGCATCGTCACCGTCACCGGCTTTGACGAGGCTATCGAACAAGTCCTCTCCGGACGTGTAGACTGCTGCGGTAATGATGCTGTCACCTTCCAAATCTACAAACAACAGCACCCCGAAGCACCTATTCGACTTCTTGACGGGCAACTCGGCGGAACCTCAGAAGCTGCAATTCTCATGCCTAAGGATCAACCAGAACTCAAAAAAGCTATCGACGACTCCTTAGAACGTCACCTCACCAACGGCGACATCAAAGCCATCTACGAAAAATACGTGGGTATAGACCTCACCCCTAAAAACTCATAAATTATGGACCACTTTTTAAACCTCTGGACAGAATCCTTACCTCAACTACTCATCGCAACCATTCAAGTCACCATCCCATTAGCAGTTGTTTCCTTCATCCTTGCACTGCTGATTGGGCTGGTGGCAACCGCCCTAAGAACACATCGCTTCTTCCTTCTCCAATGGATGTCACGAGGATATGTATGGTTCTTTCGAGGGACACCGCTGCTTGTTCAGCTATTCCTCATCTTTTATGGTCTACCTAAAATAGGAATCACTTTTGACCCGTGGACGGCAGCCATCGTTGCCTTAAGTCTAAATACTGGTGCCTATGTTGCAGAAACATTTAGAGCAGCGGTGGCATCTATCCCACGTGGACAATTTGAAGCAGCACAAACGCTGAACTTCACACGTCAACAAACATTACGACATGTTGTTATTCCTCAAGCTACACGTATTGCTTTACCACCATTAGGTAATGACCTCATTGACTTAGTAAAAGGTACTTCACTTGTTTCAACCATCTCTTTGATTGACCTTTTCCAAGCAGGAAAACAAGTAGCGGCACGAACCTTTGAACCATTAGCAATGTATGTTGAGGTTGCACTGATATATCTCATAATCTTTACCGCTCTTTCTGCGGTGCAAAGAGTCCTCGAAAAACGTAGTAGCCGGTACATTAGGAGTTCCCATGCTTAGTGTCAAAAACATCTCAAAAAGTTTCGGGGAACAGACCATCCTCAAAAACCTCTCTTTCGATGTGCATGATGGTGAAACTACCGTAATTCTTGGCCCCTCTGGATCTGGTAAATCAACATTGCTACGCTGCTTAAATCTTCTTGAAACACCAGAAGAAGGAACGCTAACAATCGGTTCTGATACGGTCAGCCTGAGCAAAAATCTTGAGACGGAAGACATTCGCCGAATTCGGTCACACTCTGCGATGGTCTTTCAACAATTCAACCTTTTTGCTCATTACACCGCACTCAAAAATGTGGCTTTAGCTCCCGTGCTCAACGGCACCCTGAGCGCTGAAAAAGCTGAAGCTCTTGCTAGTGAACTACTCGACAAAGTAGGAATGAAACATCGCGCGGACGCGTACCCAGACCACCTTTCAGGAGGTCAGCAGCAACGTGTCGCCATTGCTCGTGCCTTAGCCGTAAATCCGGATTATCTACTTTTTGACGAACCAACAAGTGCACTAGATCCCGAACTAGAAGCCGAAGTGATTAGAGTCCTGATTGCTTTGGCGAGAGAGAACCGCTCTTTAGTTGTGGTCACCCATAATATGGCGTTCGCTCAGAAAGTTGCGGACCGTATTATTTTCTTAGACCAAGGAGAAATAGTGTACGAGGGAGCCCCATCTGGGTTCTTCAACTCAAGTTCAGAGCGTATTCAAAAGTTCTTGAATATTTATGACACTACGGACTATCACATCTAGATGATGTTCCTGTGTGAGGTTATAACGTAACTTTTAACGATAAAAACTCAATAAAACGCAATATCAGCAATGTGCCGTCACGATGGTGCATTGCTGATGTGCATCAGCCAAGATAGGGGTACGTCTTGTGACGGGTTGACCCGTCAGTGTTACATCATTTGAGGAGATACCGTGGCTGAACATACCTTTGGTTTTCGCACTCGTGCCCTCCACGCCGGAGCTACCCCTGACGCGATCCACGGGGCGCGCGCCGTCCCGATTTATCAGACAAGCTCTTTTGTTTTTGACGACGCACAAGATGCCGCCAACCTTTTTTCTCTCCAAAAATACGGCAACATCTATTCACGTCTTGGAAACCCTACTGTTGCTGCTTTAGAAGAACGTATCGCTTCTCTTGAAGGTGGTCTTGGAGCTGTCGCCACAGCTTCCGGAATGGCCGCCGAGTTCATTACCTTTGCGGCTCTTTGCCAAAGCGGAGACCATATTGTTGCCTCTTCTCAACTATATGGTGGGACGATTACTCAGCTTGATGTCTCTTTGCGAAGATTCGGTATTGATACGACTTTTGTGTCAGGAACTGACCCCCAAGATTTTGAGAATGCAATTCGCCCTGAAACGAAGGCTCTCTACACCGAAGTTGTCGCTAATCCTTCTGGAGAGATAGCTGACCTTGAAGGTCTTGCCGCTATTGCACACTCTCACAACATTCCTTTGGTGGTGGATGCGACGCTCTCAACGCCGTATCTAATTCGTCCACTAGAACATGGTGCAGATATTGTGATTCATTCGATGACGAAATTCCTTGGTGGTCACGGGACAACTCTGGGCGGTATTGTGGTGGAATCTGGCCGCTTCAACTGGGCTAATGGAAAATTTCCTACAATGACAGAACCAATTCCCTCTTATAACAACATCTCATGGTGGGGCAACTTTGGGGAATATGGATTCTTAACGAAGCTGCGTTCTGAACAGTTACGTGACTTTGGCCCGTCTTTAAGTCCTCAAGCAGCATTTAACTTGCTTCAAGGCGTTGAAACTTTAGCTCAGCGGATGGACGCCCATCTGGAGAACACTCAAGGCCTTGTTCAATGGCTTGATGAAGATGCCCGTATTCGCTATATCAATTATGCTGGTCTTGCTCATCATCCTCATTATGAGAGGGCGCAGAAACTTCTGCCTTTAGGGGTTGGGTCTGTGTTTTCCTTTGGTGTTGTTGCAGGCGCTGAAGATTCTGCTCGTGAAGTTGGTGCGCGCTTTATTGAGAATCTTCAGTTAGCTTCACATTTAGCGAATATTGGTGATGCAAAAACGCTTGTATTGCATCCTGCATCAACAACTCATCAGCAGCTCAGCGCGGAGCAACTTGACGCTGCTGGGGTAGGGGAGGATTTGATTCGTATTTCTGTGGGGTTAGAAGACCTTGATGACATTGTATGGGACTTAGATCAGGCGCTGAGTGCCGCAACGGGTAAAGACCATTATGGGGCAAAGATTCTGCGAACCCAAGAATCATTATCACAGGGTAATTCTGCTCAGGAGGTGCGTTAATGTCTACGAAGCGTACGTGGGAAGCACCATCTGCTGTGCAACGTTTAGGGATTCTTCGTCGTAGTCGCAGTGTCGCTATTGTCGGTATGAGCGATAAAGTTTCACGCTCATCATATTTTGTGGCAACGTATTTGAATTCTTCTGCCGATTACCAGCTCTTTTTTGTGAACCCCCTGTTAGCGCAGAAAGGGAAACAGGTGTTAGGGCAGAAAGTGTATGCTACTTTGGCGGATTTGCCTGAAGCTCCTGATATTGTTGATATTTTTCGCCGCCATGAGGATCTTCCTGATGTGGTGCGTGAAGCGATTGCGGTCGGCGCTCAAACCGTGTGGATGCAATTAGGTTTGTGGAATGAAGAAGCCGCCGAGATTGCCCAGCAGGCTGGATTGCATGTCGTGATGGACCGGTGTATCAAAATTGAGCATGCCCGTTTTCATGGGGGTTTGCATCTTGCCGGTTTTAATACTGGTGTGGTCAGTTCACGCCGTCAAATAACAGCATAGTTTTCTTGAGATACATAAAAGACTCATGTTCCTTCTTGCGTTGAGGAGCATGAGTCTTTTATGCTTGTTGTTTCTTACGCGGTGGAAGGTGCTGACATGACCTTCCCCAAAGTATGTCAGCACCTTCCTGCGTAGATGTGAACTACCGATTCTCTTCCCCAAGAAAACCTCTGAGAATAATTCTTATAATGATTCTCATACGTGGTATGTCCACAGATGATTACCGCAAGAAGCGGCCGCAAATATTTAAATATTTGACGTTAGAGATTATACGGTAATTGTTCTCTAGAGTATCTCGACACGATGACGAATATCATTATTAATTGAACTTTAAATCAATGACGTCGCAGGTCAGATCAAAAATAAAGATTTTTAAAATAGTGAAACTTTTTTGCAGAGTGTTGTCTAAAGTATCTACGATGTATTATCGTGGTTTCAGTTTTGACAGCTTTCATGATCAACTCTAAAACTGAAAATTTTTCTTTGAAAACTATTGGTAAAATAAAAAAGTTTTGAGAATCAAATAAGTAACTCTGTGTTTTCCTCAAAAGAATCCTTGCCATAATCAGGGAAGAACCTGAACTAGAAAAACATCACGAGATAAAACTCATCAAGAACATTATCTGAGAGAATAATCTTTCCAGATACCGTATCTGGTAAAAACTAACTGACCACATTACCCTTATACCCAAGGGCCCTATAACCTCATATTTTAGAAAGTCTCCATGTCGATACCACAACATTCTCATGGCTTATCCCGTCGAACCGCACTCCGCTGGGTAGCCGGAGCCACCACAACACTCGGACTCAGCGCCGCCACAACAACAGCCTACGCAGAAGAACAGAACCACACCGCAGAAGAACAACCACAACCAACACTCGTTGAACAGTTCCTCTCACAAGAACAATTCGTCATAGCCCACCGTGGGGCAGGAGACGTCAACCCTGAACACAGCGCCTACGCCTATCAACAAGCCATCCTCAAAGGCGCTCAAGCTGTAGAAATATCAGTGCGTACCACCGCCGACGGAGAACTCGTCTGTATGCACGACAACGCACTACGCCGCACCACCACCGAAAAAACAGGGTACGTCAGCACAAGTACCCTCGCCGAAGTTAAACGCCCTCTCATTGATATGAGAGACTTCCTCGGACCTAACACACCCCTCGTACACATCACCACCCTCGAAGAAGCCCTCGGCGTCATCCTCGCAACCGAAGCCGGCGGCCCCTACCAATCCGTAGGCGGCTCCGCTGTTCTCTTCATTGAAGCTAAAGACTCTGCCGGTCAACCCAAGCTGCTAGAACTCCTAACTGCCCGCGGTATGCAAGACCAAGTCGTCATTAAAATGTTCCGCAACGGTAAAGGCGAATTCGACGGCAACAACGGCTTCATTCGGTACGCAAAAGAAGCAGGATTCACCACCTGGTGCTACTTCGACGCACACGATTCCTTCGAAGACATTGCGCAATTAGCATCATCAGATAACGTCGACATGCTGGGAGTGCCCTTCTTCGAAACCGTCATTGGACGTACTGAAAGCTCCATGAGCGACGAAAAAATATCACAAATTATCAATCTCGGAAAACCCGTTATCGTCTGGGAAACCCACCGTCGTTGGGTACAAGAACATTTTGCATCCCTAGGTGTTCGCGGATTCATGTCGCCAGACCCCTTCTGGCTCAGCGGAAGAACAACAAGCCCCAACCTTGCCCTAGAACAAGGCAGACGACTACACGGCATGCTACCGGCTGGACAACAAGATGTTGTGAACCTACCCCGCTGGGAAAACGGTGAACTCGTCCATCAACAAGCCTATGACGACTCTATCCTTCTAGGCCCATTAGCTCACCGCACATCCACCGCTGATAGTTACGTCATCAACTTCACGATGCAGTGGAAAGACGCCCTCCCTCAAACAACATGGCAATACGGTTATCTTGCCTTCGGGCGAGAAGACGATTCAGCCTTTGGTATCGCCGCAAAATTCGATACCACAAACTCTCGTGGCGGCGGATACATCGTAGCTATTCGCCCCGGTGCATCCGTCATCGATGAAAACGGTGCATACGTTTCAGGAGATGTCGTTCAGCTACTACGTGTTGACGCTGGATCAGCGCACCTAACACCACTAGTAACCTTGCGCCCTCGCACACCTTTTGTTGCAGGTGAGGATATTCGTGGCAAAATTATCGTCCGACCATCAAACATCATTATTGATGTTGCGGGGGCGCGTTCTACGCCCATCGCCGATACGACATATCGCGGAGCATACGTTCATTTTGGGCGTTATCAAGATGCTGCACACGGCGGAGCTCTCGCTTTGAGTAACGTCGTCACCTACAAAATTTAGGGATATCGACGGCTAAAACCTCTTACCATCCACAACACCTCAACCCTATGCAGAACCCCGCAGACTAGCTGCGGGGTTCTGCATATATCACCGTTAAAAACAGGTATGTCATTACTTGTGTGATGTTCTTTTGACCTGGCTCATCGGAATAACTTCTAAATTCTCGGTAAGAGGATTCCCCGGCGTCCAGCCTTCACCAGCAATCGTATGAGTCTCAGGTTTTTTACGTCTGAAACGTGGTCGAGGAACAGAAAGCTTAACAGGCTCCGGCAACTGCCAACGCCTCGTGTGCGCAAGAAGCCCAAAAACTAGACACGAAATAATGGATATGCCCATCCCAATATTAGGAGAAGAAAAAAGTGTCGTACATAGAGCAGTCTCTGCCGCGCCAACAACCGCTACTGTCGCATAGAGAGAATTACCTCCCAAGATAGCTGGAATACGGTTGACCATCATATCTCGCAATACGCCACCGCCCACCGCGGTCACCACACCAAGGGCAATAGCCGGAAGCCAATGAAGCCCAATACCTAAAGATTTAATAGTTCCTGTAGCGGCCCAACAACCCATACCCAGAAAATCCACAACAACTAAAACACGGTTAGCCCAACGACTCCCCAAATCAATACAGTACGCTAACAATGCTGAGATGAGAGCACCCGCCCAATACGCAGAATCAGTCAATGCAACGGGTAAACCAGTGTTAAGAAGAACATCACGGATTAGCCCTCCACCCATACCGGAGAGCACCGCTAAGAGAATAAAACCTACAACATCAAAGCGGAATGCGCGAGCAACTGCGCCACCGAGCAAACCATTAGCAACAACTGCTGCTACATCGACCACTCTAAAGAGCACGCTTGGATCCCATACCTGCATACGCATGCCTCTTTCTGACGTTTCATATCGATAGAATGACTTCAATAAATACCGATACATGCTACAGCATGTACAGACCACCGGTACAGGTAGTATTGTCCGAAAGGGCGGCTTACCACACACGGTAAGCCGCCCTTTCACGAACATTGTTTTTAAAGCGGATAGTAAGGATATTCTTCGATGAGAGCATCTCGCATAGAGGTTCTTAGGATGAAAGACTCCAACCACGCAAATAATCATGTGATGTTAGTGAATTAGTACACTCGCATCTCGATACTGTTGAAACAACCATGATTTTTGCCTGCCCTCATGAGCAAGACAAAACCTGAGCGATATCCCGCAACGCCTCATCATTTTGCAAAGACGACGTATCTCCTAGAGGTTTCCTCTCATACAACTGAGACAACAAACGACGAGTAATCTTCCCTGAACGAGTCTTAGGAATCTCAGCAACCGCCACCACATCTTTAGGCTTTGCAATAGGGCCAATCTCAGAACGAATATGCAACTCCAACACCTTACGTAGCTCAGAAGAAGACAACGCCTTACCCTCATCACTAAGTGTCACAAAAGCTACTGCTTGATGCCCCGTCAACTCATCCTCAACAGGACAAACACCAGCCTCAACTACAGCCTCATGACGTACTAAAGCTGACTCAATTTCAATCGTCGAAAGACGATGCCCCGAAATATTAATAACATCATCAATCCTGCCCAGAATATAAATATCCCCGTCCTCATCTTGCTTTGCGCCATCTCCAGCCAAAAACCAGCCACGCTCCCCATAATGTCTCCAATAAGAATCAAGATAACGCTGAGGATTTTTCCACACAGTACGAGCCATCGACGGGCCCACTTTATCAACCACAATGAACCCTTGAGCTCCCGTCTGAACCGGCTCACCGTGCTCATCAACAACACGCACAGAAACCCCCGGAATAGCACGAGTAGCACAACCTGGTTTGACAGCTATACCTGGAGTACCCTGCTCAAAAGTCCCCTCAGGCGCAAACTGAGGATCATGCGGACGAGGAGAACAGATCGTTGAACCTGTCTCAGACTGCCACCACGTATCAATAAAGGAAGCACGACCAGAACCAATATGCTCACGTAACCAATACCAAGCTTGTGGATTAATCGACTCACCCACAGAACCCAAAAGACGAACCGACGAAAAATCATATTTTCCAGGCTCTGGGCCATGCGGGAAAGCCCCCATCAACGAACGAATCAACGTTGGCGCCGTGTAATAGTTTGTGACACCATAGCGTTCAATCATTTCAAAATGCCGTTCAAAAGTAGGAGTATCAGGTGTACCTTCAAAAATTACTTGACTTACGCCATTGACCAACGGCCCATATATCTCATAAGTATGAGCTGTCACCCACGCCAAATCGGCTGTACACCAATGAACAGTATCCGCAACTTTTTGCCGATTATTACGAGTAGCTAACTCATCAGGACGAAGCACACCATCAGCATCAACAATATCGGGTAATAAATCATAAAGTAACGCATGAGAATACGCCGTCTGCGTCAAATACCCGCCCATAGTATGAACAAGACCCTTAGGCTGGCCCGTTGTCCCCGACGTATAAATAATAAATAACGGATCTTCAGCATCATGCAATGGGTAATCATGCGTATCTGGAACACCCTCAATCAAATCGTGATACCAAACATCTCGCCCCAAACACCACGGAACACTCTGTCTTTCCTGCTCGGTAGCTGAGGTACGGTTCACCACCACCACATGCTCAATATTATTCTCAGACGAACACGCCTCATCCGCTATCGACTTGACCGGAACAACCTTACCCCGACGATTCTGACCATCAGTTGTAATTAATACCTTGGCACCGGTATCCTCTACCCGAAACTTCAAAGCCTCCGCCGAAAAACCGCCAAAAACAAGAGAATGAATCGCCCCAATACGCGCACAGGCAAGAGCAAAAATAATAGTTTCAGGAATCACCGGCAAATAAACAACAACACGATCACCCTTAACCACACCCAAACGCTCTAAACCATGTGCCGCCTGAGCCACACGGCGTTGCAACTGAGCATAAGTGATAGCTTCACGATCACCAGGTTCACCCTCAAAGAAAAGCGCAACCTTGTCGCCAAAACCTTGCTCTACATGCCTATCCACACAGTTATAGGCAACGTTGAGCTGACCACCCTCAAACCACTTAATCGTTGGAACAGAAAATTCTTGAACACCATCTTCACGAACGTCTACTAAACGAGGAGGAATAAACTCATGCGTTTTATCCTCATCCCATAGCTTCCCCCAACTAAGACGTTCTCGCGCCTGCCTTGCCCAAAAATCAATACGTTCTTGATCTGAAACATCTGCCGGATTCTGCACCTGATTTCGAGGGTCTGAATAAGAAAAAGACGAACAATACGACATCGATACTCCCATCGTTTCTGGCGTTAGCACCACCGCATAAGCGAGGTTGCTGCGACGTCTTAGAGCCAGGTCTCTCAGTCGCTCTGGATGGTTTAGACGAGTTCTACCGTAATACCTTCCGTACACATTCATCTAGACGTTACTTTCCATTGCCAGCAGATGAACACATGACGTTGCATAGAGTCATATTCCTTAGCGAACGTCACCCACCGCAATAAACACTGAAGCTCTTGGGTACCAAGAAGAACTTTTTATAAGCTAAACCCAGCGATCACGAGTTCCAACGTCAAGCTCTGGCTCGTTGGACGGCAACCCTCTTTCCGTAGCGGGGTGCCCCAGATGAAGATCCGGCTCAAAATAATCACAACGGCAAATACGGCGCCTATGCGTCGGGCATATCAACACCGAAAAATATGGTTTTCGACATGCCACGCCTCATAGAGGAGGGCTCTCTCCTCTAAGAACGCAAAGGAAAAAACTTATGGCAACTCATACCGCCACGACAGAACAACCCACTACGACACCGTCTTCTTCTAAAAAACGTATCGTTGTCAATGCGTTTGATATGACAACAACAAGCCACCAAAGCTTCGGCTTATGGCGTCACCCGCGCTCGCGAGCCGATGAATATAACACCATTAAATATTGGACAGATTTAGCTCAAGTGTGCGAAAAAGGGCTTTTTGACGCGGTCTTTATCGCTGATGTGGTGGGCGTATACGACGTATATAAGGATTCTGTTGCACCCGTACTTTGTGATGGTGCACAGGTACCGGTAGGTGACCCGTTCTTACAGATTTCGGCGATGGCAGCAGTCACGGAACATCTTGGTTTTGGAGTGACAGCTGCCGTGACGTATAACCAGCCTTATACTTTGGCTCGTTCTTATGCGACGTTAGATCATTTAACGGGTGGTCGTGTTGGTTTTAACGTGGTGACTTCTTATCTTCAATCTGCGGCAGAGAATCAGGGGCTTGCCGGTCAGATTGAGCATGATGAACGATACGAAATTGCTGACGAGTTTCTCGACGTTTGTTATAAGTTGTGGGAAGGCTCTTGGGAAGACGGAGCGGTGCTACGTGACCGTCAGCGCGGGATTTTCGCAGATCCTGAGAAAATTCATCCTATCTTGCATCAGGGCAAGTATTTTCAAGTTCCTGGAATTTCTTTGACCGAGCCGTCTGTTCAGCGTACTCCCGTTATTTTTCAGGCTGGTGCGTCTTCTCGCGGTCAGGCTTTTTCGGGGAAACATGCCGAGGCGATTTTCATTTCTGCGTTACGTCCAGATTTGACTAGGCATGTGACCTCTCGTATCCGTGATGAGGCTGAACGTGCCGGTCGGCGTCGTGATGATGTGAAGATTCTTGCCATGCTTTCGGTGGTAGTTGACGAGACAGACGAGAAAGCACAGCAGAAGTATCAGGATTATTTGAAATATGTGGATGTAGAGTCTTCTCAAGGGATTATTGGTGGTTGGTCTGGTGTTGATCTTTCAGCATTTGATGAGGACGAGATTCTTGAGTATGTCAAGACGGAATCCATTCAATCCTTTTTGACACCTTTTACCTTGCAGTCTCAGACGACGAAGTGGACTCGTGCTGATATTGCTCGTCATTGCGCTATCGGTGGTATGGGTGATGTAATTGTTGGCTCTGCTCAGACTGTCGCCGATGAGTTGGAGCGCTGGATTGACGAGGGAGATTTAGATGGTATCAACCTTGCCTACCATGTATCTCCTGGCTCTTTTGAAGATTTTGTGGAGTTTGTTGTTCCTGAGCTTCAAAAGCGTGGCCGGTATCGCACAGAGTATGAGGGGAATACATTACGTGAGAATCTTTTTGGTGTGGGGCATACACGTGTGAATGAGCGTCATCCTGCGGCAGCATATCGTGGCGCTTTTGCTGGTGGTCCTAATGCTGCTGACACTCCTGCCCGTCAGTTTTTGAGCTTGGCTCAGAATCAGGCAGAGCGTTTATAAGAGTTTTTCTTCTGGTAATGATTCGCAATGTTAGGGTTCTCTTTGGTGTAGGGGGTATATCAGAGAGAACCCTAATCTTTTAAAGGAGCGATGACCAGAGCCTACAGATATTTTCTACGACCTTGATACGGTTGGGGCGGGCAACCCATTCGTCGTATCGGAGGGTTTTGCATTGAGAGATGTATTCTTCAGAGATGCTTTCTAACTCTTTAACCATTCCTGTATCGACGATGAAGGTGGATACTTCGAGGTTGAGCGCAAATGAGCGCGGATCCATGTTTGATGATCCAATGAAGGTGAGATGGTCATCTACAAACATGTATTTTGAGTGCAATACGGTTGGCCCGGGATATTGTTTGATGTTGACTCCGGCGTGGAGAAGTTTCTCGTAGTAGGAGCGTTGAGCCATATTGGGTAGGAACTGGTCTCCTTTTTCGCAGACGATGAGGGTGACATCAATTTTTGATAGTGCTGCATTGGTGAGTGCTTGTAAGAGTGTTTCTTCTGGGACGAAGTAGGGGGAGCAGACGACGATGCGTCGTTCTGCATTGTAAATGAGGTAGTTGATGAGGCGTAGGTTGTTTTCCGTTTCGAATCCGGGGCCCGATGGAACAATTTGTGCCAACATTCCGCTGTGTACACGGGGAATAGCTGTTTCGATTTCGTTCAGTGGTAGTTCTCGTGTTTCGGAGTACCAGTCTGAGATGAAGACGGCGTTAAGTTCTTCAACAACGGGGCCGGTGCATGAGAACGTAAGGTCTTGCCAGACGAGTCCTTTTTTGAGGTTGGCAGGTAGATTGTAGGAACGGTCGATAGCGTTTTGTGAGCCGGAGAATGCGATGCGTCCGTCGACAATGACGATTTTGCGGTGGTTACGTAGGTCTGGTCGTTGCCATTTACCTTGGAATGGTTTCAGGGGCAACATGAGTTGCCAATTGATTCCGGAGTCGTCAAGGAGTTTGCAGAGTTTTTTCCAATTGGGGTATTTTCGAGAGCCCCAATGGTCAATCATGATTTTGACCAGTACTCCGCGTTGGTGTGCTGCAAGAAGCGCATCCCATAGCGGTTTGGTGGTGTTGTCGTAGGCGGCAATATAAAACTCGAAGTGTACGTATCGTTCTGCCCGATTGATTTCTTCTGTCATCTGTCGGATAGCTTGGTGGTTATCTTTGATGAGTGTGAAAGTGTTGCCACCGACGAGGGGGAGTGCTCCGAGCTTGTAGTTGAGGTTCGCTGCTACTCGTGCTGGTTCAGGGAGTTCTCCATGTGCTCCGAGGACGGAACGGGATTCTTCATCAGCATTTTTGGATGCGAGTATCTCTTTCATCATGTCGTTGATGGTGCGTTGTCGGATTCTTCGGTGTCGTGGTAGTCGGGAAGATCCAAAGAGCAAGAAGGCAACAAACCCGATATATGGGACGAGGAATATTGCCATGAGCCAGCCGAGAGCAACCACGGGTTTGCGGTTATAGGGTAGCCAACAGATTGCGATAATACGTAAGGTGATATCGAGGATGAAGAGTGTTAACGCTAACCACGTAGGTAGATGGGCTAGTCCAAAGATGTTAAGAGGGTCCACGAGAGTTATTCTATAGAAAGTTTTTCAGGTTAGAAGAGTGTATTTTCTTATATTTCTTCGGGGTATGTGTGTTGGTTGGGTGGATGTATTTGTCGTAACTTGGGTGTTGATATTTTTATTCTGTGTGCTCTAAGACATAATCTAAGAAGAGTGCCTTACGGCATGTTTAATTTTCTCGTGATATGGAAGATTTGATATGAAAATCCTTGCTCCTACCATTATTCCTTTGGACGTTCAGAAGCTTGGTCTTCAGGCAGAAGATACGCTAGTTTCTTATGACCCTACTGAGCTTTTACCTGCAGAGCACTATGATGCCGATGTCATGATTAGCTGGGGTAATACTAATGAACAGTTGCAAGATGCAGCGAAGAATTTATCTCAGGTGAAGTTGGTTCAGGCTCTTCTTGCTGGACCTGATCAGGCTCGTGCGGCTGGTTTCCGTGATGAAGCGGTTATCTGTTCTGGTATTGGCTTGCATTCTTTGACCGTTGCTGAGCATGCGCTGGCTTTGACATTAAATTTTGTGCGTTTCTTGCCGTTACTCTCTGAGGAGCAAGATAATTCTCGTTGGGCGGGGGAGTTAGGTGGTCCTCAGGAGCTTCATCCTGCGGATAAAGTCACAACTCTTTTGGGTGCTCGTGTTTTGATTTGGGGTTTTGGATCTATCGGTCAGAGCACAGCCCGCTTATTTCAGGCCTTTGGTGCTCAGGTGCAGGGTGTGGCGCGTTCTGCTGGTGAACGATCTGGTTTCCCTGTGATTGCTGTTGATGATATTGAACAGTACTTGCCTCAGACTGATATTTTGGTGATGATTCTTCCGGCTGCTGCTGAGACGGAGAATGCGTTGAACGAACAGCGTTTGGAGTTGTTGCCTTCTCGCGCATTTGTGGTGAATGTTGGTCGCGGTGTCACTGTTGATGAGGATGCGTTGATTGCGGCGTTGGAGAGTGGTTCTATTGCTGGTGCTGCGGTTGATGTGGTGAAGCAAGAGCCTTTGCCTTCGGATTCTCCTCTATGGGGTACGAAGAATTTGGTGATTACTCCTCATTCGGCTGGTGGACGTCCTGTGAATCCTGAGGAGCTGATTGCGCATAATCTTTGTGCTGTGCGTGCTGAGGTTAGTGGCGAAACTGCTGATTATCGTAATAAGATGTAAGGCTTGCTGTATGAAGCCGGCGGGGTGTTTTCTCGCCGGCTTCTGTGTTTTAAGTGTCCACTATGTGTACACCACGCCTGTTTGTATGTTAATTCCATATTATTTTTTGGGCTTGGAGAGGGTGTTAAACGGCACTTAAAAAGAACATAAATCTTTTACGAAGAAAATAACTAATTATTGATGTAACCCATATAAAACCTAGTCAAATGATATTTATTGATTTGATTATTTGGGATTAAAGAGGGTTGCTTGTGTTTGGTAATAAAAATTTTACCTTTATTTAGCTTTTTCTCATCATATGAATAAAGATTCGTTTTAGGGTATCTTCATGTACAACTGGTTAAGTTTTGTTTACAATGAAACTTACATGTGTTTCCAGTCACTTAGGTTGCCTGTCGTTCATCTACGATGAGCTCTGGTAGTCGCACACAACATCTCATATTGAAAAAGGAGAAGGAATGCGCATTTCACGTAGATCCTCCATCATCGGCTTCGCAGCCGTATCCGCTCTTGCACTATCCTCTTGTGCAAGCACCGGAAACAATGCAAGCTCATCTTCTGGGGATAAGGGTTCAAAATCTGTCTCAATGGCAATCGTGAACACCTTCAGCTCCCTCAATAGCAATTCTGCTGACGGTAACGTCGACACCAACGGCATGATTACTAACATGACCACCTCCGGTTTCTACTCCATCAACAATAAGCTTGAGGTTGTACATAACGACTGGTTCGGAACCTACGAGGAATCCGATAAAGGCGACGGCATGGAAGTTAAGTACACCGTTAAAGACGACATGAAGTGGTCTGACGGCAATGAAATCGGTGAAGGTGACCTCCTCTTGGCATGGGCTGTTCTTTCCGGACACTTCGACGACGCCGAAAAAGACCTCACCTACTTCTCCTATGCTGGCGACACCGCTGGTCTAGGCAACGCTGGCGTTCCCGTTCTCTCTGACAACGGAAAGACCATTACCTTCACCTACCCACAGAAGTTTGCTGACTGGGAGGTTGCATACGACCTAATCGCTACCCCCGCTCACGTCGTAGCTAAGCTCGCAGGCATGGACGAAGATAAGCTCGTAGAGGTTATCAAGAACGCTAAGCCCGGCGAAGAAAACGCAGACCTACGTAAAATCGCAGACGCATGGAACACCGGCTTCAACACCACCACCATGCCAAGCGAAGACCTCATCGTATGCAACGGCCCATACAAGCTTGACGCTGTTGTCGAAAACCAGTCTGTTACTCTCGTTGCTAACGATAAGTATCAAGGCCCTAACAAGCCTAAGATTTCTGAAATTACCCTTAAAATTCTTCCTGATGCGGCAGCTCAGATTCAGGCATTGAAGAACGGCGACGTAGACGTCATTAATCCTCAGGCATCTATCGATACTGTTTCTCAGGCTAAGGCTTTGGACAACGCAGAAACTCACGTTGCACCAGACCTTTCCTACGATCACCTCGATTTGAACTTCCACTCTGAGGTCTTCAAAGATGAGAACGTTCGTAAAGCATTCTTGCTCACCATTCCTCGTCAGGATGTTGTCGACAAGCTCATCAAACCGATGCAGCCAGATGCAGTCGTTCTCAACTCTGAACTATTCGTTGTATCACAGGGTAAGGTCTATGAAGATGCTGTGAAGCAGAACAACTCCAGCGATTACCCCATTACTGACCCTGAAGCAAATATTGCTAAGGCTAAAGAACTTCTCAATGGTGCAACACCTACCGTGAAGATTCTTTACAACAACAAGAACAGCAACCGTGAAAATACCTTCCAGATGATTAAAGAAGCAGCTGGTAAGGCAGGCTTCAAGGTTGAATCTCTCGGCTCTGAGCAGTGGGCTAGCGAACTTTCCAAGGGTAAAGAAGGCTACTACGATGCTTCTATCTTCGGTTGGGTTTCCCCTGGCGTCGGACACGAATCCCTCGGACAGATTTTCGCAACCGACGGCGGATCTAACTTCACCGGTTACTCCAATGCAACCGTTGACGAAGATGCTAAGAAGGTTATGAGCACTGTTGATAAGGGCGAAATTGAAAAGGTTACTATCCAAGCTGATGGTGAGCTCTTCAAGGACGGTTACGGCCTACCTCTCTTCCAGAGCCCAAGCCTCGTTGCTTACAACAAGTCCATCACCGGTATTGAGCCTAAGCCAGGTCAGTACCCTGCTACCTGGAACGCAGCTGATTGGGACATCAAGTAACAACGGCTCATCTTATCTAGGTGCAGCGTTCTTTGTATAGCGCTTAGCACTGAGTGCTATACGCCAACGGCGGCGTGGATGCTCATCTTCTTGGGCATCCACGCCGTACGTTTATTTATTTTTTTAAAACTCTCCCCACATTGACTCACCCCTTCAGGAAATCATCATGTTGACCTATACCGTGAGGAGACTAATAACAGCGGTCTTTATCCTACTTGCCGCTTCCTTCCTAGTCTTTACACTCACTGCTCTGTCTGGCGATCCTCTGGCAGAGCTACGTACCAGCAATAGCCCTAATAAAGACCTTCTTATCGCTCAGCGCACTGAAGCGCTGAACTTAGATAAACCAATCCCCGTTCGTTACGTCCTATGGATTACTGGCGTATCCAAGTGCCTTATCGGACAATGCGACTTTGGAACAAACCTCTCAGGTACGCCTGTTACACAGTTACTCTCAAACGCTATCTACCAAACACTGATTTTGGTTCTTGCTGCCACCGTTCTAGCAATTCTCATCGGTATTAGCCTAGGTATCGTTTCAGCATTACGTCAGTACTCAGGGCTTGACTACACCATCACTTTTGCAAGCTTCCTGTTCTTCTCCTTGCCATCTTTCTGGATTGCAGTATTGCTCAAAGAAATCCTCGCGATTGGCTTCAACGACTTCCTCGCCAATCCGCAAGTATCTTTGATGAGTAACCTGCTCATCTCTCTCGTTGCCGGACTCTTCTGGTACTCAGCTTCCTACGGAAAACCCAAAACACGAATCAGCCTCGGTCTTTTCGGCGCCGTACTGACTTTTGGCATTATTTTCTTCGTCTCCGTAACCGACTGGTTCTTACACCCCGGACTAGGCATTCCATTCCTAGCAGTACTTGGACTACTCTGCGCATACGTTATGACAATTCTTGTCTCCGGCATTAGAAACCGCCGTGCCCTCTATAGCGGTATTGCAGCAGTAGCACTAGGACTTATCGTTTACTTCCCGCTTCAGACACTTCTCAACCAAGCAACATTCTTGATGGTCTTCATCATCGCCGTGTGCTTTACCTTGCTCGGTGTCGGATTCGGCTTTGTCGCTGGCGGATACGACCGCGGACAAAATATGCGAGTCGGCGGACTAACCGCCTTCCTCATGGCACTGTTAATCTTCACAGACCGCTTCATGCAAGCATGGCCGGACTACATCAGTAACTCCCGTATCCGTGGACGCCCCATTCCCACCGCAAATGCATCAACCGCAAACCTTACCGGTGACTTCTGGATTCTTAACCTCGATACCATGACGCACATCTTGCTTCCGACCGTTGCACTAACGCTCATCTCGTTAGCAAGCTACTCTCGCTACTCTCGTGCATCCATGCTCGAAATCATGAACCAAGACTATATCCGCACAGCACGTGCTAAAGGTGTTTCTGAACGTGGCGTTGTCATGAAGCACGCTTTCCGGAATGCGCTCATTCCTCTAGCAACCATCGTTGCCTTGGACTTCGGCTCTATCATCGGTGGCGCAGCAATTACCGAACGTATCTTCGCGTTCAAAGGTATGGGAACACTATTCCTTGACGGTCTTGCTCAAGTCGACCCTAACCCCGTCATGGGCGTATTCATCGTGACCGCAATTATGGCGCTTGTCTTCAACCTCATTGCAGACCTCGTCTACTCAATCCTCGACCCGCGAGTAAGGGTGAAAGCATGACAACTAAAAACGTTGATTTTAATGCTGGTAAAGAACCGACAACCGAAACTGCAGCACTACGCGAAGTTGAGGCAAGCATCGACATCACCCAGCGCGAAACCTTGGGAAAAACTCAGGGACAAATTGTTCGTAAACGCTTCTTCGGTAACACCGGCGCTGTCGTTTCACTCATCATCATTATCGGCATCTTGCTCCTTTCTTGGTCTTCACTTGGAATCGGGCCAATCCCCGGATGGTGGAATACCGGATACACCGACATGCACCCTATCGTCAATGGTGCAGCTCCTAGCTCCGAACATTGGTTCGGTCAGGACGCCACCGGCCGCGACCTTTTCGCAATGACGATGCGTGGCATCCAAAACACCTTCCTTGTTGTGATGATTATTAGCATCCTTGCTGGTGTTATCGGTGTAGTGCTTGGCGGACTCGCCGGTTACTATCGTGGTTGGGTTGAAGCCATTATCATGCGCTTTACCGACGTCATCATTATCATTCCGCTTCTGCTCATCAGCGCAGTGCTCGGTAAAATTGCAGGAACCCACTTCAATGGACGAACCGCAATCATCGCCTTAGGCGTGGTTGTCGGCTTCTTCTTCTGGAGCTCTCTTGCCCGTCTTGTCCGTGCAGAGTTTCTGTCCTTGCGAGAACGTGAGTTCGTGGATGCTGCACGTCTAGCAGGTGCTTCTGATACTCGTATTATCTTCAAACACATCCTGCCTAACACTGTCGGCGTTATTACCGTAAACATCTCCTTGCTGATGTCCTCAGCAATTCTGACCGAAACCGCTTTGAGCTTCTTGGGCTTCGGCGTTAAAGCACCTGACTGGTCCCTAGGTAGCCTTATCTCCGAGAACCAAACTGCTTTTGCAACCCGCCCATGGCTCTTCTGGTTCCCCGGCTTGTTTATTCTCGCAATTTCTTTGTGCATCAACTTCATTGGCGACGGCCTACGCGATGCCTTTGACCCGCGTCAAAAGAAATTCAATCCACGCAAAGCTAAAGAGCGTGTAGCGCACTCAGCTGAAAACGGTTTGGGTATTGCTGGAGAATCCTTGCAAATGCAATCAGGCGGATTCCAAGGTTCTGGTCCTCTCTCAGACGACGAGACCCGTGAACACGACCAAGAAGTTATCCGTAAAGAAACACGAGATAACTAGACGCCTCGTGGTTAGCTCAGATAAAAACACCTGAGCTAACCACCAACGGCGTGAGAATTGATAATTACAGAGTGAACAGCTGAATAAGCGTGAGACCCCCAAGAATACATATGATGATGATTCCGCGGGTATCACGAACGCTAGAAGCTACAGGTTCTACCTGTTCGAGCGCACCATCTTCGACAAGCTCTTGCCAATACCCACGAATCATACGTGCAGTAGCGCCAGAGAGAGTCGAAGGTAAGTCACTAGGACGAATCGCCCCGTCTTGTTGGGGAGTAATGGCGGGCAATCCTTGTGACTCCGAACGATGAGCTTTGAAAGAATGAGCCATTCCAGAACCACTTACGGCAAAGGAAGAGTAACTTTTTTCAGCGGTGACGAGAGTCAGCGCATAGCGTGTAGAAACATCGATAAGGCAAGAGTAGTTAACGCGGTGAGTCACAAAGGGATTAACTACCACAACATCTTCCACATCGATAACCACTTTGGGGTAGTACATCACATACCAGGTAGCATAGACAGCAAAGAACAGAGGCAGGATAGAACGAACTAAAAGGTCTGTTCGTCCAGTCATTGTCCAAGCAGCTAAGATGCTCAACGCACCAAAAATAGCAATAGCTAGATAAACGTACGACATCTTAGAACGAATAACTACCGGTGGTTGGTGCAAATATTGTGAAGCCATACAGGCTATCTTCTCATTCTTATTCAGCTTTCGTTCTGATCTTTTTGATCTGCCGCTTTAGAACACCATAAATTTTTTTACAGTTGGGATAGTACCAATGACTACACAGCCAGCTACAACACGTCAAGGCAGTGAGCCTGTCCTCGTCGTCCGAGACCTCTCCGTAGACTTCGGTGTCGATAAACAATGGGTTCCTGCTGCCATGAACCTCAACTATGAGGTTCACCCCGGAGAAGTCCTCGCCATCGTTGGTGAATCCGGCTCCGGTAAATCTGTTTCCTCAATGGGCATGATTGGGCTGCTCCCAAAAAATGCCAAAGTCACCGGTTCCGTTAAACTCAATGGTCGTGAACTCATTGGGCTGAGCAACGGTGAGCTACTAAGCGTTCGCG
This sequence comes from Rothia sp. CCM 9418, assembly GCF_048512825.1. Taxonomy (NCBI): domain Bacteria; kingdom Bacillati; phylum Actinomycetota; class Actinomycetes; order Micrococcales; family Micrococcaceae; genus Rothia; species Rothia sp. CCM 9418. The sequence continues at coordinate 102,790 of NZ_JBLXXX010000005.1, forward strand.
GTAACGACATCGCCGTCATCTTCCAAGAACCGATGACAGCGATGAACCCTGTCATGACCGTCGGCGACCAAATCGTTGAAACTCTACGTCTTCACAAGGACATCTCTCCTGCTGAAGCAAAAGCTGAAGCACTCAAAATGCTTGAAATGGTAGAAATGCCAGACCCCGTCAAAGCATTTAACTCTTATCCTCACCAGATGTCTGGTGGTCAGCGTCAACGTGCCATGATTGCGCAATCGCTCTCGACCGACCCTAAACTTCTGATTGCAGATGAGCCGACAACTGCTCTTGACGTAACAGTCCAAGCAGAAATTCTTCAGCTCATGCGCAACCTGCAGAAAAAACTTCACTCAGCAATTATCTTGATTACTCACGATATGGGTGTTGTTGCAGACCTCGCTGACCGTGTTGCTGTGATGCGTCGTGGTGTCATCGTTGAGTCAGGCGAAATCCATGAGGTGTTTAATAACCCTCAACATGAATACACTCAGGCACTTTTGGATGCTGTGCTACACCTTGGCGGTAACGAAATTGACGTCAATGAAGCTATCGACGACGCCGCCGAACAGATTCGCCCAGCAACAGAGGTACTCGAAAAAGTTGCTCCTCAACCTACCGGTGAAGTCATCCTTAGCCTTGAGAACGTCTCTTTGGAGTATCCAAAGCAAGGACGCGTTGGACCGTTCCGTGCGGTTTCTAACGCAAATCTTACCGTTCATGCTGGAGAAGTCGTCGGTCTTGTTGGTGAATCAGGCTCCGGCAAATCTACGATTGGTCGTGCAACCGTTGGATTCTTGGACGTTGCAGAAGGAAAACTTACCGTCAACGGTGAAGATATCACCAAACCAACTCGTGCTCAGCTTGCTAAGGTCCGTCGCGAAGTTGGTATGGTCTTCCAAGATCCTTCATCTTCTTTGAACCCACGTTTGCCCATTGGCGAATCCATCGGTGAACCCATGCAACTGGCAGGTGTTGCTAAAGGCGCTGAATTACAAAAACGTATTGAAGCGCTCCTCGACCGTGTTGAGTTGCCTCGTTCATACCGTAACCGTTACCCACACGAACTTTCTGGAGGCCAGAAACAGCGTGTTGGTATCGCGCGTGCACTCTCCTTGAAACCCAAACTGCTCATCGCAGATGAGCCGACTTCTGCTCTTGACGTTTCAGTTCAGGCACGCGTACTGGAGCTCTTCCAAGAACTTCAAGCAGAAATGGGCTTCGCCTGCCTATTCGTCACTCACGACCTTGCTGTCATTGACGCTCTTGCAGACCGTATTTGCGTTATGCGTCGTGGCGAAATCGTAGAGCAAGGTTCTCGTGAGCAGATTCTTCGTCACCCACGTGAAGCATACACTCAGCGTCTGCTGGCTGCTGTTCCTCTACCAGACCCTGACGCTCAAGCTCAACGTCGAGAGCTTCGTCAGCGTCTCTTAGAAGAAACTGGCGATACTATCTAACATTGCAGTGACACAAACGGGGGTGTGTATCTTTGATACGGTGCGCACCCCCGATTGCGTATTCTTTGAGCCATTACACACAATAGAGACTTAGGATAGTGTCTATGGTTGTGCGTAGTACAGAAAAAATCCTTATCGTTATCGGCTCCGGGTCACGTCATTCTGCTTCAGCGATGCTCGCAGAAAAAATACGTCAAGGCCTCACCACAGAACGCGAGCATCATGCTCGTTCACGAGAGTTTCATGAACTATACCTAGGCCAATATGCCATGGACATGGCAGACTTCATCTCAGATGGATTCCCCTCAGATGACCTAGCAGAAGCGCTTGAAAGAGTCCGCTCAGCCTCGGCTATTATCGCTATTACACCAGTCTTTAACGCCAGCTATTCTGGTCTTTTCAAAATGTTCTGGGATATGACCGAACTCGGTGACATTGCTCGAACCCCAACCATCGTTGCTGCGGTGGGAGGAAGCTGGAAACACTCACTCATGGTTGAGTACAGCCTCATACCGCTATTCAGATACCTTCAAGCTGACCTTGTACCTACCGGAATATACACAACGAACACTTCGCTCAACCCCTCAGCGGAAGACTCTCACCGCACAAATAGCCGTATTGAACGAGCCACCGCAGAACTCTCTGAAAAACTACGGTTATTGAACTCAACCGCCACCTCATAGAACACAAATAGCACCAAGTTTTAGCTATAGAATCATAGTCACTGCCTTCGCCACACTCTGTGCAGAGGCCACCAACAACGACCTATCTCAAGGAGATGAACAAACCTTATGACCATCAATAAAATCGACAGGATTACTGTTCTTGCCACCGGAGGAACCATTGACAAGGTGTATTCCCTCCAAGGCGAACTAGAGATCGGGGACCCTTCCGTCCCACAACTATTAGCGCCGGTACTGACCGACATCGAACTCACTCTTGAATCCGTACTCCGTCTTGACTCACTCGACATGGAAGACTCACATCGTGCGGTACTCGTGAATGCTCTTGAAAAAGTTGCTGATAACCACATCATCATTACTCATGGCACCGACACCATGCCAGAGACCGCACGATACATCCACCAATATGCGCAAAGAGAGAACAAAGTCATTGTCCTATGCGGTGCCATGCAACCAGCTTCTATGCGCAGCTCTGATGCAGGCTTTAACTTCGGGGTAGCAGTGGGTGCAATGAATCTACTGAGTCCCGGAGTCTACATCTGCATGAGCGGAAAAGTCTTCTCCGCAGAAGAAGTACGCAAAGACCGCTCACGCGGAATCTTTGTTTCTGAATAGTAGACGTTAGGTATCTAAAAACTCATCAGTGCACACTGATACCAGCTGAGATAGTATGAGATAGACACAACAAATCTCTGTGAAGGGTAAGACAACGATGACAGACAATAACGGTTACACCCCTCGCACTGAGGGGAACTACCAAACACATCAATACACACCACAAACCTCCCAACCCTATGCTGGGCAACAACCCATCCCATACTCTCAATACATGGGGTATACCGGTGGGCAAGAACGAACAAAACCCGTAACTCCACAAACCATCAAAATTGCGGCATCCGCTATTTACGTTCTGGTGGGGTTCTATCTCATCTCCAATATCTACACTCTCTTCTTCACCTCAGCAGATACCGAAATTGGTGATGAAACGCTAGAGTTTGCTGCCAAACTTGTCGGAGTCGTCTTTAGCCTCGCAATTCTAGGTTTCTATATTCTTCTTGCTATTCTCATCGCTAAAGGCACTAGTTGGGCACGAATCGTCATGACGGTGATCTCTGGTCTTAGCATTTTTACGTCTCTGGTTGGACTATTCTTCTTAAGCATATTGCAACCGTTCCTATCAGAATTTCCCGACACAACAAGCGCCGGACCTTTCGACACCGTCATTCAGGTCTTAGTATTTATTACTTCTATCGTCATTATCGTTGCATTATGGATGCCTAAATCTCATGCTTTCTTTACAGAAACAGCCATCTATAAACGGCAGCAAATGTTTGCTAGATAGCTTCTACGATAGGACAGACATGGGTCAGACATGTCTGTCCTCTCTTTTGTCTTATAGGGTAACCTAAAGAGTAGCTAAAAATGTGGGCTCCCCAACTTATGCCTACAGACAGCGCAACACACATGAACATACTCCTTATCACGCACCACTATGAGCCAGAACTTGGCGCACCTCAGCGTCGCTGGTCTGCCCTTATCCAACGCTGGATGCAAGACGGTCACAGCGTCACTGTGTGTTGCCCACCTCCGCATTATCCTGATAAAACAAGTACTCAAAACCTACGCAAAAACAGTAGTCAGATATTTCGCCGTACCAGCGGAAGATACGGTGAAACCCTGATTCGCATGCCGTATCTTCTACACGGATACCACTCAATACCACGAACCCTAGATCAAATGATTACCGCCGCAGGAACGGTAGGTTATTGTGCCGTGCAACGAGTGCAACACGTATTGCGTAGGTGGCGAAACTCAGAAAACAGTAGAGAGCACTCCTTTGACGTTGTTATTTCGACCGTTCCTGGTATCCCGAGTCTTTTTGCTGGGGCTGTTGTGTCCAAACTATGGGGTGTTGAACATATTGCAGAGATGCGTGATGCTTGGCCAGACATCATTACCGGAGACATCACATCTCAGACCAGAAAACTTCCATGGTATCGTCACTTCATTAAACGCAGTATTCACGCCACCATCACATACTGCCAACGTCAAGCAGGGGCTGTTGTCGTCACCACTGAGCATTTTAGTGACGTGCTTAAAGAACGTGGAATACACCCAGTATTTGTTGTTCCAAACGGGGCAGAACCTCAAGAATTTGAGCAGGCTCAACCTCTCCAACTAACAGAACGGCACCGTCATGAACTCCGTCTTCAATACCTCGGTACCGTGGGGCGTAGTCAAGGTCTGAGAGTCGTCCTTGAAGCCCTCAAAATACTCGAACACAAAAGACCAGGGCAACGTTTTATCTTACGTATCATCGGAGAAGGCGCCGAAATCCCAGTCCTCAAACAACTTGCCCAAAAAGAAAACCTTGAGGTTCATTTTCTCCCCCCTGTACCTAGAAAAGACCTAGGAGAAGCATATGCGTGGGCAGACGTGCACCTCGTATCACTTCGCAAAACAAAACCGTTTGCATGGACAGTGCCCTCAAAAATCTTTGAGCTACTAGCCACTCGACGACGAATTATCGCCCTTGTTGACGGTAGTGCCGCAAAACTCCTCGAACAAAGCGGTGTTGCCACCGTGATACCACCACAAAACTCCTCAGCTTTAGCAGACGCTCTCGCCGACCTCAACGCATATCCAGAAGACCTTATCGTCGGCGAATCTGGAGTAAAACTCCTCAAAGAACGGTACAGCTACAACACCATGGCAGAGCTCTACCAAAAAGCTTTAGACTTTTGCCAACAACACCGTACCGGCTAAAACACCACCATGAACCAGAATTCGCACAAGAAAATGACCTTACCACCCCTACGAGACGTCGCGCGTAATAGCGTTATCACATGCCAAGTTATCGGTAGACACCTCAACGACGACCCCTTACTACTAGGGATTAACATTGCTCGTTTAGCGCCAGCACAACTTTCTGAACGCATCGGCAAACTCTTAACACAACTACCCGGAGCCGGAACACATGCCTTAGGAGCCTACCTGCTTGGAAAAGATTTTCCTGCCGAAGCACAAGAATTGCTCACCACACACGTCACCTCACGATGGCAAAAAACTCAGCAAAGAATTGCCGCAGAAACTGCCATACATTACGGACTCATCCACTGGAAAGACCCAAAAATACCAGCAAAAACCCGTGCCCGCAGCGCATGGGATAACGGTGCAATCGATGAGGCTATTGACCTTGCGCACACTGCAGGAGCACACTCTTACGCTCACCGCCTAGAATCAGAAAAAAACCTGCTAGACCCCAACTATCAGCTTCCACTAAATGGCAGCACACAACACGTGCCACAACGAACAATACCCTCAGCCAACGGGCAAAAAATTAACGCACTACACCTCATCACCAACTCCCTGCCAGCAACACAATCTGGGTACACTCTACGCACTCAACGCCTACTCAACGCCCTCATCCATGCTGGAGTGACTATTCATGCGCTCACCCGCACCGGATACCCCGTCATGGTTGGAACATGGAACGCAACACCAACAGTGCATGTAGAGGAAGTGACCTACCAGCGTACGTTGCCCCTCAAACTGGCAAAAACCCACGCCCAGCGACTAACCCAATGGGCAAACTATGCCCGTCAGATTGTTCAACAAGAAAAAATTAACCTCATTCACACCACCACAAACTACCCCAACGCTATCGTTGCCAAAGCCCTCTCCCAAGAACTAAACATTCCGTGGGTCTATGAGGTACGAGGAATGATGGAACAAACGTGGGTCTCCCAAAAGAAAACCCCACAACAGCAAAAAGATGCCGAGCAGAGTCAACGTTTCACAAGCATCCAAGCACGAGAAACACAACTCATGCATGAAGCCCACCATATCGTGACACTCAGCAACGTGATGAAAAACCTCATCATCGAACGCGGTATTCCCGCTGAAAAAATTACCGTTATCCCTAACGCCGTCCGAGAAGAACTCTTTGAACAAAATCTCAGTTCAACACAAGCACGCAACCTCTTAGGTCTTCCCCCCGAAGGCTTCTGGGTCGGTTCGGTAAGCTCCCTCGTCGACTATGAAGGCTTCGACGTTCTTCTTCGAGCAGTAGCTATTGCACGATCTCAAGGAGAAGACATCCGAGTACTTCTTGCTGGAAGCGGAGCAGCGCAGCCTTCTCTGCGTTCTCTCGTCCAAGAACTCAACCTTCAAGAACACACCACGTTTCTCGGCAAAATAAACCCTGACAAAGCGATGATTGCGCATCAAGGGTTAGACCTCTTCGTTGTTCCTCGAAAAAATACAAGAGTATGCCGTTCTGTCACACCACTCAAACCCATTGAGGCGATGGCGCTCAAACGCCCAGTACTATGTAGCGATATTCCACCGTTAGCAGAGCTTATCAACAACACAGTAACAGCGCAGACAGGTAAACTATTTTTAGTAGAAAATTGCCAATCTTTGGCAGAAGCCATTATTGACCTCAAGAATAATCCGCCCCTAAGAGCAGAATTAGCACGTCAAGGCAGAGAATTCGCACGGACACGAACATGGAAGAGTAACGCTGAACGAATGACAGAGGTATACCACAAAATAGTAGGGGGTTCTCAACATGAGTAAACAAAAACCCCAATACACGCCGAGTTCACCGTTAAATCCATCCGTAGAAGAATACCGACGTTATATCGAGTCTGGAAAACTCTACCGAGTAGGTGTCCGTAAAAGTCCCATCGTCTACCTACGACAAACCTGGGAACGCCGCGCCTACATGTGGAAAGACTCCCGCGCTAAAGTCCGAATGCAGAACCGCCAACACCGTCTCGGCTCTTGGTGGCTAGTGATTAAACCCGTCTTTGACGTCATCTTCTTCTGGGTTCTTTTTGGTCTTATCCTCAACACCTCACGCGGTATGCACAACTACAACGCATACATCATCATTGGGGTGCTGATGTTCCAATACTTCTCACGAGCACTCGTGACTAGCTCCACCGTTATGTCACAAAACCGCTCAATGATGAGGGCATTCTCTTTCCCTAGACTGACTGTGCCTATCTCCTTAGCGCTTCGTGAAGCGCTCTCAAGCATACCCGTTATCATCGTCATGATTATCGGTATCGTGCTCATCCCACCACACGTCATCCCCTCATGGACATGGTTACTCTTTATCCCCGCATTCTTACTCAACGTTCTCTTCAACCTTGGTTTGGGGCTCATCATTGCTCGTATCGCTTACGTCATCCCCGATATATCTCAAGTAATTAACGTCCTGACACGTTTCTTATTGTATGGTTCAGCAGTAATCTTCCCCATCGAACGGTTCATTCACCACCCCGTCATAACCCATATTATCCAATCAAACCCCATCTATATTTTCTTAGACTTATACCGCCATATCCTCATGGATCATTCTCTCGGAACCCTATATCACTGGGGATCTCTTGGCGCATGGAGCATCGGATTACTGCTCATCGGTTTCTTCACATTCTGGCATGCAGAGGAGGTGTACGGTCGTGAACTCAACAACTGATCTAAGCGAACTCGTCTTCGGCACAAAAACACCGAACGTACTTGTAAACAACGTTTCTCTAGACTACGTTGTCTCATCAGGTAGAAGCCGTATCACTCAATCTGCCCCTAAAAAGATTGTGCACGCACTGCAACCACTTTCCTTCGTCGCCCATGAAGGAGAGTTCATCGGTATCGTAGGGCGTAACGGCTCTGGAAAAAGCTCCCTCCTACGCCTCATCGCCGGACTAGAAACACCCACCAGCGGCGAAGTATACGCATCTTCTCCGCCCTCCCTCATCGGTGTTCACGGTGTGCTCAACAACGACCTCTCTGGCGAAGAAAATATTGAGCTAGGCTGTCTTGCGATGGGGCTTACCCCCGCCGAACTACCTGATGCAAAAACCCAAATCATGGAATTAGCAGGTATCGGAGAAGCTATTAACCGTCCGATGCGAACCTACTCTTCAGGTATGGCAGCCCGTCTCCGCTTCGCCATCATGTTAGCGAATCGTCCGCGCATCACTCTCATCGACGAGGCCCTCTCAACCGGTGACGCATCTTTTGCAGATCGTTCAGCTCAAGCGATGAAAGAACTCCTAGACCAAGCCGGAACAGTATTTCTTGTAAGTCACGCCGCTCAAACCATCGAAAATATGTGTACTCGCGCAATCTGGCTCGATTTTGGCGAACTCGTCATGGACGGTGACGCTCGAGAAGTAGCCAGAAAGTATCGTTGGTTCGCCCACAACATCGCCCAAGGCGACGAACGTAAAGCAGCCCGACTACTATACGATGCAAAAGAACTAGGACGAGAAGGATACGTCAAGAACTCAGAATAAGAAGAACATTCTTGAGTGACTAAGAGAAGAAAACCATGAAAAAAGTATCTGGCAAATATACCGTGATGGTCGTCTACGGTACCCGCCCCGAAGCAATCAAAGTTGCTCCGGTAATTCACCAGCTCAAAACCTCAGAACGTTTTAATGTTCTCGTAGTTTCTACTGGGCAACATCGCCAAATGCTAGAACAAGTTAACACTGTCCTAGGGCTTGAACCAGACTATAGCTTAGACATTATGCAAGAGAACCAAGGTCTTAACGACACCGCTGTCAAAATCCTCGACCAGATGGGTCAACTCTGCGAAGAAGAACAACCCAACGCCGTACTTGTACAAGGAGACACCGGCACCGCCTTATACTCTGCTTTAGCTGCATTCAACCACCAGATACCAGTCATCCACCTAGAAGCTGGCCTTCGCTCAGGAAATATCACATCACCTTTTCCTGAAGAAGGAAACCGTAAACTGATCAGCCAAATATCTAGCTTGCACTTAGCACCAACTGAGGGCTCTAAAAATAACCTTCTTGCCGAAAACTTTAAACCTAACGATATTCTTGTAACAGGTAACTCGGTTATAGATGCTTTGCTTTCTCAAAAGGAACTGTCAATTGAAGGTTTCTCCCACGAGGTGCAACACCTTCTCAAAGACACCTCACCCATTATTCTCATTACTGCTCACCGTCGAGAAAACCTTGGCGAACCGATGGAACGAATCGGGCAAGCCATCGCCTACTTAGCTCAAAAATATCCCGGGCATCGTTTTGTTTTCCCCGCACATATGAACCCTAAAATTCGGGGGAGCCTGCTACCGATATTTGCCGGTATCAAGAATATTATCGTCTTAGACGCTTTACCGTACCAAGAGTTTACGGCTTTACTGCGCGCCTCAACACTCGTACTCACAGACTCCGGCGGTCTACAAGAAGAAGCTCCTAGCATCGGCATTCCTGTACTCGTCCTTCGTGAGAATACGGAACGTCCTGAAGCCATTACCGCTGGCACCGTAAAACTTGTAGGTACACGCACCGACAACATTATTTCTGAAACAATACGACTACTTGACAATAACGACGCCTACCAAAAGATGTCAGTAGCAGTAAACCCCTATGGTGACGGTTACGCAAGTGAGCGTATCATTCACGCTTTAGAGAAATTTTTTGGGCTACGTACAGATTGCGAAGAATTCACCATCAACTGAGCCTCACAGCTAGTAGCTATCTCCAAAAGCCTTTAGTGTCAATAACTTCTTTCCCAGCAAGAGCACACGCAGGTACTGAAGAAAAAACCTGATGATCCACTAATAAAAGCACAATATTCGCTTCTTCTAAAGCATCCTCTAAAGAAGCCAAATGTACTTGAGGATAGTCTCTTAACACAGATGGAAGCTCCGAAATATGCGGTTCCACCACGGCTAAGGAAACACCAGGAAGCTCGTGCGCTAGCTGCTGAGCAATCTTTAACGCAGCAGACTCGCGTAAGTCATCAATGTCAGCTTTAAAAGATAAGCCCAACACTGCAATACGAGCAGAATCTACGCATGCTACGGCCGCGTGTACCTGTTCTATCACCCATTGCGGTTTTCTATCATTAACCTCACGGGCAGTACGAATCAGAGGTGAATTTTTGGGGTCAGAAGAGACAATAAACCATGGGTCTACCGCAATACAATGACCACCGACACCAGGGCCAGGCTGCAAAATATTAACGCGAGGATGATGGTTTGCTAATTCAATAAGCTTCCACACATCAACACCTAAAGTCTCTGCAATCAGCGATAGCTCATTAGCAAAAGCAATATTGACATCACGAAAAGAGTTCTCGGTAAGCTTAGCTAACTCCGCAGTAACATCGTCAGTCTCTAAAAGCTCTCCCGTACAAAAAGTCCGATACAGTTCACAGGCTTTCTCAACAGCACGCGGAGACTGTCCTCCGATAATACGGTCGTTCGTCACCAGCTCTTCTAAAGCACGCCCCGGCAAAATTCTTTCAGGACAGTGAGCAAAATATATAACAGGCAACCCCTGAGGATTAGGAGCCCCATCTGCGCACAAATCTGGGCGTAACGACAGAATATATTGCGCCAACTTCTGAGTTGTTTGAGGTGGAGACGTAGACTCTAAAATGATGAGTTCTCCACCGCGCAATAACGGAGCAATCTTTTCACCAGCACTAAAAATATACGAAAGATCGCCTTCCTTCGTCTCAGTACAAGGCGTTGGTACCGCAATTACAAAAGTATCGCTATGCCGAGGCTCTGTACTGGCACGGAAACAACCAGAGTCTAGCGCATGACGGAGTTTCTGCTTTAAACCTGGTTCAACAATAGTGAGCTCACCACTGTTGATAGCATCAACGGCTTGTTCGTTAATGTCGAAACCATGCACGTCTAACCCATGGTTTGCCATAATCACCGCGGTAGGTAGACCAATATACCCCAAGCCGACAAAGGTGACTGAACGGTTAGACATGAGAACTCCCAAGGTGAGACTTATCGGTTAAAGATCAACGGTGATATTCCAGTAATCGCTTTTTTCTACGGTATCTCCAGAATCTTTGTAAGCAGGAGACGCCATTGACAGATGGGGACGTTCCCATGCGATGTTACGTCGAATAATTTTTGCTGGAGAACCCGCGATAATACAGTTATTAGGAAAAGCCTTATTCACGATGGAACGTGCTCCAACTACGCAACCGTCGCTAATATCAGCACCTCCCATAATGTAGGACTCTATTCCTAGCCATACGTGGTTTTTGATGGTGATATCTTTTGCGGTGTTAATTCTTTGGCTGGTGCGTACATCAAAAATTGGATGTCCATCATCACCTCGTACTTTAACGCTACCAGCAATCATCACGTCGTTACCGATACGTACTGTTGTGCCTTCCACCGCAGAAATCTGTACGGGGGTTGTTGTTGACACGTTATTGCCGATGAGGGCAGAAGAATCTTCTCCGATACGGATATTTGCGCTGAAAGGTGCTACCGAAGCATCATTGGAACCAATCTCACATCGACCATTGTTTTGGTCAAATAAGATATTGACAAGACGAACTCGTGCATTTTCGTGTACAACGAGAGTGTTATTCTTCCCTCGAAAAGTAATAGATATTTTGTTATCAAGCGGTTTTTTACCAGCAAAGATAATCTGGTTTCCATCTTGATCTTTGTACTCAGATATAGCTTTTAAAACGTGCATGTGTCGTCATTCCTATCGACGGCGCTTGCGGGCAAGTAGATTTCCCTTTTTCTTGTGGTTTGCAGAACCACGGGATTTTTTATGTTTGGGGGTGGTATTTTCTTGTACGGTTTCAGTGTTTTGCGCGGGGGAGGACTCCTTGTTACTTTCCTTAAGATTAGCTGAAGGTGAGTCTTTATACGAAACTTCATGAAGCACTGCAGAAGGCATCTTTTCTACGGGGGTGCTCTCGGTGATAGTTTCTGCGGGGGAGCTTTGAGCAAGAACCTTTGCGGTAGTTTTTTTGACTGCTTTCTTCACGGTAGGTTGTGGAGTGCTACTTGATGAAAGACTAATTTGGTCTGGGGTGATTGCTCGTCGACGCGGAAGAACCGTCTTTTGATGAGGTGTTTCTGTGAACAACGTGCGTTTACGTTGGGCACTACCCAGCACATTAAGGCGACGTTTTTTAATCCAGTTTGCAAATGGGCGGCGAGTAATATCAAGGTTTTCTACAGGCCGTACAACAACAACTTGAACCTTAATCCAGTCTGTTTTTACGAGGCTCTTCACAACTTCAGCATCTGCTCTAGCACTGTGCAAAACGATTCGTAGACGTTCACAGCCAGATGCAATAACTGTACGTAATGCAAAGAGTTGTACGAACGTAAAATCGTCTAAGGACTCGACAACCGTAAGGGATTTTGTTGGAGTAGTCTCTTGGAATGATGACTCTCGAACATACGAAGCACGGTTAATATCATCAACAATGTGGACTTCTGCAAGTACACCGTCGTGGTTAATAATGTGTGCTCTATATTGGAAACGACCAAGGTTAGCACCATTGATAATGGTGTATTGCTCTATTTGTCCTTGTGTATTGATAGATAGTCTGGGTGCACCATCAAAAACGGGCTCTTGTATCTGATCTTCTGAACGGGTCATCTGCTCAGGAAGTTTCCCTGAATATCTGGTCCCTTCAGCATTGAGACCTACTACCTTATCGAACTTTTCGATAGGATCATAAGCCGCGTAGAGACGTTGAGCTGGCTTTGTGTACTTTACAAAGTCGTAGGAGTGGCTTGTAAGTAGGACACGAAGTTTTGTTCCTTCATCATCAGCTTCAATAAACCAGTTAGTTTCGGTGTCTGAACTGGCACTTTCAGGAAGACCAGACTCAATACGTAGCTGGGAGTAAAGGAACTGCTCATCGTGGAAGGTTCGGACATCTTCACATGCGATAGAACGTTCTGTACCGGTGCCTAAGAAGTCTCGGATAATATTCAAAATTGCAGGTAGCGCGATACGAGCAACTTCTCCGTGTTTACCGTTGATACGGTATTTGGTGAGGTTAGGTACTCCTCGTACAAGTTCGATGAGAGAATGATTGCTCAACTCGTCTGAGGTGGTATAAAAATAGTGAATTGTGCGCTTCTCTTCAAGATAGGAGCGAAGCAGTTCTTCAGGCTGTTGTAGGTTGCTGATGTCTGGTGCCTGATCAAGATTTTCACGGAATGTACCATATAGGTTATACCGGAAGAATGGCTTGTTCATATAGTAAGGCAAGTTCATCTGAGGAACAGCAAGTAAGAGCGTTGCCTGCGAGAATTCTTGAGCGTAGTGGATAGCGATAGAGCCACCTTTGGAAGCCCCAAAGAATAGCATTTTATCTTCCTCGATATTATATTTCTCTTTGAAATTATCAAGGACTTTTTTGACCTTAGGATATAGCGCTTTTCTACTGCTATCGCACATCATGTATGTTCCTGAAACCATATAACGGTCTTGGAAACAAATCATAAGAGTGTCGCTGAGGTCTTGATCGGTGAGCGCTTTAAGGTAGCTCACCGCATAAGAGACACGGGTTGTAGAAGGACCAAACCCAGGGAATGTAATCAGAATTTTTGAAGGGTTCGTTGTATTTCCACGCAACGAGTAGAAAACATTGTCATGCTGCTCTACTCCGTATTGTATATCGTATTTGACTTGCTGTTCTGTGGTGAATGCACCTTCACTAATAGCAAGGGTGAATGGAGCATCAATACTGAGCGAGAAATTAGTAATGTCACGGGACGTGACGATAATATTTCGGTACTCTAAGGGGAAGCCACGAGCTGGTGGCTCAATCTGATTTCCGTAGACAACTTTACCGTTTTGGTAGAGTCTGAATTTTTGGTCTCGATACTCTTCCCAATTTTTGATAGTTAGCTTTGCAAAGTATTTTCCGGGCTCTAGACGTTCAGAACCAAGGCGTTCTAAACGGTCGTGGGCTCCTTTTTCAAGGAGCAAATCAGCAATTTTTTGATTACGTCGAGCATACTTATTGACGATGCGTGCAACATCGCGGCTTTTGGGGGAAAATGCTATTTTTTTGATGGCATTACGGGCGCGCTTTTTGTTGAATGTTGAGGATACTTTTGCAACAGCATTCTGTGCGCAATTTTTAACTTTTGGTGTTTTCTTCTTGTCAGCCTTTGAAAGAAGATGCTGAGAGGTCGTTGCGAGTTCTTGAACTTTCTGAGGTGAAGATTCAGTTTTTGGGAACTCCTGAGGTTTAGAATCTTGAGAGTTCTGGATTTCAGACTCAGGCTCTTGAGGCTGTTGAAGGTCTTGTTGAGGAGCCATCTTAAAGTTCCAGCATCCTTTCAATAATTGTTGAGCTAATACGATCTACTGAGACTCCTTCAAAGAACACCGCACGGCGACGTTCGTACTCTTCTGAAGGCTGAAGATATGTTTCATTGAGGATATAGTTCAAAATATCTTCGGAATGTTTGAATACTGGTCCTAGACCATCTTTTTCATAATCGAGACGTGATTCATAAGGTTGCTCTTCAAAGAAATCGTCAAGATCCCACTGATAGTATGCGATAGGAATGCCGACGAAAGCAGCGTCGAGTACGACCGAACTATAATCAGTGAAGACCATCTCTGCCGATGCGATAGCTTCGCTGTAACTCAAATCAGAGAGTACAACACGTTCCGAGAACTCAAAGCAATCTACACGTCGTTCAGTGTTTGGATGTAACTGAACGAGGAGTTTCTTATCGTGCTTTTCGAGGTATTCAAGTAACTTCGGGTTTGTCATAATACCGTTAATTGACTTGAAGTAATCTGATTCAAGGAAACTTTCGGTGGTGGCAGTTTGCAAATTAAAACGCCATGTTGGCATGAATAAAAGATGCTCGGGATCTTTCATATTCTGAGCCAATGTTTCTAAACGAGGGATACCAGAATTGAGTGTTTCTACTGCTGCAAGTTTACTGAGGTAATCTGCTTCGATTTTTCCGGTAGCAACAAAAATGTCGAAATGCTTGGAAAGAATCCAATCGGTCATATCGTTGAGCTGAATACCGTGCTGCAGATACACAAATCGTGAGTTTTGTAGAGTCTTTCCGCGATAGCTGATGTTATAAATCTGTGAAGCTACTACAAGATCTGAGATGAGGAATTTTTCATAAAATTCATCGCTAAAGAACGGGATGAGTTTGAAACCTTTTTCTTCGAGACGTTCCCAGTCTGGAGATTTTTTATTGAGTGCAAAATATACGTTGCTATATTCTGGGTAGTTTTTAGTGAAGTAATCATAAAGGTGTTCGGCGTTATCGTCCGCTTGCATGGGGCGGTCATAGAAAATGATGGTTGAGTTAGGACGAATAGGGCGTGAGTAGAAGTCATAAGATCCGGGGCGTTCACGTCCAACACGCAACTCTTTGGGAAGGTAAGAACGCCCAATTTCTACGGTTTGTTCTGGGAACTCAATGGAGTACAAATGATAGTACGATTCATCTCGTTCTTCCTCTGAAGGGAACTCTAAATAAGCGTCTCGTTCAGCGAGCTGTTTGAAGAGGTAGCGAGAGCTATTCGGATCTGCGAACCAGTTGAACATTCCTAGCTCAAAGGGGTTGAGAGCCTCTGCGAAACTTGAGAGTTCTTCGAGCCCAAAGAATCGTATGAGTTCGCGGATATGTCCGATAGATAAGGTGCTCTTCTTGGATCCGCGAAGCCCACGAAGAGAAAGAATGAGTAGCCGCAGAATATAAAGACGTAGTTCTTGGCAGGTAGTAGAAATTAGTGGAACCATTCTGTCGATGGTTTGTTCTGGAACAATGCCGATAGCTACTTTTGTAACAGAAGAGACTGAATATCCAGTGTCAATACGTGAGGCTGAATTAATGGACCAGTATAGGCGATAAGTGATGTATAGGCTGGAACGGTCCAGGTCAGAGACTATTTCTAATAGTTCAGCAAGGCGTTTTGTGTTGTACGCAATCCCAAAGATATCGGTATCTCGATTATAGAAATAGTTGTTATCTATTTTGGTGCGTGAGGTGAGCGCAGGTACTTCTCCCATGTAAATTTTTGGTTCGACGAGGTATTCGGTTTTCTCATCGAGGGTCTCTAATAATGTTGGCATATATTCAAGAGAAATACGGTGTGTATCTTTCATGAATACTACGTATTTGCTGTTGATTCTTGAGCAGAGAGCCTTAATGGTTGCAGTGTTGAGGAGGTCCTCAACAATTTCTATCGAATATCTGTCTTCCCAA
Source organism: Rothia sp. CCM 9418 (assembly GCF_048512825.1). NCBI lineage: Bacteria > Bacillati > Actinomycetota > Actinomycetes > Micrococcales > Micrococcaceae > Rothia > Rothia sp. CCM 9418. The sequence goes on from NZ_JBLXXX010000005.1 coordinate 118,965, forward strand.
AATAGATGTGCTGAAACGAGCCGTCGATATAGTTCGGATTCTTTATCTAAACCATTGGGAGATTCGACAATAACGGTAAGAAGATTGGCGCCTGCCGGCATGGATACCTCGTAGAAACGTATATGGGGAAATGTTTATGCGTAGACACCAGTCTAAGTGATAAAAAAGGAATATCCCACCACCCCTACAGTTCTGAAGAATTGATTTTATGAAGAAATTGAAAATTGAGAATATTTATTAAGAATAGTTCTCAATAAAACTTTGCATGATTGTCTCTTCAAATCATCATGCGGGCCCCGATATAACTGATGTATTGAAAGCAATAACCTTGGAACTTCTCTCAACCCATCAACAACAGGGCCCTGCTCTTGAGGAACGTTCTTCAACCGACGATGGGGTAGCGCTGCTTCGGTAGGTTCTAATACTCGAATAACAGGAACACCGGCAAACCAACTGTCTTCAGCAATGGAGGAGCGATCTGTTATGACAACACAAGAACGAGCAAGAAACTCATGGAACTGATGACCATAACAAGTCTCTATCGGAAAATCGATATGATACTTATTGATGGCATATTCCATATTTGGATGCACAAAAAATACAGGATGAAGCTCTACGCCGCGCTCGTCATAAAATTCTTGTGGCAACCAATCTGTTGTCCAGTGATTAACCCAATCTTGAAGATCTTTCCCACTACCATGAGCACATAAACTGCTATCCCATGTAGGGGAAATCAGCACAATATTTCGGTGAGTTTGCTGCTGAATAAGATGATTTAACCTATCAAAACGAGGCAACCCAGAAGCAATGACCTCAGGGGCACTAATGGTGTAATGAGAACCTTCTGCCAACAGAAGCTCATTTTCTTCAATCGTGCTGGTCACCATCAAATCAATACGACGAGGATTAAGCCAACGCCAAATTTGATGTCGAATAACACCATGCTGCAAGAACACCAAACACTGCTGCTGACCTAACTTTTGAATGGCAGATATGACTTGCCCATCGCTAATATCACTTAGAAATAAGAATTGTGCTTGTCGCACATACCGAACATACTCTTCACTTTCTACCGCAACAAGGCGATACCCTAGCTCTTCCAAACGCGCCCAATCAGGGGAAGAAGAACTCAACACAAAAATATGCTGAACCTGCGGTGCATGATGCTGAGCATATTGATAGAAAACTTCTGCATTATCTCCAGCGCGATGCGCCCTATCCATATAAAGCCACAACGGTATCTGGGCGGTATCTTCAAGAACAGAACCCTGATGAGTAATAGATTTTCTCAGATGCCAAAACTTCTGACGCAACTTATAAAGAGTTCTACGAAGCGACACCTTCTGAGAATCCGTTTTAGCATCTATAACAGCTGGTGCTACCTCTTGTTTTTGAGCTAATCGAGGCAATTGCGGTAATCCCCTATAGGGAGATACCTCATAGACTTCATGGTGAACTAGCGCTTGAGACACCAAATCAGAAAACCAGAGGATACGTTCTCGTACAAACTCCGTATCATATAGCGTGTGACTAACCCATGTACTGTGTTCGGAAAAGACTCGGAAACCATCGGAGGTTAAAAATTCTTCCTGTTTCAGACTGCCCACAAAAAAATACGTATATTTGCGACTCTTCTGCCATGGGCGTTGCTGATAACGAATGACATAACCATTAAGTATGTTGCCAGTTTGAACGGACTCAGAACATGCTAACAACATCATTCTTCGGTCTAGGCTCAGCGGTGTTAGAGCATAATCTTCTATGACTTGAGCAGAAAGATAACGAGCGACCTGTCGAATATGTTTAGCACAGTTCTGACGTACTGTCGGAGTAAGTTCTAGCGAAGGATGAAAAACCTCTCTGTCAGCCTGAATATACCAACTTAGCTCGTAGATGAGGACGTTCTGAAGCCAAATAGGTAACTGACCTGAGCACTGCTTAATCCACTGATAATAGGCGTGAATAAAAGGAAGATGATACTTCTCGGGCGTACTCCATGCGCGAGTGCTGAGAGAATCTGAAGCCCCTACCGAATACAGGTATCGAGCACCAGCGCTAAAACCTACTTGCCCTTGTACTTGCAAAAGATACCGAACAATAAAATCGGCGTCTTCAGAAAACCTAAGTTCAGGGTTGAACTGCATACCATAATCCCTAAGACCTTGTAGAGGGAAAACAGCACAGACCGCAGAAAGACCAATCATCTGTGGGTTGTATTCTAACGAAATCAAACAATCGCCAGAAGCAAAACGATACCGTAAGGGATGTGTATCCTCTACTCGCCCGTTAAGCACCCTTAACGGGCGAGTATGAATGATAGATGGCAGATGACTACTACAATCGAGAAAATCTTTGATTGCTTCAAAATAGTTACTATCGTATGCATCATCGGCGTCAAGAAAAGTCACCCATTCAGAACGAGCGTGCTCTAGCCCAATATTGCGAGCAACACTTACTCCACGACAGGCTGGGCTATAGTCTTCTCCCGTATACAACACTTGGACACGCTCTTGCTCTACTTCAAGACGACAAGCAACCTGTGTTGTTTGTTCACCGGCATCTACCACAACTAATACCCGTTTAACAAGGTCGCTGGCTAATGCTGAATGTACTGCACGGGTGAGAGTCTCATGGGCGTGAGAAGCTGGAATAATGACATCAAAGAACGGACTACTCACCAAGAAGAACCTTACGCCATAGATGATTGGACTGAACATAGTCGAACCGTGCAGCATATGATGAGGCTTTATCACTTTGCTCTTGCCATGTTCCAGCTTGAACTGTGTGATAGATGAAAGATGCAATATCTTCAGGGCTCTCAAAGACCCAACGGGTACCAAAAATTTCGGTTACACCAGTACGCTGTAAAAAGAGAGGTACCGCACCCGAAGCCATACCCTCAGCCGCGGCAAGATGGAACGTCTCACGTTCACTTAGGGACAAAATCCAACCAATTTTTGTAAACCACGATTCAACGTTAGCACCAGAAGGCTCAAAAACAATGTGCTCTCTAAGTAATGGATCATCCCCAATCAGACGATATAACTGGCGATAACCATCGGCTTCTTGCGGGCTATTTTGCCAAATCCATGACTTATTCCACGGAGACTCCCCCCGAAAATGCAGAATAAAACGAGAATCCCGTTCAAGAAGCTGACGTAAAATACGGACGGCAAGATGAGGGCGTTTCAACAATGGGGTGTACCCTAACATTCCAAGATGAAACTCAGCATGAGGGTCTTTAACACGGTCAAAAGAATGGTAGCTAATACTGTTATTAATAACAGCAACCTGAGAAGGTAACCATCCTAACTCATTGATAAGAGATTCACGATAAAACTCAGATACCGTAAATACCTTATCTACTGCAGACAGATTTAACTGTTCTATCCATGCAGAACGACTTTCAAAACCATGGAGCCGAACAAAAAGTCGTTGTCCTTGACGTTTATGATGCGAGTACCAGACTGCGTTACGTCCTGCCCACTCGCACAGAATCGTATCTGCCCATTCTAAAGATTCTGCGCTCCTATCATCAGCTGGAGGAGTTGCCGAACTCAACTGCCACTGTTGCCGACGTACTTCCACACCTGGAATACGCTGAAGCATATAGACCGCATCAGAAATAAAACGAAAATCATGACTACTGACTAAAATGCGGTGGTTGCTCTGAGAAGTGCGAGTTTCCTTAAGCAGCGAACGAATAGTACGCACATCTGAACATAAACGTACCCGCCCAGAAACGCCTGGAACAACATATTCCAAAAGAGAGCGTGACGTCTCGTCTGCAACGAAGAGAAGATCCGAAACAGAGGCGATAGTCTCTAACTTATCAGTAGCATCATCGAAAAGAGCATTTGCTGTGCCAGGTATATCAGGCAGCGCACACATCAGAGGCACATCAAGAGAAGCATCTTGTGCTGCGTAAAAACACAACGTATACCCAACACAAATAACAGCCTGAGCTTGCTCCTGGATACTATGCTGTCGAATCCACTGCCCAATACCTTGAGTGCTTCCTTCATAGTGCTGAATCTTATAAGAAATATGATGCCGTTCTAAAGCTGCGGCAAGATGACGCGACATTTGCGTCATTGTCTTCTGTGCAGAAGTGTTTCCTAAGACAATTAGAATATCCATAGCACACTACACCTCCCGCGTAAGATACTGGTCAAGGCGAGATAAAAACCCAGATAAAGGTATCGCATAAGGATCGTTATTGACCAAAGAATCTAAAGATCCAGGAGTTGCTCTACGTAACCGTGACAAAGAACTAGCTAACGTAAAAGAGCGCGGTGGACGAACATCAAGCTCTGCATTATCAATGAGGATAACGGTAATAAGTTTGCGCTGAGCGAGGTTCGTCAGCGTAGATATTTCATCAAAAAGATGCTCGCTCCCAGGCGATAATGCGCAAGCCCATAGGCCTGTTTCAAAGGCACGAGTTTCAATCACAAAAAAACTAGGCGAAAGAGCGTTCAGCACCCCATAAGACCACCCTGGAGACAAACTCACTAATTCTTCAGAAAAGGTTTCTTGCAATTCTCTACTGACAATACCGACAGCAGTAGCGCCTTTCCACCACTCGGGAGCATGACGAAGATTCTGTCCAAAAATCATCTGAGTTAAAGAATCAGAATCACGTTTAATGTTTTCCTCGTTGGAACGATGAACCAGACGCCCCAACGGTACATACGGTACCGGAAAACCACGTTCTGATTGATACTCATGCTCGTCAGTATCTTGGAAAGAGCCCCATAACCAAGACGAAAAACTGCGCCGTGTTTTAGGGGCGTTCACGCTTGGCTCCTCTTCTCATGATGAGGCAAAAACCCTAGTTCTTGAAGCTGACGGATGATTTCCTGATAAACATCCAAGGTGTAATGAAACGGTGCCTTACCCCATTGGTGGAGGGGCTCTGCACGCACAGGATAATCACTCAAATCAACCATATGGAACCCTAACGACTCTAAGAAATCATAGTAACGGGCGTATAGGTTGTTTGCTTCTTTAGCTGAAGTTCCCATACTTGACGGCGTTGACTCTCCAGAATCAAAATATTCAGCCCAAGGAACTTTAATGACAACGGTCTTGTCGAAAAGGCGGGCATTCTTAAGGCTTTTGACGAAGTAACCGACACAATACTTCCAGAAATTAAAGTGCCGATCCGTACCAAAGACAAAGAGGAAAGCTTTCGAAACATGTTCTGTAAGCTCTGACCCTAGCAAGTCACTAGAACGTGTTACCGTTGCACCATTATCAAAACGGTATGCACCATGGCGTTCATCAAAGATATCCCAAACAAGAAGATCAATACACTCCTTATTATTGGTGATTTCTTGCCAAGCGTTACCTTGCCAGTCACCTTCAACCATTCGTCGTTGAAAGTTTGAAGAAAATGACACATCAGAAGGGAAGAGCTTACTGGCGTCTCGACTCATCGCAATAACAGATTGACGAGCAACATAATTGAGAATCCTATAATCTTGATGAGGCACCAGTTCAAAGGTGTCCCGCGAAACACAAGAACCATAGATAAAAGTGCGAATCGGTGTACTGTTCAGCGTCTTGTTCCCTAACTTCTATGAAAAACTAGTACAAGCTACATTAGTAGCAGATTGTTATAAAGTGTAGAACCGTCACTAAGAGAAAACCAATGTCGTCCTCTTCCCACCTTATTGAAGCGATTAATTACGTTAGACGAGCTGCCTGGCATTTACGCACTGGCGGGCGCAAACAGCTTCGAGCTTTCACCACCAGACAACACGTTGTTAAAGGTGCTGATGCTCGACCCCATATTACTCGCTCCTCCCCGCTGAAAACACTCTTTTCAGGGAAGAATCAACACCTAAGACTCGACTTTCCAGAGTTTTCCAGTCCTATAGAACGCACTCCCACATTCAACGAATATCGTGTAGCCGTCATCCTCGATGATTTTTCAGCTGCAGCATGGGGCTATGAATTTAACACCGTTGCGCTAGACCCCAGCACATGGGAAGAACAACTTAACACGGGAATAGATTTACTTTTTGTCGAATCGGCATGGGCAGGTAATAACGGCGCCTGGCAATACCAACTGACCGGAAAAAATGCTCCCTCAAGAGCGCTTAAAGATATCGTTAACTACTGTAAAACGCATGGTATCCCTACCATCTTTTGGAATAAAGAAGACCCCCCACACTTTGAAGATTTTCTTCCTACCGCACGATTATTTGATTATGTATTCACCTCAGATGAACGGAAAATTCCTGAGTATCAAGAAAGGCTAGGTCACCAGAATATTTCTGCCTTAGCTTTTGCTGCTCAAAAAGCTATCCATAACCCTGCCCGACCGCCACACGGGTTCCACGAACGGGATATTGCCTTCGCTGGAATGTATTTTGCTCATAAATATCCAGAACGTCGTGAACAAATGGACATGCTCCTTGGCGCCGCATATGCGGTTAGCCCTACAATGGATCACGGGCTAGAAATTTTTTCACGATTCCTCAACGACGACCCAAACTACCAGTTTCCTGAACCTTTTAGCCAAAAAATAGTTGGATCACTCTCGTACGCAAAAATGTTAACCGCGTATAAGGCGTATAAAGTCTTTCTAAACGTTAACTCTGTTACTGACTCACCGAGCATGTGTGCCCGACGAGTTTTTGAAATTACAGCTTCTGGAACTCCTGTACTAACGACTCATTCAGAGGCTATACCGCGCTTCTTTACCGATGAAGAAGTACCTATCGCGATTACCCAAAAACAAGCAGAATATATGCTCAAAGCACTGGTAAACTCTCCAGAGCTCAATGACCGTACGGTGCACCTTGCACAACGAAAAATCTGGTCTGCACACACCTACACTCACCGTGCTATGCAAGTATTGCAAGCTGCTGGGAAAACACCTCAACAACTCCCACACCAACTACCTGAGACAACCGTTATTGTTTCAACGAACAGACCCGGACATATCGACCACGTATTTAAAACTGTTGCTAGCTTTTCGCCAGTTCCAGTACAACTTAACCTACTCACTCACGGGTTTGACGTACCAACACCACAGCTTCAAGCTAAAGCACGTGACTACGGAATAGAACTGCAAATACTACGAGCAGACTCAACGCTCTCTCTGGGAGAATGTTTAAACCAACTAGTGCGCAGCGCAGATGGAAAAATTATCACAAAAGTCGATGATGACGACCTCTACGGTGAACACTATCTTCAAGATATGCTTTTTGCTCTTGCTTATTCTGGTGCAGACATCGTTGGTAAACAGGCACACTATATGCATCTTCAGGCGCATAAGGCGACGTTGCTACGCAACCCAGAACGCGAGCATAAATACACGAACTTCGTGATGGGGCCAACCATTACAGGCGCTCGCGAAGTATTTCTTGAACACCCATTTCCTGCTGGAAATCGGGGTGAAGATACGGGCTTCTTATCGTCTGTGCATCAAGATGGGGGAGTGATTTACTCTTCGGATAGGTTTAACTTCTTACAAATGCGCAGTGGCGATGCCAGCTCTCATGCGTGGAATGTTGAAGACCGCGAGTTATTGGCACAATCTCCGCTACGTTTTTATGGGAAAGGATTAGAACACCTGATGTTCTAATGTTTTAGCACAGAGCCCGACATGGGATGAGGGGTGCTCACATCAGAAGACGTGAGCACCCCTCATCCTATATTTTTTTAGGTAGCTAGTATCTAGCCTTGAGCTACCTCGCCAAAATACTGTGGCATGGTATTTTCCCAACGTTCACGTAGCTTATTGAGCGGAACAACAACCTGCTGAAAATCAAGATTTTCAGAAGCCGTATCAACGACGCCGATACGTGCAAAAGGATAATTTCGTGCCGTGCACATATCTTTGAAACGTACTTCTTCGGAGCGCGGAACAGACACGATAACACGTCCGGTAGATTCCGAGAACAGCATCGTAAACAAATCGACACCGTCTCGTTCAGCAACTTCACTAAGACCAATACGAGCGCCAACATTAAAACGTAGGCAGGCTTCAGCTACAGCAGCAGCAATACCACCGGCAGAGACATCGTGGGCAGCGTCAATCATGCCGTCACGAGACATGTTCACCAGCATGTCACCTAAAAGTTTTTCTTGAGCTAGATTAACTTGAGGAGGCATGCCACCAAGGTGTCCGCAATACCGTGCCCACTCAGAACCATCTAATTCATCACGGGTGGTGCCAAGAAGGTAGATTGCTTGCCCATCATGTTCTTGTTGCCACCCAGAAGGCACACGACGGGTTACATCGTCCATGACGCCCATCATGGCAATAACGGGGGTTGGTTTGATAGCTTGCCCAGAAGTCTGGTTGTAGAGGGAGACATTTCCTCCGGTCACGGGGACGCCTAGTTCTTGACAACCATCGGCCAGTCCGCGGACTGATTCTACGAACTGCCACATAATATCGGGGTCTTCTGGGGATCCGAAGTTGAGGCAATCTGAAACGGCGACAGGGCGAGCGCCTACAGTGCATACGTTACGATATGCTTCTGCTAGAGCGATTTGTGCGCCTGTATAAGGGTCAAGATAGCTAAATCGTGGAGAAGAATCTGTTGCTAGGGCAACACCTGCACCGGTCTGCTCATCAACACGAATGACACCAGAATCATCAGGTTGCGATAACGCTGTATTACCCTGAACATACCGGTCGTATTGGTTTGTAATCCAACTCTTTGAACACATATTAGGGCTTGCCATGAAGTCAATAATGGCTTCGGCAAGGTTCTCTTGGGTGGGGCGTTGAGCGTCCTCCGCAGAGCCTGTAAAGTGTTGGGACTGTACTTCGTCTTGCCAATTAGGGCGGGCATAGGGGCGTTCATAGGTAGGCCCATCATGGGCAACAGTTTTAGGGTCTACATCGACAATGATTTCGCCGTCCCATTCAATGATGAGGCGACCAGTATCGGTTACCTCACCTAGAATTGAGTACTCAACGTCCCATTTGTGCATAATCTGCTCAAAACGTTCTAGATTTTCTGGGGTGACGACGGCCATCATGCGTTCTTGAGATTCTGACATGAGAATCTCTCCTGGGGTGAGGGTCGGATCACGTAATAGAACTTTTGTGAGGTCTACGTGCATGCCGCCTTCACCATTGGATGCGAGTTCGCTTGTTGCACAAGAAATACCGGCTGCGCCAAGGTCTTGAATGCCTTCAACGACAGAGCCTTTGAAAAGTTCTAGGCAACATTCGATGAGTACTTTCTCGGCGAAAGGGTCTCCTACCTGAACTGCTGGTCGTTTTGATGGTTTAGTGTCGTCAAAAGATTCTGAGGCGAGTACCGATGCCCCACCAATACCGTCTCCACCGGTGCGTGCGCCGAAGAGAATCACTTGATTACCTACACCAGAAGCGTTAGCGAGGCGGATATCTTCATGGCGCATAATGCCAACAGCAAGAGCGTTGACTAGGGGGTTTGCTTGGTAACAGGAGTCGAATTCTACTTCGCCACCGATATTAGGTAGCCCCAAAGAGTTGCCGTATCCGCCGATACCTGAGACAACACCTGGTAGAACTCGTTGAGTGTCGGGGTGGTCAATAGCGCCGAAACGTAGTGGATCCATGACAGCTACAGGTCGGGCGCCCATTGAAATAATGTCACGGACGATACCGCCAATACCGGTTGCTGCGCCTTGATATGGTTCGACGTAGGAGGGATGGTTATGCGACTCAATTTTGAAGGTGACTGCCCAACCATTGCCGATGTTTGTCACACCGGCGTTTTCTCCCATACCAACCATAAGGTCTTGGGTCATTTCTTCGGTGACTTTTTGTCCGAATTGTTTAAGGTGAATCTTTGAGGATTTGTAGGAACAGTGTTCAGACCACATAACAGAATACATGGCTAATTCTGCTGCGGTGGGGCGTCGTCCAAGGAGTGCGACGATGTCGTTGAACTCGTTTTCTTTGAGACCAAGTTCAGCCCACGGCAGTTGTGTATTGGGGGTTGCCGCAGCATTTTCTACGGTGTCTAGGTTGAATTGCTTATCGCTCATGAGTAGGTAGATCCTTGTGGTAAACCATCGAAGAAGGCTTCTCTGCGATGGGTAAGAAACTGAACTAAGGGTGTGTAACGAGTGTGCTCAAAACGGAGGAGAAGACCCCTAGCCCGTCAGCGCCACCACGTAGGGTGCGGCTTCCATCACCGGAGGAGGAGGGCCCAAAACCTGGTTCTACAGCATGTTCGGGGTGTGGCATGAGTCCAACGACGTTACCTCGTTCGTTGCAGATACCAGCGATGTTGTTACGTGAACCGTTGGGGTTTACGTCAACATAGCGGAAGACGATACGTCCTTGGTTTTCTAATTCTTCAAGAGTTTTAGGGTCTGCAACGTATTGACCATCTTGGTTTTTGAGTGGGACCACTATTTCTTGACCGGCCTCATAATGCCGTGTCCATGGGGTGGTGTTATTTTCGATTCGTAGTGTTTGGTCTCGGCAGATAAACTTTCGATGATCATTTTTAATCATGGACCCTGGTAGTAGGTGTGATTCGGTGAGAATCTGGAAGCCGTTGCAGATACCTAGTACGGGTAGTGCCTGTGTGGATTGTGCGGCGTCGATAACTTTTTCCATGACGGCGGCTTTCGCTGCGATGGCGCCAGCGCGCAGGTAGTCTCCATATGAAAAACCGCCGGGAACGATGACTGCGTCAACCTGATGTAGGTTGGCTTCATCGTGCCACAGCGGTACGGGTGTTCCACCGGCGAGTGTTACTGCTCGCATAGCGTCTCTGTCGTCAAGTGTTCCAGGGAATGTGATAACGCCTACGCGAACGTCTTTGAGTTGTTCTTCTGGTGCAGGTGTTGTGAAATCTCCGATGAGGGGTGTTTCGTGTGCGCTAAGAGACTCAACCATGTTTGTTTAGTCCTCCACTACCGAAACGTTGACAACATCTTCGATGACGGGGTTTGAAAGTAGCTCCTGAGCAGCTTGTTGAGCCTGTTGGAGGAGTTCTTCAGTAACTTCGCCGGAGACGGATAGTTCAAAGCGTTTCCCTTGTCGGACATCTGTGAATTGGGTGAGTCCGATACGGGGTAGTTCGTTGGCGATGGCTTTACCTTGAGGGTCAAGGATTTCTGGTTTGAGCATAACATCGACGACAATACGGGCCATTGGGGTGAGCACTCCTTGAGTGTACGTAAATAAATATGTGAGCCGAGTATCATTTTAGCCTATTGATAGGACAATTGACCCTTACCGTGTTAGAAATGCTAAAGCACCCATACCCAAACAGTATTTTTCCTAGTGAAACAGAAAAATCTGGGGTATGAGTGCTTTCGTAATATAAAAATATATTTTAGCGGTGAATTTGCTCGGTGAAATAGTCCAGCATGACTGGTCCTTCGAGCTGCCAGCCCTGATCTGTTCTAATCAGCGAGAAATTATAGTTTTCTTCAGGGTTAGACATATCGACAAAACGGGCGTTAACATCGTTTGCTTTGCTGGTGATGTTGCTGAGCGTGACTTTGTTATCGCCGTTGAAGTCTACTTCGGTGTTATCTGCAGCTTGGAAGTCGTAGTAGCGGTAGTTGCTGTCGTTGACGCCGTTGCTTACGTCGGCAAGAAGCATAAATAGTGCAAGCTGGTCAGCGGTGTTCATTCCGGTGGTGTCTACACGAGATGCGTAGGGGGCAGTGTTCTTAACATCCTCAAGGATGGGGATAAGTTTCTCTTCCGGAGTGTGCTCTAGTAGCTCACGGTAAGGTGTTTTGGCGTTAGCGCGAGACTTGATGTCATTAGATAACGCTGTGGAGACTTTGTCGGAAAGATTTTTCTTAGCTGCTGCAGAGCCGGCAAGACCTTGTGAATACATGTCTTCGATGATGGCGTTAATCGCTTGGAAACCGGCAGCTTCTGCATCTTTTTTAGCCTGTTCGTAAGCTAGTTCTTCAGGGGTTGGCCCTTCAGGTGTTTCTTCTTGAGCAGGTTCTGTTGTCTCAGGCTCGGCTGGTTTTTCTTCAACTACGGTAGGGGTTGGTGTTGGCTTTTCACTAGGTGTGGGGGTCGCCGAAGGTGTTGCTGATGGTGTTGGGGTTGCCGTAGCTGATGGGGTCGCGCTGGGCGTGCTGCTAGGAGTTGAGCTAGAGGACGCAGGGGAAGCCGTGCTATTTTGAGCGCCGCAAGCGCTTAGTGCAAGAAGTCCTGTGAGAGCTGCGCAGGTAATAAGTTTTTTGGACATAGTTCTCAATCGGTAGAAGTGGTACATGAAGTTAACAGTAGAAATGTGACTACGAAAAGACGCGTTGCACTTCTTAATATTCAGTCTTTCTACATCATACTGGCGCTTGAGGACTCTTGGGGCTGTCGTAGCTGTGATTTCCCTGTCGTTTGGATAAGTTCTGAAATATATATCGGTGATAACTTTAGTGCGCAGAGCATGTCGAGGAAGAGCTCTCTACATGCATGGATAGACGGTATCGGTCTGCACGGTATGTAGATACAGTGTGTTCTATCGGAAACTTTATGCCATCAATGAGCGTATATGAATACCGGTGAAAGATGAGTACCGGTTCGCGGGGTGATATTTCTAAGAGGTGAGCTAAATCTTCTGACGGTTTGCCTGCTTCGACCGTTTGTTGCGCTCCAACTACTGGGGTTCCAGAACTCGAGAAGAGCTCATAGAGAGAAGACGTAAGGTCGCTGTGAACAAATGGTTGGGCAATATCTTCTGGAATCCAACTTTGATCAACAGAGACAGGAAGCCCATTTCCTAAGCGAAGACGTTTAAGGTGGAGCAAGCGTTGTGTTTGCGGGAAGAATTTTTGAAGATTCTCTGGTGGTTCTTCCCAATAGGCGTCAATGACTTTGGTGCCAGGTGTCATCCCTGCGTTGCGTATGTCCTCGTGGAAAGATGCGAGGTGTAGATGTGATTGAACGCGTCCGTGCGAGACAAAAGTGCCTTTACCATGAACTCTTACTAATAGCCCAGCTTGGACAAGTTCAGAGATAGCACGTCGAACGGTAATTCGAGAGACCCCAAATTTTTGCTCGAGAAAACGCTCTCCTGGGAGGCAATCTCCAGAACGATAGTTGGAGTGTATAAGCTCTTCTAACTGCGCACGGACGCGTTCATGTTTCAACATAAGAGTATTCTCGAAGAATAGTTCTAGGAAGACAACTGTAAAACGACGGTTTCTGTAGAGAGCGTAGAGTTTTCCACTGGAACCAGCGTGCATTGTGTAGGTTTAAGCGCGACAACTGGGCACATCAAAGATTTTGCTTCTTTGAGGGCGCTGGCATCAACCTTCATAAGTTTTTGCCCGCGTGTAACGCTGTCTTTTTCTTGAACAAAGTGTTCAAAGCCTTCACCTGCAAACTCTACGGTGTCAATACCGACGTGAACGAGTAATGCTTCCCCTGTTGAAGCTGCGATGACAAATGCGTGAGGCATGAGTTTGAGAATCGTGCCGTCAAACGGGGCCGTAACCTCGAAGGTTTCGTCGTCTTCAATTGTCGGTTCGATGGCGATGCCTTCGCCAACAATTTTTTGGGAAAATACCTCATCTGGTACGTCTGAGAGGCTTTTGAGTTCGCCAGCGCATGGCGCATAGACGTCGAGGAGCTGTGTCATGGTAAGTCTCCTTCTTCTGGAGGTTTATGTATATGGGGTTTAGAGAAGGTCTTGAATGTCTTCTGCCAAGGTGTCGGCTACTGGTCCTACAACAACCTGAACTGCTGATCCAAGAACGACGACTCCGTGAACTCCCATTGCTTTGAGGGCGTCTTGGTTTACGGCTTCGGCGTCGTCAACTTCTACGCGAAGGCGGGTGATGCAACCTTCAATTTCTTCGACGTTATCTGCTCCGCCGAGTGCTTCTAGAATTTTCTCTGCATCAAACATGATGTTTTCCTAACTGAGGTTGGAGTGGTTATGGGTGATCTAAGAACTTTATCCTCGATATTCTCTTGGCAGGTTCTTCATCATGAACTATAGTATCTTATATCACTGGTTATAAACAGTACCAGAGGTCATACACACATCAATAACTCCCTACCCCCTATCAAGGAGGACCCATGTCGACCCCGGCGACAACGGAACGAAAAAGTCTGAAAGACGGAAAATCCATGAAAGTCTTACAGCGTTTTGGGCGTTCTCTTATGCTTCCCATCGCAGCGCTTCCAGCAGCTGCCCTTCTTCTACGCCTCGGACAAAAAGACCTTCTCGGCGCACTTCCTGGTATGCAAGATGTAGCAAGCGTCATCGGCGCTGCAGGTGGAGCACTCTTCGAAAATTTGCCTCTCCTCTTTGCTATTGGCATTAGCTTCGGGTTTGCGAAAAAAGGTGACGGATCTACCGCGCTAGCAGCAGCTGTCGGATACGTCGTCCTTAACAACGTCTTCACCGCAATGTCTCCTATCATGCTTGGGGCAGCAGCTGAAGGCGCCGAACAAGAAAAAATTAACTACGGTGTTCTTGGCGGTATCGTTATTGGTATCACCGCAGCGCTACTCTGGCAAAAATTCCACCGCACCAAACTCCCCGACTGGCTCGGATTCTTTGGTGGACGTCGACTTGTCCCAATCCTCACCTCTTTCGCTGCCATCGTCCTTGGCGTGCTTATGAGCCTCCTATACCCTGCTTTCGACGCAGTTCTCAAGAGCATCGGTGAAGCCGTTTACGCAAACGCGATTATCGGCTCTGGTATTTACGGCTTCCTGAACCGTATGCTCATTCCCGTTGGTCTCCACCACATCCTTAACTCCATCGTCTGGTTCCTCATCGGCGACTACAACGGTGTACAAGGCGACCTTAACCGATTCTTCGCTGGTGACCCCACCGCTGGCGTCTTCATGACAGGATTCTTCCCCATCATGATGTTCGCACTACCAGCAGCAGCACTAGCCATCTGGCAAGAAGCAAAACCATCACAGAAGAAACTCATCGGAGGCGTTATGCTCTCCACCGGTATCACCGCACTACTCACCGGTATTACCGAACCTCTTGAATTCTCCTTCATGTTCGTTGCTTGGCCACTCTACGTTATCCACGCAGTCTTTACCGGAACGGCCATGATGCTGACCAACGCATTAGGTATCCACGCCGGATTCGGATTCTCTGCAGGAGCCATCGACTACCTCCTCAACTTCGGTATTTCGCAAAACTCCATCTGGATTATCCCTATCGGTTTGTGCTACGCCGTTATCTACTACTTCACCTTCCGTTTCGTTATCCGTAAATGGAATCTACGAACCCCCGGTCGTGAAGAAGAAGCAGACGTAAACACTCCTAACGCATAAACGTCAAAACAACTAACGCTCCAAAAAAAGGGGGTGTGCCCAGAACAAAAGTTCTGGGCACACCCCCTTTAACAATCTCCACAACGGTTCATTCCAAGAACCAACGAGAGACTAATGGCTCAAAGCGTTTTTAAACCACCCCGTGATAGAAATTGGGTGAGTAATCGCTGTACCTACCACCACCGCATGAGCACCTGCATCAAGCGCTTCACGCGCCTGCGCCGGAGTATGAATACGGCCCTCAGCAATTAGCGGGACGTCAAAACCTGCTTCTGCAATCGAACGCAATAGCTCAAGATCAGGGCCATCAGTTTTTGCACGCGCATCGGTATAACCAGCAAGAGTAGTACCAATAAAATCAGCACCAGCCTCAACAGCTGCCTGAGCTGCTTCAAAGCTATCGCAATCAGCCATAACTAAGGCATGAGAACGCTCATGAACACCACGAATAGTCTCTGCTAAAGATAACCCATCAGGACGCTCACGAGTTGTTCCATCGAGAGCAACAATATGAGCCCCAGCGTGAGCCACACTCAACGCATGGTTAAGCGTCGGTGTAATAAAAATACCTTCATGTCCGTCTTTCCACAGACCAATTACCGGAACTTCAACAGAATTACGAGTGAACTGAATATCAGCGATACCCTGAACACGTACAGCTGCCGCTCCTCCAAGAACAGCAGAAGCGGCAACTTGAGCTGTCGTTTGAGGCTGACGCATGGGCTCACCAGGATATGCCTGACAAGAAACAATGAGCTGACCTTTAAGAGACTTAACCAGTTCAGAAGCAGTAAACATAAAAACTCCTTAGTGAAAAATGGCGATAACTACGCTAATGAAGAACGATGAATAAGTGAAGCTGCGCCAATCAGGGGCGCATCAGAACCAAGCTCTGCCAAAACGATAGGAGTACTCTTTGCCTGACCTAAAGCAGCTTGAGCATAAGAATCAAGAAGAGCTGTCCACCAGCGGTCGCCCAAATTAACAACACCGCCAGAGACAACAATTAGATGAGGATCAAAAATAGTAGCAAGGTCACCCAAGGCAATTCCAGCAGCCTGACCAGCAAAAACAATGGCTTCTTGAGCTAGTTTATCGCCATTTTGAGCGCGTACAGAAACTTCTTTCGTATCTGGCGCTGGTGCGCCACCTAGCGCAAGATATTTACGGAGAACCGCAGGACCAGCTGCGACAGCTTCAACATGCCCACGACCACCACACGGGCAATCTAACCCAACGGCTAGAGGAGAAGAAAAATGTCCGGTATGACCAGCAAGAGAATGAGCACCGCGCATGAGCTTGCCGTCTTCAATATAGCTTCCACCTACACCAGTACCGAACGCCATCATGAGCGATGAGGGTGCTTGAGCTGCAGCACCAAGCCATGCTTCACCTAAGGCATGGGCATGAACATCATTGACGGCGCGAGTCGGTAAAGAGGTCATTGACTCAACGATGGACGCAAACTGAACGCCCGTCCAGTCTTTAATGACATTGGCAGCGGTAACAACAGTACCGTTCTCATCAATAACACCAGCTGAGCCGATGCCGACACCGGCAACATCCCAACCATGAGAATGAGCGCATGAAATCTGCTCCAACACAGCCTCAGCGGTGTGCTTAGCAAGAGGCACACCGCCAAGCTGAGCAAGGGTAGGAATCTCCGCACGATGCAAAACAGCACCGTGCTGATCGACAATTCCGAGGGCGGTTTTTGTGCCACCTAAATCAACCGAAATTGCGACGACGGTGCTGTTTTCCACGATGATTCCTTTACCTTGCAATGTGTGTTGGGTTATATTCTGTATCTACAAGCTAGAGCCTAAAGCAAACCAGCTTCACCGAGAATGCCACGGATACGTTCAGCTTCAGTATCGTTGAGAGACTCCATCGGGGTGCTCATACGACGTGAAGAGATAACGCCCATTAACTCTAGAGCAGTTTTGAACGCTCCAAGACCAGCTGCACCACCAGAAACGCTAGGGGTCGTGACATTGACGATGGTGAAAAGTTGAGCCAGACGGTCTTGTTCCGCCTTAGCTTGTGCCCAGTCACCTGCTCGAGCTGCTTCGTAGAGGCGAACATATCCAGCAGGATCAACGTTGCCCAAACCAGGTACCATACCTGCAGCACCAGAGAGCATAGCACCGTCACAGACCACTTCGTGTCCAGTGAAGAGGCTGAAATCTTCAAGATCTGCGGTTTCTAGAGCTAGTAGGCGGAAGGAAATGTCATCGTTAGAAGAATCCTTCACACCAGTAATCACGCCTTCGCGAGCAAGCTTTGCAAGCAGACCAACAGGTAGCTTCTGCTTAGTACGTACAGGAACATCGTAGGCGAAAACAGGAACGTCTACTGCTGCTGCAATCGCACGGAAATGACGCTCTTCTTCATGAAGATTATCAATAGCGTAATACTGGCTTGTGACAACGATAGCGTCGCCACCGATAGCCAAAAGACGCTGAGCTTCGTCGATAACGCGAGCAGTGGTCTGCTCATTGGTACCAATGATGAGGGGGACTCGTCCATCGATAGCTTCAACGCAAGTACGTAAGACAAGTTCACGCTCAGCGTTCGTCATATAAGGAACTTCAGAAGAAGAACCGAGAGCGAAGATACCGCTGACACCACCGGAGATAAGGTGCTCAACAAGACGTGAGATGGAATCGGTGTCGATGTCACCTTCTGCAGTGCGAGCGGTGAGCAAAGGAGGAATGACTCCTGAAAAGGTCATGATAAATAATCCTTAGAAAAATTATTGACTAAATAACGTGTTCTTTTTAGACGTGAAGCAAGGTCGGTGCCGCACCCAAAAGAGTGCGTGTGTAGTCCTGCGAAGGACGGTCAAAGACTTGTTCCGCGCTACCTTCTTCAACGATGCGTCCCTTATTCATAACGCAGATACGGTCAGAGACGTATCGAACGGTCTGAATATCGTGGGAGATGAAAACCATTCCCAGATAAAGTTCACGCTTGAGGTCGCTCAAAAGGTTAAGTACCTGCGCGCGAACAGAAACGTCCAACGCACTGGTAGGTTCATCTGCCACAATCACTTTGGGTTCAAGAGCTAACGCACGAGCGATAGCTACACGCTGGCGCTGACCACCAGAAATTTGAGAGGGCAAAGCTTCAGAAGCTGACACCGGTAGACCGACTAAATGTAGAAGTTCACGTACTCGACGGTCTCGTCCACTTTTATCACCGATGCCGTGCACATCCAGCGGATCTCGGAGAATATCTTGGATTGTCATACGAGGGTTCAACGCGGTAGCTGGATCTTGGAAGACAATCGAGATATCCGAACCGAAATCATGTCGTAGTGCAGCGTTTCGTTTGAGAGCACTCTTCCCCTTGAAGAGAACATCTCCGTCTGTTGGTTTTTGAAGACCCACGATAACTGACGCCAAAGTGGACTTACCGCATCCAGACTCGCCGACGAGACCGATTGTTTCGCCGCGGCGAACTTTCAGAGAAACACCATCGACAGCTTTGACGATATTTGGTTTGAAGATACCACCAGTACGGGAACGGTGGTGAACTTTGACATCTTTGAGCTCGATGATGGTCTCACCTAGACGGGCTACTGCCTTACGCCCAACAGTGTTGAGCAGTTCTGGGTGAGCGTCAGCGTTGTTGCTGTTTTCGTTGCTCATGACTGTGCTCCTTGTTGTGCTTGTGCGTCTTCTGGTAGGTGAGAAGCCCAGAAGTGGTCGTCTTCTCCAGGGACTGGAACGAAGACAAGCTTCTGATGAGGATCTGCATCTTCACGTAATGAACGAGGTGCAAAACGGTCACCAACAGCGAAGTCGCCGGGGGAGGGGACTGTACCAGGAATCTGGTAGAGACGTTCAGAACCGGATTCGATAGAGAGGACCGATCCTAGAAGTCCACGAGTGTACTCGTGCATAGGGTTCTTCAGAAGCTGTACGGTTGCACCAGCTTCCACAATTTGACCTGCATAGAGGACAGAGATACGGTGCGCTACCTGTGCAACAAGTGCGAGGTCGTGGCTCACGAAAATCATCGCGAATCCTAACTGTTCACGGAGCTCATTGAGCAAATCAATGACCTCAGCTTGAACAGTAACGTCCAGAGCAGTCGTTGGCTCATCTGCAATAACGAGTTTGGGTGAACGAGATAGTGCCATGGCGATAAGTACACGCTGACGCTGACCACCAGAAAGCTCGTGTGGGTACGAGTTAAGGGTGCGGATAGGATCAAGCTTCACTAAGCGTAGAAGCTCCTCAGGGGACTTACGTCCACCACGGCTAGTGAGTTGTTCCATCTGGTCTTTAACCAACATGGAGGGGTTCAAGGAGCTAAGAGCGTCTTGATACACCATGGAGATGATAGAACCGCGTAGTTTTTCAAAGACAGATTCAGGTGCTCCAACAAGTTCTTGTCCTTCAAAGACAGCAGAACCCGTAATCTTTGCTTTCTTATCGAGCAGACCGATAATTGCCAAAGAGGTAATGGACTTACCAGAACCAGATTCACCAACGAGTCCCATGGTCTGTCCTTCGTACACGGTGAAGGACACTTTATCAACGACTGGGGTGTCGCCGAAACGTTCTGGGAAGTAGATGCTGAGGTCTTTGACTTCAAGGATTGCAGGAGCGTTCTTATCTACGACGAAACGGTCGGTACGACGGTTTTCTGCCTCACGAAGTTTGACAAGAACGTTATCTAGTTCGCGTTGTGCTTGAAGGTCGCGGTGCTTGCGGATTTCTGCAAGTTTTGCTTCTGCAAGTTCCTCTTCAGCAGTGATGCCGTTAGCGCCAGCTACTGGGTCGGTATCTTCGATAACGACTTTGCGGCGTAGCTTGGGGTTGACCATTGCGTCTGTCATGCCTTCGGAAAGGACGTTCAACGCAAGAACGGTTAAGAGGATGACGATACCTGCAAAGGTTGTAGCCCACCAACCACCAGAGAGGATGAGCGCACGACCGTCAGAGATGACGTTACCCCATGAAGGGTTAGGTGGTCGCACACCTGCGGAGAGGAAGGACAAGGATGCTTCGAGGATGATAGCGTCTGCAACCATGACCGTTGCGAATACGAGAACTGGTGCGATGGTGTTGCGGACGATATGTTTTGTCAGAATGTAGGGGCGAGCTGCACCCATCACGCGTTCTGCGCGGACGTAGTCTTCGTCCCAAGCAGCGAGTACCTGTGCGCGGACCACACGAGCTAGCTGTGGAGTGTATACCACTGCGATAGCAATGATGATGGTGGGGATGGAGTTCCCTAGTGATGCCAAGAGCACTGCGGCAAGTGCGATACCGGGGAATGCCATGAAGATGTCCATGATGCGCATAATGGTTTCAGAAGCCCATTTGCCACTGGTTGCTGCGATAGCTCCGAGGATGCCACCGGCAATAAGCGCCACGGCAACGGAACCAAGACCAACCATCAAAGAAGATTGTCCACCGTACATCAGGCGTGAGAAGATGTCGCGGCCTTGACGGTCTGTGCCAAACCAGTATTCAGAACTTGGTGGGTCAATTGGCATTCCCGTTGAGGCTAGCGGATTATGTGGGGCAAGCCAGGGAGCCGCGAAGGAGATGAAGATGATAAATACTAAGAACCCCAGGGCGATTTTAGAACCAAGTGGCAATGCTTTGAAGCGAACGCCAGGGGTGGAGAGTCGTTCGGCGAGTCCTCTGCGCACAGTTACACCGTCCTAATTCGTGGGTTGATGAGTAGGTAAAGGAGGTCAACCACAATGTTGACGAGGACGAAGGTCACCGCGATGGTGAGTACTACGCCTTGTACGAGGTTGACGTCGTTACCTGTGATACCGGTAAAGATGAGGTTGCCCATGCCGTTGAGGGAGAAAATCATTTCGATCACGACAGCACCACCGAGGAGGTAGCCAATACGCAAACCAAGAACGGTTACGGGAGTGATGAGGGCGTTTTTGAGAACGTTCTTTGTGACGACTTCGCGGTAAGGAACACCGTTGCCGATAGCGGTACGAACGTAGTCTTTATCGAGTTCTTCAACCATGGAGGTGCGTACGGTACGGATTAAGGATGCGCATACGGGTACTGCGAGAGCTACTGCTGGCAGTGTCATATAGGATAGCCATGTTCCAAATCCTCCGCCTTCTGGTGGGGTGCCTCCGGATGGGAAAATTCCTAGGTCAAGTGCGAAGTATTGGATGAGCAAGATACCGAGCCAGAAGGAAGGCGTTGCGATAGATGCCATGGAGAGTACGCGGATGATCTGGTCTGGCCAGCGGTCGCGGTAGAGTGCGGCGATGACGCCGAGCACGAGGGAGACGACTGCTGCGATGAGAACGCCGAAGAATGTGAGCTGAATGGTGACAGGAAATGCTGCTGTGATTTGGTCGATGACGGGCTGAGCCGGTGCGGTGGTCATGCCGAGGTCAAAGTGGAGCAGACGCCAGAGGAAGGCGAAGTATTGCACGATGAGAGGCTTATCTAAGCCGTGTTCAACACGATATGCTTCTTTTGCTTCTTGTGAAGCGCCTTCACCGAGGGCGATAGTTGCTGGGTCACCGGGGGTGAATTGCAAGATAACGAAGACGAGGATTGTCACACCCAAGAGCATGATGGGTAGTGCAAGTAGTCTTCTTCCAAGTAGTCGAAGAAAATTAGCCAAGAGAAACTCCCGCATAGAGAATGCGTGTGAAAAAGGTTCGACGGTGGCTCCCGTGGTACGGAAATGAAGCAATCCGTACCAATGTCCGGAAGCCACCGCCGATTATGATGTGAAGGAAAAAGGGAAAAACCTTCACAAACCGCTGTGTGGAATAGCGGAGATTACTTAGTCGTTCCTACACCAAGCATTGAGATGCCGGTTGTTGGAAGCGGCTTGAAATCAACGAGTGTTTCCGAATCCCACGCAGTAGGTAGTTTGCGGTGGAATAGTGGGTACAACGGAACGTTGTCAGAGAGCAAATCGATTGCTTTCTTCCACTCTGTTTTTGGATCTGATGAGGTAGTTGCAGCGTTCATGTATTCCTGAAGCTGCTTGTACTGTTCAGTTCCGGACCAGCGGAAACGGTTGGTGGGCCAAGTGTCGCCACGGTACCACCAGGAGAGGAGCAAGTCTACGTCGTTACCGAAGACGGAGGGGTCGCCGGGTGCGATGAGGACATCGAAGTTTCCGGTGTCTACGTAGTCGGAGTACAACGAGGACGATGGTGTAGGTTCGATAGTGACCTTGATGCCAGCTTCCTTGAGCGATTCTTGGATGAGCTGAACACAGGAAACAACCCAGTCGTGGTCGGTCGAACGCACGGTGAGGGTGAGGTCTTCAACACCAGCGTCTTTGAGGAGCTTCTTTGCCTTGTCCGCGTCGTGGGTGTAGACGGTGGAAGCTTCAACGTAGTCTGGGTGGCTCTTCTGCAAGAAGGAGGTTGCAGGCTCTGCGTTGCCGAGCAATGCAGTCTTGATGACCTTGTCCATGTCGAGTGCGTAGAACAATGCCTGACGTACTTCAACCTTATTGAAAGGCTCTTTCTCGCAGTTGAACATCATGAAGAGCAAGCCGAATGACTGCACGGATTCGACGCTAAGGCCGGAAGTGTTCTCCAAGACTGAGATATTGTCGTAAGGTACGGACTCTACAGCCTGAACACGCTTGGACTGGATAGCGGTAACACGTGCTGCTGCGTCTGAGAGGATGGACCAGTTCATAGCCTTTGCGAGTGCTGGGCGAGGACCGTTGTACTCGTCGAAGCGTGCAAATTCGATGTGGTCGCCCTTGGTTGCGGAAACAAACTTGTAAGGACCGGAACCGATGGGGTGTGCACCGAAAGCTTCAAAGTCTTTCTCTGCGCTTTCAGGCATGATTTGCATCAAGGAGATGCGGTCAGCGAAGAGCGAGAATGGCTGGTTGAACTTGAATTCTACGGTGGAATCATCAACAGCGTTGACGGAGTCAATGAAGTAGAGGAACTGTGCAAAGAGAGAGCTCTTGTCGGTGAATTTACCGTAGGTGTAAACAACGTCGGATGCCTTGACAGGGTCGCCGTTGTGGAATTTTGCACCTTCACGCAAGGTGACACGGTAGGTGGTGTCATCAATCTTTTCAGGGTCTGCAGTTGCTAGAGCGTTGTAACGCTTACGGCTTGCAGGGTCTAGACCATAAAGACCTTCAAAGATGTGTAGGTTCGCTGCGAGGGGGCCAGCACCGGATGCCTGTGATGGGGCGAAGGTGGTGGAGATATCGTATGCGATACCAGCGGTAATGGTGCCATCTTTGTTGATTTCGCCAGCTTTTGCTCCATCTGCTTTAGTGGCAGAAGAGCCTTTAGAGCCTGAGCCACATGCTGAGATAGATGCAGCGAAAGCGGTAGCGGCTGAAACGGAACCTGCTAGCTTGAAGAAGCTACGGCGAGTCGAGCTGTGCTCGGTGATGTCTTTAAGGTGAGGCATAGTCGCACTCCTTTGTGGACGGTTGTTTATGTGAGAGGAACATCCTAACGTAGGATGTCCTACCTGTACTATAGAATAGTAGCCATCTCCCAGATGTGCAACATCAATAGAGGTGTTACTTTCTATAAAAAATACTAGTTTCGTCTCAAAAGAGATTCTGGATTTGAGAAGAGGAGCCGTGGTAAAAAAAACAAAACCGCACGTGAGAGCGGTTAAAAAAATTTATGAAGTTAATAGTGTCCCCCATGCATCGCGCGCAAAAAACCGTCAATATCAACTTCAAAATGAGATTATCGAAATTATCTTGCGTGAAAAACTCGTGCCGGGAGACCCTCTTCCTACCGAACAACAACTCATCGAAGAACTTGACGTAGGGCGCAACTCCCTCCGAGAGGCGCTCAAAGTCTTAGAAGGATTAGGGATTATTGAAGTCCGTCACGGGTTTGGGACGTTCGTTGGAGGGCGTGTTCTAGAAGCCATGACTCGAGGGCTAACATTCCGCGGATTAACCTCCTTGCATCGTGGCGGTAAAGAAGCACGAGAACTTACGGATGTCCGTCAAGCCCTAGAGACAGGGCTAATCGCTCTTGCAATACCGCTAATGAGTGATGAACAAATAGCAAAAATTGAGTATGCCGTAACTCAAATGGAACAGGCCGTTAAAGAAGGTAAAGATTGGTCATACTGGGACAGAGAATTTCACGCATCGCTTTATGAGCCGTTGAAGAACGATTTACTTTCAGAACTTTTGGAAGTGTTCTGGATTGTCTATAACGTGATCTCCGTGGAGCTAGACGCTATTGTTCCTGCTAGTCAAAAGCAAGGTGAGTCTTTAGTTGCCGCTCACCGAGACATTCTTAACGCCGTGAAAAAAGGTGATGCTATTGCTGGAACAGAGCTTATGGCTGCTCACTTTGCAGGTATTCGAGGGCGTCTAACAGCGTGGCAAAGAGCCACTCGAGAAGATGCCTAAATAAACTTTTTGCACGTGAGCTCCAGATATTGAGCTTTTGGTGTTAGGGTGGTGTTTATCTTAGATGTGCGCTGTAGCACATATTTTAAACATCTATGTAGATGGAGCTTTTCAACGATGAAAAAACACACTAAGAGCATCTTCGCACTCTCACTCATTGCAGCAACCGCAAGCACCGGAATCATTCCTGCTTACGCGACACCACAGCCTGTCCTATCAGCAACCTCTGGACCGGGCACCTACCAAGAACAAAACCTCGGTGAAAAACTCATCGGAGACTCAGCAACCTACCGCATTCCAGCACTAGCTGACCTCGGAAACAATATCATTCTTGCTGCATGGGACGGGCGTCCCTACAACGCAGCAGACGCACCAAACCCCAACTCTATTGTGATGCGCCGTTCAATAGATGGTGGAAAAACATGGAGCGATACCAGCTATATTGCCAGAGGACATCTTGGCAATGATGGAACCCAAAAATACGGTTACTCAGATCCGTCCTTTGTTGTCGACCATGAAGCAGGAAAAGTTTTTGCGTTCTTCGTTAAATCACATAACCAAGGATTCTGGGGTAGCGTCTACGGAAACGATACAAGCGATCCAGACGTCATGGGTGCAGTTGTCACTGAATCTACTGACGGAGGACTCACCTGGAGTGAACCTCGAGACATTACACCCATCGTCAAACAAGGTGCAGATAAAAATAATCCCCAACCAGGAGACGCCCGAGCTATCTTTGCCGCTAGCGGTGAAGGTATCCAACTACGCTACGGAGCCTACAAAGGCAGACTCATCCAACAATTCACAGGAACCGTCAAACAAGCAGCTGGCGGAGAAAAAACCCAAGCGTACTCCGTCTATTCTGACGACCACGGAAAGACATGGAAACGTGGCGAATACGTCGGTATCGAAATGGACGAAAACAAAGTCGTCGAACTCTCTGACGGGAGAGTCATGCTCAACTCCCGTGATTTCGTCTTCTCCGGATACCGAAAAGTAGCCATCTCTGAAGATGGCGGGCACAGCTACTCCGAGGTCACCCTCGACAAACAATTACCCGACCCCAAAAATAACGCCTCAATCTTTAGGATGTTTCCTGAAGCGCCACAAGGCAGCAAAGAGGCACAAAAACTCATCTTCACCAACTCCAATAACAACAACGGAAACTCCCGCGAAAACCTCACCGCACGAGTCTCCTGCGATGACGGGCAAACATGGCCAGGTATCCGACAATTTAAAGACGGCTTCGGAGCATACTCCACTGGAACTGCACTATCAAGCGGTGGATTTGGCGTGCTCTACGAAGCAAGCTATCAAAACGACATGCGTTTTGGTGTTTTCGATGAAGACTGGCTCAACGTCGTCTGCGCACCGTTGAATACAGAAGACATCACCGTCGACGAAAATAGCGTCACCACTATTCCTGTGACAATCACCAACCAAGAAGAACACCCCGTAAGCGGTAGTGTTACCGTCCATGACAACCGCGGATTCACAGCAACAGACGTAAACGTTCCTACCCTTGACGCTGGGGCTAGTACCGTCGTCAATATTCCGCTCACTGCAACCGCTCAAGCACGCAGCGGTTCACTCGATGTTGTCTTTACTGAGGCGCAAGGAAAACAATCACGTTATACCTTCTCTGCACAAGTAAACCGCACCAGTGAAGCACCTTTCCACGTGACCTTGAGCGAAGGGCAAACGACTGAACGTGACGTCTCAACAAACCCATATCACGTAGGAGACGTCGTACCTTATACCTTTCGTGTTACGAACACTAGCGGAGAAACCGTTGACGCTGTACCCACCGGAGGAAACCTCGATAGAGGATTCCTCCCACCCAATGCACCAAACTGCCGGTGGCGTAACCTCGGTGCCGACGCAACCTATGTTTGTAAAACAGCGGGGCACACGGTCACCCAAGAAGATATTGACCGCGGATACTTTATCCCTGAAATAACTTTTAACGCTGTTTCAACAGCAGACCGCTCTAAAACAGGCGAAAGCACATACCGTGGCGAACCCGTCTACGTTCGTGCAATCAATCTAGAACCAGCTCTAAACATCTCTGGAGATATTGCTGGTGACACCAAAGACAGCTATGAAGTCGGCAATATTATCAACTACCGCTTCACTGTGCATAACGCCTCAGAAGGCACTGTTCACTCCGTCCCCATTGCCGGAAACTTTGAGAACGGATTCCTCCCACCCAATGCACCAAACTGCCGGTGGCTCAACCTGAAAGCTGACGCAACCTACCAGTGCCATACTGCATCTCACCGCATCACCGAGGAAGACCTAGAACGAGGCTACTTCCAACCAGAAGCCACTTTTGAAGTCACCTCCACAGAAACACAAAAAACCGCTCAGGTTGAATTTAGGGGAGAGAAAGTCACGGTTCATAAAACAACAACTGAAGAACCTGCCACCCCAGAACCGAGCAACGAACCAGAAGTGAGCACACCATACTTTCACGATGTGCGCCCTGGAGACTTGTTCTACACCGAAATCAACTGGATGGGAGAAAGCGGTATCTCTCATGGTTGGCCTGATAAAACCTATCGGCCGTTAACGCAACTTGACCGTGCTGCGGTAGCTGCATTCTTCTACCGTATGGCAGGTTCACCAGAATATACGGCGCCGGCGGTCTCACCGTTCAAAGACGTACCGACCGACCATGTTTTCTATAAAGAAATCTCATGGTTAGCAGAACAAGGCATCACTACCGGATGGGAAGACGGAACATTCCGTCCCCATGCGCCGGCACAGCATGACGCTATTGCAGTGTTCTTCTACCGTTTTGCTGGCTCTCCTGAATATACGGCGCCAGTGCCATCGATGTTCAAAGACGTTGATTCTTCGGTAATTTTTGCCCGTGAGATTGCGTGGTTCGCTGAACAAGGCATCACTAGAGGCTGGGATGACGGTACTTACCGCCCCTACCAGCCAACACAGCGCGATGCTATGGCAGCGTTTATCTACCGTTATATGAACGATAAACACCAAGATTAATAACCGCTAGCCTTGGCATAGCTTGGGCGTATCGCTTCACCCCTGAGTCTAATACGAGGTGGGTTTAGAACAGTGTGCCAACACTGCTCTAAACCCACCTCGACGCTCTTTAAAATCTTCCTACCTGAGTCCTAAAAGATGAGGAGCTTTAGGAAGCTAAACACTCTGGGCGTGAGCAGGCGACGGCGACAGTTCAGGAGAATACACCGAAGAGACACACTCTAAAAGACGGGTACGTAATTGCTGAGCACGGGCTGCAAAACCACGTTGATAACGCACATATTCTGCTTTACCGGAAGGAGTCTCCACCTCAACAGGGGTATAACCCCAATCGTGGAGATCATAAGGTGCTGCCCGCATATCAAGCTCACGTACTTCCCACGCCAGCTCAAAACAATCCAGAAGAAGTTGAGAATCAACCAAAGGAAGAAGCTTATACGCCCACTTATAAACATCCATGTTCGCGTGTAAACATGCTGGCTGTTCAAGAACACGCTGTTGCTGACGGGTTGGTTGTAGCTCATTCTTTGGGACAGCCTGTGGCATGAAGAACCGGAACGCATCAAAATGTGAGCAACGGATACGATGAGAATCTACCACCTCATTAGTGCCTTCAGCACCTAACCGTAAAGGTAAATAATCATGGCGAATATTATTCTCTACGGAACGATACGCCATCGCCCATTCGTGCATCCCAAAACACCCGAAAAAACCATTTTTCTGGGCAGTATTCGAAAGGATTTCATAGGTATAACTCACGGCTTCAGAACGTCGTTGCAAAAACTGTGCAACATCAACCGTAACAGCACAATCGCTAGAAAAAATACGTTCTTTATGTGCTGCGCTAAGCGGTAATCGAGCAATATCTTCAGCGCTTAGACGCATATAAAATTTCTGTTGAGCATACTCAGGTGCATCAAGCAAAATAACACCAGCACCGGGATGCCAGCGCTTAAACTGTGCAGGCTTGAGGGTGTAGTAAGTGAAAAGGAAATCCTCAACCGGATGTTTTTCTCCGCGATGGCGTCTTGCTAAATATGGGTCCGCAAAAACAGCGGCACGTTCGTGATGTTCACGCGCGTACTTCTGCCACTGCTCAGGCTCATAAACGACCCATGAAAATGCCTCAACGGAAAAACTCATAGGAAGTATTTTACCGTTGAGGCATCACAGAATCTGCGTGAGTCTTTAGCGACCTGTACCACCGTAAACAGTCGCTTCGCCTTCAGCGTCAAGATTAAAAGCCGTATGCACGGCGCGTACCGCTTCGTCGAGCTTATCTAAATCGGTGATAACAGAAATACGAATCTCTGAGGTTGAAATCATCTGAACGTTGATTCCGGCCTGACTTAAAGCTTCAAAAAAGGTGAAAGAAACACCCGAATGTGCTTTCATGCCAGCACCCACGAGAGAGAGCTTACCAATCTCTTCGGTGTAGCGTAGCTCCGTAAAACCGACCTCTTCTTGTGCCTGCTCTAGACGTTTCACAGCTTTTGCTCCCTGATCTTGAGGAAGAGTAAAAGTAATGTCGGTAACGTCAGGGCGGTCTGTAGAAACGTTCTGAACAATCATGTCCAGATTCACGTTAACTTCGTTGAGCAAACCAAAGACTTTCGCAGCAGAACCCGGAGTGTCAACAACCCCAATAAGAGTAACTTTTGCTTGGCTGCGGTCATGTGCAACACCAGAGATAAGAGGCTGTTCCAAGGGAATCTCCTTTAGACGATTAGGGGTTAGTTCTTTAGAATTCTCGGGAATAACAAGTGTCCCCTCCAACTCAGAAAAGGATGAACGAACATGTAATTTCAAGTTAAAACGGCGCGCATACTCTACACAGCGCAGATGCAAAATTTTTGAACCGTTCGCTGCCATCTCAAGCATCTCTTCGCTAGTAATGGTCTCCAGCTTATGTGCGGTCGGAACAACACGCGGATCAGCTGAGAAAACACCATCCACATCAGAATAAATCTCACAGACATCAGCATTTAAAGCAGCAGCTAATGCGACTGCGGTAGTGTCTGACCCGCCACGCCCTAATGTTGTAATATCACCGGTCTGACGGTTCATTCCCTGAAAACCGGCAACGATAGCAATATCGCCCTCTGCTAATGCGGCATGAATACGTTGCGGAGTCACCTCTACAAGACGAGCAGCGCCGTGTACCCCATCCGTAATCATCCCAGCTTGAGAACCGGTAAAAGATTTTGCCTTGACGCCCAGACTATTAATAGCCATAGATAACGCTGCCATAGAGATACGTTCCCCAGCGGTCAGAAGCATATCCAGTTCTCGTGAAGGAGAAGAATCGGAAGTAATCTCTGTGGCAAGATCTAATAGTTCGTCGGTGGTATCTCCCATCGCGGAGACGACCACTACCACATCATTCCCTGCTTTTCGGGTATCCACAATACGTTTGGCTACGCGTTTGATACCGTCTGCATCTGCGACCGATGAACCACCAAATTTTTGAACAATCAGGCTCATAAACTTACTCCACTAGATTTTCTTCTGAAATAACCGTCAGAGGGCTGACGATTCTGCATCCATACTAGAGTAGTTCAGTGTTCAAGTGGTAAACGCGTCTCAAACGTAGACATTGCTACACAGATTACTTCATATTAACCCATGTTGTGTAACCTGAAACACTATATTAATTGTGTTTTTCGTACCCCATGATGTATCCTCACTTTAGGCGAACCCTAACGCCTAACGGCATCGTTGAACCCTAGCTTAAACAATGCACCGTAAAGGGGAAAGACTCCTCCTGGGATACACCACAACACCTCAGCACCTCTACTTCCTCAGTAAAAGACGGTGCACAACGTGGTACACATCGAGTTCACATCATCAGATAACACTAATAAGTAGGCTAGGGATACACACGTAAGGGTTATCCATGACAGCTCAACGCAACTTCAAATCTCAAGTCCGCGCTCGCATGCAACAAACAGGGGTAAACTACACCACCGCTCGCATGGAATTACTCAAAGAGTATGAAGAACGCCAGCAGAACGCACGCAGAGAAGCCTATCAAGAACACCAAACTATTGTTTCTCGATTCTTTAAAGACGGCGCGATGACCGTTATGCCATCAAAACGTCGAACACGAGCACATATTTTGCTTTATTTGGTTAACTATTTTCAGGCTGGACGCACCTACACCGAGCAAGAAGTAAACCGCATTCTTTATCAGTTGTGGCCAGATTTTGCGTACCTGCGCAGAGAACTTATTGATTATGGGTATTTAGAACGCAACGCTCACGGCGAATATTGGCTAACATCCTTTAGTCCAGAACGGTGGGGAACTGTTCTACACGATGAAGCTCCAGCGTGGGAATTTTACTGGCTACCAGAGTATTTAAATGGGCAAGAAAAACAGGTAGATTTCTTCGATACGATATAGACTCCTCAGGCAATACGCAGTGCAACTCACTGCCAAGGGTTTACATAGGTTCGCCCCGGGATAGGCGGAATCTGAGGGGTCGGGGTACGTAACGGAGTCTTCTTTAACTCCTCTAAGCGTTCTTGATAGCTCTGCTGCTGAGATGAAGAATCATCTTGTTCTTCTGAGCGAGAGCTACCCTCAGGTTCCGTTATCGTTTCGGCATCGAGTTCTTCTAAAAGTGGTTCATTGAGAGTGCTCTGCTGCGGTGCATCTTCATGTTCTTCAGATAAATCTTCGAACATTGAACCATTCCATCTTGGACGAGGTTGCGGGGTCGGTGCGTTCTGAACTTGTCGTTCTTGGTCTTCAGCAACAGCTTGAGTAAATGCTTCCGCATGGTTTTCTGTCTGGTGGCGGTTACCTTCAGCGATAATACGGCGACCTTCTAACGCACGTCCAAGAGTAATCTCATCTGCGTATTCAAGGTCTCCGCCAACAGGCAATCCAGAAGCTAAGCGAGAGACTCGCACACCTAAAGGAACAAGTAACCGAGAAAGATACGTTGCTGTAGCTTCACCCTCAAGGTTGGGATCCATCGCCAAAATAATTTCTTCGATACGTTCGTCAGCAAGACGTGCAATGAGCTCACGAATACGAAGCTGCTCAGGCGTAAGCCCCGCTAAAGGGTTAATGGCCCCACCTAAGACATGGTAACGTCCATGAAAAGAACGAGTACGTTCAATAGAAATCACGTCTTTTGACTCTTCAACAACGCATAGCGTCGTTGGGGTACGACGTTCATCGCGACAGATAGCGCATTGGTCTGTTTCGGAGATATTTCCGCATATTTGGCAGAAACTAACGGTATTTTTGACGGTGTTGATTGCGTTAGTGAGTTTTTGCATTTCTGAAGAATCAGCATTCAGAATATGAAAGGCGATACGCTGGGCAGACTTTGGCCCCACACCTGGCAATCTGCCAAGCTCATCGATGAGGTTCTGCACCGCAGCATCGTACATAGAGATAGCTCCTTATATATGGGTAGAACACGAATAGAAAAGTACGTGTTTAGTGTTTGATGTTGTCGATGACAACTCCACCAAGAATTTTTTCAACGGCTCGTTGCCCAATGAGCATGATTTTCTCTAACGGTTCATCTTCATCCGAGGGGACAAAATCTTCTTCTACGAGATTCTTATCCGAATTCTCTTCAGCTTTTTCGTGTACGGAGCGGTTTCCTTCGGCTACTTCTTTAGCGTATTTTTCGCGGAAGCTTGGTGCTGTGTCTTCGTGTTTTTCGCCGTCGTTTTCTACGTTTTGAGTTTCGTCCTCAGCTTCTTCTGGTTGTTCTGGTGCAACCGAGATATCTGGGCGTTTCCAGTGCTGTGAGGTGGGATGATTTTCTCGTGAGGAATTGTGCAGAGATGGTGCTTGTCCATCAATCACACGTAAGTGTGGGTGTTCTTCTGCATCGTATTCGTCTGCCTCATCAGTTAGTTCGTGCTCGTTCTCGGCACTGTCGTTGTGCGTTATCTCTGCTAGTTCTGGTTCTTCATCTGGGTCTGGTACGGGGCTAAGAACTGTTGTTTTCGGGTGTTCTGGCGTTGAAGATTCTGTTGTTTGTTCTTCGTCGGGGTGCGACGGTACAGGAGCTACTTCCCAGTCGGTAACGGGCGCATTCCAATTTTCGGGGCTAAATTCTGGGGCTTTTCCTGTATGAGGTTGTAGGTGTTCGTTCCACTGTTGCTGTGCTTGTGCTGGTTGTTCAGTGGTAGGTTCTTGTGGCTGTTCCGTTGTAACGGTGTGGGAGGGCTGGGGTGATGGCGCGTTTTGTGGTGCAGTTTTGAGGACTTTTGCATGAATTTCGCAACGGGCACCGAAGACTTTAAAGAGGGCATTTTTGAGGAGGGGGAGAAACTCTTTAACGCCTCGTAATGTTTGGATATCAGCTTCGATATAGAGTGCGTTGTTGGTGAAATCGCAGGGGTTACAGTGGCTAAATCTTTCTTGCGCTTGGCTTTCGGGTATGGCTTCGAGAACTTCTTTCCATCGTGTGGTGATGGCGTTGAGAAGTGCTGCTCCTGTGAGTGGCACGTAGGGGGTGTTTGCTGTGTGGGAAGATGAGGTATCCTCGGCAGCGGGCTGAGCGGGCTGAGCGGGCTGAGCGGGCTGAGCGGGCTGAGCGGGCTGAGCGGGCTGAGCGGGCTGAGCGGGCTGAGCGGGCTGAGCGGGCTGAGCGGGCTGAGCGGGCTGAGCGGAAGCCAACGGCGGAGCAGATAAGGGCGGACGACTCATCGATTGAGCGCCCTGCTCACTCGCAGATAACGAATGCTCTGCGCGAGCTGTAGAACGACTAGCATCGTCCTCGTTCTCTTCAACAAGAGAACGCACACGACGCTCAAGGCGATCTAAACGTGCGCCGACAGCGCCAATAGACTTCTCAGAAGCCGGCAAAAGAATACGAGCACATAACAACTCCAAATGAAGCTGAGGTGATGTCGCACCACTCATCTCGTTGAGCGCATGGCTAGTAACATCGGCTGCCCGTGAAAGCTCTGCGGCACCAAAAGCCGAGGCCTGCTGGCGTAGACGTTCAACCTGATCTGCGCTCATATTCTGAAGTATGCTTTCAACAGACCCGTGAACCGCCTGAATGATAATCAAATCACGTAAACGCTCTAGCAAATCTTCAACAAAACGACGAGGGTCTTGTCCCGTTTGAATAACGCGGTCTACTGAACGGAATACTTCGGAAGCATTTGCCTGAGCAAAAGCGAAAATAACGTCGTCTAAAAGTCCGCTATGGGTAAAGCCTAATAAAGATGTAGCGACATCATAGGAAATATGCTGTTGCTGAGAACCAGCCATCAACTGATCAAGGATAGATAGACTATCGCGAACAGACCCACCACCGGCACGAACCACCAGTGGGATAACGCCGTCTTCAACCTGCACGTTTTCTTCTTGGCACAGTTGCAATAGGTAGGAAGAAAGAGTGCTTGGGGGAACAAGCCTAAAAGGGTAGTGATGGGTGCGAGAACGAATTGTTCCGAGAACTTTATTCGGTTCGGTCGTCGCAAAAATAAATTTAATGTGCTCTGGTGGTTCTTCAACGATTTTAAGAAGAGCGTTAAACCCTTCGCGAGTGACCATGTGGGCTTCGTCAATGATGAAGATTTTATAGCGGTCACGAACCGGTGCGAAAGTTGCTCGTTCGCGTAAATCTCGAGCATGGTCGACGCCACCATGTGAGGCGGCGTCCATTTCAATGACGTCTAGGGATCCTCCGCCGTGGCGAGAAAGCTCTTTACACGAATCGCAGACTCCACAAGGCGTGGGTGTTGGGCCTTCTGCACAGTTGAGGCAGCGCGCGAGGATACGAGCAGACGTTGTTTTGCCACAACCGCGTGGACCTGAGAATAGGTAAGCATGATTGACACGGTTATTGGTTAGTGCTGCAATGAGTGGTTCGGTGACGTGTTCCTGACCGATAACCTCGTTAAAGGATTCTGGGCGGTAACGGCGATAAAGTGCAGTGCTCACAGCTCAACCCTATACATTCGTGCAATAAAAAAGAATCTTGCACCCTAGTCTAATGAATAGGTCAGTGTTAAGGGTAATTTATCCACGCAGAGCAGAAGATGCTTTGTAAAGCTTGGCCATAAAAAAAGACCCCTTACGCACCCGTCAGAGCCCAGATACCCTTGCTGTCTTCCGACCCTGGGGGAGTTCTCCAAGATAACGCCACGTAAGAGGCTGATATAAAGCTTACCTCATAAAGTCATTGAAAGAAAGCTGACAAGGTGGTGAAGCGAAAAACAGTCAGTGGTGTAGCTAACGAAAAAGTTAGGGGCTAGGAATTGCGAACGTTTAAAAAGTGCGGTAGGCTTTTATCTGTTCGCTTACGTGAAGCTTGAGAAAGCTACGTAGCGTTTGGAGGATTCGCCTAGCGGCCTATGGCGCACGCCTGGAACGCGTGTTGGGTTAACGCCCTCGGGGGTTCAAATCCCCCATCCTCCGCCATAAAGCAATGGACTCATTACCATAAATGGTAATGAGTCCATTGCTTTAATATTTAGTTGCCGAGGAGTGTTTGCTCTCTAATCTATTGAGTTGCTCATAGAGGCTTAATCTCAGGTGGCCGATAGTTCTAAGTAAAGCTCTAATTCTTGGGTAGCATGTCTTTTTGTGTCTCATTTTGCGGACGAAAGCGAGTGCTTTGCGTAACATTTTTTGGTAGTTTCCAGAATTGTTCAAATTGCTGACGTCAAAGTTATCTGAGAATTTCCAACCATTTGTCTGATATTTTGGCAAAAGTGTCGGATAGACGAAAGGTGGCTTGTGGGCTATTTAGTCGACTTTTGTCCATTTCTGTGTCGGCTTTTAAGCTTTCCTGTTCAAGAGATTTTTTGATGTTTTGACGCCCTATTTTTTGTATATTTCAACTAGTAAATAGGATGTATTTTGTTGTGAATCTTTACTCAAAGAAACACTTGAAAATAGCAACGAGATATTGAAATTAAACTTTATGGATTTTCTTTTGGTGATAAGTTCGAGAAAACCAAAACTCCCGAAAATAAAAAGTGTCGTTTTTCTCAAATCTCAGAATTAGTGAGAGTTTCCTCTAGATAACTGAAAAAAGTATGGACTCTTTGCCGTTGCATTGAATTCTTATGTCGTTTATATTCTTGAACGGTTGCTTGGAGTTGTCTATGATTTTATCTGAGCTTCATTCTTGATGAATCCTCACTCTGGAAACCACACAATAATATAAGAAAAAGGTAATTATGACTGTCACTCGCCGTAATTTAGTTAAGTCCGCAGCGTGGGCTGCTCCAGTAGTTGTAGCTACTGCTGCTGTCCCCGCTTATGCAGCATCTCCTGGTAGCAACCCTAACCTCCGATGGTTTGGTACTTCTTCTGTCTCGCACGATGTTTATGATGGCTACCGTCCGCATATTACTAAGTCTGAGCGTGCTGATTTCGGTGTCGTATTCCAAAATGTTGAGCCTGGTGATACTTTCCAGGGTCTTCAGCAGACCTATTGGTTGCCTTACGACGGATTTACTTTTAGTGCACTTCCTGGCTCCAGTCCTAAATGGTCATTGTTGCAACGTGATTATACGAAATCTACCCAAGTTGTAGATCAGAACGGCGGAACACAGACTGTTTATCCTTACACAACTCGCTGGTTGGGTGGAGATAAAATCGCAGAAGAGGGCACTCCTGCTGGTGGAGGAACTTATAAACTTCCATGGTATGACTTTATGGCAAATGAGGGCGATGAGTCTCGTTGGTATGCTTACCGCTATGAAATTACTGCAGGAGTAAACAATGAAGGCTTGACTTCTAAATACGGAAGTCGAAATGGTCAAGGTTTTAAGCGATAAGATACAATGCTAATTATCGTTATATAAAATGGTGGTTTTCTAAAATACTTTTGGTATTTTAGAAAACCACCATTTGTATGAGGTGAGTAGAAGAATGTTCTACTCACCTCATATATTTTTAAGAAACAGCCACTAAATAAGGGTTCTTTCCATCCAGTCGTACAGGATTTCCGACCTCATCAAAGCGAGCGCCTAGGCCCATTTGAATAAAACGAATAGTTGAATCAATATGGCGCTGACGTGCCTTAGCGTCAGGTGTCTCGTCGGTGCGGTCTGCGCTAGAGGCAAGGGACCCGTGAATGAGGCGAGCCATCTCGCGGATATCGTTCTCTAGGATGTAGCCTTGGTCGATAGCTTCTTGAAGTATTTTTCCAAGAACAATCTGTAATGCGGATACGTGTTTACCGAGCTTTGCGAAAGATTCGGGGGAGAGTACTGAGCGCATTGCTGGTCCCGGTGGCATGTGGTGCAGGGAAAGGCGCTCAATTTCTAGGCGGATATATACTGCAAGTTTATCGATGGGGTTAGTAATGCCCTCAAGACCCTCGTTGAGATCGGAGAGGAACTTGTCTGTTTCGTCCATCGCGTATGCCACGAGTAATTCGCCCATATCTGCAAAATAGTTATAGACTGCGGTGCGTCCAATACCAGCGTTTTTTGCGACGTCGGTCATGGTGAGTCCGGGTAGTCCACGCATGTAGAGGAGTCGACCAAAAGAGTCGAGAATGGCACGTTTGGTGTTCTCGCGTTGTGCCGCGTTTGAGGCTGCAGAAATTCTAGGCATAACGCTACTGTATACTAACTTTGCTCAGATAGTGACAAAAACCGGAAAACTGTCAGCGTAATCTCAGAATGCAGAGTAGCTTGAATCACAAAAACACGGGTTTAGTGTAAAAAACGAGCGAATATCGCTACCACGCGGTACATTGACGCTATGACAAAACGACCCTACGCGTTAACCATCGCCGGTAACGAGGCAACCGGCGGAGCAGGCGCACAAGCAGACCTCAAAACATTCCAAGCCCTCGGCGTTTATGGTTCCCTCGCGCTTACCTGCATTGTCTCATTCGACCCTAAGAACGACTGGGCACATCGCTTCGTTCCCGTGAACGCTCAGACTGTGCACGACCAATTAGAAGTAGTGCACGCAACCTACAATCTTGACGCCGTGAAAATTGGAATGCTCGGCACCGTACCTACCATCGAAACAGTGGCACGCTTCCTTGAAGAACACACCCCTAAAAACCTCGTACTAGACCCCGTACTTATCTGTAAGGGACAAGAACCCGGTGCCGCATTAGATATTGACAACGCTCTTAAAGAAAAAATTCTACCGCTGGCAACTTTCGTCACCCCGAACCACTTTGAATCAATGAGCCTGTCTGGTATGGATTCCATCACCACCGTTAAAGAGCTAGAGCAAGCAGCGCGCATCATCCACGAAAAGTCTGGCGCAATAGTTCTGGCAAAAGGTTCTATCCGACTCGAAGGTGATAATGCAGTGGACGTCTACTATGACGGAAACACCCTCGAAGTATTAGAAACACCCAAAATTGATGATGGTGCAGTTGTCGCCGGTGCAGGTTGTACCCTTGCCGCTGCCATTACCGGCTACTTGGCGCAAGGAAAGACGCCCCTTGAAGCAGCACAACAGGCGAAAAAGTTTGTGAGTGCCGGTATCGCAGAACGCGTCCGTTCTAACGCGCCCTTTGATGCGCTCTACCAAATCAACCAATAGCACCATCCCTACACAATCTACGCTGTAACACTCTTGGAGTGTTTATGACAACGCGCAATATGAGGGTACATCGTAACTTCTGCGGTGACGAATACTATGTATGACCATAAAATTCGTCACCGCAGAAGTTTATCTTCTACCCTGAAGGCACTATACTTCTTCTAGAGAAAATGCCTGGGTGGCAGACGGGCAGCATATCTCAATGACACTCCCTACCTATTTAAGTTCAAGGAGCGACTTTATGCCCGCCACCGCCTCACAACAACACTATGCCCAGCCTTCTCGTACCTACTACGACCTATTACTGTGTGCCTCGGCTATTATTCTTATCCTCTCTAACATTGCTGCCACGAAAGGTGTTGCTTTCGGCAGTATCCTCACTGACGGCGGTTTCTTCCTCTTTCCCTTGGCTTACATTATTGGGGATGTTCTCTCCGAAATTTATGGTTTTGCGCGCACTCGCAGAGTCATTATTATCTCGTTTCTAGCGGCAGCTTTTGCAAGCCTTAGTTTCTGGATACTCATTAAACTTCCGAGTGCAGACTACTACGAGAACCAACAAGCCTTAGAAGCTGTGCTGGGTCCGGTGCCGTTGATTGTTGCTGGCTCTCTTGCTGGATACCTTATTGGCCAGCTACTGAACTCATGGGTTATGGTTGCCATGAAAAAACGTTTTGACGGTAAGTTCCTTGTCGGACGGCTTGTTGGATCTACCTTAGTAGGCGAACTTGCGGACACTATTATTTTCTGCACGGTTGCTACACCGATTCTTGGAATTAGTACTTTTGATAATTACCTCAACTATGTTCTTGTCGGCTATTTCTATAAATGTCTTGTTGAACTTGTGCTGATGCCCGTCACTGTTCCGGTGATTTCGTGGTTTAAGAAGAATGAGCCAACTTATCGGAGTATATCTGAGACGGCTTCTTCGTAGATTCGTGATGCTGTATAGAGAAGATAAGATGTGGCGCATCTAAAAGACCATAATCTGAACAAAACTCCGAAAGAGTGAGCCAAGAGCTGTAGCATATGTATCATCCAGTATGCATGTATATGCATTACCATCCACACCCATAAGGTACACCCCATGGCTTCTCAACAAGAACCCACCCCAGACGGCGGACTCGAACGCTCACTGAGCCACGGTCAAATGACCATGATTGCCCTCGGACTAGCCGTCGGCACAGGACTATTTCTCGGCTCTGGCGGAGCCATTGCCATTGCCGGCCCAGCCGTCATTATCTCCTATATGATTGGCTCACTCATTGCCGCAATCATCGGCGCTTGTGCCGGCGAAATGGCCGTACGCTATCCCGTTCGTGGTGGCTTTGGCACGCTCGCTGGAAAATTCCTCGGACCCTATGCCGGATACACTACGCGATGGGCATATTGGGCGACGACTGTACCTCTCACCGGCGCTGAACTTGTAGCCGTCGGACAATACATGACCTACTGGTACCCCACCGTACCCCTCTGGATATGGGTTGCCCTCTCAGGGGCAATCATTGTGGGGCTGAACCTCACGAGCGTTAAATCTTTTGGAACACTTGAATTCTTCCTTTCTTCCATCAAAGTTATTGCCGTAATCGTTTTCATCATCTTTGGCTTATTGCTGGTCTTTGTTGGTCTTCCATCAAGTCCCGCAGTTGGTGTTCAAAACCTCACCAACGATGGTGGATTCATGCCTAACGGATTATCCTCAATCTGGCTCGCTTTGGCTATCGTGATGTTCTCCTTTGGCGGTATCGAACTTATTTCTATCTCTGCTGCAGAGGCGAAAGACCCCGTGCGCTCAGTTCGAGCATCCGCAAAAGCGATGATGTGGCGTCTTGCAACGTTCTATGTACTAGCACTTTTCGTTGTCGTTTCTATCATTCCTTGGCGTGAAGCCTCATCCCTTCACGGAGAGATTGAGACCTCTCCTTTTGTACTCGTCTTCTCTCAACTGAACATCCCCTATATTGCGGGTATCACGAACTTTGTTGTTCTGATTGCTGCTCTTTCTGGAGCTAATGCCGCCCTTTACGCCGCAACACGGCAGCTTCACGCCTTGGGACACGATCGTATGGCGCCCGCAATTTTTGCGCGAACCACCTCGCAGGGTATTCCGGCACTTGCTTTAGGCGTTTCGATGCTTGGCTCTGTTGTTGCTATTGTGATGGCTATTTCTGGTGTTGGCGGTATTTTCTCGTTGATGATGGCTTTGGTCATTCTCTGCGTCCTTGTTACGTGG
The DNA here is from genome assembly GCF_048512825.1 of Rothia sp. CCM 9418. Lineage (NCBI taxonomy): Bacteria > Bacillati > Actinomycetota > Actinomycetes > Micrococcales > Micrococcaceae > Rothia > Rothia sp. CCM 9418. The sequence continues at coordinate 159,357 of NZ_JBLXXX010000005.1, forward strand.
ACGATGATTCTTCTGAGCTACATCAGCTTTAAACGCGTTGAGGGTAACAGTTCTCCATTCCGTGTATGGGGCGGTTCTGCAACTGCTTCACTAGGTCTAATTGGTGTTTTTGCAACCTTTTTAGCGCTTTTCTTCATTGGTAATATGACCACTTCTGCGATGGTTGGTGTTTGCTTCTTCGCCCTCATCACTGTGGTCTATTTTGCAGGTGTTCGCTCTCGTCAACACGTTGATGACACTGCTTTTGAAGAGGCTCGTTCACATGTTGAGCATTATCAAAACTAGTGGATAACACACTAGACGGTTCGCACCATATTGCACGGTTGATATGAACTATCGCGCATCATATGGTGCGAACCGTAACGTTTTTCTTCTCTTTTTGTTTATCTTCTTCATCTTTTTGAGGGTTCTGTCTATCTTTTGGTAGTTTTGAAAACTCTACGGAGGACGAGGAACTCTCGCATCATAAAGGATATATATTGTGGCAACTTCGGTGACTAGATCTACATTCGAAGATTCTCGAAACCTTAAGCGTTCTTTGACCCATGGTCAGATGACGATGATTGTGTTGGGCTCAGCATTAGGTACGGGGCTTTTCCTTGGCTCTGGTAGCGCTATTGCGTTAGCTGGTCCAGCAGTTATTCTCTCGTATGCTTGTGGCTCTTTGCTTGCTGCCATTATTGGCGGAGCAACGGGGGAGATGGCAGTTCATTCTCCGGTGCGTGGCGGTTTTGGGTCTATCGCTGGTAAGTATCTTGGGCCTTTCGCCGGATTTTTGACGCGTTGGGCTTATTGGACGTGCACCATGGTCATTACCGGTATTGAGCTCGTTGCGGTGGCCTCTTATCTGAAGTTCTGGTGGCCACAGCTTCCGTTATGGGTCGGTATTGTGGCCTTTGGTGCCCTAATTATCTTGTTGAACATTCGTTCTGTGCATTATTTTGGCGTGATGGAGTTTGCTTTATCGTCGGTGAAAGTGATTGCGCTGAGTGCCTTTATTCTGGTGGGTTTGTGCTTGGTGTTCTTCGGTCTGCCGGGGCATGCTGCTACGGGTATTGCGCATTTGAGTGATGACGGTGGTTTTATGCCGGGCGGTATTAAGTCTGTGTGGCTTTCGTTGGCGATTGTGATGTTTTCTTTTGGCGGTATTGAGATGATTTCTATTTCTGCTGCTGAAGCGAAAAATCCGGCTCGTTCGGTGCGTTCTTCTGCCAAAGCGATGATGTGGCGTCTTGCAACGTTTTATATTCTTTCGTTGTTTGTGGTTGTTTCGGTGATTCCTTGGCGTCAGGCTGCAACGTTTAATGGGGAAGTTGAGGGTTCACCTTTTGTGTTGGTGTTCTCTGAGCTGGGTATTCCTGCGATTGCGACGATTACTAATCTTGTGGTGTTGGTGGCTTCGCTTTCTGCGGCGAATGCAAATCTTTATGCGGGTACTCGTTTGATGCATTCTTTGGCTGCTGATTCTATGGCTCCTCGGATGATGTCTCGTACGAATCGTCAAGGTATTCCTGTTCGGGCGATGTGGCTTTCTACGCTGGGTGTTGTTTTAGCTATTCTTTTGGCAGTGTTTAAACCTGGTGATGCTTTTGGCACGATGATTACGCTGGTTATGGTGAGTGCTTTGACGGTGTGGGTGCTGATTCTTTTGGCGTATCTTGCGTTTAAACGTGTTGAAGGTAATTCGTCTGCGTTTCGTCTTTGGGGCGGTCGTGCGACGGGTGCTCTGGGAATTGTAGGACTTTGTGCCGTATGGTCTGCGCTTTTTGCTACTCAGGGGACGATTGCTCCTGCTACGGTTGGGGTTGCGTATTTTGTGGTTTTGACGATGGTGTATTTTGCGGTGGTACGTAAGGTTCATGTCGTGGATGAGAGTGCGTTTGAGGAGGCTCGGCGTGCTAGTGGGTCTTCTTCAGAGGCTTGATGTTTTATTAAAACTTTTTCTGCACAACTCTTGTATATGAGAATCGTTATCGTTTAGACTGTAGATATTAGAACGCGTGATCTTCTCATGCATTCAATGTCTGTGTGTTGCTCAAGGCCCCCGTCTCAAGGGGGTCTTGGCGTTTAATATCTCGTGTCGAACAACATGCTTCTTCTGAAGTTTACATGAGAACGATTCTCATTTATGCTTAGGTGTATGTCCATCACAGCTATCTCATCACTAAGCCATTGGGCACGAGACAACGCCCTCAATACCGCCCTCAAAGCGCTTAAAAACAACGCAGAGACCACGCCTACCATCCTCAGCTTCGACATCCTCGACCCCGAAGAAAACGCGCACCCCGAAAAAATCACCATACGAGTCACCCGAAACCACCACGAGACCACCAAAACCACCGACATCATCCTCAAAAGTAACTGCTCATCCTGCGCAACTACACTCCTCCTCTCCGACTGCCTACAACTATCAGATAACACAGAAGACATTCTCATCCTCCTACCACCAGGAGTATCCCTCAACACCGTCATCAACGTCGCAGAAAAACTAGAACACCACATACACAGCGCCATCCTCGCCCTCGACATCAGCACCATCGAAGACGAACTCTGGGACAACAAACCCCTCGAACAACGAGGCCTCAACGGCGGTTGCGAAGACGAACGAACCCCCGGAGAATTTATCATCACCGAAATCGCCTGGGCAGACACCGCCATCACCTCAGAAATACCCTTCACCCACAGCACCGACACCGAAAAACACCGCGCCCAAGAACTCCTCGCACACCTCGGAACACACCTAAAAATCATCTCCTGCACAGAAACAACACAACCCATCTGCGGATGCCACCAACGAGAAGACAGCATTCAACGAGCACAAGCCGGACACCTAGGAATCAACACCCAAGAACTCACCCCCATCACCAACAAAACCCCACAACACACACCTATCAACACCGCCATACGCACCGGAAAAAACTTCACCACCGTCGTCCTCACAACCTCCGGAATCCTCCACCACGACAGATTCGCCTCCGCACTACCACACCTAGCAGAAGGCAACTGCCGACTTCGCGGAACACTCTGCATCAACAGCTACGGTTCAGAACGTATCGCCATCGAAGGCATCGGCCCCTTCGTCTGGCTCGAACAACAAGGGCAATGGGAACAACAAGAACCACACAACACCATCGCCATCACCGGAGACGACCTCAACCCCACCGAACTCCAAGAACTTCTCAACCAGTGCATTATCACTGGAGAAGAAATAGCAGAAAACCTCCTCAACAGCACCAGCTAACGAGGAACCAACACCCACCCAGAAAAGGAAAAACATGAAAGTTCGTAAATCACTACGCTCACTCAAAAACCTACCCGGAGCACAAGTCGTCCGCAGACGCGGAAAAACCTACGTCATCAACAAGAAAAACCCACGATACAAAGCCCGCCAAGGCTAAAACCCCACCAAAAAGCCCCTGCTGTACCACCTCCAAAAGAACACCAACGAACCACGAGGACACAGCAGGGGCTTACCACCACCTAAAAATAGGCGACAACTACGAAGAAAGAACCTCCTCCAACTTCGTCAAAGAACCCTTCCAGGTAGCAGCCACATCATCATGAACCTGCTCCGGCAACGGACCTACCTCAATCTTCACCGTAATACCTTCACCAACACCAGAAGACGTAATCACCGTACCCGGAACAAAACCAATACGAATACCCATCAAATGATCCGTCGGCTCACCCATCGGCCCAGCAATAGACTCCACCAGCTCCAAACCCTCAAGAGAAATCGACTCAAAACGAAGATACACCGGAGCAAAAACATTCAGCTCAGACTCATGCTTCATCGCCAACTGAACACGCCCACCACGCTGAGGCTCAAAAGTCACCGTATCCGGCTGAACTGACCAACCACGCGGCGGATACCACTGCAAAAAGAGATCACGCGAAGTAAACGCAGCCAACAACTCATCAGAACTGACCACAAAATCATGAGAAACACTCACAACCTCATTCTCAGAAACATGATCTAACGGAAAACCCGACACAAAACCTCCAAAAATCAAAAAAAGAATAAACCCTACTCAGGGCGACGATCAGAATAATAATTACCGAGAAACTCATCACGATACGCAAAATAATCACCCTGATTAATCGCCTCACGAGCATCATCAACCATCTTCACAATAAAACGCTCATTATGGATAGACGCCAACGTCGCAGACAAACGCTCCTCAGCCTTAAACAAATGATGAAGATACGCACGAGTGTAATGACCGCAGGTATAACAATCGCAACCCTCAAAAATCGGACGAAAATCAGTCTTAAAACGAGCATTCGTCAAATTCATACGCCCATCAGGGGTATACACCGCAGAATTACGGGCAACACGAGTCGGCGAAACACAGTCAAAAGTATCAACACCATTCTCAATACCGGTAAAAATATCGTCCGGCTCAGAAATACCCAAAAGATGACGAGGCTTATTCTCCGGCAACTCCTCAGTACACCAGCGAACAATCGTCCCCAAATTCTCTTTTTCTAAAGCGCCACCAATACCAAAACCATCAAACGACATCGCACCTAAATCACGACAAGCCTGCCGACGTAAATCCTCATACTGGGCGCCCTGAATAACACCAAATAAAGCCTGATACGGCTTATCAGAACGCTCAACCGTCAAACGCTCATGCTCAGCAATACAACGCAAAGCCCACAAACGAGTACGCTCTAACGCCTCCTCCTGATAACGACGAGAATTATAAAGCGTCGTCAACTCATCAAAAGCAAACATAATGTCAGCACCAATTTTATGCTGAACCTGCATCGACACCTCAGGCGTAAACCGGTGCATACTGCCATTAATATGAGACTTAAAATTAACGCCATCATCATCAACATGCGCCATACGCTCACGCCCACGAGCAACATCATCATCACCCAACGGGCGCCCATCAACACCGCGAGCCTGCTCAACGGTGCCCATATCAATCACCTTTTTGAACCCAGAACCTAGGCTCATCACCTGAAAACCACCAGAATCGGTAAACGTTGGACCCGACCAATTCATAAAACGACCAAGACCACCAGCAGCATCAAGAACATCAGGCCCCGGCTGCAAATACAAGTGATACGCATTCGCCAAAAGAGCCTGCGAACCAAGCTCCTTCATCGCCTCAGGCAAAACAGCCTTAACCGTTGCCTTCGTCCCCACCGGAGTAAAAGCAGGAGTTTGAATATCACCATGAGGAGTATGAATCACACCAGTTCTACCGCGAAACTCACCACCATTAGCAGTAGTACGTTCAGCAGAAATCTGCTCACGCTCGGCAAGACGCTCACCCAGCTCAAAAGAAAATGTTGGATTAGAAAAATCAGTATTCAGCACGGACACTAGTCTACTCGGTCGCCAGCTACAGACTCCATGACATCCGCACCTGCACACGCTAAGCCGTGCTAACTCACACTCCCCACATCAGACACCAGCACATAACCCTGCTAGGCTTGTTCAAATATTCTGTCACCACCAACCGGCAAAAGAGAGCATGCACACCACACCCCACCCCGCACTAAGCCCCACACAACGTGGAGCAACACTCACCGTCCTCAAACACCCCAAACTCTTACTCATCGAAATACTCGCCGGCCTTGTCACCGCGTTAGCGCTCATCCCCGAAGCACTCGCATTCTCCGTCGTCGCCGGAGTAGACCCGCAAGTTGGGCTCTTCGCCTGCTTCACCATGGCAACAACTATCGCCATAACTGGTGGACGTCGCGCCATGATATCCGGCGCAGCAGGATCTACCGCCCTCGTTATCGCACCACTTATGGCAACCCACGGATTGCCCCACCTCATTGCAGCAGTGCTCCTTGCCGGAGTTCTTCAAATACTTCTAGCAGTTTTCGGTGTCGCTAAACTCATGCGTTTTATTCCGCGCCAAGTCATGGTCGGCTTCGTCAACGCGCTCGCTATCCTGATTTTTTCTTCTCAACTACCACAGCTCATCGACGTGCCTTTCGCCGTCTATCCGCTAGTTGTTGTTGGACTCATCATTGTGTTTGGTCTCCCTAAAATCACCACAACTATTCCAGCGCCTCTCATCGCTATTATTCTTCTCACTGCGGTGACAATATACGCGGGTATTAAAGTGCCTACTGTCGGTGAATATGGCGATCTTCCACATTCATTGCCGGTATTGAGCGTTATCGACGTACCGCTCACTGTAGAAACTCTTAAAACCATTTTCCCTTTTGCGCTTGCTATGGCATTTGTGGGTTTGGTCGAATCCCTCATGACCGCAAAACTGGTCGATGATATTACGGACACTCATTCCAATAAAACCCGTGAATCATGGGGACAGGGCGTGGCGAATATCGTTACTGCAGCCTTTGGCGGTATGGGAGGATGCGCCATGATTGGGCAAACCATGATTAACGTTAAAACAGGTAACGCTCGTTCACGTGTTTCTACTTTCTGTGCAGGAATTTTTGTTTTGGTGCTCTCTGTTGTTCTTGGAGATATCGTTGCGAGAATTCCTATGGCTGCGCTTGTTGCTGTCATGATTCTTGTTGCTATTAGTACATTTAACTGGCATTCCGTACGCTGGAGCACCCTTAAAGCTATGCCACGAGCAGAGACCGCCGTCATGCTGATGACGGTGCTTGTTACTGTCGGTACGCATAATCTTGCTCTTGGTGTTGGTGTCGGTATTCTTGTTGCGATGGTTCTTTTTGCGAGACGTGTTGCCCATGTGGTCACGGTGGAGCGTGCTGTGCAGGGCGAAGATACTGTAACGTACAGTGTCAATGGCCCGTTGTTCTTCGCCTCATCAAACGACTTGTACTACCAGTTCTCGTATAGTGATGATCCCAAGAATATTGTGATTGATTTGAGTAATTCTCATGTGTGGGATGCTTCTACTGTTTCAGCATTAGATTCCATTATTTTTAAGTATGAGACTCTTGGGAAAACAGCAACAGTTTTTGGTCTCAATGAGATGAGCCACGGAATGAATAACCGTCTTAGCGGAAAACTTGGCTAACGAAAGAAAATGACAAGAGTTAAATCTTAGCTGCCTCAGATTCTTCTGGACGCTCCTACGGGAAAAATGTGAAGACATCTCGAAAGAAACACTCAGTGCGTGACTTCTCAACAAAAGTCACGCACTGACACTAACGATGCGATGAAAAAATCAACTACTATTTCTGGGTCTTCTTACCCTTAGTAGAGTGTGAATCTTTCCAGATGTGCCATGCTAGGCTAACCAAAAAAGTCACCATACCAAAACAATAGGTAACCCAGAATTCTTTTGAAATTCCTGCCCATCCGCTGGTAAAGAGTTCCCCTCCACTGAGCACTAACGCAATAGGTAATGGCATGAATAATAAAACTGCTACAGTGACAAGAAAAGCAACGAACTTATCCATGTGTTTATCCCCTTTACTTTAGGCGTCCTCGCAATATGCTTTAGAAGCCCATCAAGAAAGACCTTATGAGCAGTATCTCTGCCCATAAAATTGCACCTTTTGAAGCGCAAATCATTAATTTTTTTATACTACAGTCTTATACAAAACAAAACAACGGGCCATACAAGAAGTTCTCCTATTTCATCTTGTTAAAATACCCCACATCACACTCTCGCCCCACCTTCCTTGAAGATAGAACAAAGCTCAAAGAACGTGATTTACAGAATATCCACACAATGACGTTCGCCGAGATGATTTTTGTAAGAAAATACAAATTACTTTTAAAGCACCACTACTCAAAATGAGTGTAAAACTTATTGTTCTAACACCCGTGCAGCAGCCTCAAGAATCATCCACCCCTGAAGCTGAGACGACAGTTCCACCGGAGCACCAGGCACTAACGTTTGCGAAGAATGTTGAAGAATATCCGGAGAGAAAAGAACGACCGGCTCCCCACGAATCTCACGAACATCAATTCCCGCCTCATTGACCGGCAATGTTGGATCAAATTCTCTTCTGCCTTCCCACAAAACTTCTGCTGTATGAACCACTAAATCACCAGCAAGAGAACGAGAAGATTCTTTAACGTTGGCAGAGAGCGCAACCTGAGCCAAATATCGGACAAGAATACCGGTAAACAGGCCACCATCACCATCTTTGCCTGTGCGAAGAATCCTCAAACGTTCCGTATCAGAAATATCAAAATCCTCTGTAAAATGTTCGACTATTCCCTCAAGCAAAGCGGAAATATGGTCTTGAACTTTATCCGGTAAAGGCATACCCACACCGTGAATTTCAAGAAGAGCCGACAAAATAGGGCCCTGATTATACGAAAAGAGAGAATCTTCTAGTTGAGACTGCTCGGAAAGAATCTTAATACCATCAAGATATGCACGACGCTGTTCATCCCACAAATTCTCTTGAAGCCAATCAACAAGAGCACGCGCCTGATCGTGCTGATGTGCCCGTGCAAAAGCTAGAGCTGCAGGAGCCGTCGCCGGAGTATTTTTAAAATCATGGTCAGTAGACCAAAACATTCCACCACCAAGATGGTCCGTAGCACCTCGACGTAACGCCTTAAAAAGTTGCACCCCTGCATCTTGTGCTGGCATATACCCGCGACCATACAACAGCTCAGATAACGCATTCATACGCCCCACAGCGAGAGCAAGCCACGCCATATCGTCGTAGAAAGTATTCGTGTAGAGACCAAAATTTCTAGCCCGAATACCGCGTAAAATCTGTTGAGAACGTTCAAACCATCTCGTCGCCTGTGAAGAATCCATATGTCGATGAGCGCGGAATGACGCATCAAGAGCACAATCCAAGAAATGTGCCTGCCACCAAAAATGCCAATGCGTCAAACGTTCTTTAACTGAACGGCAATCAGGCACCTGAGGAGCCCCCAAAAGAGTACCAGGAATGGATAATGCACGCTGAGCAAAAAAGTGTAATACCGAAGAACCAGCAGTTTCAGCCCGCATGCTCATAGTTTGAGCATACTCAGCTTTTAGCTGGCGACTTTCGGCCTCTGAAATCTCATAACGATGCGACTTGCGACTAGGTGCCTGCTCCATATATCTCCTTCAGTGAGAGAAACCCAATAACCGAGTACGAAGAAAAGTCTAAACCTTTACCGTTCCCTCAGTACTGACCCTAACTATTGGGCTAAAGCCAAAGTTCGTGAACTCGTGACGACAAGATCTTCTCCCGTTAGCGGGTGTCTAAGAGAAATCCTCTTGGCAAGTAACTGTAGCGGTAAATTCTGTTCATCAGGAAACTCATGACACACCGTAGGGTAGAGAGTGTCACCAAGAATAGGGGCACCTAAAAGGAGCATATGGGCACGTAACTGGTGAGTTTTACCACTATGAGGTTTCAGGCGATATACCCCATAAAGATTACGCGAGTTAGGGGCTACAAGACGAGGATTATGCTCCAGTCTCAGCTGATGAAGCTGCTCCGTCGAATAGTGAATACTTCGAACTAACTCAACCTCAGAGAGCGCATTAGGCTCAAGTCCTAGACTCAGACACTGCTGTTCAGAATGCTGAATAACTTGAACCTGCTGACGATTTTTAACGATGTGACTACGTACCACCTGCCATGGGGAACCCGAACCCTCCAACTGAGGAATCAGCGGGGCAACTGCCTCATACTCTTTGACAATGCGGTGGCTCTGAAACAACGTCTGAAAAGGGCCACGGCTCTGCGGAACCTTTGAAAAAACCAAAACACCCGCCGTCGCTCTATCTAAACGATGCACCGGCGAAAGTAACGGATTCTGATGCTGAACCCGCAATTTGGTTAACGCTGTTTGCGCAACAAACATCCCACGAGGAGTGGTGGGCAAAAAATGTGGTTTATCAACGACAAGAATCCACTCATCCTCATAAAGAACAGGAATATCATCAGGTAATTGAGGTTCTTGAGACAGTTCACGGTAATACCAAATTGTTAAACCGCCTTCAAAAGGCGCATCGACAGGTAAGGGCACTCCGTCCCCAGCGACAACCTCTCTACGGTGAAAGAGCCGGTTAACAACCTCTGGCGTATCAGGATAAAAACGAGCAATAAGATACTGCGCAATGGTGGGGGTAGGGGTATCTACCCGCGCACGTAAATCTTCGGGAAACTCGAGGGGGAGTCTGAGCGAGATAGGGTCAATGCCCAGACGCTGAGGCAGTGGTTTAGTAAGAAGACGTCTACGACTTCGACCAGCCATGAACACCACACTTTGACATATGAGACACACAAAGAAACAAAAAGATAACACCAACGATAACGTAAAGAACCCCAACAACCCCTTTTATGAGAGGAGAAGAAAAGTTTATGCTTAGTAGCAATTAATTCGTTAGTTCAAGAGGATCATCATGACACTAGAACCCCTCGATACAGAAACTCTTCATAAAATCTTTGTGCAACCGCGCACCGCATACCGGTTCACTCATCAAGAGGTTACTGAAGAACAGCTACGTACAATATATGACCTCACAAAAATGGGGCCGACAGCCTTTAACTCTCAACCTTTGCGCCTGACCTTTTTGAGAAGCACCACTGCCCGAGAACGTCTGCTACCTCATGTAGCGCCGTCAAACCAGCCGCAGATTCAGCAAGCGCCTGTGAGCGCTATCCTCAGTTTTGACACCTGTTGGGTTGACAAATTTGAGCAATTTAACCCGTCGATGGCGCATGCTGCGCAAAAGTTCTCACGAGAAGAATCACGCCTTCATTCTGCTGAACAATCAGCAACACTTTCTGCAGGATATCTTATCACTGCTATTCGTGCGCTCGGATTATCTGCTGGGCCAATGACCGGCGCAAACTTCTCTGCTATCAACCAGGAGTTCTTCCCAGACGGAAAGCAACGTGCCTTTATGATCGTCAACATCGGGTATAGTACGCCAACCCCGTACAAACGAAATCCACGTTTTAGTTTTGAGGAAGTTGCAGAGATTCTTTAACTTTCATCTAGCTGGCAGGAATAGGTGCCAGCTAGATGAATCTTATGAGGAGCTGGCGCCTATCTGCCCAATGCTAAGCTGCGCGACAGAATCATTGGAGCATGCTTCTGCTGGAAATTTCAACACTAACGAGTTTGAAGTTCCAGGGATGTGCACACGATAACCGGCAGCTGTTGTTGGTTGGCACATTTGTTCGCTATAAAGACCGGCTCGGGTTTCTCTAAGAATTGCTGTTGCAGACTCCTGAGAACGTAAGACCTTACCTGAACTTGTCCATTCTCCAGCTGGTACCGCGCTTGCCCCAATCTGGTGCCCATTTGCATCTACATAGTTCACGCCTGGGTAACCGCTAAGAGAGCACGGAGTTGTGCCGGTGTTGCTGAACGTCAAACTAATATAACGAGAACCGGCAGCACCAGCACCGGGGTTTGCTTGAGCGTCGATACGGATATGCCCATAATCGCAGGTAGGGGTACTTGCTGTAACTGGCGCTGTTGAAGCTGGCGCCGGAACAGCAGGCTCAGGGCGTGCACTCTGGGACGTTGCGTTAGATTCACCGCGGGTAGGTTGAGCAGCTATAGGAGGTTCTGGAGGAACTGTAATAACCGTTCCACGTGGAACAGGAGGCTCACTGTACTCTGTAACCGGTGGCTGTTGAGTTGGGGTGAGAGGGCTTTCTGGCTCTCGTGCAGGTGCTGATGATTGAGTATTCTGTACGTTTTCTTCAGATTTTGCTTCAGATTCACTCGATGATGGAGCAGAAGAAGGGTTTACTGTCGCAGATTCTGCTGTGGGGTTCGGACCAGCTGCTTTTGGTGTAGCCGTTGGAGCGGAAGCAGAAGAAGTAGAGGCGGGGGCGGAAGTCTCTGCTGAAGGGGTAGGCGCAGAAGAATGATGTTGCGGGCTTTGTGAGCACGCATTGAGTGCGAATAGCCCGATTGCTAAGTAAGGAAGAAATCTTGTGGTGGGGGAACTGAAGATTTTCATATCACATCCCAGGTTTAAGTGTTATCGTTGCGCCGTCCATGCCTTCTGCATATTCGGCTTGGCAACATAGTCGAGAGTATTCATTTGCGACGTCATCTACCATGTCAAGAAGGTCTTCTTCTGCTTCGGTGCGTTCACCAGATGCTTCAAAGTGTTCTGGGTCGATGAAGGCGTGGCAGGTTGCGCATGAGGCGTTTCCGCCACAGGTTGCTAGCACGGGGAATTGATTGGCAAGAAGTGCGTCAAGTAGTGTTTGGTCTTCTTCCCACTCTGCTGAGCGGGTTTCTCCGTTTTCGTCGGTGACGTTGATGTTGATGCTCATATGCGGTGTACTCCTTGGATGACGTTGGTATGTTTTGGTCTTGTGCTGATGGAACGCTCTTAGATTAACTATTATTCCTATTTATTCTGTGTTGTGCGTAGTAGGTGTGAGAAAATACTCCATAAATATGGTGTGTAGAGCGTTCTTCTATGTTGTTATGAAGCTGATGATAAAAATAAAACCCGATTCCTAAGAACCGGGTTTATTTTCCGTGGTGCGCCCGAAGGGATTCGAACCCCCAACCTTCTGATCCGTAGTCAGATGCTCTATCCGTTGAGCTACAGGCGCATGTTTCTCGGCTTGGTTCTGAACCCTTGCCGTTGCAACAGGTAATACTTTACAGAGTCTTCTGGTAAAAAGACAAATTAAAAACGAGTGACGCTTATCTCATTATAGGCAAGTCGGGTATCGACGTGGGGTAATGGTCACTTTTTTCTAAAAAACACAGCTTCTGACGAGCGAAAACTATTTTGGTACGGATAAATCCAACATGATTGGAGAAAAACGTGTAATTACACAAGCGCCACAAAACCCAGACGATACTCTTGGTCTATCACGATGAGGTGAGCAACCTTTGGTTGTTTGGCTCCTAAACCTTGCGCGGTACAGTACCGTCTGCACAAAGATTTAGGAGCTTTTGGCGTTTATCGCACAAAAACCAACACAACCAAGGGGCGTTGTTTCAGCACATCGAGGTACTGAAACCATCAACACACTAAAAGGGGAAGCTCCTAATGAGCAACAAACATCAAAACACCGAGGAAAACGCTCTCAACACAGCCGTACCAGAACAGCTAGAGAACGCACCAACCACCTACACCGATATCATCGACTGGGTTCGAGATATTGCACAGATGACACAACCTAAAAATACCCACTGGGTTGACGGAAGCGAAGAAGAATACAACCGCTTAGCGTCAGAACTTGTCGAAGCCGGAACTTTCATTCGACTCTCTGACCACGAATTCCCTAACTCCTACGCCGCTTTTTCTGACCCTGACGACGTCGCCCGAGTTGAAGAACGAACCTTCATCTGCTCAGAAACCGAACAAGGAGCAGGAGCCACCAACAACTGGCGCGACCCCGCACAAATGCGCGAACTCATGAGCAAACTATACGCCGGCTCCATGCGCGGACGCACCATGTACGTTATTCCTTTTGTCATGGGTTCACTCGATGCAACCGAACCAAAATACGGTATTGAAATCACCGATTCTGCCTACGTCGTATGCTCCATGCGCATTATGGCCACTATCGGTACAGCCGTCCTCGATAAACTCTCTGCAACACAAGGGTTCTTCGTCAAAGCACTTCACAGCGTCGGCGCACCCTTAGAGGACGGCCAAACAGACGTGCCGTGGCCATGCAACCCAGAAAAGTACATCGTCCAGTTCCCCGAAACTCGAGAGATCTGGTCCTTTGGCTCTGGCTACGGCGGAAACGCCCTCCTCGGTAAAAAATGCTATGCACTACGTATAGCGTCCGCTATGGGGCGAGACGAAGGATGGATGGCAGAACATATGCTCATCCTCAAAGTCACCAACCCCGAACAGAAAACCCACTATCTGGCGGCAGCCTTCCCATCAGCTTGCGGAAAAACAAACTTTGCAATGATGGAGCCAACCATCGAAGGCTGGAAAGCTGAAATGATCGGCGACGACATCTCATGGATTACCTTCAACGAAGACGGTAAGCCCCACGTCGTCAACCCCGAAGCGGGAATGTTTGGTGTTGCTCCTGGTACTGGTTGGAGCACCAACCCTAATGCAATGCGAGCTATCGCTAAAGGCAACACTATCTTTACCAACGTTGCTCTCACTGACGACAACTCTGTCTGGTGGGAAGGAAAAACTGAAGATGTGCCAGAACACCTCACGGACTGGCGCGGTGAGTCATGGACTCCTGATTGTGGGCGTCCGGCAGCTCACCCGAACTCTCGTTTCTGCACCCCTATTGAACAGGTTGATATGTTGGCACCTGAATTTAGCGAACCTGACGGTGTTCCGTTGAGCGCTATTATTTTTGGTGGACGACGTAAAACAACGGTGCCACTTGTTTCTCAAGCGCGCACATGGGAAGAAGGTGTCTTCCGCGGTGCAACGCTATCGTCCGAGACCACTGCTGCGGCAAAAGGTGCAGTAGGTGTGGTGCGTCGTGATCCTATGGCGATGTTGCCTTTTATCGGTTACAACGTCAACGACTACTTCGCTCATTGGCTTGCTCTAGGAGAAAAGCACGGCGAAGAGAACATGCCCAAAATCTACTATGTGAACTGGTTCCGTCGCACACCTGATGGAGGTTTCGCGTGGCCTGGTTTTGGTGAGAACTCTCGCGTTGTTAAATGGATTTTTGACCGTCTTGAAGGAAAAGCTCACGGCGAAGAGACTGCTTTAGGTATTGTGCCGGGTGTAGAAGATATCGACACCGATGGTCTGGATATTACAGAAGACCAAATGCATGCGGCGTTGGCTGTTAATCCCGAAGAATGCCGTGAAGAACTCGAAAGTATCGATCGGTGGCTTGAAAGCTTAGGGGAAGGTCTTCCCGATGCGATTAAAGCTCAGCGTCGTGCTTTTGCTGAGCGCATTGGAAAGTAATATCAGCAATATATGAGCGTCATATCAGAAATGGCAGTGATGTGTTCATACACATTACTGCCGTTTTTGATGTTTTAAGAGGCGCAGTGCAATATAATTACCTAATTGACACTAATTACTATTAGTATCTTTATTTGGGGAAAGTATTCTAGGAATCTCATAAGAGATTCTTGATACTTTACATAAAGTATTGTCGCCGCATTATTTCTTTCGGAGGGTAAGCAACGGTGGAGAACCTGCTCAGCGTTAGAGGATTAACTAAGAAGCATGATCACCTTCTCGCATTGAAGGGCGCCGATTTTGACGTCGCCAGAGGTGAGGTTCTAGGCTTACTCGGTGAGAACGGCGCTGGAAAATCAACGTTAATATCTATTCTTGGTGGCTGGGACGTTGCCAGCTCTGGCACTATGACACTCGCCGGAGAGCCTTATAACCCTAAAACCCCAGATGAAGCGCTTGCTTGTGGTGTTGGGTCTATCCGCCAGAAATTCAAAGTTGATCCTGAACTAACTGTTGCTCAAGCTATTTTCCGTGCGACATTCCACGCTGATAAATCTGAAGAAGAACAGAACGAGCGTGCCCAAAAACTTCTTGATGACGCTGGTCTGTCTATTGACCCCACCACAAAGATGGGTGAACTGGTTCGCGCTGAACAAGCTCTCATTGAGGTTGTTCGTATGGAAGCAGAAGAAACTCAGCTGGTGCTCATGGATGAGGTAGCAGCAACCTTTAACGACTACGAAATCTATCAGTTCCACGAGATTACTCGTCGTCTCGTAGCAGAGGGACGTTCCGTCATTTACATTACGCACCGTCTTGACGAGATTCGTTCATTGGCTGATCGTGCCGTCATTTTAGATAATGGAATTATCTCTCACGAGATTTCCCCTAATATGATGAGCTCTCAAGAGATTGCCTTTAAGATGTTCCATCGTGAAATTCCTATGGGGCAGCGCCCTGAAGAATTTTCTGGCGAGTATGAGAAGCTTCAGGTTGAAGGCCTAAACGGTGCAGACGGTTTCTTGAAAGATGTGACATTCTCCGTTAATAAGGGAGAGGTTCTTGGTCTGACAGGTCTTCGTCGTTCTGGTATTAACGAGGTAGCAGCCGCTCTCGTCGGTGTTGATCAAAAAGCTACTTTTAAGACGCTAAAAATCAACGGTGAAGATGTTACTTTGGGAAACCCCGAAGCCTCTGTTTCGTATGGTATTGGTTATCTTTCCGACGATGACGATGAGCTAGGCATCGCTAATGAGCGTTCTATCGCAAAGACGCTCATGGAATCTGCTGGTATTGAAAGCAATGCAGAGGGTTTCTTACACGAGGTTTCTGCTCTTCGTGAGGTTGCTGACCAAATCCAGAAGCTTCATATCAAGACCACTAACATTCAAAGTGAAGTCGGTAAACTTTCTGGCGGTGATCAACAGAAGGTTGCGCTCGCTCGGTGGATGACTACTGACTGTGAGATTCTGATTCTTAACCACCCCACTCGTGGCATTGATGTGAGCGCTAAATCTGAAATTTACAAGATGCTTAAGGAACTCACAGAAAAAGGCACCTCGATTATTCTGATTGGTTCGGATATGTCTGAATTGATTGAGCTGTGCAACCGTATCGCTGTGATGCACGACGGCAAGTTGGTGTCTATTCAGAGTAATGAAGAAGCTACTGAAGATACGTTGATGGAAGCTGCTATCGGCGACGACGAGCTTTAAATAATATTTGGGGTCTACCTTTGAAAGGTAGACCCCAAATATTATTTAAAGAATAAGGGTGTATCGTTTCGTGTGACGAGACGATACACCCTTATTTCGTACCTCTAGAAACGAAGAAGTTTAGAGGGAAATGCGTGAAGCAATGCTGTTGAGCTTGTGGCGTGCAAGTGCCAAGTTAGCGGTGTTGCGGTCAAGTACGAGGTAAACGAAAAGACCTGAAGTCTCAGAAGCGTTGAGTACGTTCACGAGGTGGTACTGGCTAGAGAGGGTAATCATGATGTCTTCAATGTTTCCGCCAAGGCCAAGGTCGGTCATGGTCTTGAGCTTTGCGCGAACTACGTTAGAGTTACCTGCTGCAGCAACGGTCAAATCAAAACCGGGAGCACCGCCAGAAGCGAGGGCCATACCAGAAGAAATATCAACAAGTGCTGCACCGGAAGCGCCCTCGATGGAGAGGAGTTCCTGAATTGAGGATTCTAGAGAGGACATTGAAATCCCTTTCTTAGTTTCGAGTGAAAAAAAGTCTATTGCGTTGTTGCCGAAGATCCTTGATGTATCGGGCATACCCGCCACACGAGGTTCGTGCAAGTAGATTCACTGAGGAATCTTAAAATGCAAATGCTTTATACATATTACCCCTTGCACAACAAATTAGGGGACACGGTGGGAGTGTCGTTAGCTGAGATAGGAAAACTTTTGACATAAAAAAGGACATTTTTTGGGTTTTATCAGGGTAATAAACACTTCTGTGCCTGAGTGTCAGGGAGTTTTATTCGGGTTTTTCTCTTCTAACAGATACAGTTTTATTGTTGTCTTTTGTGCAAAGTCTATGGGAGGTGAGCGTGTGCGACTTACGGCGTTTTCAGATGTTTCTTTGCGCATCATGATGCTACTTTCTGGCGCTGAGGGGCATCAGCTCTCTACTCAGGCTATTGCTGAAGGGGTAGGAACTCCTTATCACCATGTGACAAAATCAGTTGCTTTCTTAGCTCATCAGGGTTGGGTGCTTTCAAGTCGAGGGCGCGCAGGGGGTGTGAAACTCTCTGAAGAAGGTCGGAAAGTGACGATTGGGCAGTTGTTGCGGCATACTGAGCGCGATAGCCCGATTGTTGAATGTGAAGGTGCAAAAAGTTCTTGTCCGCTTAATACTGAGTGTGATGTGCGTGTTCATTTGGCGCGTGCTCGTCAGGCGTTTTATGAGGTGTTGGACCCTGTTGTTATCTCTTCGTTGCCGACACAAAAGCAATTGCAACCAGTTTTTATTCAACTAGGATTATCGCCTTCTGGTAAGGGGTAATAGCCTTTTTGTTGCGCTATGGCAGGTTGTCTCTTGATTGAGATGACCTGCTTTTTGTTTCCCAATACGTAATTCTTGCATGAAATATGCTAATTTAATAACGGGTTTATACACAACCTGTCACTAAGGAGACATCACATGCTTTCAGAAAAGTCACGCCCCATCATCGAGGCAACACTGGCAGTCGTCGCAGAACGAATGCCACATATCACCCCAGAGTTCTACCGCCGAATGTTTGCCGCACGACCAGACCTCATGGACGGAATGTTCTCACGTTCCTCCCAACTCGAAGGAACCCAACCCCAAGCACTCGCCGGTTCCGTCGTCATCTTCGCAGACTACATCTTCAAAAACCCCGACAAATACCCCGACGAAGTCCTCTCGCGTGTTGCCCACAAACACGCATCCCTCGGACTCCAAGCCGTCGAATACACCACCGTCTACAAATACCTCTTTGAAGCCATCGCCGCAGACCTCGGAGACGCCTGCACCCCAGAAGTAGCCGAAGCCTGGAGCGAAGTATACTGGCTCATGGGCAACGCCCTCATCAACATCGAAAAAGGCCTCTACGCTTCCCAAGCAAATGATGTTATGCACGCCCCCTTCCGCCTCATCAAACGCGTAGAAACCGGCGATAACGTCGTCGACATGACCTTTGAAGCAGCTAACGACGTCCCCCTAACCCCAGCAAAAGCAGGACAATACGTCAGCCTCATCGCAAAAGCTGAAGACGGCCTCAACCAAGCCCGACAATACACCCTGCTACCAGCCGGAGAAAACCAGCGCCGTATTGCAAGTAAACTTGACCCCAACGGTGAAATGACAAAAATTCACCACGCACTCAAAGTTGGAGACATCATCCAGCTCTCCAACCCCTACGGTGACATCACCCTCGGCGGCTTTGGCGACGACGGAAACAGCCCCCTCTATCTCTTCTCCGCAGGTATCGGCATCACCCCTATGATCGCTTTCCTCGACGAAATGGTACGCGAAAACTCCACCCGTGAAGTCGTCCTCGTACATAGCGACCGCACCCCCGAAAGCTGGCCACTACGTGAAGAAGCAGAAAAACTCGTCTCTTCACTGCAGAACGGAAAAATTGTGCGATTCTTTGAAGACTCCCACGACGGAGAACATCAAGGGCGACTAGATATCACCCAACTCGATATCGACCCCAACGCCATGGCATACCTATGCGGGCCTCTTCCCTTCATGAAGAACGCAAGAAGCCAACTCATTGACGCAGGTATCCCCGGTGTTCGTATCCAATACGAAATTTTTGGTCCTGACCAGTGGATGCTTCGCGACACCGCCCGCGCAGCACAACACTAATTCTCTTCCCCTCAATAAAAGAAGCTGCCCTGACGTCCTAAAACGTCAGGGCAGCTTCTTCACTTTAACGTGAACAGAAAAACGACTTAGCCGGCACGTACAATGCTAAGAATCTGATCACGAACACGTTCCATCGTCTGCTGATCCGGAGCTTCCAAATTCAAGCGTAAGAACGGCTCCGTATTAGACGGGCGAAGATTAGCCCACCATCCCTCAGAGCGGTGCTCAAAAGTGGTACCGTCCATGGTCGATACCTCCACAGCGTCGCCCAACGCTTCAACCACACGAGCAATGGTGGCGTCTTTATCAGCAACTTCAGAGTTAATCTCGCCAGAAGCCACATATGGAGAATACTCAGCAGCAATCTGAGAAAGAGAATTCTCTGAAGAACCAAGAACAGCCAAAACATGCATTGCCGCAAGCATGCCAGTATCAGCATTGAAAAAGTCCTTGAAATAATAGTGAGCAGAATGCTCACCACCAAAGACACCATTTTCTTCAGCCATAACAGCCTTAATGAAAGAATGACCCACACGAGTCTTTACGGCGCGAGCGCCCTTCTTCTCCACAAGTTCAGGTACAGCCTTAGACGTAATGAGGTTATAGATAATAACGGGCTCTTCAACGCCTTCAGCTTGCGCACGAGCAATTTCTCGTTCGGCAACAATAGCGGTAATGGCGGAAGGAGAAACCGGTTCACCCTTTTCATCGACGACGAAGCAACGGTCTGCGTCACCGTCAAAAGCTAGACCAATATCAGCACCATGCTCTACAACAGCTTTTTGTAAATCAACGAGGTTTGCTGGTTCTAGCGGGTTAGCTGGGTGATTCGGAAAAGTTCCATCAAGCTCAAAATAGAGTGGAACAATTTCGAGAGGTAGACCAGGAAGAATAGAGTCGCCAAGAACTGCTGGGGTGGTCATTCCACCCATACCGTTACCGGCATCGACAACAACTTTAAGAGGGCGAATATTCGACAGGTCAACGAGATTACGCAGATATTCCGAGTAGTCTTTGAGGACGTCTTTTTCGCTGACAGAGCCAACATTCTCTACCGAAGGAATAGACCCTTCATTGAGGTAGTCTTGGGCACGGTCACGAACATCAAAAAGTCCGGTTTCAGAAGAAATAGGTACGGCACCAGCTTTAGACATCTTCATGCCGTTATATTCCGCTGGATTATGGCTTGCAGTGAAGGTCACGCCAGCAGCATTTTCTACACCACACGCGAAATACAGCTCATCAGTAGAAATAAGGCCAATCTTGATGACGTTTGCCCCACGAGCAGTAGCACCTTCAGCGAACGCTTCGGTGAAGCTCTCGCCAGATGGGCGCATGTCGCTACCGACGAGGACGTTCTGACCAGAAAGTTCTAGAACATCAACGAATGCAGCTGCCGTAGCACGGACAGTTTCTTCAGTAATAGTTTCCCCAACGATGCCGCGAACATCGTACGCTTTAAAGGATGCGGTTAGATCAATTGTATTCACGGGGTTATTCTAACTGTTTCTCACAGTAATACCGGACTATTTTCCTAGGGTATGGCTATAAACACTGAAAAATACTTCTGGCTGATGAAACAATCCCGAGGGTATAGATAAGGATATGATGGACGCTATGGGTGAACTAATACGTTTAGAAAACACAATACAAAATTATGCTTGGGGTTCTTTGACAGCCTTAGCAAAAATGCGAGGAGAAGAAACTCCCTCAACACAACCAGAAGCAGAACTTTGGGTTGGTGCACATGATGCTGCCCCTTCATACGCGTTAATTGGTGAAGACCGCATAGCTCTCAATCAGCTCATCGAACAGAACCCTCAACACTTCTTACCTTCGAATTATGAGGGCACAACTTTTCCATTTCTTTTCAAGATTCTTGCTATTGACGCCCCTCTTTCTATTCAAGTCCACCCAACGCCTGAACAAGCGCTCGCCGGCTATCACGCCGAAAATGAGCAAAATATTCCTGTAGATGCTCCACACCGAAACTATAAAGATGAGCATTCCAAACCGGAGACCGTTATTGCTCTATCTGATATGACGATTCTGACCGGTGTACGTCCTGTTGAAGAGCTACAACATATTGCGCAGGTATTTGACCTTCAGTGGCTTCTACCTCTACTAACAGCACCTAACGATAAAGAACTTCTTGCCGCTATTTTGCGTATGGATACAGCTGACGCGAAGCGTCACCTAGAGGTGACGCTATCTCATACTGCTCAATGGTTAGAACAGAACCCTACTGTTGTAGAGGGTGTCCTTTACGATGTTGCACAGTTGATGCAACTTCTTCAGCAGAAGCACCCTGCCGATATTGGGGCGCTGGTTGCGATGGTGATGAACCTTTTGCACTTGCACCCTGGCGATTCTGCGTATACTCCAGACGGGCAAGTTCATGCGTACGTATCAGGTACAGCGATTGAACTGATGAACCCCTCCGATAACGTCATGAGAGCAGGGCTCACCCCCAAACATATTGATGTTGAAGAGCTCATCCGTATTCTTGCGGTACAACAGGATGCGCCGGTGGTTCAGCGTGCTCAACCTGATGATGACGCTCTTGGGGTGTTTAGCATGTGGGATCCACGATTGAGCGTAACACGCGTTAAACTTTCTCAAGGTCAGAGCGTTTCTTATACCTTTAAAGGTGCTGCTGCAGTGATTGGCACAAGCGGAGAACTGACGATAAACACCCCTAACGTTCAGCTCACTCTCGGTGCTACAGAATCACTGTTACATGCTGGCAGCGATACCCCCACCACTATGAGCGGTGTTGGCGAAGCCTACATCGCCGCATACATATAGACTCAGCTACTGAGCCAAAAGAAAGACCCCCCCCATGAATATCATTTTGACTGTTACCGGACACGACCATCAAGGAATTGTGGCAGCTGTTGCCGCAGAATTGGCAAAGAATCAGGTAAATATTCTCAATATTTCGCAGACTCTCATGGACGATTATTTCACCATGATTTTGCACGGACGTTTCGATGACGAGACTCAAAGTATCCAAGAACTACAAGAGGCTATGCGCAGTGTAGAAGAGGAACAGCGTCTGAAAATTCGTATTCAATCTGAAGCTATTTTCGACGCAATGCACACCCTCTAGGAGTCTGTGATGGTTTTTGATCGTAACGCTAATATCCTCGAAACTCTGCAAATGATTGAGGAGGATAAGCTTGATATTCGTACGGTAACGATGGGTATTTCTCTGCTGGACTGTGCTGATGCACAGGCCGAGGTTGCCTGCCAAAAGATTTACCAAAAAATTACTCAACGCGCACAAAACCTTGTTGAAGTTGTTGAGGGCATTGAAGCCGAACTGGGTATTCCCATCATCAATAAACGTATTTCTGTTACCCCTATTTCTTTAGTTGCCGGTGCTAGCGAGGCAACAGAGTATGTGGAGTACGCGAAAGCTTTAGACGCTGCAGCGAAAGCCACTGGGGTAGATTTTATCGGTGGTTTCAGCGCCCTTGTCGATAAAGGTATGACTCCTGCAGATAGCCGTTTGCTTGAGAGTATCCCACGGGCGCTTAACGAAACGGACGTTGTGTGCGCGTCGGTTAATATTGGGTCTTCTCGAGCCGGCATTAATATGAGCGCTGTCGCTAAGATGGGTGAAGTTATTCGTCAAACGGCAGAAGGCTCAGCTCATAAACATGGTTTTGCGTGCTCTAAACTTGTGGTTTTTGCGAATGCCGTATCTGATAATCCTTTTATGGCGGGTGCATTCCACGGTGTACAAGAAGCTGACACCGTTATTTCTGTAGGAGTTTCTGGACCCGGCGTGGTTAAACGTGCTCTTGAACGAGTCCGAGGCGAATCTTTTGATGCATGCGCAGAAGCAGTGAAGAAAGCGGCCTTTAAAATTACTCGTGTTGGGCAGCTCGTCGGAAACCTCGCTGCAGAACGTCTAGGCGTTCAGTTCGGCATCGTTGATTTATCTCTTGCCCCTACCGCCGAGGTGGGAGATTCTGTGGCACATATCCTTGAGGAGATGGGCCTAGAGAGTGTTGGTACACACGGCACAATTGCTGCTTTAGCGTTAGTCAATGATGCTGTGAAAAAAGGTGGCATGATGGCGTGCTCTCATGTTGGTGGGTTATCTGGATCTTTTATCCCAGTATCAGAAGATATTGGCATGATTGAAGCAGCTGCCGCACAGAAAATTACTCTTGATAAGCTCGAAGCAATGACAGCCATTTGTTCTGTCGGGTTAGACATGGTCGCTATTCCCGGTGATACGTCAGCATCTACGATTGCTGCCATGATTGCTGATGAAGCTGCAATAGGTGTCATGAATCATAAGACAACTGCGGTGCGTGTTATTCCTGCTATTGGTCTTGAGGTTGGGCAGATGGTGGAGTTTGGTGGGCTTCTAGGGCGGGCTCCTGTGATGCCTATTCACGCTGAATCTTCTGAACTATTTGCGGCTCGCGGTGGAAGAATTCCTTCTCCTGTTCACGGTTTTAGGAACTAATATGTGTTGAGCGGTTTGCTCATTTTCCCCATATTTAAAGCGGTGGCGTTCTCTCAAAAGATGAGAGAACGCCACCGCTTCATACTGCTTGTGAAGAGTTATATATCTTCTTAGTTGAGGTAGAAGATTTTGTCCTTATTCTCAGCCATGTGCTGTGCGTTCCAGTCTGCACCGCCGTCAAGGTTTGCAGCGAGGAATACTGGTGCGCTGATACCTTGTGACACAAGATTCTCGATAATGCCTGCAGATAGTGAATGCAAGATTGCGGTGGAGG
Organism: Rothia sp. CCM 9418; assembly: GCF_048512825.1. Classification (NCBI taxonomy): domain Bacteria; kingdom Bacillati; phylum Actinomycetota; class Actinomycetes; order Micrococcales; family Micrococcaceae; genus Rothia; species Rothia sp. CCM 9418. The sequence goes on from NZ_JBLXXX010000005.1 coordinate 183,244, forward strand.
TGACTCCAGATGCAGGGGTGAACTTCTGAGGCACGCCCTCTAGGCTCAGCACTGCGTCTCCTGCATCTACTTGGTTGTCGATGAGGATATCTGCATGGTCTTTGAGTTTGGTTCCGTCGGGTACACGTGAGGTGACCGCTTCGGTGTATTTAGAGGAGGTGAGTCCTACGACGAAAATGCCGCGAGCGCGTGCTTCACGTGCGAGCTCTACGGGGAGTGCGTTGCGTCCGGAGACGGAGACTACGATGAGGACGTCTCCTTCTTTGAGTGGTGCATTGTTGAGCACTACTTCAGCGTATCCGGGCATCTGTTCCATCTGCGACCCGAGGGTGGTTGGGCGTGTGGTGAGTGCTTCAACACCGGGTGCGTAGAGTGGGTTGATGAGCATGAGTCCGCCGGCACGGTAGACGATGTCTTGTACGGGAAGGCTGGAGTGTGAAGCGCCGAAAGCGAAGATGCGTGCGCCTTGTGCTACGCGTTCTGCGATAGCTTGTGCGGCTTTGTCGATGGTGGGGACTTCTTCTTCACGAATTTTTTCGAGAAGTGAGATGATTTGTTGGTAGTAGCTATCGAGTAGCTGTGACATGATGACCATCCTTTACGATGTATGAGTCGAATGGGGGTATATGATGTGGACTGGGGGAGTGTTCTTAGGCGAGGATGCCGAGAAGTTGTCCAATCCAGTGGATGATGATGCCCGGTACGATGGCGTCAGGAACAGTGAAGCCTAGTCCTGATGCGCCGAGGGCGGGTAGGTCGCCGAAGGCGTTGATGTGGTAGGCGAAGGAGATGAGAATCCAGCCGAGGAATCCCCAGAGGAAGCCTCCTAGCCATGCTGCGGTTCGTCCGCCGGTAGAGTTTGCGAAGATTGCTGCGGTACCGGATGCGAAGAATGCAACGATCATGGAGGGGATTGGTACTGGCCAACCTAGTGCAACGCAGATAACCATGCCGGTGATTTGGCCGATGAGACCTGAGATGAGGCCGATGAGTAGTGCGTTGGGGGCGAAGGCGAAGAGTACAGGAACGTCCAGCGCGGGGATGGCGTTGGGGATAACTTTTTGGGAGATACCTTCGAATGCGGGAACGATTTCGCCGATGAGCATGCGGACACCGTAGAGGAGGATGAGCATACCTGCGGTGAATTGCATGGCCATCATGAAGGAGAAGATGACCCAGCTTTGTCCGTCGGAGATGCCGCCGTCTGCTACGGGTGCTTCGAAGGCGCTTACTCCTGCGGAGCTGACTGCTGCTAGTGCTGAGCCGAGTGAGACAATCATCATGACGATGGAGGTGGATACTGCAACGTCGCGGAAGAATGAGAGTTTCTCGGGGAGTTTGATGTCTTCGGTGGATTTTTCTTTGTTTCCTACGACCATGCCGAGGTATCCGGCGAGGACGTTGAGGAGGGTTTGTCCGTGTGCGAAGCCGACGTCATTTCCGCCGGTGATACGACGGACGAAGGGTTGTGCGATGGCGGGGGCGAACGTCATGTATGCGCCGTCGATGAGGGAGGCGATGATGACGGTCCATACGGGGCCTAGTCCGAGTTGGTAGATGGCGATGGTGAATGCGCCGGCGTGTACCCAGATCATATGTCCGGTGAGGTAGACGTAGTGCCATGGGGTGAATCGTGCGAGGAGTAGGTGCACGATGTAGCCGAAGAGCATGGTGAGACCAATTTGTGAGCCGAGGGCTGCTACTGGTCCGGTTTGTACTGCTGAGACGACGGCTTCGTCGAAGGTGACGAATGTGGTGATGTTACTGGCGGGGAACGCCATCTCGAACATCTTTTGGATGGGTGCTAGGCCTTGGATGAGGACTGTTGCACCGCCGGCGATGATAAGTAGTGATAGTGCTGTTTTGATGGTGCCGGTGATGACTTCATCGGCTGCTTTTTTCTGTGCGACTAACCCAATGAACGCAATGAATCCGACGATGATTGCGGGGATTTGGATGAGTTGTACGAAAAAGTCAAGGAGAGAGTTCATTGCTTCTACCTCAAGCTATATGGGGAATGGGGAGTGGTGTGGCTAGTTGCCTGCGGTGAAGTCGTTTACTGCGGCGAGTACTTTGGTTTTGACTTCATTTTTGTCGATGAGGTTGTCGATGAGTACGACGATTGCTTTGGTTCCTTCAACATTTTTTGCCATTCCGGTGGTGGTGACGACGATGTCTGAGGGTTGTGATTTGAAGGAGCCAAGGTCGATAGCTTGTACTTTTGCTTCGATATTTTCTGCGTTGAGGAGGGTGCGGATTTGGCTTGCGAGCATCATAGAGGTTCCGAGTCCCATGCCGCATACGGTTGCAATTGAAATCATGATGATTATTACCTTTTCTTTGTGTTGTTTTATTGGGTGAAAACTTCCATCAGTTGAACATCGCTGCTCGCCTGACGGGCCTTTTTGATGAGTTCTTGTTGTCCGAGGACGTCTGCTAGTTCTTGGATTTTTTCCATATGTCCGTCGGTGCTTTCGGATGCGAAAGAAATGAGGAAGTCGACGGGGTCGTTATTTTTGCTGCCGAATTTTACGGGGGTAGCTAGTGTGACGACTGCTGTTCCTGCTTTGAGGACTCCGCTGGTTGCTTTTGCATGGGGCATGGCAATGCCGGGGATGAAGACCATATATGGTCCGAAGTCTTCGACACCTTTGATCATTGCTTCGGTATATTCTTTGGTCGCTATTCCGGCTTCTTCGTAGAGTTCACCAACGATGCTGATGGCTTCTCTCCAGTCTTTTGCTGTGCGTTGGGCTGAAACAACGTCTGGTACGAAGGTCATTGAGACCACCTCATCTTTCTCAACTGTTACACAAGCCATCATAATGATTGAAAATGACTGATGTAAAGCAAGTTGAGTAAAGTTTTCGCAAAATAATCAGAATTAGTCACTTTGTTAAATAAAGTGATTTCTGACTTTTAGTAGGGCTTATTTTGCGCTAAATGCCTATTTTCTAGGGCAATCTTGCCAGTTTTTGAGGTTTTTAGTGGCGTGTAGGCAGGGAAATGTGACTGATTGAAAATTATTCTTGTGGACACAAAAAGAATCATATGTAATCATAATTGTGAAAACTTTTGATTAATTGGGTGATGGGTTTTGACAAAAACCTAACCCAAACGCAGAAAGGTCCACAACTATGACAACCCCCGGCGCACACATGAAAGAAGAGCTCCTCAGCCAACCACAAACTTGGGCACAAGCACTTGAACTAGACACCTCTGCGCTTCCCCAAGACGGCAAAAAAGTTGCTGCCGTCGGCTGCGGAACCTCCTGGTTCATGGCACAAAGCTACGCAGCACTACGCGAAAACGAAGGACACGGAATCACCGATGCCTTCACCGCAACCGAAGTACCCACCGAACGCGACTACGACGAATACCTCATCATCTGCCGTTCCGGAACCACCAGCGAAATCATCACCTTCATGAAATCCGTCAAAGATAAAAAACCCATCACCGTACTTGTCGGAGTAGCAGACTCACCCGTAGCAGAACTAGCAGACCGCGTCGTAGACCTCGGCTTCGCCGACGAACAATCCGTCGTACAAACCCGCTTCGCCACCACCGCACTCATGCTCCTCCGCTCCTCCATCCACAGCCGCGACATCTGCCAAAACGCCATCAAAGACTGCGAACGAGCACTATCCGAACCACTAGATTCAGAACTCATCAACGCAGAACAATACTCATTCCTCGGCACCGGCTGGACAGCACCCATCGCTACCGAAGCGGCACTAAAAATGCGTGAATCCTCGCAAAAATGGACAGAATCCTACAACTCCATGGAATACCGACACGGCCCTATCGCCATCGCATCAGAAGGCCGTATCACCTGGCAATTCGGACAAGCACCAGCAGGCCTTCGCGAACAAGTAGAAGCCACCGGAGCACGCTTCGAAAACCAAGACCTTGACCCCATGGCAGACCTTGCCCGCCAACACCTCGTAGCACTCGAAACAGCTCTAGCCAACGAACTAGACCCCGACCAGCCACGTAACCTCACACGCTCAGTCATCCTCAACTAAACACAAACTGAAGGTAGAGGTAAAAGCCATGAACACATCAGCCGTTGTCGCTATCACGCTCAACCCCGCACTAGACATCACCATCACCATCGAGCACCTCAGCGCAGAATCAACACTACGCATTCCCGCCGCTCAACGTCGCCTCGGAGGTAAAGGACTCAACGTCGCCAACGTCGTCGCCGAACAAGGCTATACGGCCGTGGCTCTAGGGCCCATCTGTCAAGAATCTCTCCAAGAGCTTCACCAACGACAAACTGAGCAACGCAACACAACGCACCCCCTCAACGACGGTGTGTACACGGCTTTTACCCCTACCTCCACACCTTTACGTAGTACCTACGCAATACACCAAAAACACGACTCCTCCACCACCATTATCAACGAAAACGGTGCAGAACACCCAGCCCACGTATATGAAGGAATCCTCAACACCCTAGAAGACACCCTCAAACACTACGAGCACTGTGCCGTAACGCTCTCTGGCTCTTTCCCGCCAGCAGCACCCACCACACTCATCAGCGACATCAGCATGCTCTGCCAACGCTACGGCAGCACTTTCATCGTAGATACCTCAGGGCAACACCTCCTCGACGCCGCCCAAGCACACGCCGACTACCTCAAACCTAACTATTCCGAACTTCTCGAAGCCACCCAATCAGACGAACTCTTCACCGCTGTCAAAAAACTTCAAAACCTCGGCGCTCAAAACATCATCGTCTCTTGCGCAGAAGACGGACTGTACTTCATCAACCACCATCAGGCATACCGCGCCAAACTCGCCCAACCACTGCAAGGTAACCCCACCGGCGCCGGAGACGCACTCGTCGCAGCACTCGCTACCGGACTTATCGACAAACTTCCCACCGAAGAACTCCTCCGCCGAGCAATCTGCTGGTCTGCCTCAGCACTCACACAACCTATCGCCGGAGCTATTGGCACCGAATGGGAATCCCTCAACGCCAACATCCTGATGGAAAAAATCCGCTAACCCAAACCTTTATCCCCTGAACACAACCACGACAGGAAAGAAAACCATGCCACAAATCAATACCATCGACCTCGTACGCTCCGCCGACCAAAACCGCAGAGGAATCGGAGCCTTCAACGTCGTCCACCTAGAAACAGCAGAAGCCATCGCACAAGCAGCCGAAACAACAGGCTTACCCGTTATCATGCAGCTAAGCCATAACTGTATCAACTTCCACGGCAACCTCACCCCACTGGGGCAAGCCATGATCGACATCGCACAACTCTCCACCGCAAACATCGCAGTACACCTAGACCACTGCGAATCAGTAGACTTAGCCTGCCAAGCTATCGACCTTGGTTTTAACTCCGTCATGTACGACGGCTCCACCCTACCGTATGAAGAAAACCTCGCCGCCACGGTCAAAGTTGTAGAGTACGCCCACCGCAACGGCGCCAGCGTAGAAGCCGAACTTGGAGAAATCGGAGGCAAAAAAGGTGCCCACACCCCTGGTGTACGCACCGACCCCACCGAAGCACACGAGTTTGTACAAGCCACAGGGGTAGACACCCTAGCTGTTGCCGTCGGTAGCGAACACGCCATGACCGAACGCACCGCACGACTAGACCACGAACTCATCACACAATTACGTGAATCTGCTGGTGTCCCATTGGTCCTTCACGGATCTTCTGGTGTCAGCGATGAGCAGATTCTCCAAGGAATCCGCTCCGGTATGACTAAAATCAATGTATCAACACACCTTAACAGTTTCTTTACTGAAGCTATTGCACAATACCTTCACCAAAACCCAACAGTTGTGGACTCCCGCAAATACTTGGGTGCTGCACGAGAAGCGTTAAGCGCAGAAGCCGCCCGACTATTGAGCGTCTTCGCCGGTTAAAGTGCGTTGAGAATAACCTCAAATAACTAGCTCATAGTGAATGGAACACGACCGACGATGCGCAGCCAACGACATGCCGAAATACTGGAACTCCTCAACGAACGCCAGTGCCTGAGCGTCAACGAAATTATTGACGCCCTAGACATCTCAGCTGCAACAGCCCGACGAGACCTCGACTACCTCGCCAGCGAAGGGTTGCTACAACGAACCCGTGGCGGCGCACAAAGCAACCAAAATGTTCTCACCAACCCTATGAGCCGTCGAGAATCTTCTCACCTACCACAAAAAACCGCTATTGCACGTGCTGCTATCGAACACCTACAACCTGGCATGATTATTGGCTTTACAGGAGGTAGCACCGTCGGAGAAGTCGCCCGCGAATTATCACAATGGGTCTACCAACACCAAGATGTTGAACTTAACGCTGCTCAGCCTCTTCTAACCGTCGTCACCAATGCGGTAGATATTGCTTATGCGCTCGCGGAGAACTCCCGTATCAAAATTGTTCTCATCGGTGGTGAAGTCAACAGCTACTCCTACGAAATTACAGGGCCTTTTGCGACCGACATGCTCAAAAACATCTCTCTTGATTTGGCATTTATCGGTGTAAACGGTTTTGACCAAAATGGGCCGGGAACAGTGAACGAATATGAGGCCATGGTGAACTCTGCGATGGCAACACGTGCAGAAAAAACTTTTATTGTCGCTGATTCTTCAAAGTTTGGAAAACGCTCATTCTCTAGTGTGGGCGGAGTCGAAAATATCTCAGAAGTGATTACCGACTCTCAGCTGCGACCAGAACTTGCTGAGGAAGTTCAAAACCTCGGCTATAACCTCAAAATTGTTGATTTATAACATCCTAAAGGTGTGAATATATACCATGTCTTCTCTTCTGATTCATTCAGCAACCGTCTACGACGGAACCATCGGCGGCGTTTATCCCGATAGTGCAGTTCTCGTTGAGGACGGAAAAATCATCGATATTCTGAGCACCTCTGAATGGAAGACAAAACAAACCCCTGATACCCGTATTGTTGATGCACAGGGCGCGCCCGTCGTTCCCGGATATCTTGATATACATCATCATGGCGGGGGAGGGCATGCCTATGATGAGGCAAATCTTGATACTGCACGTGTTGCACTCAACGCCCACCGTCAGCATGGAACAACCCGAAGCGTCTTATCGTTCGTGACGAACTCGATAGAACATATGGCAGGCGCTCTGAGCACTTTTCAACAGCTACTCAAAGACGATCCGCAGGTTCTTGGATTCCACGCCGAAGGGCCGTTTCTTCACCCACAACATAAGGGTGCTCACCCCGAAAAACTGCTCAAAGACCCATTAGCTGAAGACGTCGAGAGACTGCTTGAAGCTTCAGACGGACACCTCCGACAGATTACTTTAGCCCCTGAACGTCATGGTGCTTTATCTGCAATACAACGTTTTACTAGTGCTGGAACAGCTGTAGCTGTTGGCCATACAAACGCCACCTATGAGCAAGCTCAGCAAGCTTTTGCTGTAGGCGCTTCACTACTGACCCACACGTTTAATGGGATGAACGGTATTCACCATCGTGCCCCCGGTCCGGTGATTGCTGCTTTAGAAGAACAATCTGTGTCTCTAGAAGTTATTAATGACGGTATTCATGTCCACCCATCAGTAGTGCATACTCTTTTCCGTGAGGCTCCAGAACGTATCGTCTTGGTAACTGATGCGATGTCAGCTGCTTGTAACCCGGATGGCTTGTATATTTTGGGTACTTTAGATGTCAAAGTCGAGAATGGTGTTGCTCGTTTAGTACATGGGGATTCTCTTGCTGGCTCCACTTTGACGATGGACTACGCCGTGCAGCACGCTGTACGTTCTGTTGGTGTGGGATTGGACGTTGCGGTTGCTTCGGCAACGTCTCATGCTGCTCATGCTATTGGTTTGGGGCGAAGCTATGGGCGAATTGCTCCAGGGTATTCGGGAGATATCCTGATTTTGGATGAGCAGACGTTACTTCCAAACCATATTTATGTAGATGGCGTCCCTCAACGATAGTATGTTTGCGTATTTCACCGATGTTTAGCGAACTTCATCGCTGGTAGGTTTGGTAGAAGTCATCGAGATAGTAGCAATTTCTCGTGCTCCTTGACCGAACGCGAAACTGCATATTGTTGAGGTGATAAAAATGACGCCAGCTAAAACCATTGCCCATTGAGGACCTAACCTATCCGATAACGGGCCAACGAGTGAATTTCCGATGAGCATTCCGCCGGTCATGACAACTGTCATAAGAGAAAACAATCGCCCTTGAAACTCTTCTGGTGCAGATTGAACAAATACTAAGTTGCCAACAACTTCTTCTGGGCCATACGCAAGACCCCATATGAACCATAAGATGCAAAACATCAGAAATTGGGGTTCAAAGCCCATCAGCATATTGGTGAGTCCGTATATTGTTCCAGATGCTAGAAGCCAGGACCGTGCTCCTCCTCGGAACTTCATTTTGCCAGCGATTATAGAACTAGAAATCGTTGCTACACCATAGCAAGCTGACGCAATCCCAAACTCAAAACTGGTTAGCCCTAAATTTTCGCTCACGTATGGAACTGCAGAAAGAACACCAATAGGAACTGCTGTCATTGAGAAGAACCAGAAAATATACAGGGTCTTTAATGCTGGGATATTTCTGACTATCTCAATGCCCGCTTTGACCATGTCGATATTCTTTTGGCCTTGATGTTTTTTGGCCCGATTTTTATAGTCTGTATCAAAATTTTTGATGGTGTATATGAGCAAAGCATATACACCATAGAGAATGCCACAGATGACAAGTGTGTGCGAAGCGCCGATAAAACCTACTAGAGCGCCACCCATTACGGGGCTAACTGATTGCATGAAGAATGAGACACCAGCTCTTTTTCCGATAAAGTCTTGATAGTTCTCTCCAAAGATAAGAGGCAGGCTAGAGTACATCGCGGGTCGTTCTAATGCACCTACGCTAGAAGAAATAAAAGAGATAACCATCATCGCAAAAATACCGGCAGAAGCCCATGTCAGAGGCAATGTTATTAATAGAATAGATTGCAGAATGTTAGAGTAAGCAATGATTTTTTGCCTGTTGAGCTTCTCAACTTGTGGAGAGCCTAGTATTCCTACAAGAATTGCAGGAATAGCACCAGAGACTGCAACTAGAGACGCCGATGAGAGCCTTCCTGTTGCTGTATACACCAGAAACGGAGATGCTATTGTTCTTATTCCCTCAGACGCTTCTGAAAGCATGAGAGCAGATAAAATTCTATACTCTAAAAATTTAGAAGATTTACATATAACGGCCATTGGTCTTCACTCGAGGCTTCTCTTCCTATAACACGGTTGATTATCGTTGAATAAAGGAACACATCATCGCTTCAAAAGCGAGTTTTGCACTAGCATTCGTTGAAATACGTTTACGTGTTAGCCTCAAAGTATCTAAATGTCCGAGTGCTTGTTCTGGGCTCATTCGTTGCGCATAATCATGTAATTCTGCGGTGAGGTGAGTATTAATCAGTGCAGAACCAGTACCAAGCTGTATCGTCAGCACGTCTCTAAACACCGTTTGCAGATCAATGAGAAAACGGTCTAACGTGTCGGTAGCCATTCGCCGACTACGACGTTTCTGCTCTTCTTCTAACTGACGAATCTGAGCTTTAACATTGGGTGTTATCTGTTCGTCTTCTGCTATTCCAAGGGACCTCAAAAGCTCTTGCAGCTCACGTTCATGTCGTTCTTTTGACGTATGATCGGCTTCTGCCTGAGCGATATTAACGAGCTCTTGAGCAGCACGCATTGCTGCTGGAACAGATGAAAGAAAAATAGGCATACGAACTACCTGTTCACGGCGTTGACGTGCCTCAGCAGAACGTACAAGATGACGGGCAACCCCAATATGTCCTTGTGCCAGTGACGCACAATGACGTGCAAGAGCTTCTGGATACCCTTCGATACCGGCAAGAAGTTTAACGACTTCTTCTCGATGAGGTACTCGCAGCGTGACGGGTCTACAACGAGAACGAATTGTTACCAGAACATCTACGGGGGATGGTGCACAAAGAATCCAGATGGTATGTTCTGGTGGTTCTTCAATGGCTTTGAGTAAGACGTTAGATGTTCTTTCTGGCATCCTATCGGCATCTTCGACGATGATAATACGCCAGCGCCCTACGGCAGGTCTATCTTGAGCTTTGGTGACGAGTTCTCTTGCCTGCTCAATTTTAATGTTGATATTCTCAGTGGAAAAGTGCGTCAAATCTGCGTGGGTACCGCGTAAAACACTATGGCAGGTTTTGCATACTCCACACCCACGACGTTGAGGGTTGGGCTCTTCACAGAGTAAGGATGCGGCAAATGCTCGTGCCATGGTTGATCGTCCTGAACCGGGCGGGCCTGTAAAAAGCCATGCATGTGTAGGACGTTCTAACTGGGCTTGTTGACGGAGTTGTTCTACAACTTCTGGTTGTCCGATGAGTGTATTCCAGATGCTCATCCTTGCTCCTGAATATATTGGACGAGGTGGGCATAGATATTTTGGTGAATCTGTTCAATGTCTTCTTGCGCATCAATACACACGTAATGGTGTGTTTTTGCTGAAGCTGATTGTGGTAAATCATTGAACGCTTGTTGTATTTTTTGGTGAAAGCTATCTGGTTCTGCTTCTAGACGGTCTTGTTGTCCTCGACGATGAGTGCGTTGCCGGCTTTTCTCTAAGGGCAGGTCGAGTAAGAACGTAATATCTGGGTGCAGGTTTTCAGTGGCCCAGAGTGAAAGGTTTGTAATGTTTTCTTGGCCAAGTTCCCGCCCAACACCTTGATAAACGGCAGAAGAATCAATATACCGGTCGCATAGTACAATTTTACCTTCTGCTAAGGCGGGACGGATGAGTTGTTGGGCGTGAGCGGCACGTGATGCCGCAAAGATGAGAGCTTCAGTTCTCGCGTCAATAGTTGTTTCTGCATTTTCGAGGACGAGCTGACGCAGTTTCTCACCGATGGCGGTGCCTCCCGGCTCTCGGGTGCATATAACATCGTAGTTTTCTTGGCGTAGTCGTCGCTCCAAGAGTTTGACTTGGGTAGATTTACCAGCACCATCGCCACCTTCAAAGACAACGAATATTCCGTTACCTAGATGTCCTGTTGCGCGGTGCTGTGCACTATAGTTTAGAGATTCGCTCACGCTTATAAGAGTATCAAAGCAATAGAAATAGGTACTTAGCTCAAAAGTGTCTTCTGCGGTAAGTAATAGAAATGTTTTCTGCTGTTAAAAAGTGTACGTACTATCGTGGATGGTTATGTTCAGCGTAGTCTAATGGGTATGAGTACAGCAAAAGATATTTCTGCAGCAACATATGTGGTCAGCGCTGGTCGTCCAGCCCCAGAACACGATGCTCCGGTGAACCCTCCTGTTATTTTCTCCTCAACGTATCGTGGAGCAGGCACTGTAGACCCTGACCATGACAAGGTCTATGCACGCTTTGACAACCCTACGTGGAATGGTTTTGAAGAAGTCGTCGCTGGTATTGAGGGCGCGTCTCTTCCGGGGCTTGTCTTTTCGTCAGGAATGGCAGCTATATCTGCGGTTATGGATTTAGTTCCTGCTGGTGCAACGATCCTGATTCCACGTCACGTGTACATGAGCTCAGCAACAATTGCTGAAGACTTGCAACGTCGTGGTGTTGTTGAGGTGATTCGCTTAGATATCGAGAACACTCAAGAAGTTCTTGATGCTTTAGAGAGAGTCTCTCAAAAATATGATTTAGCTGGAAAAACTCCTCATTATTCTGCCCCTGAAGCGCTTTTATGGTTAGAGAGCCCCACAAACCCCATGCTAGAAGTCGCTGATTTACCCACGATTTTGAGTGCTGCTCAACGGCTTGGCGTGCTTTCTGTTGTCGATAATACTTTTTCAACAGGTTTAGTTCAGCAGCCTTTAGCTTTGGGTGCTGACGTGGTGGTTCATTCTGCAACGAAGTATTTATCAGGGCATTCTGATGTTCTTTTAGGGATTGCGGTAACTTCTCATCAGCCGTTACGGGAAGCTATTTTGCGTTATCGTACGTTACATGGCGCTATTGCTGGCCCGATGGAAGCATGGTTAGCGTTAAGGGGTATTCGTACATTGTCTTTACGTATGGAACGTTCTATGAGTAATGCGCTGGAGCTGGCTCAGCGTTTGAGTAAGCATCCTGCTGTCGCACAGGTGCGTTATCCGGGTCTTCCGGAGGACGCTGGGTATGAGCGCGCTCGCCAACAGATGAATGGTTTTGGTGCTGTACTGTGTATTGTTCTTGACGCTGATGCGGTGCAGACTCAGCAGGTGGTGGAGCGTTTGCGGTTGTGGACTCCTGCAACGAGTTTAGGTGGTGTGGAATCTTTGGTGGAGCGTCGTCGTCGTCATCCCTCGGAGCCAGAGAGTATTCCTGAATCGTTGATTCGTTTATCTGTGGGTATTGAGCATGTTGATGATTTATACGCTGACTTGTGTGAAGCTCTTGATGGTTTAGCCAAATGATAGGCTGTGTTATATGAGTCCTCTATCTATTGTTGTGTATTTTCAGTGGGGCGTATCTGCTTTGTTCGCTCTGGTTGTTGCTGGTTTGTCTTTATGGGCATTGTTAGATGCTGTTCGTGCTACTGATTATGCTTATCAGTCGGCTTTTAAACGGACTAAGACTTTTTGGGTTACCTTAACTGGTGGTAGTGTCTTGGCTTCTGCTTTGGCTCTTTTGACGTTGTCTCAGGGCGGTGTCCCTAATTTGTTCTTCCAGCTTTTTGCGGCGATTGCGGCTGGTGTGTTCTTAGCTGATGTCCGCTCGGTTGTTACGGTACGTCGCAATAAAAACTATTAAACACAACTAAACGCAAAAGATTCTGAGGGGTTTGCGATGTGCTGTTATCGCGCATCATAAACCCCTCTATTGTGCATTGATTAGTGTATTTATAAGATTTCTTGTATTTTTTCTTGATGTTCGTCGCGTATTTTCCAGAACTTTTAGGGATTTTTAAGTGGGAATACCTTTGCATGTGTGGATAGTAGTGGAACAATGGAGATATGACTTACAAACTAGTATTACTCCGTCACGGCCAGTCCGAATGGAACGAACTCAACCTCTTTACCGGTTGGGTGGACGTTAACCTCACCGAACAGGGCCGCGCAGAAGCTCAACGCGGTGGACAAATGCTCAAAGAGCACAATATCCTTCCCGATGTTGTTCACACCTCTCTACAACGCCGCGCTATCAATACCGCAAACCTCGCTCTTGACGCTGCAGATCGTCTGTGGATTCCTGTCAAACGTAACTGGCGTTTGAACGAGCGTCACTATGGTGCTCTACAGGGCAAAAACAAATCCGAAACTCTTGAAAAATACGGTGAAGAGCAGTTCATGACATGGCGTCGTTCTTATGACGTTCCACCTCCTGCACTTGACGATAACGACGAGTACTCTCAGGCGAACGATCCTCGTTATGCTGATATCGAGAACGCTCCTCGCACCGAATGCCTCAAGGACGTTCTAGAACGTATGCTTCCTTACTGGGAATCAGACATTAAACCAGACCTAGCTTCTGGTAAGACTGTTCTCGTTGCAGCTCACGGTAACTCCTTGCGTTCTTTGGTCAAGCACCTTGAAGGTATCTCTGACGAAGACATCGCTGGTTTGAACATTCCTACTGGCATTCCGCTGTACTACGAGTTGGACGAGAATTTCCAACCGCTTAAAGCTGGTGAATATCTTGATCCTGCTGCTGCAGCTGAAGCTATCAAGGCTGTTGCTAACCAAGGCAAAAAATAATATCTAGATTGTTTTCTTCGGCGTCTCTAGCTTGTCTAGGGGCGCCGTCGTTTTGTCTGGAAGGGAAATTGCAGGTGAACATTCATCTTTTGATGTTCTTCTAGTTTTCCTTCTGCGTCTGTTAAGAATAAGCTGGTGTTTGTGGACCCTATCCTCATTGCTCTAATTTTTATTATGGTTGGTCTTGCTATTGGCGTATTGAGCATGTGGGCTGTCACTAAAAGTGACCGTGAACGTGCGCAATGGGCAGATATTGAAGAGCCAAGTATTCAAGACGGCGCTGCCGAAGTGCTTGCCGTAATTGGTCGCGCCTATGTTGTGGTGGACGCTGTTGACGGTGTGGTTCAAGCTTCACCCGGTGCATACGCTTTAGGGCTGGTCCGTGGGCACACCATCGTGTGCGAAGAGATGATTGAGATGATTCGTCAGGCTCGTAGCGGTGGCACTATCGCAGAACGTGAAATATCTTTAATCCGTGGAGTAACGACTAAGAGTACTCTTGTCATTGATTTACGTGTCGCTCCTTTGCGCGATGAATATATTTTAGTTCTTGCCGATGACCGCACCGAAATCGCTCGAGTTCAAACCATTCGTAATGACTTTGTTGCCAACGTCTCTCATGAACTTAAAACGCCTGTCGGTGCTATTGGGCTGATGGCAGAGGCCATCGAATCGTCTTCAGACGACCCAGAATCAGTAGAGTATTTTTCACAACGGTTACAGAAAGAGTCTCGTCGTTTAGCTTCTTTGGTCCAAGACGTCATCGAGCTTTCTCGGTTGCAGTCTGCTGATGTGGTTCGTCAATCTCAGCTTGTTGACGTCAACGACCTAATAACCGGTGCCATTGATAGAAACCGTATTACTGCTGAGGGTAAAAATATCACGTTGAGTTCTCAAGGGTGGGCGAAGCATTTGGTGCATGGAGATCCTGAGCTTTTAGGTACTGCGTTACGTAACCTCATTGAGAACGCTATCCGTTATTCTCCTGAATCAACGCATGTGACGGTTTCTGTTCGTCAGGATGAAGAGAATATTTATATCTCTGTGACGGACGAGGGTAATGGTATCGCTCGCGAGGAACAAGACCGTATCTTTGAACGTTTTTATCGTATTGATCCTGCTCGTTCTCGTCAGACCGGTGGCACTGGCTTGGGGCTAAGTATCGTCAAGCACGTGATGGCTCAGCATGGCGGCGAGATATCTCTTGAGTCAGAGGTTGGTCAAGGATCTACGTTTACGATGTCTTTGCCCATGGTTGATGAACAAACTGAGCATGACTTATTAGGGTCAGAAAGCGTCACCTACGCCCCGTAGACGAGGTGTGCTCGTACAATTTTTGTAGAGGCTCAAACATTGTTGAGAGCTATATTTTCTGAATGTAAAGGACATAACTATATGGCTAGGATCTTAGTTGTTGAAGATGAAGAAGCTTTGAGCGAGCCTCTCGCCTTCTTACTAGGACGTGAAGGGTTCGACGTTCAGGTCGTTGATAACGGTATTGACGCTGTTGTTGAGTTTGAACGTAATGGTGCTGACCTTGTTCTTCTTGATGTCATGCTTCCTGGTCAGTCGGGTATGGAAGTGTGCAAGCAACTACGTGCCCAGTCTTCTGTTCCTATCATTATGCTCACTGCTAAAGACAGTGAGATTGATAAGGTACTTGGTTTAGAGCTTGGCGCTGACGACTATGTCACAAAGCCTTATTCTTCTCGTGAGCTTATTGCTCGTGTACGAGCGGTGTTGCGCCGTCAAAGTGATGGTGAAGAATTAGAGCCTTCGAGCGCTGTCGAAGTTGGTCCTGTGCGTATGGACGTTGAACGGCACATTGTCACTGTTGACGGTGAGACGGTGACAATGCCGTTGAAAGAGTTTGAGCTACTTGAGATGCTCTTGCGTAATGCTGGTCGAGTTTTGACACGTTCTCAGCTGATTGACCGTGTATGGGGCTCTAATTATGTGGGAGATACGAAGACTCTTGATGTTCATATTAAGCGTATTCGTTCAAAGATTGAGCCAGATCCTTCAGCTCCTCGCTATGTTGTGACGGTACGTGGCTTGGGCTATAAGTTTGAGTCTTAGGTTTTACGGTTTAATAGGCAGATAAAAAAGCTGGTGGGCACTCACATCACAGTGAGTGCCCACCAGCTTTTTTATGACAGAAGCGGTGCCGTGTTTTAGTGTCCGCTAGATTCTGCTGGTGTTGCGCTTGCGCTAGACATTGCGGCATTGGGAACGAATGGTTTGTACTCTGGTAGTGTGCCGTCAAGTACGGGAATGTTTACCGGTTCGCTATGTCCGTTGGAGCTGACTTTTACGTCAAGTAGCATGAGCCCAGGGTTTGCACCAGCTGGGTCGATGATGAGTTTGTGGGATTCATCTTCTAAACGAATTTCTTTGCCTGCTGGTACGGTGATGTTTTCTGCACCGGCAGGGAAGTTGATGGTGACGGTAGCGTCTTCTTTGCCGTTGTTGAGGATAGTTCCGAGAACTCGCCCGTCAGCGTCTGCTGATTCTGCGATCACCATAATGTTACGTACGGCAATGTCTCCTACGTTTGCTGATACGCCGTCAGAGGGTGAGTATTGGAATGTTGTTGGCTGGGTGTAGATGTATCCACAGCCTGTTGTGGTGAGCGTTGCAAGTGCGATGGTGGTGCAAGCGGCTGCACGTTTGAGCGTGGAGGAGACGGCAAACTTCACGGCATGAACTCCTTGATGGTTACGAAGCATTATCGTTGTGCTGAGGTAAATGTGTGTGTCTCAATACAACTGAAAATATTAGGGTCTTTCGTATACAGTCTAACGGTTTAACGACGGAACGTCTGTATCTGCTCAATGGAGGGCGGATGAAAAGGCGGATAAATGCTAAATATAAGGTTTTTGTGGCTTAAAAATTACTTCTGGTGGTTCTTAAATCTTCCCATGATAGACTAGTTAAGCTGAAAGGGGTTTATCCATATGCTTTTTGAGGTTGGCGAAACCGTCGTTTACCCTCACCACGGTGCTGCAACAATCGAAGAAATTAAGATGCGCACTATTCGTGGTGAAGAAAAAATGTACTTAAAACTCAAGGTTGCTCAGGGCGACCTTGTGATTGAGGTACCTGCTGAGAACGTTGATATGGTGGGCATGCGTGATGTCGTTGATGAACGCGGCTTACAAGAAGTTATCGACGTGTTGCAGGCTCAAGATACTGAAGAAGCCGCAAACTGGTCTCGTCGTTATAAAGCAAATGTTGAGAAACTTGCTTCCGGCGACGTGATTAAGGTTGCTGAGGTCGTTCGTGACTTATGGCGTCGCGAGAACGACCGTGGTCTTTCTGCTGGTGAGAAACGTATGCTCGCTAAAGCTCGTCAGATTCTTTCGTCCGAGGTTGCTTTGGCTAAAGATATTGACGAACAATCTGCTGAGAAAGAACTCGATAAAATTCTCGAAGACGTCTAAAAATCTAGAATATTTATTCTTTTCTATCCGGTAGGCTCATGGCTGTGACTAATACCGATAGTTTTTCTCAGATGGCGGACGACGTTGCTGGAACATTTCCAGTAGCGTCGTTCGCCGTCGTCGTTCTTGCCGCTGGTTCTGGTACTCGTCTTGGATACGGTATCCCTAAAGCTGCTGTTCAATATTCTGGCAAGACCTTATTAGAGTGGGCTCTAGCTGGCGTTGATGCTTCTGGTGTTGCTTCACGTATCGTTGTTACTGTTCCGAAAGGCGATACTGCTCTGACGAACATTGCTGCTAACTATGGTGCTCTTACAGTGTCTGGCGGGTCAAGCCGTGCTGAGTCTGTTGCTTTAGCATTATCTGCCTTAGACAATGCTCCCGTGCGTTCTGGCTTTTCTTCTGACGCGCCTTCTCACGTGCTCATCCATGATGCGGCACGAAGTTTTACACCTGTTGAGGTGTTTCATCGGGTCTGCCACTCATTATCTTCAGGGCAGGCTGCCGTCATTCCCGTTCTTCCGGTTGTCGATACGATTAAGACGGTAGATACAGACGGGTACGTGCGTTCTACTGTACAGCGTTCTGTGTTGCGTTCTGTTCAGACTCCGCAAGGTTTCCATCTCAAAACGTTATTAAAGGCATACCGGCAGGCAGAACAGCAAGGTTTAAATGATGAGATCACCGACGATGCATCTGTTGCTGAAATGTGCGGTATCCCCGTAAAAACTGTTCTTGGAGATTTCCGTTCACTAAAAATTACTGTCGCTGAGGATTTGGCGTTAGCTTCAGCGTTAAAACTTGCAGATGAATTATCTGCTGTTTCAGAGAAAGATTGATGTCTAGAATGATAATTCCTCGTACTGGGATTGGTATTGACGTTCATGCTTTTAGCACAGACCCTCAGACACCACTGTGGGTTGCTGGGCTGCTGTGGGATGGAGAAGTTGGGCTATCGGGTCATTCTGATGGTGACGTTGTGGCTCACGCTGCTGCTGACGCTCTTTTTTCTGCTAGCGGTACTGGGGATTTAGGGTCAAATTTTGGGGTCGACCGTCCAGAACTCAAAGGTGCTTCTGGCATTTTCTTGTTGGAGGAAGCTGCACGGATTGTGCGTTCTTCTGGTTTTGAGATTGGGAATATCGCGGTTCAGCTGGTAGGCAACCGTCCCAAGTTTTCTCCTCGTCGTCAGGAGGCTCATGACGTTCTTTCGAAGGCGGTTGGTGCACCGGTAACGGTTACTGCTACGACAACTGATGGCTTGGGGCTAACCGGTCGAGGTGAAGGCATTGCCGCTATTGCTACAGCATTGGTGTATCCGTCTTCTTCCGTTGCAGATAAAGAGTAACGGGTAGTAACTACTCACACTTATCGCGGGGTGTCGTTGGTTAAAACGTGCGCCTTTGCTCAGCTTTGCATAGACTAAGGGAGTGACTTTGCGTTTTTACGATACTGCTACTGCTTCTATTCGAGATTTTGTTCCTGTCCGCCCCGGACATGCGTCGCTTTATTATTGTGGTGCGACGGTTCAGGGCGCCCCTCATATTGGGCATGTGCGTTCTGCCTTGGTTTTTGACCAGCTGTCTCGGTGGCTTCGCTACCGTGGTTATCAGGTGACAACGGTTCGTAATGTCACTGATATTGACGATAAGATTCTTGTGAACTCTGCGCGCTCTTTTGAAGCGGACTATGAGGGCGAGTACCCTTGTGAGCCTTGGTGGGCTTTAGCGTATCGTTACGAGAAAGTTTTTGCGCAGGCTTATGATGCTCTTGGCATTGACCCACCAACCTATGAGCCTCGAGCGACGGGGCATATTCCGCAGATGTTCTCTCTGATTGAGCGGTTGATAGATGCTGGTCATGCGTATCCCGCGTTGGATGATTCTGGTGACGTATATTTTGATGTTCGTTCGTGGCCTAGCTATGGTGCGTTGACTCATCAGCATATTGATGACATGCAAGATGCGGCTGACGCTGATCCTCGCGGTAAGCGTGACCCTCGTGACTTTGCGTTGTGGAAGGGTTACAAAGCGGGTGAGCCGGAGTCTGCTTCGTGGGATTCTCCGTGGGGCCGTGGTCGTCCAGGCTGGCATTTGGAGTGCTCTGCGATGGCTGGCCGTTATCTTGGTTCTCATTTTGATTTTCATGGTGGCGGTTTAGATTTACGTTTCCCTCATCATGAGAATGAGTTGGCGCAGTCTACTGCTGCTGGTGATGCTTTCGCGAATTTCTGGCTTCATAATGGTCTGGTCACTTATGAGGGTGAGAAGATGTCGAAGTCTATCGGCAATACGGTTTCTCCTGAGCAGATGCTTCAGAGTGCGCGGGCTCTTGCTGTTCGTTATTATTTGGGTCAGGCTCATTATCGTTCAGTGCTTGATTATCGTCCGACGTCGTTGGAAGAGGCTACGGCTTCGGTAGAACGTATTGAGGCGTTTCTTGCTGCAACTGTTTCTGAGCATCGTTTGGGTGAGGTTCCTGAAGAGTTTGCTCAGGCAATGGACGATGATTTGAACATTCCTCGTGCACTAGCTGTTGTTCATGAGTATGTTCGTGCCGGTAATTCTGCTCTTGCTCAGGGGGAGGATGTTTCTTCTATCGTTGTTGCTGTTTATACGATGGTTGATGTTTTGGGTCTTCGTTCGTTGATGAGTTTTTCTGCCTCTGGTCAGGGTTCTTCGGCTGCTGCTGAGGTTGCGTTGGATTCGTTGATTCAGGGCATGTTGTCTGAGCGTTCTGTTGCTCGGGAACAAAAAGATTGGGCACGCGCTGATGAGATTCGTGATGCTCTTTCTGCTGCTGGTGTGACGATTAAGGACGGGGCTTCAGGTTCTACTTGGTCGTTGTCGTAGTTTTTTAGTTTTGGTATAGATATGTTCTCTGCTTGTCTCAGGGCGCATATATTGGATATATAGATGTGAAGTCGTAGAGGTTTCTACGCAGGATATTGAGGAATAGTTATGGCTAAGGCTGGGCGTCGTCCTGGAGCGACGACAAAGAAAAAGGGTCCTACTAAGGGAACCGGTGGTAAGAACCGTAAGTCTCTTGAGGGTAAGGGGCCTACTCCTAAGGCGGAGGATCGTCCGTATCATAAGGCGTATAAGATGAAGCGTGCGGCTGAGCGTCGTCAGGTTGGTTTGCATTCTCGTCCGCAGACTCGTTTGGGTGGTAAGCGTACGAGCGAGGAGCTAGTGACCGGTCGTAATGCGGTGTTGGAAGCGTTGAAGACGGATATTCCGGCGAAGCATTTGTATGTGATGAGTCGTATTGATGCTGATGAGCGTGTTCGTGAGATTATGACGTTGGCGAATAAGGCTGATTTGCCGATGCTTGAGATTTCTCGTGGTGAGTTGGATCGTTTGACGGAGGGTTCTGTTCATCAGGGTATTGCTTTGCAGATTCCTCCGTATAAGTATCCTGATGCTACGGATTTGGTTTTGTCGGTGATGGAGTCTCATCATGCTGGTGAACTTTCTTCTGCTCCTCTTTTTGTTGCGTTGGATGGTATTACTGATCCTCGTAATTTGGGTGCCATTATTCGTAGTGTTTCGGCGTTCTCTGGTGATGGTGTGATTATTCCTGAGCGTCGGTCTGCTGCTGTGACTGCTTCTGCTTGGAAGACTTCTGCTGGTGCTGCTGCTCGTATTCCTGTTGCGATGGCTACGAATTTGACTCGTGTTGTTCAGCAGGCAAAAGATGCTGGTGTTTTTGTTGTTGGTCTTGATGGTGGTGGAGACATTCTTCTGCCTGAGTTGGAGCTTGCTTCTGAACCGTTGATGATTGTTGTTGGTTCTGAGGGTAAGGGTCTGTCTCGTCTGGTGACGGAGAATTGTGATCAGATTGTTTCTATTCCTATTGATTCTGCGATGGAGTCGTTGAATGCGTCGATGGCGGTGGGTATTTCTTTGTATGAGGTATCTCGTCGTCGTGCGTTGAACAGCTAGTTGTGAGTTGTTTGAGCCGGTTATTTCTTCTTGTATGAGGGGAGGTAGCCGGCTTTTTTGTGTATTTTGGGTGCTTTGAGAACTTTTTTTTAAATCTTTTTTGTGTGTTGTTTTGTC
>NZ_JBLXXX010000006.1:0-26925 GCF_048512825.1 Rothia sp. CCM 9418
TAAGATACGATTTTTGGATAGGTAAAAAATCTTATCTTGTTACGTACGGATTTTTAGGTTTACTCACGATGGATTGGATTGGGATACTTTCAGCATTTATTTTTAATATTTTACTGATAATAATAGTCACAAATATTACCATGTGGAAAATACAGAAAATCCCTATTTCCATAGGAGTTATAGAATGAACAATATATTAGATTTATATCTGGATGAGAAAGTTTATTGTGCTAAAAGCCAAAAAATAACTCTTCTTCAAAATTTTTCCCTAGCTGTTGAGCAAGGAGAAAAAGTTGCTGTTGTTGGAGAGTCCGGCTCAGGGAAAAGCACGTTACTCAACATATTGGGCCTTATCGACACCTCATACTCTGGCACTTATACACTATTCGGGAAATCTACGCAAAAACTTTCTGATAGAGAGTTAGCAAAGTTAAGAAATAAAAATATTGGATTTGCTTTACAAGAATCAGCTCTCATTACTTCTTTAAGTGTTGAGGATAATATAAAACTTCCACTCATATATTTTCAAAGCCGAGGGCAAAAAGAACAGCAAAGATTTGAAGATATTACCGGAGCACTTGGAATATCCAATATCCTCACGAAAAAACCTCTTGAATGTTCCGGAGGTGAAAGAGCTCGGGCAGCTTTCGCTAGAGCGATTATTATGAGCCCACAGGTTATTTTGGCTGATGAACCCACTGCTTCACTAGATGACAAGAATAAATCAAAGATTATCGATTTATTATTTGGCGCAACTCATGATTTTGGGGCCTCAATCATAACAGTAACTCACGATAATATTTTTGCTCAACAGCATGATCGTGTCATCCAGCTAGAAAGAAAGGAATACTAACGTTCTAACTTTCACTTTTTTCTTTACTAGAAAAAGAGAGGTGAAATACGACTTCTTGTCATCAAGCTTTATCGGTCTACGAGGTCAGAACGCACAGACCATATAGCGACATCGGCGGAGCCTTGTACAACGTTCACACCAGAAACAGGTAGCCATACCCCACCGTCTCCCACGGAGTACTCCCCCGAATACACAACAGAAACATTCACCTGCACATTACCGGTAGAAGAATACTGATGACTTGTTGGTGTTTGCTCATCCCATACTCCATCACCTAAAACTTTCCCAGGTGAGCTAAGCATACCCGAGGATGTACCATCACCATAATCAAATACATAACCCACGGGCACGGCACGAACTTTTATAGGAAACCCAAGAACCTCCACATCAAAATCTTGAGGGTTGGCTTTGACCATAAAGTTTGTATGGTAGTTCACCAAAGTATCAGCGCCCGGTTCAACAACAATCTCGGGCGCGTCAAGAACTAATCGTTCAAAATCTTCACCAGAAAACACCGGAAATTCAATGACGTCAGAGTCCAACTCGGCTTCGGTATTATCAGCACCAGATGGGTCTGGTGCGCCTCCTGCTGGGCGAGAACCACGAGACGGGCACCATGTTTTACCAGTATCTGACCAACCATTGCCAGAAGAAGATTGAACCCGATGCGCAACATCATCAGCAAAAAGCCCGCAACGAGGAGGCACACAACGTTTCTTACCATCACAATAGCGAACAAGACGATACTCTATCTGCGGACCAGCATATGAAATCGCACTCTGCCCACCCGACGAATTAACGATAATGGGAATACCGGTAGCAGTGATATACGCATTCGGCGGAGCTTGAGGATGAGCCTTTCGGCGAGAAGATTCAGGTATACGGCTTGATATTTTTAACTCAATAAATTCTTTATATCGTTTAGTATCTATCTTGGTATCTAAGGCATAAGAAATACTACTTGTACACAAAATAGACAGTACAGATAATATAACTATCAATAACCTTTTATTCGTTGTAATCAATTCCTTCAACCCCTAACAATGCAACAAAGGTCCATTGATTCTGGTCATAATATAAAGCGACAGAGCCTGGTCGTCCTTTAAATAAATCCCCAGTTTCAGGCTCACACCTACTACTACCAGTACAGTTATACGAATCGCTAAAAGATGGTCGAATTAGAAAACGATAAGTCCCGTCTTCGCCCAAAACAAAATCGTTATCCTCAAAATCAACTTTCATAACAAAGTCAACAAGCCAAGCACCCTCTAAATACCCCTTTTTCAGGTCCCGATAAAAATCCTGCTCATAATCATTATCCGGCGCAGTAATACGAGAAATATCATCCACATCCCCCGTACTCGAAGCATAATTACGCAAATCAACCCAATACCGAATAAAAGCCTCAGCACCTTCTAAAGTCTCTTCACGAGCAGCCTCAGGAAAAACAGGCTTCGGCACGTTAAACGCACGATGCTTTACAGAAGCCGCAACATACTCACCAGCATCAACTTTCTTTTGTTCCTCTGCTGTCAGACCAGACTCGTTAACATCATCAGGTGATGTAGAAGCATTTTCGGATTCTGACGTAGATGAAGTACCAGCTGACGAAGAAGCTGACGCGCTAACACTTGCCGTCATGGAAGCTGAAGGCGAGTTCATCTTATCTTTTTCAGATACCGGTTCTTGAGCAGAGCATCCGCATAGTAGGGAACTGATACATAGCACTACGCTAGAACGAAGCAACCAGCTTTTAAACGACATAAGAGCACCTGTTTCATAAGGGAGTTAGTAGTCTAAGTTCAAAGACAAACTTAATTTTTCATTAAACCTACAATGAGAAGAGTGTATTGGAAAGAAGGTTATGGCTATCTGTGGATATATGACAGGTCAGTGACAGCGCAGAACTTTTTTCTTCGTCATTATATTCGCGGTTTAGCGCACTAAAAGTACCATTAGTGAATAATGTATACCCTTATGGGGACAGAGTTTTTTGTTCTGGCGTTTTATGATGTTCACTATCAACGACAACGCATATTTGGTTGTGCGTATCACAATTATTTGCGGTTTAGGTTACGCCTCAACGTCGAGGGGAAGACCGCACTATGCGTGTCAATGAAGAAGATAGGAATATGTTATGGCTAGGTTCAAGAAATTACGTTTCCTTGCGGCAGCTGCACTGAGTGCTGTTCTCGTGGCACCAGTAGCAGCACCTGCTCATGCAGTAGTTGGAGGGTTCAATTCTAATCAAAGTGCAACTGTTCGGCTATGGGCTTACGGCTATAAAGCACCAGACTTATTATGTAGTGGTAGCCATATTGGTGATGGATGGGTGCTCACCGCAAAACATTGTGTGGATGATATTGGTGTCAACACATGGTCAAGTCGTGTTGTTTGGGGAAATCCTCGTATTAACTGGAACCTTCCAGAGGATCAATACACCGGCCCAAATTCTGGTATCGACAGAATCGTCACCCATCCAGATGAAAATAAGGATATGGCGTTGGTGCATGTACCAGGTTTAGCTCAGGCTCGTGTGGCAACTTATCGTTTGCGTGACGGTGGTACCGCAGAAGATCTTAAAAATGCTCGTTGCACGGCGTATGGTTACGGCTTGTGGGAGGACAACATTGATTCTGAGAGTTCTTATGCTCAGCGTCAGCGAGGTTTGAAGATGAAGATTCGTTATGCGAGTACTTCTATTAAGAACTCTAATTCAGCGCAGCTTCGTGGTTATAACGACCGCGGTGGCTTCCTCGTAACAGGTGATTCTGGAGGGTCTCTTGTGTGCAACGGAGTGCTTTCTGGTGTGACTGTCGCTTATTGGCCTAAGTCAAAGTCTAATTCATTTATGTCTATTTCTGCTCCTGAGCGTAATTGGATTCACCGCACTACTGGTATTTAATAATTTCTGATATTAAACGGGTGGGGCGCCCTCAAGACTTTTCTTGAGGGCGCCCCGTCTGTTAGCTATTGGTTAGCTTACATGTTCATAGGAACAGCAGTTTCAGATTCTGCTTTTTCCATTGCTTTTTGAGCTGCTGGATCTTCGAACATCTTGACGGGGTAGTCTTTACATGCGTCAGATGGTTCCATGAAGTTCTCCACAGTATTTTTCTTGACGATGTCGAGGTTTTCCTGAGTAATCTTCCATGGCATCACAGCGGTGAGTGGTTTGAACCAGCCGCGTGCAGGTACACCAGTGATGTAGTCCTGATGTAGGTCGTAGTTGTTGGGTGCGTAGATGGTGACAGTGAGGGTGTAGTCGCCAGGTTCGGTGATGGAGTCCTTTGGCAGGTTGGTGCCGTAGTGTGAACCATCGATTGCGTTCATTTCCATCATCATGCCGCTTGCAACAGTTTTGCCTTCACTGTTATCGAGTTTGTACATGAGGTGTAGGTCAGCAGGGGTTTCGTCGACGGAGTATCCCCAGTTGGTTGCGAACTCTGTTGCTTTGAGATCGAACTCAAGGTGCATTTGTGAGTCTTTGTAGTCAAGCATTTTCATGGTTGACTTGGGGTTGTCGAACATTTGACCTGGCTGGAAGAAGTGGATTGCACCGATGAAAGGTCCAAAGTCAGCTTCTGGTCCGGCTTGTTCCTGCAATCCACATTCGTCGGGACGTTTGTTGGCTGCTACTGCGCCTTCTGCTTCTTCTTCAGGTGCAGCTGCTTCGTCACTAGCTTTAGCTTCTGCACTGACGCTGGCGGTTGCTTTTGCTTCATCTGCAGTTTTTGATTCTTCGTTCTTGGTGCAGCCTGCTAGCGCGGTCGTCGCGATAGCAAGTGATGCCAAGGTAACGAGGGTCTTCTTACCTAGTTCCATGGAGTTTCTCCTTAGATATTTATGTCGCAATGAATATCCGTACCTGTATGGTGAGGATATTTATTGTGTCGAGGGTTTTCCTCTTTTTACACCTCAATGGGTGAAGTTTTTGTGTGGTCTTTAGCTTTTGGCTAAGGACTGTTGTTCTTGTTCTGCTTCGCGGCGTTCACGGCGCTCTCGTAGGGTATGGGACAAGATAATCCACACGCTAGCAACGAAGAGAATAATTTGTGGTAGCAGTGTTTCTGCTTGGGGGTATATTCCTAGTTCTGGAATGTAGTATTCCATCCACGGTAGGTTAGTGCTTCCAAGGATGACGTTTGCTTCTTTAAGTTCTTGTACACCTTTTCCAACGAAGGAGATACACATAATAAAGAGCATGATGGAAGTTCCCATAAAGATGGGGCGTACTGGTAGTTTTGCTCCTCCAAAGCGGAAGATAAGGAAGATGATTGCGAGGAGTGCAACACCAGCCACGAACCCCAAAGCTATCCAGAGAGGGTCGCTTTTTCCGCCGGAGAAGGATGCGGTGTAGAACAAGACGAGTTCTGCCCCTTCTCGGATGACGGCGAGGAAGGCTGCAAAGACGAGAGCTTTTGCTGCTCCTGCTGATACGGAGGTTTTAACCATTCCGTTGATGTATTGTGACCAGTTTTTTCCGGAGGATTTTGAGAGCATCCAGTTGGAAACGTAGAAGAGCATACCTACCGCGAGGAACATGGTGATGCCTTCGAGTAGTTCTGATGCTTGTCCTGCTCCACCGAGCAGTTCAGAAAGTCCCCAGGCGAGCAGGAAGGATAGAGCGATAGCTGCAGCGACACCGAAGTACACGTATTTGACGAGGTTTTTATTGCCACTTTTGACGAGGTAGAGCACAATCGCAACAACGACGAGGAGTGCTTCGAGCCCCTCACGTAGCAATAAGGTCATTGCGGTGCTGAAGTCTACCCATCGTTGTACGGTTGGATCTGCTTTTTCTACGTGTTGCGCTTCAAGTAGTTTGTTGCCGATGGATTCAGAAGAATCTGCTGGTGCGACTCCGTCAAGCACCATAGCATCTCGTGCCACCGCGGTTTTGATGATTTCTAGTTGTTGAATAACGTCGGGGTTTCCGGGGTCAGCTTTGATAGCTAGTTTTACGCGAGTGAAGCGGCCTTCCATTTTGACTTTTCGGTTTCCCGATAGCGTCATGGAGGCTGGCTCTAGCGAATTTTCATACCACCCAAAGTATGCTTCGCCGATATCATCTAAGGTTTTGTTGTAATCCTTGTTTTTGTAGGCGGCGATGGCTTGGTTAATTTCTGCTGCCATGCACAACGCGTAGTCTTGGTGGTTGCGTTGTGTTCCGTCTGGGTTGGTCGCACCTTTTTCACAGATTGGCAGAGTTTGCTCTGTTGCACTATTGCGTGTTGAGCTGTTCTGTGTCGGTGCTGCAAGAAGTTGTGTAGGCGATGATGATAAGAGGATGAGAGTGGCAAAGAGTACTGCTATTGCTCTTATCAGAATATTTTTAGATGTATTTTCGCGAAGCGAAGCTGTCAATGTGTTATTCCCTAGTCTGGGTTTCTGGGGCAAAACCCTAGTCGGTATTCAAGGATACTAAGATTAGTCTAACCTAATTGTCAAGATTTTTTGGTTCTGAAAATTTTTTATTGCTCCTATATGTTGAGTAGCTTCTACCTCAAAGGGGCTTATTTTTTAGCTTTATTCTCTCTTGTTTTCTAGGTTTGCTCAGGTTTTTTGTCGTATTTCTAGGGTTATTCAGACATGTGCGGTTAGTCTTAAAGACAGTTAGTTTTCTTCATTCGCTCTATCTTTAGGGAAATATCCGTGACTCCCCTTGTTCTTTGTTCGTTAACGGTTGTTGCCGTTCTTGTTATTAGTGGTATTGCTAAGGCAAAAGAGCCCCAAAGTACCGCAACTGCTCTAGTCAATCTCAAGTTAGATAGTTGGCTTCCTTTAAAATTCATCGCAAAGACTCTTCCTTGGGTTGAGTTATTTCTTGCGGCGTGGATTCTTGTAGTTCCTGGGCCTATCGGGGCTTTGGGGGCCTTTGTCGCAGTTATTCTTTTTGCGGTGTATTGGGTTGTTATCGCTCGTGCGGTAGTCACAGGAAATACTGCTTCGTGTCAGTGTTTTGGTTCTAGCTCGCAAGCACCTATCTCCGTATTTACGCTTGGCCGAAATACTGCACTTTTTGGTGCGGCGATGGGAGCTTTGGTTGGTGCTGTCCAAACCGGTAATTCTGCGTTGGTTCAGTTTTTCTCTCTGAACAGCGAAGGCTGGCTATGGATTTTCTCAGCTGTAGTTTTGTCGTCAACACTGTGGTTTATTTATCGTTCTGAAACTGTTCCTGCATCGCCTACGGTAGGGAGATCTGATTCTCTCGAAGATCCTTCTGCTCTTGAGAGCTATCTTCAAGAGTATGACGGTGTTGAAGCTGAGTACATTCGTTTGCCTATTCCTTTTGGAACATTAGAAAATAGTGATGGTTTCCAGGTTAACGTACGAGAATTTGCTTCTTCACAGGCACGTATTTTGTTGTGGGTGTCTCCCGGTTGTGGCCCGTGCCAAGGTCTATTAGAGCAAATAGACGGCTGGCAAGAGCAGCTTCTTCCATTAGTGAAGATTCATCCTATTGTCTCGGAGCATGATTTGATTCCTTATCTGGGCCTTTCAGATACTTTTGAGCCGTTGGTTGATCCGCAGCACCAGTTCCAGCCAGCTTTTGGTTGGGGTTCTCCGATGGCGGTTGCGTTGGGTGCTGATGGTCTTGTCGCAGGTGGGCCTGTTCGCGGGCAACAAGATATTGAACAGTTCTTTGCAGATATCATTGCTCAGCTTACTGAACCTACCGAAGAAGATGAGGCTGTGTCTGCAACAGATGATGTTTTGGAATCTGTCGCAGAAAAAGATTCTTAGACAGTTTTAAAGAATGCCGGTAACGTTGTACGTACCGGCATTCTTTATATATAGGTTAGGTCAATATCATGCGTGATAAGTCGTTGTGGCAGATTAAGAAAGAGCAAAATCCTGGTCATTCTCAGTGGTATATTCAACGTTTTAAGACGATGCAAGAGCAAGGCGCTGATATTTTAGGTGAGGCCCGTCTGATTGATGCGATGTGTGCTCGCGGTTCTCGTATTTTAGATGCTGGTGCTGGTCCCGGACGTATCGGTTCTTATTTACAGAAGCAAGGCCATCAGGTTATTGGTATTGATATTGATTCTGAATTAATAGCTGAGGCCCAACGGGTATGCCCTGAAGCGCAGTGGATTACCGCAGATTTGGCGGATACAGCTGAAGTGTTAGGTTATTCTCAGCAAGATATTGAAGCACCTCAACCTTTTGACATGATTGTCTGCGCCGGAAATGTGATGACTTTTCTTGCACCGTCCACACGTGTTCAGGTACTTCGCGGATTCGCTACCGTTCTGGGTACGTCAGGTCGAGCTATTATCGGTTTTGGTGCTGGCCGTGGCTATTCTTTTGAAGATTTTTTCTCCGATGTTCAAGAAGCAGGACTAGAAATTTCTCAGCGTTTCTCCACATGGGATTTATATCCTTATACGTCTGATGCTTCGTTTCTCGTCGCAGTACTAGCTGTTCCTTCAACTTAAAAGATGATGGTGGTGTTTCCGTTAGAGAGGAAAACACCACCATCATTTTTATGGGGTAAGTCTTCGTTTCTTTTAGAGAAGATGTATCTCTTCAAGAACTTCTGTGGGCAGAAAGTTTGCAGAAACGACGAGAGACAGCAGCAATAAATACACGATAATGGCTAAGGTGGAACGCCACTGGGGGTGTAATTCGTTAAAGCTCACAAGACCGGGATGTTGTTTATTCATCTGCAAAACGTTGATGTTCGGGTACATCACGGTTTGCGGTGAGATATCGCCACTAATCTTTTTCATCGTTTTTTTGTCCCAGATTCTTCCGTCCATGCGGAAGATTCTTTTTTTCTGTGCGTTAGTAGCCCAGAGTGCTGGTACTCCACGGTGCCCTAAACTTTTAAGACCTTTTTGGGCTTTGTGCACCGATTTTTTTCCGATGAGACGTTCAGCAAAAATTGTTTGGTGAATTTCGTTGAGCTCAATGGTTCTCCACCCGAAGGTTCGCCCCATCAGAAAATGTGTTTTCGTGCGCACTGCAATAGTTGGTTTCAGAAATGAGTACACGGACAGCGCTGCGGCTAAGACAACAAACACAAGAATAACGGTGTAAGGCAGGGCAAGGCGCCGACGCGCAAGTAGTAGACCGATAGCAATAATGACAAGTGATGGAGGAACTGCTGCTATCAGACGGCGATGGTATGAACTGATACGCGGATGGTAAGTTGCAAGAATTTCGCCGTATTTTTCAGGGACCTGATGGATATGTTCTGCCATAGGTTCATCTTATTAGTTTCTTCTCTACACAGGCGCTTCTTTTTCTGTGTTCTTTGCTGAGTTCTCTCACACTGATTTTCTGGGCTACATTAGTGGTATGCGTTTTCGTTCTTCTGTTGATCGTATCTTAGCTTTTTGGGTTATTGGAATGTTCTGTGCAATAGCTCTGGCATTGATTTCTTTGACCCTTATTAACCGGTTAGTGTACGCACCAGAAGGGCAAGTACATCAGTATTTTCAGGCTCTTGAACGTGGCAAAGGAGACCATGCCTTGGGTATTCTCGATGCTCACATTCCTGATGCTGATGGAACCTTACTAGATGGGAAAGCATTAAAAAATTCTGTATCAGAGATTAAAAATTTTTCAATTATTGGTAGTGCTATTACTGATGGGGGTTCTAAAGCACAGGTAGATGTCGAGTACGTTGTTGATGGCTCAACATATCGCAGTAGTTTTCATCTCACAAAGGTGGGCTCTCATTGGGGCGTCTTTGACCAATGGCATATCGACCCTCAAACTCTTCCTACCATTAAATTGCAAGCACCAGCAGTGCACAGTGCAAGTATTAATGGGGTGAAGGTGGGTATTGATTCAGCATCTCAGAATTTCGCGGTTCTTTACCCTGGTATTTTTTCAGTAACTTATGAGTCATCCCTGTATTCGGCTGAACAGCAAAAAGTTCTTATCAAGGGGAACGATCCTCATGAAACAACAGTAGTTTTACGTCTTGTACCGAGTGAGAACGCCCAGAATTCTATTACGTCGCAAGTGTCAGCAGATTTGAATGAATGCGCATCAAAGAATTCTCTATTTCCCGCAAATTGCCCTTTTGAATATGATTTTACGGGACGTGTTCAAGGAAATGTCTCATGGACTATTAAGAAATACCCTACGACTAAGGCCGTTATTAATGATGAGGGACAGTGGGTATTGCCTTCATCTTCAGGGGTAGCTCAAATATCATTTACCGAACTTGACCTTTACACAGGTCAACAGAACAAAGTGAAGGAGGATGTTCCTTTTACTTTTTCTGCTGATTTAGAAGTCTCCGATCATGAGGTATTTGTTCGTCCTCGTTTTTAGGTCTACATTTTATGAAAAAAGGTTTTAGGCACATCGTTGTATTGATGTGCCTAAAACCTTTTTCTTAGGAGTTTATACCTCGTAAGTCGAGGGTGAGTGTTTCTTCTCCTTCACCATCGACAACTACGGGAATACCCCAGTCTTGTTGGTAGAGGTGACAAGCTGCGTGTTCAGGAATTTCTTGTCCTTCTTCCCCATCACAAGCAGCAGCTCGAGCAGTAATATGTAGTACCGCATTACTAATTTGTGGGTTGAGGATTAACGAACGTTGTAGCCCTTGGGACGTTCCGGCTCCTGAGAGGATGAATTCTTCAGGCGTCGAAGATACCTGTAATTGGGTGGGGTCTCCCCAACGGTAATCAAGTTTTTGTCCCGTTGGCGCACTAAAACGGGCTACCAGTTGCAGGCTCTCCCCTTTGAGGGAGGTCGCTGGGCGTGCTGTTTGTGATGATCCTTCATCAATTTTTTGTGTATTTTCAGGGATATTGATGCGGATGAGTTGGTGTGCGTTAGCTTCTACTACGATCAGGCGAGCGCCGGTGTCTGTATGTTCTATGAGGACGTCTGAGGGTTCGTCTAGGTCGCGGATGAGCGTTGTTACTTCTTGTGTTTCGGGTTGGTATCGACGGATGGCACCATTGTAGGTGTCAGCGATGGCTATTGATCCGTCAGGTAGGGCGGTGAGCCCGAGGGGGTGCTGTAGTCGTGATGTGGTGCTGTGTCCGTCAACGTATCCGAAGTCGAAAAGTCCAACGCCTATGGCTGTTTCTATGTGTGGGGTGTTGTTTTCAAAGCGGATGAGACGAAGTGCGGAGGTTTCTGAGTCTGCAACCCAGATGTTACCTTGATGGTCTTCTGTCAGCCCGGAGGGTTGAGCGAACCAGCTTTCTTGTGCTGTTCCGTCTTTGAGTCCTTCAGCTCCTGTTCCGGCGAATACACGGATTCTATTGGTGTGTGGGTTGTAGCTGAAGAGTTGTTGTGTTCCAGCCATGGCGATGATGAATTCTTGTGCTTGGTGTGACCACGTGATGTCCCAGGGTGAGGAGAGTGCAACGTCGGTTGGGTTGAGGTTTTCTGGGATGTGGTTGTGGTCTTTTGAGCGTGCTTTTTCTCCGTCGATGAGGCGTTGTACACCGTTGCCCGCGATGGTTGTGATGCGTTGGGTTTTCCAGTTGAGGGCACGGATACGGTGGTTGACGGTGTCTGCGATGAGGATGTCGTATCCGAGTGTTTCGCGGAGTTCTTCAGGTACGAGGCATAGACCTTGTGGCTCGTTGAAGAGTGCTTCATCGCTGTTTCCGTCTTTCCAGCCTCGTTGTGTTGTTCCGATGGTGCGTTGCGCGGTTTCGAGGTCGGGGTTGAGTTGTACGAGTCGGTGGCGTGCACTGTCGGTAACAAGGTAGGTGGTGGTGTTTTCTTCGGAATATTCGGCGGGTAGTTCGATAGCTTTTCCGGGGAAGGCTAGGGTACCTTGTGGTTTGGGACGTGGGACGTAGGGGCTGTCGCCGTAGCGTAAAGTACCGGATTCTTTGTGTTCTTGGATGAGTTCTTCGACGAGTGAGGTGAGCCCTTGAACGTGTCCTTCCCCGGAGAGGTGCGCCACGATGTATCCTTCGGGGTCAATAACGACGAGTGTGGGCCAGGCTCGTGCGGTATAGGATTGCCAGGTGCTTAGTTCTGGGTCGTCGAGGACGGGGTGTGTGATGTCGTATCGGTCGATAGCTGCTTCGAGGGCTTTAGGATCTGCTTCGTGTTCAAATTTTGGGGAGTGCACGCCGATAGTGACGAGGACGTCGCCGTATTGTTCTTCAAGGGGGCGTAGCTCGTCGAGGACGTGGAGGCAGTTGATACAACACAGTGTCCAGAAATCGAGAATGACAATTTTCCCGCGGAGGCTTTGTAGGTTGATGTCTTTGCCTCCGGTGTTGAGCCATCCGCGTCCGGTTAATTCGCTAGCGCGTACCTTGTGTGAGCGTATTGTATTGTTCATTAGAGGTAGTCTTTCGTATCGATATGGATTCATTGGTGTGTTTACACTATCTTAGGACGCATTTTTGTCTGAAAGTATTTCTTTTCTTGAGGTAGTGCTTGTTATAGATTGTCATATTTTGTGATGTTGTGTCATATATGTGATGTTCTCTTTTATTTTGTTATTACCCCTTGTCGGAGTAGTCTATGTAGCGGTAAAAACACTTTCCTGATGGTTGTGTATGGGCTTGTGTTGTTGTTTGCGTTTTAGCAGAAAGTAGCAGTTTGGCTATGTCTCCTGATTGTGAGAGTTCTATGTCGTCAGTATCTGATGGTTCTGTTGGGTTGGTTTCTTCTTCTGAACGTTCGTTGACGAAGTCGTTGAGTCCTCGTCATCTTTCGATGATTGCTCTAGGCGGGGCTATTGGTGCGGGTCTTTTGGTGGCGTCTTCTACTGCTATTACGGTTGCTGGTCCTGCTGTGATTCTTTCTTATGTTTTCGCTGGTGTTATTTTGACTCTGGTGATGCGCATGTTAGGTGAGTTGTCTTCAGCGTCTCCGCAGACTGGTTCTTTTTCTGCGTATGCTCATCGTTTTATTGGGGCTTGGGCGGGTTTTACCGTGGGTTGGTTATATTGGTGGTTTTGGGCTGTTACGGTTGCTATTGAGGCGACGGCTGCTGCCACAATTATTTCTGGGTGGTTTCCGGCTTTTGAGCAGTGGGCGGTTGCCGGTGTTCTTGTTCTTGCTTTGACGCTTTTAAATCTCGTGTCGGTTCGGGTTTATGGGGAATCTGAGTTTTGGTTTTCTTCGGTTAAGGTGTTTGCTTTAGGTCTGTTGATTGTGTTGGGTGTGTTGGCGCTTGTAGGTGTTATCCCTCATTCTTCTGCGGGCCTTTTTCAGTTGGTTGGTCATGGTGGGTTTTTCCCGCATGGTGTGGGTGCTGTGTTTAGTGCGCTTCTTGCCGTCATTTTTTCAATGTTTGGAGCTGAGATTGTTACTATTGCAGCTGGTGAATCAACACATCCGCGAGAGTCTGTGGTGAAGGCTGTACGTGCTGTGTTGTTGCGTATTCTTATTTTTTATATTGGTGCTATTGCTGTGACGTTGTGTGTGGTTCCGTGGACGTCTATTGTCTCGGGTGTTTCACCTTTTGTGACGGTTTTTGAGAGTTTTGGTGTTCCGTATGCTGCGGTTGCAATGAACATTGTGGTTCTTACGGCGCTTATATCGTGTTTGAATGCATCGTTATATAGTTCTTCTCGCATGCTGTTTGCTATGGCTTCGCGCGGTGATGCTCCGAGGTTTTTTGGTGGGATTTCTTCGGTGGGTAGCCCGTGGGTTGCGGTTATTTTTTCTTCGTGTGTGGGTGTTGCGTCGGTTCTTTTGAATTATTTTATGCCGGACGCTGTTTTTAGTTTTTTGGTGAATACGACCGGTGCTACTGGTATTTTTGTGTGGCTTTTTATTGCGGTGTCTCATCTTCGTTCTCGCCGTATTCTTTTGGCAGAGGGTGTTGATGTGACGACTCGTGCGGATGTGCTTAAGATGTGGGCTTTTCCGTATCTTAATTGGGCGCTTATTGTTGTGTTAGTTGCTCTTTTACTGTTTATGGGTGTGAGTGTAGAGCACCGTTATGAGGTTCTTATTTCTACTGGTGTGGCAGTTGTGGTGGTGTTCTTTGGGTGGTTTCGTTCTGTTCGTATATCTCGTTAGTTGTTATTTTATTGTCGAGCTTTCTTCGTTGAGTTTTTCAAGCATTTCGTTGTAGGCTTTGAGGTCTGCGTCGCCGTCTCGTTCGGCTTGCCGGTCTAGTCGTTTGGCAACTTTTTTATCGGATGCTGCCCATTGAATGCCGACGGCTACAGCGATGAGCATGGTGGGTAGTTCGCCTATCCCCCACATGAGGGATCCGCCAAGTTTTTGGTCGTCGATGGCGGATAGTCCCCATTCTCTTCCGAGGTTTCCGAACCAGGATGCGGCAAGTAGTGTTTCCATATTCATCATGGCAATACCAACAAATGCGTGGTATCCCAACGTTGCGATGAGGAGGATGAGACGCATGGGGTAGGCAGGACGATACGGGATGGGGTCGATGCCGATAAGCACGAGAGAGAAAATGTATCCGGTCATTAAGAAATGGATAATCATCAACTCGTGACCTACGTGGTAGGAGAGCACGAAATTGAGTAATGGTGTGAAGTAGACGATGACGATAGATCCGGCGAAGTTTACGGCTGCAAAAATGGGATTTGTAACGATTTTGGACCATCGAGAGTGAATAATCCTCAAAATCCATTCTCGTGGGCCTCGTGTTCCATCTTGACGCGGTTCTAAAGCCTTCAAGAGGAGTGTGATAGGTGCTCCAAGGACGAGAAAAATGGGAACAATCATAGTCAGCGACATGTGTTCTACCATGTGTGCGGAGAAGAGTACTCGCCCATAAATGGCTAGGGCACCGGATGTGATGTAGTTCAGTGCGAAGAGTCCAGCTATCCATGAGACGGTTCGCATGATTGGCCATGTTCCACCAGCTTTTTTGACACGATAGTAGGCCCATAGGTAAAAGTATCCTGCACAGCAGATGAGGAATACCCATAACCAGTCAAAGCGCCATTGTGTAACCCAGTGAGTGAGAGAGGGTTCTGGTGGCATGTCGTACCAGGTGATAATGCGTACAGGTGGGGCGTCTGTTGCAAGAGTTTCTGGAACGGGTGGGGCTGTTCGAGAGAGTGATACGGCTAGTCCGCTAGCTCCACCCATAATTATAATTTCAGCAATAATTGCACGCCAGATACCGATAAGGGGGCGAATCTTCCCCCGAGACATAGCAGGTATGAGGTAAAGTCGGTGGGCTGCGCCTATGACACCTAGCATCATGGTCAGAATAAATTTTGTGAGAATTATATTGCCATAGGCCGTGGTGAATAGTTCAGAAATATTATTCATACGCACAGCAGCGTTAATAATTCCCGATAGAAGAATAAGAATAAAGCCGAAGAGCGCTACTGCAGAGTACCTTCTGAGGACCACAATTGCCATTGGCGCACGACGGTTCAGAGTAGTATTAGTACCTCGGTCTTGTTCTACAGTGGTGCCGGTGCCCGCTTCTGGTGTGCTAATTTGCTGGGAGATGTAGGCGAGCGCAATTAACCCTCCGCACCAGCTGATGGCTCCTAAAAGGTGGAGTCCGAGGGAATTGACTGCTCCCATATGGTCTGCACCTCCAGAAGAGTGTCCGCCTAATGCCATATCGACAATGGCTATTAGTGAAATACCCCAGGTGATAAGTAATCCTAGTAGTGAACGTACTGCGAAGATGAGCGTTGAGACAGTGGCTGCAACAATGACTGTTGTAGCTTGTTCTTTTCCTGCGTCAATATCGGTGATATAGCTGATGAGTTCTGATGCGTAAGAGCTTGCAGAGGTTAGTGGTCTTCCTGAGATGTCGGAGTAGGTAAGCACTAGCACTGCTATAGCGGTGAGTGTCCAAGTGACTGATAGTGCTGAGGCGAAGTTAAGCAGTGAAGTGAAGGGAGGGTATTCTGCTCTTTGTTTTTGACATTGGGTGGAGTTTTTTCGGTAGGTCTTTACGTTCAGAGTGGAGTCTGTAAATCGTGGGATGATGCCTATAGCAAAGATAAGAGCGCCCATTGTTGCCATCATGGCGAAGTTGTGAAGTACTTCAACGATAGGTAGTCCCCAACGAACAAAGGCTCCAGCATCGACAAGAGCAGTTGCGTTGCTTTCGCCGGTGACAAGTAATGACAGGATAAGTAGTAGCAGCGCTGATATGGGAAAAGACCAAATCCATTGGCGGTTTATTCCCCCGTAAGAGAGTGCCTTGATAAGGTGTGGGGTCTTCTCTTGAGGTGTTTTTTGTTGCGTAAGTCGTCGCTGCGCCATGTGCTGGTTGTTCCTGTGTTGTGGTGTGATGTGTGGGTTTGTTATGGCTGGGAGGGTTTGAAGAGGTTTTCTCCGATAAATCCATTTTCTTGGCATCCGGCGGGAATCGCAAATACTGCTGATCCGATGGGTACCGTCCAGGTGTTCAGCATGTCGAGTTGTGCTAGGCGTTCTTGGATGGGAACGAATTGTTGTGTGGGGTCACTCTGGTATGAGGCGAAGATTAGTCCGCTTTGGGAGATGCCTCCGGTAGTTTCTCCATGTCGTGAAAAGCCTGATGCGTCTGTTACAGGAAGGTCGTAGTTGTATCCTCGTCGGAGGATACGTTCTTGGGGTTCTTGTGGGCTTGCTCTACGTATGTGTGCGTAGGGTGCGATGACGTTAAATCCGAGGTGGTCTGTTGCCGAGAGGTCGGGTATGTCGTGTTCTTTTTCTCCGGTAAGAGGTGCTCCGTTGCTTAGCTTTCTGCCAACGGCGTCTTCACGTGCAATTCTGTCTGCTTCGTCCCAGGTGTCTAGGTTCATATGGATACGTCGGATGACGATAGAGGTTCCGTTCTCTTCCCATGCGGGGGTCTTAGGGTGTTTTCCCCATACGACTTGTTCCATGCTGTTATCTGATGTTGTGGGGTTGACGGTTCCGTCGACTTGCCCAAAGAGGTTTCGCATGGTCTGCCCGGGTTTTTGGGATCCGTACGCATGGCGGAATCCTTCTTGTACCCATCGGATAGTTCCAAAAGTTCGGGTGTCTTTGAGTAGCATTCGTTGCGCGTGGGCGACGGTCATTCTGTCGTCGGCGCAGATTTGAATGAGGAGGTCGCCGTCACTCCAGCGTTCTTGTAGCTGGTCGATTTGCGCGAAGGGTGGTAGTGGTTTGAGCCATGGTGGTTTTTGGCGGGGGTTTGCTATCTCGAAGATTTTTTCGCCGAATCCAAAAGTGATGGTTAGTGACGCTGGAGTTTCTGCGAGTTCTGGTTCTTGGTCAACGATTGGGGCGTGTCCTTGAGTTAGTTGCGCGGCGTCATCGGTGAGGATTCTGAGCAGACGGCTTAGCTGTTGGGTGTCGGTGTCGTCGTTTAAGTCGATAGCGATAAAATGCCCAATTGCTGGTGCTGGTGTGTCTATTCCAGCTTGCCGTGCCCCGTAAAAGGATGTTCTCGATTCCTGAAGAGGTGCAACTTTTTGTTCTTTTGTTGTTTCTTGGTGGGTTTCGGGGGACATCCTATGGATTGTTTCTGTTGCAAGAGCTCCTATACCTGCGCCAAGGGCACCTGCGACGAGGTGTCTACGTGTTGGTGCTGGTCTTGTTTCTTTGTCAGAAATGTGTGCGGGGGTCTGCTCAGAATCACTCATCGGTTTCCTCAAGGTGGAGGTTTTCTAAGACGCTGTCATCGTCTTAGATGTAGTGGATATTATTGTGCACATTGTGGCAGCATTCCCTGGGAGTTATCTCCATCCTCAGACATGCCGTCCATATGGTGCATTCCTTCGTGGGAGTCTCCGTGTTCGTGGGAGTGTTCACCTTCTGCGGGAGTATGTTCCTTGCTAGGAGCATACTCTTCTTTTGCTCCAGAGTAGTCGCGAGCGACTGCTTCAAAACCGAACTCTTGACCGTCTTCGGTTTTGAGGGTGACATTTGCACGAAGTCCTGCAGGTAGGGAACATTTCATTCCCACTGCCATAATGTGGTTTCCGCCTGGTTCAAAGACAAAATCTTCTCCGGGGTTGATGGTAAAACTTGTCACTTGTTTCATCATCGTTGAGCCGGTAGCGGGGTCCTTCTCTGTAGTATGCAGTTGCGTATCATCAGAGATAGAGCTCGTCGCAGAAACAATGGTGATGGGTTTATCCGTCGTGTTTTTTGCTTTCCCGAAGAACGCGGTCATACCACCTTTTGTAGCTTTAACCCAAGTATCAGAAAAGACCAGTGCACTATTTTGCGCAGAGGCATTCGTTGTAGTTTCTGTAGGTGTCGTAGCAGTACTGCTAGCATCTGCAGAAGATGTGGGAGTAGCCGAGCTTTGAGAATGATGGTTTGAGGTATCTTGTGCTCCGCAGCCCGTAAGGACAAGCGCACCAATAGCGACAGAGCTCAATAGGACAGTAGTTTTGGGTGTAGAAATCTTAAACATGAGTATTCCTCAAAAAAAATATAATAAAACGCTTTTAGGAACGTTTGGACGATAGAGAAGATGAGTTAAGAAGAACGTCGCTTCTTAAGAAGGAGAACGATAACGGCGGCTACCGTCGCTAATGTTGCGAGAGAAAAGGTAATGCCTTTATTTTTCTCGATCAAAGAGGTTTCTGGCGCATCCTGTTTTTCGGTTGAAGCTTCGTGAGTTGCTGTTGCCTCTGTAGCCGATGTTTTCGGTGCACCTTCACCGACGACGAACTCATATTTTCCTTGAATGGGATGTCCATCTTCAGAAACTACTCGCCACGTAACGGTGTATGTTTCGTTAGCTTTTTTGTCTCCTAAAAGTGTCGTCGAGACATCTTTTCCTGAAATTTCTGGAGATTCGCTAGCGATAGATTCCCCCGTCGAGGTTGTTACTCGTACTTGGTTAGCTCCATCGACATCTAAAATATTCCCACTATATTTGAGGGTGATTTTGTCAGGTAGCTGGTTAAGGGTTTCTCCATCGGCAGGAACCGTAGAAATAAGTTGGTCATGGGCTTGAGCTGGAGTTATGGCTAAGGCGCTCAAACCTAACACTAATAGTGCGTATAGAGCAGAGATTAGTGTTTTATGGAGTGCACGAGATGGTGCTGTCTTCATATATATTCCTTCTATTGTGTTGTTTAGTTATGGAAAGAACAACGCAATAGAGGTGGGCCTCGTCGAGGCTGTGTAAGAAGAAGTAGCAGGGTATGGAGCGTCTGCTCAAAAAAGTAGATTGGCACACGGTATGTTCGGGGAAGGTGAATGTGTACCGGTGGAGTCCAGAACAGTTCTGTCAGGCGAAGGCTTAGGGCGTTGAGACAACGACGAATCGTTTCTTGTCCATAGCAGAACATGCCAAAAGTTATTGCTGCCGCACCGATGTGAAAAAGCACCATCAGCGGCATATTCCCATGATGCGCGTGGCGAGTAGTAGTCTCTAAATGCAAGCTAAAGTTGAGCCGTTGAGCTCCATGATGATGGTTGTGTGTATCGGTCAGTGACGTCCCGCTATATGCAAGCATGAGATGCAATAATCCTTGTCCAAGGAGTATTGCTCCGGCTAAGAGATATTTTGATATGCGATACGTACTAAACGGCAAACAGGCTAATGCTGTCAGTGCGGTGCAGAGAAGCCAGATAATGGGGTGAGGCAGACCGCCTCCTGCAATACCGTGGGCAAGGGCTCCTACTGAGGTGGAGGTTAGTGCGGTACACCATGCACGCAGTAGTTGTTCAGTACGTTCAGAAGACGAGCGGTCGAGGGATGTGTGCGTCATCCGTTGTGGCTCCTCTCCTGTGTATCCAATACTTTTTCTAGTGTATCTGAGGTTTCGTCCTCTTGAGGTTACTGAAACATCTATACACCGTAGATATACAGAAGAGGTTGCTTCATCTTTCGATGAAACAACCTCTTTTGTA
Organism: Rothia sp. CCM 9418; assembly: GCF_048512825.1. NCBI lineage: Bacteria > Bacillati > Actinomycetota > Actinomycetes > Micrococcales > Micrococcaceae > Rothia > Rothia sp. CCM 9418. The sequence goes on from NZ_JBLXXX010000006.1 coordinate 19,607, forward strand.
AGTCTTTGACAAGTTTTTATTTCTTGTTGGAGACTGCTGCCTTCAGCTTGGAACCAGCGGTCAGCTTAACACCATGACCAGCAGGAATCTGAATAGTTTCCCCGGTCTGTGGGTTGCGACCGGTGCGTGCAGCGCGGTCAGTGCGCTCAATAGCCATCCAACCAGGAATGGTAATCTTTTCGCCTTTGGCGACAGATTTCTCAAATACCTGGAATAGTGCGTCTAGCACACCGTTTACAGCTGCCTGGCTGGTGCCAGCTTTCTCTGCAACCTCTGCGACGAGTTCGCTGCGGTTCTTAGCCATAGTTGCCCCTCCTGAGACTTTATGTTTATCTAGCGATTAGCTTCAGTAGCTAAATCGTTACTAGCCAAACCTTACCAGCTTGACTTGGTGATACCGGGCAATTCGCCGCGGTGTGCCATTTCACGGAAACGGACGCGAGAAATGCCAAATTTTTGGAAAGTGCCACGGGGGCGACCGTCAATCTGGTCACGGTTACGAACACGTACTGGAGAAGCGTTACGAGGAAGCTTCTGCAATCCGAGACGAGCAGCTTCGCGCTCTTCTGGAGTAGCGTTTTCGTCGACTAGGGTCTTTTTGAGCGCTAGGCGCTTTTCTGCGTAACGTGCAACGATTTCTTTGCGCTGTTCGTTACGAGCGATTTTGGACTTCTTAGCCATGTCTTATCGCTCCTCTCGGAATTCTACGTGCTTACGAACAACGGGATCGTATTTCTTAAGGGTCATACGGTCGGGGTTGTTACGACGGTTTTTGCGGGTTACGTAGGTGTATCCGGTACCCGCAGTGGACTTAAGCTTGATAATAGGACGTACGTCCTTGGTCTTTGAAGCCATAATTAAATCTTCTCCCCGCGTGCAATCATTTCTGCAACAACAGCATCAATACCACGAGCATCAATAACTTTGATGCCCTTAGCGGACACGTTGAGGGTTACGTTGCGGCGCAGTGAAGGCACCCAGTAACGCTTCTTCTGAATGTTCGGATCGAAACGACGCTTGTTGCGACGATGCGAGTGGGAAATGCTGTGTCCAAAGCCGGGAACAGCTCCGGTCACCTGGCAGTTTGCTGCCATAGTTTTCTCCTCCATTTGTTGACGTAATGACGGTGCGCAGGCGGTACATACTTAGCACAAGTGCAAGTTGTATGAGCGTCCCGTCACCAAGGTAGAGCACCGGGTTATTCGCCGGGCTGGAGTGTATGAGACTCAGCTTGGGTGAGAAAACAAGCTAAATCCCCGCCGCGGAATAACGGTGAATAGTTCAAGGTGTCGAGAGGTGTTGCCACCAATGCGACAGCCTTAAATACTATGTAAATACTGGCTTTTATGCAACCTAAAACCGCCTTTAAGAGTGCAAGATTCCTAGAAACTCAGCGCTTCATCGGAGTACTTGAGCCTCAAAAAATGACAGCAAGTGCGCCTTCAAGCCATACATAAGTCTACCACAACTTTACATTTTTGCTTGTCAAAACTGTTTTAAGATTATTTTATCCATTATTTCTACCTCTCAAAACAGCACTCAAGCCCGATAAATTACATGCATGAAATTTACAGTGTGAGATTAACGGCTTAATTTTTTCATGCACATTGTTCCTGCACACAAAAAAGGTGTGTTACCCCAAAAAGATTGAGGCAACACACCTTTTTATCCAACCGTTAAAGGTTTCAGCGTAGAACGCAAGAAGCTAGTTATGCTTTCTTCTCACGGGAGATAACAACCTTTACAGCGTCGTGCTTAGCAGCGTTTGCAAAGAGCTCGTATGCTTCTTCGAATTCATCGAAGGTGAAGTGGTGGGTTGCCATTGCGCGTGCGTTGAGACGACCTGACTTCACCATGTTCAACAGGTTACCAACAGTGTTGCAACTTACGAGACCCATATTGATGGAGACGTTAGAAATCCACATCTTATTGATAGGAAGCTCCACAGGCTTACCGTGAACACCAGCGTTTGCGATAGAACCGAAGGGGCGAACGATGTCCATGCAAGTCTGGAAGGTTGCAGGGATACCAACTGCCTCAATTGCAACGTCCACACCAAGGCCATCGTTAGAGAGAGCCTTAATCTTTTCAATTGCGTCAGGATCAGATGCGTTAACCTTATCGGTTGCACCGAGCTCGAGAGCTTTATCCATACGGTTCTCGTCCATGTCAACGGTGATGACACGACCTGCACCACAGAGGTTTGCGGTCATAATTGCGCCGAGACCGACGGGGCCTGCACCGATAACTGCAACAGTGTCACCAGGCTTGGTGTTACCGTTGAGAATACCAATCTCGAAACCGGTAGGTAGAGCGTCAGTAAGGAAGAGAACGTCTTCGTCGTCTAGACCCTCAGGTACGAGGTGCACAGAAGTTTCTGCGTAAGGAACACGAACGTACTCAGCCTGAGTACCGTCAATCATGTAACCAAAAATCCAGCCAACGCCACCAACAGTCTGGCAGTGTGCTGGCTGATTTGCCTTACAGTAGGAGCACTTACCACAGTTAGTAACAGCAGGAATGATGATGCGGTCGCCAACTTTAAGGTCGGTTACAGCTTCGCCAACCTCGGTAATGGTACCAATAGCTTCGTGTCCAAGAATACGACCCTCTTCAACTTCAGGAACATCGCCTTTAAGAATGTGGAGGTCGGTACCGCAAATAGTAGTGGTGTCAACACGAGCAATAACGTCGGTTGGCTCCAAGATGGTGGGGTTTGGTACTTCTTCCCAGTTACGCTTGCCGGGACCGTGGTAAACGAGTGCCTTCATAAGGTCTACTCCTCCAATAAATGTCTAGTGTGTTGCCCGTGATGGTACTCGGGCGTTTTCCATCTACACATAAGGATAGCCCTCTGTGTTACGCCACACAATACTAACTCGTACTTACTTTTTTCCTACTAAGTTACATATTGTCACCAAGCCATAAAAACAATAGTTTCACATGGGAAAACTTTTTATGCAAAAATAAAAATCCATAAAAAAATTTTTATACCTTAACTCAAGCTGTTTCATAGAAACATACAAGAAAACCTTGGTGTGTCGCATAAAAACTTAAGGTAAATAAGTCCCTAAATCTTGCATTTATAAGAGGTAAAAATAACCTTTATTAAAAAGTATTAAAGTCATGACATTAGTACAAAATATGAGCTTTCCGGCAAAAGCTCAACAGCAGAAAATCACCCCAAGATTAAACTATCTAGGCACTTCACGAGTGTTGATTCTAACCAAAAAACAGCACCCAAAGTTATGGATTGCGAGTAGAAGACTTCTTATACAGAAGCAAAGACATCGATACAAGCGCAACAATAGCCAGAATATCTGCGAGGAGAATCAGAACACTATTATTCTCTCCAACACACCTGAATAACATCGACATTCCGGTTATACAGTAAAGAGGCAGAAGACTCATAACCGTCAGAAAGATTCGCTCTCTCAAGACCCAGTAGAGGTAGAACATCAGTAGAAGGACAAAAGAAACAACAGCAAAAATAGAATGAGGAGCATGAAAACTCGCCAAATACGTAGACCAAAGCATCAGCACAACCAGTAAAACAACGGTCAAAGCTTTATTACCGCCTGTTGTCGTGAACATTGTATTTTCTCCTCCCCTTATATCAGCCTATTCGTCGGAATAACCATACACATACCATTTTTATCGATCGAGCACCGATAAGCATAGATATTTTCATATAGCCCTCAGAACCAGGTAGAACCAGGTAGAACCACATTACCAAGGATGTACACAAGAAAATACACAAGGATTATTCATCTTATTTTTTCAATAAATACTTGAGGTGCACATCAAAGCTATTTAACACAACAAAGATTGAGGTGAACTGCCCAAACATAACTATCATAGATAATCTCTGAGTACTTCATTGGGGTGGTATTCAATGCGAGTTCCACCTATAATGGCATACGTTCGATGCCTACTTGTAGCATCATTTTTCAAGGAGTGCATAATAGAAATGAAGATGTAATTTCCACTCAGCCCCGCTGAGACGTAACCTCAATTTTTCTACGTCACGGAGATTACTATGCCCTCTATTACTCTTAACACCGTCTCATTTTCTTACGGATCTCGCCAAATACTTAATCGCGTAAATCTTCACGTTGCTGAAAGCGAACGAGCATTTATTATTGGCCCCAATGGCAGCGGAAAGACAACACTACTTAAAGTCGCTTCTGGAGAATTATCACTTACTTCAGGGCAGGTAGTCCCCACCCCATCACAACATTTTGTGCCTGACCCCAATCATTTCGTAGGTCAAGTCAACGACTACTTTGATACCGCATTTGCACCCGTCAGAGATTTATCGGCACGTTTTAATCAGATATTGGCTTCGTTATCTGAAGGTGACAGTACATTAGAAACCGAATACGACCATGTTCTTGCTGAAATGACTGCACGAGATGTATGGTCATTAGACTCTCGGCTAGCAGAGACTCTCACTGGTCTTGGATTAAACATAGTCGGTGCATCCCTAATGGAACGTAGCCTCAATACGCTCTCTCCTGGGCAACTCGCTCGATTACGGTTAGCGGCGTTACTCGTCCTTCGTCCCAACGCCCTTATTCTCGATGAGCCAACGAACCATTTAGATGCAGACGCAGTTAGCTTCCTCTCAGATACCATTCGTCAGTGGGATGGTCCTGTACTTGTATCAAGTCATGATCGGGCTTTTATCGAAGAGACAGCAACCATCATTTATGACACTGACATTGCAGTATGGAGCGAGTTAGCTAAAGCACGGGGAGAAAATAATTCCAGCGGTCTTTTCCGCAGTCGAGGGAACTATTCGGATTACCTCACCGCGAAGAAAACTGCTCAAGAAAAACATGCACAAATCCATTCGTCTCAGCAGTCCCAAAAACGCAAACTTCAAGAGCACCGTCACGAAAGTATGAAAATTGCTCGCGGTGGAACTCGCCTCAATACTGCAACCGGGGTAGCTAAAAAGTTTTTTGCTGATAGGGCTTCAGCAACATCATCTAATCGCAGGAGAAGCGACGAAGTTCGGTTGAACCGTCTAAAAGAGGAAGAAGTCCACAAACCTCGTAGCTACAAGTTACAGTTCCCTCCATACCAAGGTCAGCCAAGCTCGGGGATTGTTGTTTCCGTTAGGCAGGCATCCATTGTTAACCGACTTCTACCAATAGACATGGATTTATCGGCGGGAGAACACCTCCTTATCACCGGAAGAAACGGCACCGGTAAAAGCACGTTACTTAACTGGATTGCAACAGGAAACCCACCCATAGGAGCAGAAACAAACGGCTCAGTTTCACGTGATGATTCGATTGGCATTGTTCCCCAAAACCTCCCGAGTGAAGGAGATACCGGATTTAACAATAGACTTTGGCAACAGGGTGTCGGTGAGCTAGGTCAAGGAATTCTGCACCCTTCTATGTGGGCCACGCCCATTCCAGACTTATCTGCGGGAAATCAACGACGTGCTCAACTCGCTATCGTACTAGCGCAGAATCCCTCAATACTGATAATGGATGAACCGACTAACTACCTTGATTTAGACACCATGCAAGCACTCGAAAAGGCTCTGAGAATGTGGAAGGGAACACTCATTATCGCAAGTCACGATCGTTGGCTTATCAACCACTGGCACGGACGACAAATTCATCTTAAAGACAGAAGTAGCTTCAGGGGCTGAAACTTATCCTATGCCATACCAGTGAACCGGGTACATAAAAAATGGGCACTTGTTTTCTCAAAAATTTTGAAAAAACAAGTGCCCAGATAATTTTATTCCTAGAACAACGTATTACCGTTTGCACTCATAAGTGGAGCCCCCTACCGGATTCGAACCGGTGACCCCCTGTTTACAAGACAGGTGCTCTGGCCAGCTGAGCTAAGGAGGCATATGCGCTAAGGCACTCAACTAGTGTACCTGAACTTTAGATAATATGCATCTTCAGCAAGACCTAAAAGACAGGAAACACATCACAAAAAAGCGTTTCGCTCACATGCCTAAAAGGCCCATGAGCGAAACGCTTTCCAAAAACTCTACAAACGTCTATAACGTCTATAACGTCTTAGAAGATTATTGAGACTACTCAGACTTCTGTTTAGCTTCAATAATGCCGTTAATCCATGTTGTGAAGTCATTAGAAGTGTACTGTTGTCCGTCAGCATAAACCGTAGGAGTACCAGAAACACCGTTATTAGAAGACTCAGGTGTCACAACATTCACAAGAGAACGCCATTTATTGTTATCCATATCGTCCTTGATATCAGCACCATATTTTTTAGCGATATCAATAATCTCAGCATTCTTCATGACTTTACCCTGATGCGAGAAAATCTCTTTCTGATATTCCAAGAATTTCTCTGGTGAAACCTGATTTGCAACAGCATAAGCCGCAGCAGCTGTACGAGCAGAATACTGACCAGCATACTCCCCATCAAGGAAAGTTAGATTACGAATTTCAAGAGTAATCTTTCCCTCTTTAACCAGTTTTTCTATTTCATCACCATAAGCTTTTTCAAACTCAGCGCAGTGAACACAGTTATAATCTTGGAAGATCGTTACACGTACAGGTTTCCCGTTGTGTGCAGCTTCCTCAGGAGTCTGCACTCCTAGAGGCAGAGGAGTTTCTTTTGCCCCTTCTGTCGCTTGATGCGATGCTGTTGCACTATAAAGGCTCTTGATATCGCGTGTAGGCTCATCAGAAGCCCCTTTCTCAATACCGTCAGCAGTCAGAACAATACCACCATATTTATTAGCTGATTCTGGTACAGGCCCTGCATCCTCAATGGTGTTTTTCTTCGTTGTGATAAAGATTGTTGCCACAATAGCGATGATCGCAACAACAACCAAAGCGATGGTTGCTTGCATCCAACGTTTATTAGAGCGCGCACCAAGCTTTGCTTGCTTAGCAGCAATCTGGCGAGCACGTTCGCGTGGATCAACAGAGTTTTTAGAATCTTCTTTAGACACTAGAGATACTCTCTTTCATAGTATTTTACGGATAATAGCCTAGCTGAGTTATCTCCCAAGAATAAACGTTATAGAGGCTTTTATAGAAAACTGTCATTCTTTCCACAGGAGTACCAAATCGTAAAATTCATGACTTGTTATTAAATAAAAAAGAGGGGCTTTCACATAATTGTGAAAGCCCCTCAATATCCCGATAAAAACCGGCGGCGACCTACTCTCCCACACCGTCCCCAGTGCAGTACCATCGGCGCAAAGAGTCTTAGCTTCCGGGTTCGGGATGGAACCGGGCGTTTCCCTCTTGCTATAGCCACCGTAAACTTACAACAAAGTTTACGTTGCCTGAAACCTCACTTGGAGGTTA
>NZ_JBLXXX010000007.1:0-5542 GCF_048512825.1 Rothia sp. CCM 9418
TGTTTTGGGTGGGTGTAAAGTAGTACGAGTCGTCAGGGCGTGTGAGTGTTTATCGCTCCTTGTCAGATGATGTTTTTGATAATTTTATGAGTGGTTTTCCTTGGTTTTCTGGGGATGGTTTGTTGGCTGGGTTTTTCTGGTTGGTGGGTTGTTTCTGGTTTGCTGTGTGGTGTGTTTCACTTGTTTTGGTGTTGCATGTTGCGGGGGATTGCTGGTAAGGTTATCTGGTTGCCTGCTTTGGTAGGTGGCTGAAAAATGAGATTGACCGGCGTGGTTGTCACTGGGATGTTTTTCTTGGTGTGGTTGCGTGTGGTTTGTTGCTTGAGAACTCAATAGTGTGCTTTTTATTGTTCATAGCATCATCACGTGAGTGTGGTGGTGTGTGACTACAACTGATACCAAATTTTTATATATTTTATTTTGATATAACCTTTTTGGTTTCAGAATGACAGCATTGAAATGATGACCGAGTCACCGTACCCCGTGTGGCGTTTGAGGTTGTTGTTTTGTTTTTTATTTTGAGATCAGGTTTTCAAATGTCTTTTGTTTTCTAACGGAGAGTTTGATCCTGGCTCAGGACGAACGCTGGCGGCGTGCTTAACACATGCAAGTCGAACGATGAAGCTCCAGCTTGCTGGAGTGGATTAGTGGCGAACGGGTGAGTAATACGTGAGTAACCTGCCTTTGACTCTGGGATAAGCCTGGGAAACTGGGTCTAATACTGGATACGACCATTCTTCGCATGAAGTTTGGTGGAAAGGGTTTGTACTGGTTTTAGATGGGCTCACGGCCTATCAGCTTGTTGGTGAGGTAATGGCTCACCAAGGCGACGACGGGTAGCCGGCCTGAGAGGGTGACCGGCCACACTGGGACTGAGACACGGCCCAGACTCCTACGGGAGGCAGCAGTGGGGAATATTGCACAATGGGCGCAAGCCTGATGCAGCGACGCCGCGTGAGGGATGACGGCCTTCGGGTTGTAAACCTCTTTCAGCAGGGGAGAAGCGAAAGTGACGGTACCTGCAGAAGAAGCGCCGGCTAACTACGTGCCAGCAGCCGCGGTAATACGTAGGGCGCGAGCGTTGTCCGGAATTATTGGGCGTAAAGAGCTTGTAGGCGGTTTGTCGCGTCTGCTGTGAAAGACCGGGGCTTAACTCCGGTATTGCAGTGGGTACGGGCAGACTAGAGTGCAGTAGGGGAGACTGGAATTCCTGGTGTAGCGGTGAAATGCGCAGATATCAGGAGGAACACCGATGGCGAAGGCAGGTCTCTGGGCTGTAACTGACGCTGAGAAGCGAAAGCATGGGGAGCGAACAGGATTAGATACCCTGGTAGTCCATGCCGTAAACGTTGGGCACTAGGTGTGGGGGACATTCCACGTTTTCCGCGCCGTAGCTAACGCATTAAGTGCCCCGCCTGGGGAGTACGGCCGCAAGGCTAAAACTCAAAGGAATTGACGGGGGCCCGCACAAGCGGCGGAGCATGCGGATTAATTCGATGCAACGCGAAGAACCTTACCAAGGCTTGACATACACTGGATCGGATCAGAGATGGTTTTTCCCTTCGGGGCTGGTGTACAGGTGGTGCATGGTTGTCGTCAGCTCGTGTCGTGAGATGTTGGGTTAAGTCCCGCAACGAGCGCAACCCTCGTTCTATGTTGCCAGCACGTTATGGTGGGGACTCATAGGAGACTGCCGGGGTCAACTCGGAGGAAGGTGGGGATGACGTCAAATCATCATGCCCCTTATGTCTTGGGCTTCACGCATGCTACAATGGCCGGTACAATGGGTTGCGATACTGTGAGGTTGAGCTAATCCCAAAAAGCCGGTCTCAGTTCGGATTGGGGTCTGCAACTCGACCCCATGAAGTCGGAGTCGCTAGTAATCGCAGATCAGCAACGCTGCGGTGAATACGTTCCCGGGCCTTGTACACACCGCCCGTCAAGTCACGAAAGTTGGTAACACCCGAAGCCGGTGGCCTAACCTTTTGGGGGGAGCCGTCGAAGGTGGGATTGGCGATTGGGACTAAGTCGTAACAAGGTAGCCGTACCGGAAGGTGCGGCTGGATCACCTCCTTTCTAAGGAGCTCAATCTTTTGGTTGGCCTGGTTTGTTCACGAGTGTTGGACACTGGGTTTGCTCATGGGTGGAATGTTGGTTGTGGTTTTGGATGGTAGAGGGCGCATTGTTGGGTTTTGAGGTTGCAGGCTTTGGTTTGTGATTCTCGTTTTGCCTGGTGCTGGTGGGTGCTGCTGCTTTGTGTGGTGGTGTTTGTTGGTAGTTGGGTTGTTGTTTGAGAACTGTATAGTGGACGCGAGCATCTTCTGGAAACTGTTTGAATGATTTTTTTGTTTGGATGTGTTTCTTTGATTTGTAAGAAAACTTAGTTATTTTTGAAATAATCTTTGATTATTTTGTGTGTCGTAAGTCATTAAGGGCACACGGTGGATGCCTTGGCATCAGGAGCCGATGAAGGACGTGTGAATCTGCGATAAGCCTCGGGGAGTCGATAACAGGACGTTGATTCGAGGATTTCCGAATGGGGAAACCCAGCAAGTTGTAAGGCTTGTTACCACCAGTTGAATGTATAGGCTGGTTGGGGGGAACGCGGGGAAGTGAAACATCTCAGTACCTGCTGGAAGAGAAAATAAATAATGATTCTGTGAGTAGTGGCGAGCGAAAGCGGATGAGACTAAACCTGTGGTGTGTGATACCGGTTAGGGGTTGCATCATGGGGGTTGTGGGAGCAGCGTGGTAGTTCTAACTGGCTACTGGCTTGATGTCGTGTTGGGTAGGTGAAGGCCTTGGGATGGGCTGCCGTAGAGGGTGAGAGTCCCGTAACCGAAATTTGACACGCCGGGCGTTTGTTTTCCCGAGTAGCACGGGGCTCGTGGAATCTCGTGTGAATCTGCCAGGACCACCTGGTAAGTCTAAATACTTCCTGATGACCGATAGTGAATCAGTACCGTGAGGGAATGGTGAAAAGTACCCCGGGAGGGGAGTGAAATAGTACCTGAAACCGTGTGCTTACAAGCCGTTGGAGCCTTTTGGGGTGACAGCGTGCCTTTTGAAGAATGAGCCTGCGAGTTAGTGTTCTGTCGCGAGGTTAACCCGTGTGGGGTAGCCGTAGCGAAAGCGAGTCTGAATAGGGCGTTTGAGTGGCAGGATCTAGACCCGAAGCGGAGTGATCTATCCATGGCCAGGTTGAAGCGACGGTAAGACGTCGTGGAGGACCGAACCCACTTCAGTTGAAAATGGAGGGGATGAGCTGTGGATAGGGGTGAAAGGCCAATCAAACTCTGTGATAGCTGGTTCTCCCCGAAATGCATTTAGGTGCAGCGTCGTGTGTTTCTTATCAGAGGTAGAGCTACTGGTTGGCCGATGGGCCGTATTGGTTACTGACGTCAGCCAAACTCCGAATGCTGGTAAGTGAGAGCGCGGCAGTGAGACAGTGGGGGATAAGCTTCATTGTCGAGAGGGAAACAGCCCAGACCATCAATTAAGGTCCCTAAGCGTGTACTAAGTGGGAAAGGATGTGGAGTTGCTTAGACAACCAGGAGGTTGGCTTAGAAGCAGCCATCCTTGAAAGAGTGCGTAATAGCTCACTGGTCAAGTGATTCTGCGCCGATAATGTAGCGGGGCTCAAGTACACCACCGAAGTTGTGGCAATGAGATTTTTCTTGTTGGGTAGGGGAGCGTCGTGTATTCGGTGAAGCTGCGGTGTGAACTGTGGTGGAGGGTATGCGAGTGAGAATGCAGGCATGAGTAGCGAATCACGGGTGAGAAACCCGTGCGCCGGATGATCAAGGGTTCCAGGGTCAAGCTAATCTGCCCTGGGTTAGTCGGGGCCTAAGGCGAGGCCGACAGGCGTAGTCGATGGATAACGGGTTGATATTCCCGTACCGACGAAGAACCGTCAATACTGAATGGGTGATGCTAACTATGCGATGCTGGTGTGCCTTCTTTTTGGGGGTGTGCTGGTTGGTTGTAGGGTCCTATCCTTGGAGGTAAACGTATTAACAGGTGTGACGCAGGAAGGTAGCCAAGCCACGCGGTGGTTGTCGTGGTCTAAGCGTGTAGGGTATCCAGTTGTTAAATGCGCTGGTGTTGGCCTGAGACGTGATGGGACTCCTTTGTGGAGGATTTGGTGATCCTATGCTGCCGAGAAAAGCATCGGCGTGAGGTTCTAGTTGCCCGTACCCTAAACCGACACAGGTGATCAGGTAGAGAATACTAAGGCGATCGAGAGAATCATGGTTAAGGAACTCGGCAAAATGCCCCCGTAACTTCGGGAGAAGGGGGACCTTGAGCGTGAACTGCCCTTGCGGTGGGGAGCGTGTATGGGTCGCAGAGACCAGGGGGAAGCGACTGTTTATCAAAAACACAGGTCCGTGCGAAGTCGTAAGACGATGTATACGGACTGACTCCTGCCCGGTGCTGGAAGGTTAAGAGGATTGGTTAGCTCTTTTGGGCGAAGCTGAGAATTTAAGCCCCAGTAAACGGCGGTGGTAACTATAACCATCCTAAGGTAGCGAAATTCCTTGTCGGGTAAGTTCCGACCTGCACGAATGGAGTAACGACTTCCCTACTGTCTCAACCATGAACTCGGCGAAATTGCAGTACGAGTAAAGATGCTCGTTTCGCGCAGCAGGACGGAAAGACCCCGTGACCTTTACTATAGTTTGGTATTGATGTTCGGTGTGGCTTGTGTAGGATAGGTGGGAGATGTTGAAGCCGTGACGCTAGTTATGGTGGAGTCGTTGTTGAAATACCACTCTGGTCATATTGGATGTCTAACTTCGGGCCATGATCTGGTTCAGGGACAGTGCCTGATGGGTAGTTTAACTGGGGCGGTTGCCTCCTAAAGTGTAACGGAGGCGCCCAAAGGTTCCCTCAGCCTGGTTGGCAATCAGGTGTTGAGTGTAAGTGCACAAGGGAGCTTGACTGTGAGACTGGCAGGTCGAGCAGGGACGAAAGTCGGGACTAGTGATCCGGCGGTACGTTGTGGAACGGCCGTCGCTCAACGGATAAAAGGTACCTCGGGGATAACAGGCTGATCTTGCCCAAGAGTCCATATCGACGGCATGGTTTGGCACCTCGATGTCGGCTCGTCGCATCCTGGGGCTGGAGTTGGTCCCAAGGGTTGGGCTGTTCGCCCATTAAAGCGGTACGCGAGCTGGGTTCAGAACGTCGTGAGACAGTTCGGTCCCTATCCGCTGCGTGCGTTGGAAATTTGAGAAAGGCTGTCCTTAGTACGAGAGGACCGGGACGGACGAACCTCTGGTATGTCAGTTGTACCGCCAGGTGCATGGCTGATTGGCTACGTTCGGGAGGGATAACCGCTGAAGGCATCTAAGCGGGAAGCCTGTTTTGAGATGAGATTTCCTTGCCCTTTGTGGGTGTGAGGTTCCCTATAGATGATGGGGTTGATAGGCCGGGTATGGAAGCAAGGACGTGAGACTTGTGGAGTTGACTGGTACTAATAGACCGAAGGCTTATGTTTATTTTGGCTTTGTTTTTGTGTTTGTGTCCACTGTACGGTTTT